>CAXSCE010000009.1:0-108977 GCA_964236545.1 uncultured Bryocella sp.
GTGGCTCCGCTTGCGCCCGTTGCTCCCTGGGCACCCTGTTGTCCTGTTGCGCCTGGGGCGCCCTGAATGCCTTGCTGTCCTTGTGAACCGGTGGCACCGGTGGAACCGGCAGCCCCTTGTTGACCTGTAGCCCCGGTAGCTCCGGTGGCACCCGCAATGCCCTGCGCACCTTGCACCCCGGTGGCTCCGCTTGCGCCCGTTGCTCCCTGGGCACCCTGTTGTCCTGTTGCGCCTGGGGCGCCCTGAATGCCTTGCTGTCCTTGTGAACCGGTGGCACCGGTGGAACCGGCAGCCCCTTGTTGACCTGTAGCCCCGGTAGCTCCGGTGGCACCCGCAATGCCCTGCGCACCTTGTGCCCCGGTTACGCCCGTCGCTCCCAGGGCACCCTGTGGTCCTGTTGCGCCTGTGACGCCAGCAGCACCGGTCGCGCCGGTCGCGCCTTGTTGACCGGTGGCCCCGGTGGCTCCGGTGACACCCGCAGTGCCCTGCGCACCTTGCGCCCCGGTTACGCCCGTCGCTCCCAGGGCACCCTGTGGTCCTGTTGCGCCTGTGACGCCCTGAATGCCCTGGGACCCCTGTTGACCGACCGCGCCTGTCGCACCGGCAGCGCCTTGTTGACCGGTGGCTCCGGTGACACCCGTCGCTCCCTGGGTACCCTGTTGTCCTGTCGCGCCTGTGGCGCCTTGAATGCCCTGGGACCCCTGTTGACCGACCGCGCCGGTCGCGCCAGCAGCGCCGGTCGCGCCAGCAGCGCCGGTCGCGCCAGCAGCGCCGGTCGCGCCGGTCGCGCCGGTCGCGCCTTGTTGACCGGTGGTCCCGGTAGCTCCGGTAATACCCGCAGTGCCCTGCGCACCTTGCGCCCCGGTGGCTCCGGTGACACCCGTCGCTCCCTGGGTACCCTGTTGTCCTGTTGCGCCCTGAATGCCCTGGGATCCCTGTTGACCGACCGCGCCTGTCGCACCGGCAGCGCCTTGTTGACCGGTGGCTCCGGTGACACCCGTCGCTCCCTGGGTACCCTGTTGTCCTGTCGCGCCTGTTGCGCCTTGAATGCCCTGGGACCCCTGTTGACCGACCGCACCCGTCGCGCCAGTAGCACCGGCAGCGCCTTGTTGACCGGTGGCTCCGGTGACACCCGCAGTGCCCTGCGCACCTTGCCCCCCGGTGGCGCCGGTTGCGCCTGTCGCTCCCTGGGTACCCTGTTGTCCTGTTGCGCCAGTTGCGCCTGTGGCACCCTGAACACCCTGTTGTCCCTGCTGACCCATCGGGCCCGTCGCTCCTGTGGCGCCGGGCGCACCAGCAGTCCCTTGTTGACCGGTAACCCCGGTAGCGCCCGCAATGCCCTGCTGACCTTGTGCCCCGGTTGCGCCGGTGACGCCCTGGACACCCTGCTGTCCTGTTGCGCCAGTCGCACCCTGAATCCCCTGCTCTCCCTGCTCACCCATCGCGCCCGTTGCTCCGGCCGCGCCGGCAGTCCCTTGTTGACCGATGGCCCCGGTGGCCCCGGTTGACCCGGTGGGGCCGGTCGCGCCCTGGACGCCAGGGGTACCTGTTGCCCCCTGCGGTCCTGTCGCGCCCTGGGAACCCGGTATGCCTTGTATACCCTGCATGCCCTGGGAACCTGTGGGCCCGGTCGCGCCCGTTGCCCCCGGGCTACTGCCGGTGCTGATGAGCGACCAGGTAGTAGGGTCTGAACCCGGAACGACCCCACTATTGGCACTCAGGCTCAGGTAGGTTTGGCCGTTGTACACGACCACCGAACCGGCAAAATAGGCTGCCGCTCCGTCGTACTCACCGCCAACCGTGCTGCCCGTCGCACCGGTGACGCCCTGGGCGCCGGTTTCACCCTGGGCACCGGTCACACCCGTCGCTCCTTGCGTGCCCTGGACGCCCTGAGAGCCCGTAGCCCCGGTGGCTCCGGTGGTTCCGGTCGCGCCCGCCATGCCCTGCGGACCTGGAGCACCGGTGGCTCCGGTTGCGCCCTGGGAGCCCTGCTGTCCTGTTGCGCCCTCCATACCCTGCTGTCCTTGTGGCCCGATCGCTCCAGTGGCCCCGGTGGCCCCAGTCGAGCCCTGGGAGCCTGGCGCGCCTACAACCCCTTGTTGGCCGGTGGTGCCGGTCGTGCCCTGAGAACCCTGCTGTCCTGTTGCGCCAGTGGCACCCTGAACTCCCTGCAAGCCTTGTGGACCGATCGCTCCCGTGGCCCCGGTCGAACCCTGGGCACCCTGTTGCCCTTGTGGACCGATGGCTCCCGTGGCTCCGGTCGAACCCTGTGCGCCCGGCGCGCCAACAGCCCCTTGTTGGCCGATGGCTCCGGTCGTGCCCTGAGAACCCTGCTGGCCTATTGCGCCAGTGGCGCCCTGAACCCCCTGCAATCCTTGAGGACCGATGGCTCCCGTGGCCCCGGTCGAGCCCGTCGCGCCGACAGCCCCTTGTTGGCCGATGGCTCCGGTTGCGCCCTGAGGTCCCTGCTGGCCTGTTGCGCCAGTGGCGCCCTGAACCCCCTGCAATCCTTGAGGACCGATTGCTCCCGTGGCCCCGGTCAAGCCTTGAGAACCCTGCTGCCCTGTCGCTCCGGTGGCGCCCTGAACTCCCTGCAATCCTTGTGGACCGATGGCCCCGGTGGCTCCGGTCGAACCCTGTGCGCCCGGTGCGCCTACGGCCCCTTGTTGGCCGGTGGCGCCGGTCGTGCCCGTCGCACCCCCCTGACCCATGGGACCCATGATGCCGGGGGCGCCAGGGGCACCGGCGACGCCCTGCGGTCCTGCAGGTCCTGCAGCGCCGGGTAGACCCTGCGGGCCCTGAAGGCCTTGCAATCCCTGGATGCCCTGTGCTCCGGCGGCGCCTGGGGCACCCGCTGCACCTATGGCGCCAGGGGCACCCATGGAGGTAATCGTCACGTCCAGACGGGCCGGATGTGCGGTCTGGTCGTTTTCCTTGCTATCCAGCAGAATGTTCGCCGATGTCGAGCTCAACCCTACCCCGTTGTTGCTGGAGGGATCGCTGACCCAGCCTTGTACGAGTGCGGTGAGGTCCAGCGTGACGTACTGCCCTGCGAGCGAAGCCGTGAAACTATTGCTGGCGGACCCCAGGGAGGGCATGGAGCTGTAGGTCACTCCGAACTCGCTCCAGGCGGAGGTGACCGGCGCCACCGTGACGGCGCCGGCGGCGTTCACGCGGTTGATGAACAGGGTTAGCGAGGCGTGCGCAATTTGCGCGGCGGTGGTGCCGGGCGGCAAAGAGCCAAGATCGAAGTCCAGCAGCGCCGTGTTGCCGTTGCCGACGTAGAGATTGGCGAGGCTGCCGTAGTTGGTGGTGGCTCGCGTGGCGTTGACGTGCGCATCGGCAGCCAGGGTCAGATCTGCCGCGGAAGCAGACGCGCCCCAGGCAGCCGTACCGAGACCGACGGCGAGCGAACGAAAAATCGACCCACGCTTCAATGCGCATCCCCTGTCGCACCCCTGCCATGCGAAGGCCGAAGGCGCGAAATGACTGCAGGGCCGCAAGCGGTCAGAAGTGGAAGGTGGGCGAAGGAGCATCTCGCCGCTGTCGATACTGATCACCTGAAACCCTGCAATATGTCAGGGTCACCATAGGTTCCTGCCGTGGCGCATGTCGTTACCACGAAGGTGTCAATGCCCCTCGTGGGCACGAGACGCCGTACAGGTCTCGGTGCAATCGGGCGTAGATCAATGACGATTTAGGCGTATGGCGATTCGTGCCTACCGCCATCCATACTTATGACAATCCAGACATGACGAGCAAAACCGTTGGTTTGTGCATGATTGTGAAGAATGAGGCACCGGTTATCGTGCGCTGCCTCGAGAGCGTACGTCCTTTGGTGGATTACGTGTTGATCGAGGACACGGGCTCGACCGATGGAACGCAGGATTTGGTCAGGGAGTGGATGGCGTCGGAGAACCTGCCGGGCGAGGTCTACGACCGCCCCTGGAGCGACTTCGGGACCAATCGTTCGTCCGCACTGGAGGCTCTGCGGCAGCGCAGGGAGATCGAGTATGCGCTGGTGATGGATGCCGATGATGTCCTCGTCTTCGCTTCTGACTTCGACACCACAGCCTTCAAAGGGACGCTGGCCGCGGATCTGTACAGCCTGCCGATCCGCCTGGGTCCGATCCGTTACCAGCGGCCGCAGCTGTGCAGCAACCGGTTGCCTTTCCGCTACCGCGGCGTGCTGCACGAGTTTTTGGAATGCCCATGCGCGTACACGAGCGCCGAGGCGCATGGGATCAGCATCGTGTGTGACCGGGATGGATCGCGCAGCCAGAACCCATCGAAGTACCAGAGGGATGCGGCGACGCTGGCGAGGGCACTGGAGACAGAAGGGGATCCGCTGCTGGTATCGCGCTACACGTTTTACCTGGCCCAGAGCCTGCGCGATTACGGCGAGCCGGCGAAGGCTTTGCCGCTGTATCTGAAGCGGGCGGAACAGGGCTTTTGGGCGGAGGAGCGCTTCGTCAGTCTGTACGAGGCAGCCAAGGTGAAGGCGCTGCTCGGCTATCCGGCTCCTGAGGTCATCGGGCTCTTTCTGGCTGCCTATGAACTCTGCCCGACACGCGCCGAATCACTCCACGGGGCGATGCGCTTTTGCCGCAACCGAAGCCTGTTTTACCAAGGGTATCTGTTCGGCAAACAGGCCGTGGCTCTCGCGATGCCAGAGCAGGGCCTCTTTTTGGAGGAGTGGATCTACCGCTACGGCGTTTTCGACGAATTGTCTGTTCTGGCTTATTGGTCCGGGCACTTCGAGGAGTGCAGCGTGTATGCCAGGCGCCTGTTGGACGAGCCGCACGTTCCGGAAGCAGAGCGTCCACGCATCCTGGCCAATCTGCAGTTTGCCCAGGGAAAGCTCGCCATCCAGCGATGAGTCGAGCATAGCCTCAGCGGGTCGGAGGCGGCCGGCGACAAAGGCTCGATGGATCGTGCAGCCAAATCGATGAACGTGATCGAAAAATAACGTGCACGCCGCGCCGAACGGCTGTTGTAATGAATTTACGCGGATGGAAACACCAAGATGGATCTTCCAGGTGGATTGCTGGAACCGCGTAGATATGTGGCGGAGATCTGCTACGCAGATCAGTCGAACTGGATTTTATGGATCTTCGGTGTTTTCGTTTTCGCTTCTCTGCTTTCTCCTCGTTGGCCGTCACTTTGATCGCCGCGAATGCGCCTTTCGCACGGGCCCAGCAAACTACAGGGCTGTCCGGAACGGTTGAGGACCCGACCCAGGCGCGCATCCCTGCCGCGACGGTTCGTCTCTTGAACATGGAAACGCATCAGCTGCGCACCACGGAGACCGACAGCGAAGGCCGCTATCAATTTGCCCTGGTGCCTGCCGGCCGTTTTGAGATACGTGTGGGCAAGGATGGCTTCAAGGATACGGTGCGACAAGGGCTTGATCTTGCTACCGGTCAACAGGCGTTCGTTCAGGTGGAGCTGCTGCCGGGCAGCGTTTCAGAACAGGTGCTTGTGACGGGCAATCCCGTTTCGGCGGAGGTCTCCGCAGAGCAGACGGATGGCCTGGTTACGGGCGAAGAAATTCGTGATCTGCCCCTGAATGGGCGCGGCTACGATCAACTGCTCACGCTAAACCCAGGCATTGTGAACTACACCTCGCAGAGAACCGGCGGTGTTGGGACATCAAACTCCACGGTCGGCAATGCTTTTGCGGTGGATGGCCGTCGTCCGCAGGAGAATGTATTTCTTCTGGATGGCGTGGAGTATACCGGCGCGAGCGGTTTGAACCAGACGCCCGGTGGTACCAGCAGTCTGCTGCTCGGGGTCAGTTCCCTGCGCGAATTCAATGTGCTTGCCAATACCTACGGCGCGGCTTATGGCAAGCGGCCCGGAGCACAGGTTCTGCTGGTGGATAACTCCGGCAGCAACCAGGTCCACGGCTCTGTGTACGAGTATCTTCGCAACAGCGATTTCGACGCACGCAATTATTTCGACCAAGGGAGCGTTCCGGAGTTTCAACGCAATCAGTTCGGTGCCTCACTGGGCGGTCCGTTGCGACGCGATCAATCGTTTTTGTTCGGCAACTACGAAGGCTTTCGGCAAAAGCTTGACCTGAGTGACGTCACGCTGGTGCCGGACAACAATGCGCGCAACGGTATCGCCACGAGCGCGAATGGAACGCTGACCCATGTCGGCCTTGGACCCGGCGTCGCGCCTCTGCTTGCCCTGTGGCCGGTCGCCAACGGACCGGAGCTGGGGCTGGGCATCGCGGAGGCCTTCAGTCATCCGCAGCAGACGATCCACGAGGACTTCGGCACCGTACGTCTGGATGAGAGGCTGCGGCAAAATGACACCCTGGCCGCAACCTATCTGGTGGACGACAGCGCCGACAACACACCCACCGCCAATCCCATCACGGTGGACAACGAGAGCGAACGCGAACAGGTGTTGAGCCTGCGTGAGACGCATGTTCACTCCTCACAACTGGTCAACCTGGCCACCGCCGGTTATTCCCGCGCTAACTATTTTTTTAATGCGTTGCCTTCCGTCGCCGCGCCTTCCTTCCTCGCGGGCAGACCTGTGGGCGTTGTGACGGTGGGCGGAAGCGCGACTCCGAATACATCGAGCTCGATCACCTCGGCAGGCACCAACACCGGCGCCAACCATTACTCGATCCGCAACCTTTTCACCGAGGCGGACACGATCTCGTATACGCATGGACGCCACTCGGTCAGTGCCGGCGTTTGGTTTGAGCGCGTGCAGTTTAACGACGACCTGGCGCTCAGTCAGTATGGCCAGGCCACCTTCTCGTCATTGCAGAGCTTTCTTAGCGGCACCGTCGCCACCTTTACCGCTGTGCCTTCACCTACCGCACAGGAGTGGCGTTCGCTTGAGTCAGCCGCCTTTGCTGAGGACCGCATCCGTCTCGCGCCGCGGCTTGCGGTGACGCTTGGCTTCCGTTATGAGGGCACAAACGGTTGGAACGAAGCCAACGGCCGCGCTTCCACCTTCATCACCGGCGCGAACGGCATCCTGCAAACAACGCCTGTCACCGGTTCTTCGCTGTTCACAATCAATCGCGCGAGATTTCTGCCGCAGCCACGCGTGGGTTTCTCGTGGGATGTCTTCGGCACCGCAGCCACAGTAGTTCATGGCGGTTTTGGGATCTATAACGATCTGCAGGACGCGCTCGGCTACCGGGCCGACCAGAACGCTCCATTCAATACCACCGTTACGCTCCGAAACATCCCTCTCACGCGGCTGCCGCTTGTTCCCGGGCAGGCGGTCATCGGTGGACTGGTCGCACCCAACGGAATTCAGCAGGATCTGTACACGCCCACGGTGCTGAGCTACACCTTGCAGCTCGAGCAGACGCTGGCTCCGCATACCACGCTTACACTCGCCTATATCGGCTCGCATGGCTACCATGAGACCTCCAGCGCGGATCTCAATCAGGCTCTCCCGATACTTTGTCCATCCCCGTCATGCCCGGTGGGTCTGCCCGCCGGCACGATCTATCATCCAGCGGGTGAGCCGCTCGCAAACCCCGCTCTCGGCAGCGGCTGGACATGGATCTCCAGCGCAACCAGCTCCTACAACTCACTGCAGGCCGATTTTCGCAAGCGGCTTTCAAATGGGCTGGATCTGCGCGTGGTGTATACCTTTGCGAAGTCGCTTGATGATGGCGATTCCCTCAATGCCAGCGGAGCCGCGAATGCGCCGGGGTTAGCTGAAGATGCACGCCACCTCGCCCTGGATCACGGACCCTCGACCTTTGATGTGCGGGATGCGGTCAGTGTGAACAGCCTGTACCCACTGCCCTTTGGACTTGACCGCGCGCTGCTGGCACACCCCGGGCGCGTCGCCGGCCTCTTCCTTAACGACTGGGAACTCTCGGGCATTTACACCTTGCAGACGGGCTATCCGTTCACCCCGGAGTTGAGCTTCAACCCTTCCAACAACGGCGATACCACCAATCCGGTGCGGCCTTCCCTGAACCCGAACTTCCATGGCCCGGTGATTGCAGGTGGACCGATGCAGTACTTCAATCCCAACGCCTTTGCGGTCCCCGCGCCCGGCACCTACGGCAACGTCAGCCGTGACAGCTTCACAGGCCCTGGAGTGAGTTCGCTTGATATGTCGTTGCTGAAGGATGCGCGCCTTACCGAGGCACTGCGCTTCCAGTTGCGCGGCGATGTCTTCAACCTCCTCAATCACGCCAACTTCAACACGCCCAACCTTGTCGTGTTCACGACCAATCCCACGGTGCCGAAGGGCACAATCACACCCACCGTAACGACACCATCCTCCTCGGCCGGCGTGATCACAAGTACATCCACGACCTCCCGGCAGATCCAGATATCGGCTAAGTTTATCTGGTGAGTGAACGCCGGTCCCGGTCAGACTACGGCGGAACCGCGCCGTTCACAGATTTGTGAGGCAGAGGTCCTTGCCCTGTTGATCGATGTGAAACAGGGACATGCAATGCGTCGCGTACACTTCGTTTGGCAGAACGAAACTCCGACGGAGATAGCACATGGCAACAAACCACAGCGTTGCGCCGGCAGACGCAAACAGTCAGCAAGGGCGAGAGCTTGACGAACAAGTCCGCGTCAATCAACAGCGGCTCGGTTCCAATCTCAAAGCGCAGTACGACTTCATCGTCTGTGGTGCGGGGTCTTCCGGATCCGTTGTCGCGCGTCGCCTGGCGGAGAACCCGGAGGTGAGTGTTCTTCTGCTGGAGGCGGGCGGAAGCGACGAAGTCCCGGAGGTGATGGACCCGCTTCAATGGCCGAAGAACATTGGGTCGGAACGGGATTGGGGCTTTGTTTCCGTACCCGAACCGTACCTTAACCGGCGATCCATTCCGCTCTCCATGGGCAAGGTTGTCGGCGGCGGTTCCAGCATCAATGTGATGGTGTGGGCTCGCGGCCATCAGACGGATTGGGATTATTTTGCGCGTGAGGCGGGTGATCCTGCCTGGAACTACCAGGCCGTGTTGCAGATCTATCAACGCATCGAGGATTGGCAAGGCGCGCCCGATCCGACCCGTCGAGGCAACGGTGGTCCGGTATACATCGAGCAGCCTCGCACGCCGCATCCGCTCACAACAGCAATTCTTGACGCGTCGCAATCTGCTGGACTGCCCGTGTTCCCCAACCCAAACGGAAACATGATGGAGGGAGATGGCGGTGCAACGCGTTACGAGCTCATTGTGAAAGAAGGCAGGCGTCGCTCCATCTTTCGGTCCTACACGTACCCGGTGATGAATCAACCGAACTTCACCGTGTTAACGGGTGCGCGCGTTAGCCGACTCACCCTGCATGGCTCAAAGGTGACCGGCGTTGAAATCGTGCGTGGGGGCGAGTCGGTCAAGATTGCTGCGGGCAGTGAGGTGGTGCTGTCCCTGGGGGCGATCGAAACGCCCAGAGTGCTGATGCAATCCGGGATCGGCGACCAGGATCATCTAGCGGACTTCGGCATACCGGTTGTGCAGCACCTACCCGGTGTCGGAAAGAACCTGCAGGATCACGTCAACTTCGGTTGCATTTGGGAATATCGTGAACCGCTCGAGATCACAGGCAATGGCGGCGAGGCAGCCATCTATTGGAAGAGCGATGCCGCCCTGGAGGCGCCGGATTTGTTGCTCGGCAACACGGAGTTTCCTTCGCCCGGTCCACAGATGAAGGATCGTGCGATTCCTGAGCAAGGCTGGTCCATGTTCGCCGGCGTTTGCCGCCCTCACAGCCGAGGCAGCATTTCTCTGACCGGACCCAACGTCGATGACCCGCTGCGGATCGAGACCAATGCTCTGAGCGATCCCGCCGATGTGAAGGCGGCTCTTGCCGCGGTTGCCCTCAGCCGCGAGATCGGCAATGCCTCTCCACTCAAGAGCATTAACAAGAGAGAAGCGCTGCCGGGCGATCTGCACGGCCCCGATCTTCTTAACTTTCTCAGAGATGCCGGCGTGACCTACTGGCATCAGACCTGCACGGCCAAGATGGCCGTGATCCGATGTCTGTAGTGGATGGCAACCTAGCGGTGTATGGCATACAGAATCTCCGCATTGCTGACGGTTCCATCCTGCCGCGGGTCACGACCGGGAACACCATGGCGCCATGCGTTGTCATTGGAGAACGTGCAGCGGCGATCCTGCGTGAAGCTCACGCGCTGTAAGGCCATGCACACGGATTCGCTCTGCGAATAAATCCTCCACGAGACAAGCGGTTCTCTATTAAGCAACATGGGGCAAACTTCGCCAATGCTCTAACGTGATCGGTAAGGTAGAAGCGCAAGGGATGACATCTGGACCAAAGCGCCCATAGGATGAGCAGGAGGTTGGTATGCAGAAATACAGTGTGACGGCACAATCGAGTGCAGGCCCAGCCATCGTGTATGGATTGCTTCTCAACGGGCAAACGTGGCCTGCCTGGATGGGTGTCGATTCCGTAGAGACGCAGCGCAAGAATCCGGATGCGAGATCGCCCCATGGGGCGGACGGGGTTGGAGACGTTCGTAGAATCCAAACAGGCAAGTACGTGAACCATGAAGAGATTGTTCAGCTTGTTCCAAATAGCAAGTTCAGCTACGTCATTCTCGATGGCATGTTGCATGACTATAAGGGTGACGTGACGTTGACTGCTGTGGCTGGGGGTGGAACGAAGATTGAGTGGACGGGAAGTTTCCGTATGTCGGTTCCTGGAGCAGCCTGGTTCATGAAGCTGTACCTGACCCGCTTTATGCAACGCGCGGTCAGCAGGCTGGCCCGGCAAGCGGCCCAGCCTGTCTCGAAGTAAGCGTGATTGTCAAAGCGCATCTGGGTAGCACATAGTTTGCCAGCAGATCTCGCTTCTACGGGCTTTTGCGGACTGGACTCGCCGTCTACGTGGGGCTACCCGAGTTAATCAATGTGCGTCAGATAGCTATACGGAGGGAATGACTTGAAACATCCGAACGATGCAGAGTGGATCGCCGGCAGCCGCGTCACCAAATTGGGTCGAGGTGAAGGGCAGCAGGTCCAGCTGGGTAATAGTGGCTTCACATGGAAGGCTCGAGGTGAGAATACTGGTTATCAGGTCTCCTATTACGAAATGACACTTGCACCGCAGTCTGGTATTCCCTTGCATGAGCACCCCTTTCCGGAATGCTTCTACGTTCTCGAAGGGCAGGTTGATTTCGCTCGCATGACAGGGGAAGATTCACAGGAGTGGGTACCCTGTGTTGCCGGTGAGAGTGTAGTGGTCTCTCCCAACGCGCCACATACCTTCTTCAATCATTCTGACAAGCCGGCGAAGTTTCTCGCGTTCTCCAACTACCAACACGAAGTCATCTTCAAAGATTTCGAAGTGGATCAGATTGATTTATCCGCAAAACCTGATCCGCAGCAGTTCGCCCATTTCGCTGAGGTTGCACTCAAGAACCATGGCCACACCGTAGAACCGTAATCTCGTTCTACGGTGTGATTATAAAACTATGGCGGCTTTGCGTCGCCATCGTCCCGTTATGGCATTGCCTGCTAAGACTCGGGGAAGGTTTAAAACCTTCCTTCGGCGACGAGTCGGTCGCGTCCAGCTCTACTTGTCTTCACCCGCTGACCGGTCGTGAGGATCAGCATTCCCTCTTCCGAACCCTCCCGATAAAGCGCCTGCACGAAGTTCAGGTTGACCAGCGCAGAGCGATGAACACGGATGAAGACATGGGGATCAAGCCGCTTGGAGAGATCGGCGATGCTCTCGCGTAGCAGATACGTTCGCTTGCCGACGTGCAGACTGGAGTAGTAGTCCGCAGCCTCCACCCACTCCACCTGACCCGTGGGAAGAATAAGATCCTTGTCTCCGTCGCGGACACGGAGACGCTGTGCAGGTTTGGAGATTGTTGCCGAGCGCTTCCCCAGGCTTTCAAGCAGGTTGGCTAATTGCGCTTGCATGGACAGAGCCGAAGAGGCGGCATGATGGTTGCGAACGCGATCGAGCGCTATCTTCAAGCGAGGACGTTCGATCGGCTTGGTCAAGTAATCTACCGCGGCCAGCCGGAAGGCTTCAACGGCATGTTCCTCATAGGCCGTGATGAAAATCGTTGGGGGGAGATGTTGCGCCCCGATCCCGATGGCGACATCGAGCCCGGTCATGCCCGGCATTTGTACATCGAGAAACAAAAGATCGATCGGTTGGGCCCGCAGCAAGGCGATGGCTTCCACACCATCGCGCGCCTCATCGGCAACAACAATGTCCGGTTCATCGGCCAGAAGCAGCTTCAGTCTTTCCCGGGCCAAAGATTCGTCGTCGACGATCAGCGCGCGGAGGCTCATATCTGACAGGCCTCAAAGGGAATGGCGATGTCGACTGCAAAGCCTCCGGAGACGCCTGGAGAGGCCTTGAAACGATGACGGCCGGGATAGAGGTGTTCCAGACGCTCGCGAAGATTGCGAAGGCCAATCCCATGGCCGGCTGTTGCAGAGGTGGCCTGCCCTGAACCGTTGTCATGTACATGAACGCAAAGCATGGGACCCTCACGATGCACGGAAGTTTCGATGGTGCCCCCTTCCCGCATGGGCGCAATGCCATGGTGCACGGCGTTTTCGATGATCGGCTGCAGCAGAAACCGGGGAACCATGGTTGTCATGACCTCCGGGCTGGTGTTGAAACGGAACTGTAGACGATCGGAGAACCGGATTTGCTGCAGGGCAAGGTAGCTCTGCACGGTCTCCAGTTCGTCGGCAAGGGGAATCTTCTCGGGACTGTTGCGAAGCAGCGAGGATCTTAGAATGGCGTTCAAGTGCGAGAGCGCTTCAGCAGCCTCCGCGTTGCGTCCGAGGTCAATCAGTGAGAGCACGGCATTGTGGGCGTTAAAAAGAAAGTGCGGCTGTACCTGGCTTTGCAATGCCTGCGGTTGCGCGCTCGTTAATTGGCGTTCCAGCGCCAGCTTCTGCAGCTGGATGCGTCGCGACACGAGTTGGTGATAGATCGAAGACGAGATCAGCAGAAGAACGCTGTAGATCAGTGTGTCTTGGCCGAAGCTCTCACCGGTGATGCAACCACGCGCCAGGTGTGCCTGGCTCCAGACAGGCCAAAGCACTCCGCTGTGGGCAACAAAGCTGCCGAGCAGAGACATGTGAGCAAACGCAAACGCCGGGGCTGCGGCTGCGTGAGCCGCCAGAGCAAGCCACGAGAACCGAAGAACCCCAGCATGACGTGCGGCAAGGGACCAGAGCACAACCACAACGGCAAGCCACCAGAGCCAGACAAGGGCTGCCCACACGATCGTAGGCAGCCAGGTGGAGTGGACACCGACGAACCACAGCACGGTGTGACACTCGCTCGCCGTTCTGGCGACCAGCGCGATGCCGACCATCAGCAGAAGCGGAAGTCCCCGCTGCCGAAGCCTGGTCCAGTCTTCCCGCTCCAACACCGTTAGCCCACCCATAGCCAGTCCCCGGAACTATCTGCTCCCCTTCATCGCAACCGGCGGGGAGGCGAGAAAGCTCTTAGCATGCGCAAGCTCAGGCCGCTTTGAGCATTGCTCTGTTTGCGTCTTCCAGCACCTGCTTCATCGTAGTAGAGGCTTAGGCGGAAGCCCTCTCCTGCCCTGCCCTACTTGGTTTGCGCTGCGCTGGCCGGAGGCACGATCCCGTTCATGCGAAGATACTCGACCATTTGTCCATAGTGGTCGAAGGCGTGCGCGAGAGCAAACGCCGCGACCGTCTCTTTTGTCTTCAGCCCCTGGAAGTCCATGGGATCCTCCTCGGTGGCCGGTGTCAGCGTCATCAGCGCCTTGTGACCGAAGGCGAAGGAAGCCGCCAGAGCCGCGAGGATTTCATCCTTCGTCTTGAGCGACATGATGCCGTCGACGTCGTATGCTGGCGCAAGTCCGCTGATGGCTTGATAGGTGATGAAATTCGCTTGCGCCACGTGCTTTACCTGGATCGAAAAGCTCCTGACGCCGCCGAAGTTCGCGCCGGGGATTGCCAGGCTGGCTGGAGTGAAGTTATACCGGTCCGCGGGCATGGCCTTTGCGGCCAGGGTGAAGGTCTCTTCAAAGCCTGACAAAGCAATCTCATTGGCCTCGGACAGGGACAAGTGCGGCGGTTCTGCTGTCGTGCCAGCGCTGATGGCACCGCGGCTCTGCGCGTGCACCATCCCGCTCATCAAGAGGAGGCTCAGGGCAAAAACAGTCTGACGCATCGTAAACTTTCTCCTTTGTTGCGGTTCATGGTGGATCGGAGGATGACTATTGGTAAGCCTTCAGGACCAGTGCAGCAAATCACACAGACACGCTGCCCGTTAGCCCCTGGTCTACCGCTCCAAAGTGCCATAAAGCCTGTCGAGGGAGAAGCTTTTTGCAGCCAACGCCCGGTTCCCTGCTGCTAACAGCAGACACCTTCCGTGAGAGGGGAACCAGCGCGTCTGAAGCAGACGGGCGGCCCTTTGAGGCACGGCGACAGCCCGTTACGGCTTTGCGGTGGGCAGAAGGGTTGAGTCGTCGCGCACGATCTTCCATCCGTCCCCGGTCTTTTCCAACACCACCAAGAAGTAGCCGTCACCCACACCGCCGCCCGCAGCAGTGCGTTCCAAGTGGAAATGCCCGGTGCAGGTGGCGAAGGTGGCATCCAACGGCTGCACCTGCAGCTGCGAAAAGCTTAGCGTGCCCATGCTCGCCCGCGTTGGAAAATGCTGCTTGTACCCTTCCAACATTCCATCGTATCCGCGTTCCAGCGTCTTGCCGATGAAGAGGATGTCCGGTGAGTTCTTGTACCCTGTCGCAAAGGTCTGGAGATCGCCCCGGGTCCAGTCAGCAGCCATCTTCTCCATGAGGGTCGTGATCGCACGGGTGGGTTCCTCTGCGGCCTGATTTTGTGCTCCGGCCAAAGCGCCTGTTCCAATGGTTCCTGCCAACAAAACGCGAGCGACCCAACGACTAGCGGAACGCATACTGAACCTCACGGGAGTAGTCTCAATCGATGCCTACTCTAGCATGGATTGACCGGGGTCGATCGATGCCGCTGCCATTCCGGACTGTCCCGGCCATACTCCTGAAAACGTCGTCTGAAAGATCGAGGCTTGAGAGTTAGTGTATGCACTTAATGTGATGGCGGGGACGCCACGACCAAGCTATTGAGCTCAGACATTTGAGCTTCGCTCAGGACAACCGCACCAGCCGCCAGGTTCTCCTCAAGATGACCGCTGTCCGTTGTTCCCGGAATCAGCAAGATGTTCGGACTGTGCTGCAATAGCCATGCAAGGCCAAGCTGCGACGGAGCGATGCCAAGCTGTTTGGAGACCTCAATCACCTTTGGCTGATCTGTAACCTTTGGCATGCCAGGCATGGCGCCTCCCAGGGGGAAAAACGGTGCCCAGGCGATTTGGTGATCGAGGCAGAGGGCAAGCAGTTTTTCAGAGTCGCGGTTTACGAGGCTGTAGGCGTTCTGAACACACACGATACCTGCAGAAAGCACAGCTTTGACTTTTTCCAGGCTGACGGCACTGAGCCCGATGCTGCCGATCTTTCCTTCCTCGCGCATGGCAAGCATCACCGCCATCTGGTCGTCGAGATCGACAATCTGGTCGCCCTCGGCTTGGAGACCTGGACCTACATCCGCTCTTCGCAGGTTGACCAGAGAAATGCGTTCCATGCCCAGGCTGGCGAGGTTCTGTTCGACGGTTGCGCGAAGCTGCTCCGGGCGCTGTGCCAGCTTGAGCGGTATGTTTCCGTTGATCTCAGGGTCTGCGCCGACCTTGCTCGAGATAACAACATCCTCACGATCCCCAACAACTTTCCCGATCATCCGGTTCGCGAAGCCATTGCCATAGAACTCGGCCGTGTCGAAGTGATTGACGCCCAACTCAAGCGCACGTCTGAGCAGCGCCTCCGCTTTGGCCGGATCGGATTCGAGCTTCCGCAATTGCAGGGCGCCATAGCCGATGCGCGCCACTTCTTTTTGACCGAGAGGGTAGGTGCCGCCGGGCGCTGGAATGGTTTGTGTTGGACGTGGCATGGCATGCTCCTGAAGTAAGATAGTAACCGGAGGATACTCCGTATGAAAAGAAGACTATCCGGAGGAACCTCCGCTTGTCAAAAGCCGACGGCACTGCGCGCGGATGCGGCCCGCAACCGACAGCGTCTTCTGCAGATAGCGCGCCAGCAGTTCGCGAAGAAGAGCAGCTCTGTCACGCTGGAAGAAATTGCTCGTCGGGCTGGCGTTGGCATCGGCACGCTGTACCGGCATTTTGCGACGCGTGAAGCTCTGGTCGAGGCGGTGTACCGCTCAGAGCTCGACGCGCTTATGACTGATGGGGAAACTCTTCTCGGCAAGCACTCAGCGTTTCAGGCGCTAAGGTTGTGGATGGACCGATACGTTCAGTTTGTCGCGACCAAACATGCGATGTACGAGACGCTCAGCAGCGCGTTCACCTCTCGCTCCAGTCCTGCCTTTGAAACGCGCTCGAGGCTTCGCGCCTCCCTTGCTCGCTTCCTGGCGGCGGGGATTGCGGACGGGACCATTCGAGCCGATGTAGGGGAAGACGATCTTGCCGTCAGCCTGGCCGCTACCGTCCTGGCGATGAAGCTTGCCACCGATCAGGATCAGCTGCGACGCGTTCTGGATTTGCTGATGGACGGGTTGCGCCCTCGTAGCTGACACAATCGTTGCTGGATCGACGGCATGCAGACTCAAGCCGAGAGCAGACATCTTGCGGGTTTTACAAACACCTTTGAGCGAGGTTGCCGCTCGCAGACGGCAATCAATGGAACTGGGCGCCCGGCACGTTTCCTCCGGGTGGATACGCCGGTAGCGGAGCCGGTGCTTTGGGTGTTTGCGGGGGCCCCTGGCTGAGTTGTTCCAGCGCCGTTCGGACTGCAACCTCAAGCTCAAGGTCGCGGTGCGTCACAGCCTCGTCCGGTGGCGGCTCAACCGCGATATCCGGCGTCACCCCTTCATTTTCGATGATCCAGTGTCCATCCAGGGAGGCTAGCGAATCCTTCGGGATGGTGATGGAGGATCCGTCCATCAACCTCCAAGGACCGTTGATCCCCTGCACACCACCCCATGTGCGCTCGCCCACAAGTTTGCCGAGGCCCAACTTGCGAAAGAAGTACGGGAACTGATCTCCATCCGAAGCGGAAGCATAGTTGGTCAACGTCACCATGCTGCGAGGAGCAGTTGCGCCCGGTAGAGGGCTCACTGCTCCCTCTCGGTTGCTGAAGATGCCGGCAGGCTTCCGGCGCAGGACATCGAGTACAGCCTGACTGGTAAAGCCGCCGCGGTTCCAACGCACATCGAAGACGAGACCTTCCTTGTCGCGTTGTGGATAGAACTGGCGCACAAAATCCTTTGAGCCTTCCGCGTTGAAATCGGTGACGAAGATGTAGCCGAGTCGGCCCATCGAGAGCCGGTTGACCTCCTCGCGGTTGTGTTCGATCCAGTCATGGCGACGTACCGCCGTGTCATCGGCAACGGGTGTCACTTTGATCTCGTGACGAGGGCCCGTTGGAGTCGACGCGATCGTGAGAGCTACGTCGTTCGTCTGTCCCGCGAGCAGGCTGTCCGGATCGGCAGGCGACAACAGGTCACGTCCGTTCACGGCGATCAGATAGTCTCCCGGATGCACTGCGAGACCGGGTGCTCCGAGCGGAGCACGCAGGGCCGGCCTGGTTGGATCACCGCGGTAGATGTGCGTGAAACGGTAACGGCCGGAGGCACTGTCCAATGCGAAATCAGCGCCGAGCAGGCCCGTAGGGACAGGTTCTCGTCCATCCGTTTCAGGACCGGCGGCAAGAAAGGTATGAGAGCTCGCAATCTCACCCTGCATTTGCGCCAAGAGGTAGAGGAAATCATCCTGCGAGCCGAGCCTGGGCAGATACTTCGCATAGGCGTCGTGTACGGCCTGCCAGTCGGTGCCGTTCATCACCTTGCTGAAGAAGACATCGCGGTCCAGACGCCAGGCGTTCTGAAACATTTCAGCCCACTCCTGCCTGGGGTTAATCGTAGCTGTCAGGCCGTCGAGCTTGAGCGTTTTTGACTCGCTGGATCTGTCGGCTGCCGTACTCGCCATCTCGAAAGCATCGTTGCGGCGAAAGGCAACCATCGTTCCGTCTGCCGAGAGGCTGTAGTTCTCCAGCCCTTCCAAGACGCTGTGATCTTTCAGCGTGACAGGGTCGAGAAGATGCAGCGCACTTCGGCTGCCGGCAAGATCGCCGTCCATCACCTGAACGGGATTGGTTTGATAGAACAGGCCCGCGGGCCGCGCCTGCAGCGAGACAATGACCGCCGGCGTGACAGGCAGCGCTATGGCACGAGACATCAAGCCTTGCAGATCGATTGGCAAAGCGTGGTTGATGGCAGTTGATGAGGGGATCGGCGAAGATGCGCTGTCAGTAAGGCTGACGGCATACAGGCCATCAGAGTTCACGGTGGAGATGAGGTTCTCGTCATCGCGGTCAGAGACAAAGGTTTGCTCATTCCGCTGAGAGATGAAAACGAGCAGGCGACCATCGTTTGTGAACACCGGAGCGCGATCACTCTCCATTGGCGAGCTGACCACTGTGTCGCGGCCATCCACGAGATCGTGGAGATGAATGGCGCGCAAACCTGTTGGCCGCTGCGTGCTGTATGCGAGCCATCGGCCGTCGGGCGAGAAGGCCGCGTCACGAATCTCGGCAAAGGGATCAAGGGCGATACGCTGCGGCGAGGTGCCGTCAGTATGAACGGACCAGAGAGAGTGGTTCGCGTCAGCGACGGCCAGACTATCCCCACGCGGCGACCAGACGGGCGTGTACAGAACCCCGCTGGCGAAGTGGGTGAGCAGGCGTTCGGGGCCAGCCTGGGCTGCTCGAAGGGCAAGCTGCTGCTCACCGTTGCTGTCGGTCTCGAAGGCGATCGACTGACCGTCGGGTGACCAGGAAGGATGATCCTCGTCGACGCCCGATGTATTTGTCAGGTTCTCCGCCGCCGCGTCCCGATGCAGGCGGAAAAGATCGCCTCGGGCGGAGAGCAGAAGCGATTCTCCATCGGGAGAAAGGGCGTAATCCACGCCGCCCATCACATCGGTAGCGCGAACAAACGGCGTCACCCTGGTGGTGTAGGGCCGCGTGCGCTCATCTTCCTCGGGCACATCGACCTTTACCTCGCGGAGATGCTCGGAGGGCAAGTCAATCGCAAAGAGACGTCCGCCTTGCTGAAAGGTGATTGTGGAGCCGCCCAGCGACGGCCAGTCGATGTCGTAATCGGCAAAGTTCGTAAGCTGGCGAAAGGTTTTGCTTCCGAGATCGAAGCTCCAGATGTTCTCGCGAAAGTTGCTGCCACGGTCGGAAAGGAAATAGATTTTGTCGCCGAACCACATGGGCGCGGTATCGGTGCCCTTCCAGTCCGTGATTCTGCTCAACGTGCGGGTGTCGAAGTTATAGGTGTAGATGTCCTGCGCTTGCCCGCCGATGTAGCGCTTGCGCAGTTCAGGATTGCGAAAGATGCGGTTGTAAGCGACCGCGTGTCTCCCGGGAGCGAAGGACATCATGCCGGCGCGGTCCAGCGGCAGTTGCTCCGCAAAGCCGCCCATGACAGGAACAGAAAAGGCGCGCACAAGCTTGGTCACAGGTGATCCACGATGCGAAAGAAAGATCACGCGTCGCGAATCCGGGGTCCAGGCCACGACCATGCCACCATCGGAAAAGCTACTCGCTTCGTGCGTGAGCCGGCGCGGTTCGCCACCTTCGGCTGGAACGACGAAGACGTCTCGCAGCCCATCCAGCCTTCGTGTA
The DNA here is from genome assembly GCA_964236545.1 of uncultured Bryocella sp. Lineage (GTDB taxonomy): Bacteria > Acidobacteriota > Terriglobia > Terriglobales > Acidobacteriaceae > Granulicella. The sequence goes on from CAXSCE010000009.1 coordinate 19,720, forward strand.
TAGGCAAGCCAATGTCCATCGGGGGAGAACAGTGGTGTCGTGATCGTGCCAGCATCGTGGGTCAGGCGATGGGCAGGACCGCCTTGAAGGGAAGTTGTCCAAAGCTGGCCATGCGCCACAAAAGCGATGCCGGTTCTACTAGCGGTAGTAAAGCGCATCAAGGGAGCGGCCTGCATGCGCGCCACAAGTCCCAAAGCTACACCAGCGAGAATGAGCAGCTTGCGCACCGAAAACCCCCGTACCAGATCCTAACGGGAAGTAATTCAAGCGTACGCACGAACACTGGAAAATGAGATACGCTACGCCCAGAGCAGCGAAGTCAGACTTCGCTCGCCGGAAAGCCCAGTAGAGCAAGGAGCACCACCTTGAAAAGCAACCCAATTGTTCTCGCAGATGTGCCGCAAATGGATGTAGTTGGAGGCAAGGTTCAGTTCCTGGCTTCGCCCACGCGTATAGGAGAGCCGGGGATGGGTATTCTATGCGGGACCCTCGAAGGGGGAGCGTTTGTTCCACTCCACAGCCATCCCGATGCGGAAAACTTCGTCATCATGGAGGGCGAGATCGAGGTGTATCAGGACACGGGTGAGACTTCCGGCTGGACTAAGATCTCTCCGGGAATTTTGGTGGTCGTGCAAGGCGATGTGAAGCACGCCTGGCGGAATAAGTCTGCGAGCAAGGCCGTCGTTCTGGTCTTTACGGGTGGCAGCCTCTTTGAAGGCATGTACAAGATGGCTCGACCGTTGTTGCCGACGGGGGAAGCGCCGCCGCTGACACCCGACGTGATGCAAGCGATCCTCCCCATTACGCAAGAGTACGGTTTTTGGTCGGGAACACCCGAAGAAAACGCTGCGATCGGTTTGACATTGGGTGCCGGCTAGCTTTATTCGTTGCTGGTAGCTGTACAAGGTGAACTGGCCGAAGGTGTAGTGCATGTCGCACTACCCACTTCACGCCCAAGTAGCCGATGGCCGCCCATCATCACGACTCCGCCTTGTCAGGAAGTTTCCTCCTCGCTGAGAAGGCCGGCAAGCGCCTGCCGGTCGACCTTGCCGAGAGAATTTCTGGGGATGGTGTCGACGGCCTTCAGCTGTTCCGGCACTTTGTAGTCGGCAAGCCGGGTTGCGACATCGGCACGGATGTCATCGAGCGAAGCGTTGTCCGTAAGCTGCACGAGGGCGGCGACCCGCTGGCCGAGCTCTGGGTCCGGCACCCCGAAGACTGCTGCGTCCTTCACGGCTGGGTTGCTTTTGAGGGCTTGCTCGACCTCTACCGGCGCGATGTTGGAGCCGCCGCGCACGATCAGTTCTTTTTTACGCGCGATGTACCAGATCTCGTTGCCCTCGCCCTGGCGCATGATGTCGCCGGTGGCGAACCAGCCGTTTGGAAAAGCCTGGATCTTGCCGGGACCCTGCCAATAGCCCGCCGCCACTGTCGGGGCACGCAGCAACATCTCGCCCTCCTCGCCACGTGGGAGATCCTTTCCTGCCTCGTCAATGATGCGAATTTCCGTAGTTGTCGGAACGCGGCTCACCGGCCCCGGATGAAGGCCCACGGCGATCGCCATGCCAGACTCGGTTGATCCCCATACATTTCGATAAGGACGGCCGAAGGTCTTCTGAAACTCCTTCTCGAGTGCTTCAGGGGGCACGTCTCCGCCCGTGAACGTCTCACGAAGAGAGCTAACGTCGCGCGGGTGTGCCTGCTGGTGTTGGGTCAGCTCGGCAAAGGCGTAGGGGAAGGCGGGAAGCCAGGTGCAGCGTTGCGCCTCGATCGCATCCAGGGCGACCTCAGGATCGAAGCGCTCCAGAAAAGCCATGGGTGCGCCGAAACGGATACAACCGGAGAAGGTGAAAAGTCCTCCCGCATGCATCATCGGGTAGAGCATCACAGCGACGTCGTTCTCGCTCAACGCGAAGTCCCGATAGGCATCCGCGCTTGCGCCGAGGCTCGCCGCTGTGTGCGCCACAAGCTTCATCTCGCCGGTCGTGCCGGAGGTGGAAAGCAGCGCCGCTGGTGCGTTCGCGTCGACCTCCATCATCGGCCCCTTTGTCTTTTGCTCGGTCCCTCCCCTCATCAATTCTTGCCATGGCCGAGCCGCATCAGCGGGTTCGCCACCGGTTACGAAGCGCCGATCGAGCGGCAGGATGTCAGCCTCGAGATCCGCGATTTCAGGGTAGAGCTGGCGCTGGCCGAGATACAGCGCAGGCCGGAGGCGGCGCAACAAGGGGTGCAGTTCGGCGGCCTTGATCCGGATGTTCAGCGGCGACGCGATGGCCCCAAGAAGGAAGCAGGCGTAGTACGCAAGAATGATCTCCGGGACGTTCGTCATGTGCAGGGCTACGCGATCGCCGGGCGCGATCCCGAGCCCGCGCAGCGCCTCGGCAAGCCGCTCGCTTTCCTCCAATAGACGCCGGTAGGTCCAGATGTCGCTGCCGGTGACGTAAGCCATTTTGTCAGGGGTGCGCTCAGCGCGGAAACGCAGGGCACCGATCATGGTCATGGGGATCTGGTTCGGTTCGTTCATTCTCTGCTCTAACTCCTGTTCCTCTGATGCTCTGCGCCAATCGGACAGCAGGAGAGAACGGTGCATGAGGAGAGCAATCCCGACTTCGTCAGCTCACCTCAAGGCTTTCCGGATATCGTGCTATCACCGAGGTCGTTGCTCTGTCGTCGTTGCCTTCTCGTCGTTGCCTTCTCTGGGGTGTCAGTGACGATGTCTCTTGTGCCTGGGCGAACACCAAAACCGACGCTCACTCTTCGCCGCTTGAAGAGTTCGGCAGAAGATTCTTGGTCATGATTACTTCTTCGTAGAGAGCCGGGTAGAACTGTATACCCGGGATTGATTCTTCTCCGGGGACATAGTTCTTGTGCGCGTCGATAAAGGCCTCGGAGGAAGCCCATGTCGCGATGTTGATGAAGTTGAAGTTCTGATGGCCGACACCGGCGTTCCGGTGCAGGTGACTCTCGAGGAAGCCAGCGGTGCGCGCATAGACGCCAGAGGTCGCAGTCCAGCGCTTGAGGAACTCGTCCACCTGATCTTCGGGAACGTGAAATACGTTGATGAGCTTGACAGCCATGATTAATCTACCTTTCTTCAAGCGGAGGGCTTGCTGTTAAAACATGCCATGGGACTGCGTGTCGGAAACGAGCAGCAGCTCGCAGAGCGGCGCGTCGTTGTCGTGGATTCTTTGGCCTGCAGACCTCAGCGCGCACTTGCATCGTACGACGCGCCGCAAACTTCTCCAGCACAAGATGCATGGCTGCAGCCCAGGATGCACGACAGCTGAGCGTTCAGCTGCTGCAAGCATTGACAACTCGACCTCCGCAACATCGCTAGAGGCGAAACAAGCGTTCAGCATTTCCGTGCGCGATTTTTTCTTTGTCTTCCTGACTTACGGGTAGTGATTCAAGGAATCGCCGGGCACCCGCTAGCGTGAGGTAGGGATAGTCCACGGAGTAGAGAATCCGATCTACGCCAACGACCTTCTGGATGAATTCAAACTGCGGCAGAGACAACATGCCGCTCGGGGTGACGTACACCTGCTGTTTGAACGTCTCTGTGATCGAGCGAGAAAGTCCTGTCACGGCCCTTGGAATGACATCGTCGATTCTTTCTAAAAAGAACGGAACCATCTCTCCCCAATGTCCGGCAATCACTTGAAGATTGGGAAACTGGTCAAACTTTTTCGACAACAGCAACCGAAGCAGATGGACACCAGCTTCGTTGTGCCAACCCCAGGCGAACAGCGAAAGTCTTGCGGTCACCTCCGTGCCCAAACCGCCGTAGTAAGGCTGCTGGACCTGCGGCAGCGGAGGTCCAGGGTGCAGGTAAAAGGGCACATGAAGCTCGTCGAGCTTGGCCAGGATCGGGTCAAAGCGAGCGTCATCCAGAAAGGCCTCTCCCGGACGCCCCAGCAGCAGCGCGCCGACAAAGTGGAGCTCCTTCACCGTACGTTCAAGTTCCTCGGCCGCGGCTTCCGGATGCTGCCATGGAAGGCAAGCAAATCCGCCAAAGCGTGACGGGTTGGCCCGCACGGATTCGGCAAGCCTGTCATTCGCCTGCCGGGTGAGATGAATCTGCTGATCTGGCGGTACGTCCTGCGAAGGGTTGCTGTAGGAAAGAATTTGCATGTCGATCCCGTGCGTATCCATCAGCGCGAGTCGCCCGCCATCCCGGTCTGGAAGAAGCTTTGACGTGGTCTGAAAATTCATGGACATCGGCAGCTTGTCATCCCCGTCATCGAGGCTTCCCTTGAAGTAGCTGCCGACTTCGGTGAAGTAGCTTGCTTCAGACTGCTGTTTCGGAAGACCCGCTTTTAAAAGGTCCTGATCCGATGTGTGCTCCTCGACACAGATGATCTTCATTTGTTCTTCGCTCCCTGCTTAATAGAGATGCCGTTCAGCCCTTCGCCCGCTTCGATGGCGGTATCCACTGGCAGGAAGTCCATGGACGATATAAGACTCTGTCTTTCTGTCGATTTGATCGGCGCCTTCGAGATTATTCGTCTCCGTTGCAAGTTTGCTGGTCGCCAACAACGGCACACAAGCAGGAGTGACGGCGGCATTCACGTGCAGGAACACCCATGCCGCCGTTCTCCTACCGATGCGCTGTTACCTGGTTGTGTTCACGGCACTCTCTTGCCTGGCTTGGTTAGAGGCGCCTGGTGTGGGGAGGTTGACTTCCACCTGGGCGCCTGCCAGATGCGCCCGGGTCAGTGCAGAGCCAAGCGTTAAGCCCGTGCCGGATACCTCCGTGCCGGCACCGTGCTTTTGCTTAAGGGGAGCCGCCACGACAAGGGCGGAACCTTCATCTCGCCTGATGGAAGCGATGGTCTCGGTCTCTGCGTCAGCGCCTTCACCGACGGTGACCGCCTGCCCCTCCCTGAAGCCAAACGTGTCCGCTACGGGAATGGTTGCGGTCCCGGCGGAGACCTCCGCGCTCGTGGTTGTTGCACCTGCTGTGCCCACGCCGTCGATCACCGCGCGCTCGCCACCAGTCGCCGTGCCTACCATCACCCTCTCGCCCGCGTGAAAACCGGCCACGCTGGCGACCTTGATCGTGCGGCTGCCGGCGGCCGATCCGAATGGCAGCACCGTCGCCGGCGCCACGCCGAAGTCTGTGCAATTGCTGTCCGTGTCAGCACCATCCGGAAAGCGGCCGGCGCTCCGATTGAGCGCGGTCGCGCCATAGCCGCCGCCGGGCTCCGGAGAGGCCACAAAGCAACCTTCGCTTCCCTCACTCGCCTCGGCCTGGTAGCCCTTGGCTGCCCAGGGATCGGACAAACCGCCGTAGTTCAGACTATCGGCCACGACGCCGGAAGCATCCCGCAGCACAAAGCTGCCCTCGCGCAAGGGGATCATCCGGCCAAACAAGAGGTACCTCGTCGTAAGCTCGGGACCACCAAACCACTGGTCCGGTTTTCGGTTGCCCTGGTAGCCGGCCGTCGTCACCTTGTCATCACGCACCCCCGAGTTGATCGCGTGCTCTTTTGCCAACGGCCGGTCCAGGGTAAGGCCTGAGCCCAGCGCCTGAATCGGCTCATCACTCACGTGAACGAACCTTGTGGCAGGCGTGAAGGTGATCCCGGTTCCCCGGTCGCTGAACGGCAGGTTCGCCGCGTGATTGAAGCGCAGCGGGGCCGCCAGATCGACACCCGTTCCCGGCGACACAACCCACTCATCGCGGCCATGCCGGGCCGCAAGCCCCGGCGCAAACGTAATGCCTGCTCCATCGCGGCCGTTCCGCTGCACACCGCTCACCGTGACCACTTCTCTGCTTGCAGGCGTGCCCACTTCGATTTTGTCACCGGCGGCGAAGCCATCGACCTGGCGAACCCGGATGTGAGTGGCCCCTGCGCTGACGTCTTCCGTCAGGTTTGTCTGGTAGGCCTTGGTGCCGACCCGCGCCACGGTCACTGTCTCGATCCCGTGGCCAGAGCTGTCGATGTCCAACCGAATCCTGTCGCCCGCGGAGATGTCCTCCACATCCGTGACCTGGAGCTTGCTCGCGCCGGCGGGTGCATCCGCCGCCAAGTACGCCTGCAACCCGGGCTTGCCGACGGCGGTCACTGTCGCCGTCTCATATCGCTCAGTGATGTCCCCCGCAAACGGCACCGCGGAACCGTAGCCAAGGGCGATTTTCTCGCCGACCTTGAAGCCGGCCACACTCTGGACCGGAACATTGGTCGAGCCCGGCGGCAACGTGATCGGCCCGTCCGGCAGAGGCTGCCATAACGTCGTGTGATCGCTCGCCGCCGTCCCCACTGCGGTCACCTTGCGGCTCTCCGCATCCTCCCCGTCGCCGATCGCGATGGTATCGCCGGCAGAGATTCCCGTTACATCACGAACGCTCAGGGTCGTATCTCCCCCCGCTGCCGGCACAACCAGCCCGGAGTTCGACAACCCGAGCAGGTAAAAGCCCTTCGGCTTCAGCTTCGTCCCAACCGGAAACCGCACCGAAGAGAACACTGTCTGCTGCGCTGGCCGTTCGGTCAGGCTCCAACCAGAAAGGTCCACGTCACTGCCCCCGGCGTTGTACAACTCAACGAAGGAGTCGGTCGCATTGCCTCCCGAGCCGGAGCTGATGCGGAACTCGTTGATCCGCACCGGCGCGGCGCTCCGCACCTTCTGCGCCATGGTGTCCGTTTGCTTCGTACCGTTGACCGCATCGGTCCAGGACGCGTCGGCAACCAGGTCGCCCCCAAAGGCCTTTGGTCCCGCCTTGACCGCGAAGGTCGCACTGACGCTGCTACCCGGCGCCACCACATCAGAAAACACCTTCGCCTTCTCGCTTGTTCCCTGAACCACCGCCGTCCACTGCCGATCGGGCAGGTTGAGTCCCAGCACGAGTCCCTTGGCCGGCGATCCGGTGGTGTTCGTGAACGTCACGGTGGTTTCCTCCGTGACGCCAGGTGAAAATGTTTGAACACCCGTGGGATGTTTCGCCGAGGCCGGCGCCACGCTCAGCCGCGGGGCCTCGTAACCAGCTGCAACAATGTTCGCCTGAATCAGTTGATCGGTGGCATCGCTCGGAAAGGTGCCCGAGGCGGTGACAGCACCCTCATAGAACGTGCCCTGCGAGCCATTGCTGTTGTCGCCGCCATTGCCCAGCAGGATGGCCCCCTGCTTGCGCATGGGATCGTAGGTGGAGTTCACCCGTTGGCCATCGAACATGACCGTGAGCGGCCCGCGTTGCGCATCGCCGCCCAGCGAGGTCCAGTGGTGCGGTTCCCCTTTGGCCATCGCCGTCACAAATCGCCAGTGGATGTCCGGCAGATGTGCACACAACTGCGATCCATCCGTGTTGACGCAGCCGACCAGGTTGTTCTCCTGATCGGTCTGGATCCAGGGGCCGGGAGGGTTGCCATGAATCCATCCCGTTGTGTCACCGAAGTACGCGGTTTCCATGGTGCCGTTGTCATCGTCGTGGCTGTCGATCTCGGCATTGCCGTAATCGAAGCAGCACCCTCCATTGAAGTGGTGACCGTTGATGACCCAGTACTGCCCCTCGGCCTGATCGTCGACGGCCGTGCCTTTGACGTCATCGATGCGAAGCCCCGTTCCCGGTTCGATGAAGACGCCATACACCTTGTGACCCATCACCGTGGCGGGCGCCATGTCCGCCACAGGCAGGTTGTTCAAGCCGCCCATCGCTGGTCCGCTGAAACCGCCGCGCGGCGCCTGCGATAGATCGTTGTGCTGCGGCGACTGATCATAGACCTTGCTGATCCAGCAATACGTATTCGCGCAGAAGGCATCCTGGGCCGCTGCATCCGCGTAGCCTCCCGCGTTGCGCGGCGACTCGGCACCGGGCTGAACCACCTTGATATCCAGTGTCTTGCCGTCGCGCTGGCGAAGCACCTGGTAGAGCGGCCCGTTGTACGACCGGTACAGAGCCCGCGTCGTGCTGTGGGCGGCCACGCACGGGTCCCCCGCCGCGGCGTAGATGTCACAGGGACCCTGCAAACGGGTGGGGGAACCGCCGGCGCTTCCCCCACCCGTTTGCGCAGAAGCCGCGAAAAGCCAAATGAAAGCGAATACAACCAGAGACGCCAAGGTGCTGCTGGACTTCATGGGACCGAGCTCCTGAAGGAAATCATTCGTTGTGGCGGCAGCAAAGAAGCTGGTACCCGATGCGTGCGGGATTTGCTGAAGCAACGGTTCGGAAGGGTGAACGTGGTGTTGCCTTGCGAATCACCAGCATTCTAGCTCACTCGAAGGCGGCGGTGCGCTCCCCGGAAGCAACACTGACATCAAGGGAGTGCCCCGCAGCACACTTCGGTGGGAATCGCCCGCGGCGGCTCAGCGCGCCGTTCGCCTCGCGCCCGAGCGCCGTGGCGGGGCTGAATCCTGGCTCAACGGCGACTGTGCCGTGCTTGGCCAATTCAAAGGCGGTAGCTCGGCCTATCCCGGAGGTCGGACCGGTGATGATGTACGCCTTACGCCCTGAAGGGTTGTTTGGTGAAAGTGCTTTTGACATCTGTTCTCTTTTATTGTTTGCCTAGTCAGTCATTACAACCTTTCAAGGGTTCAGGCAACAGCCCGCCAGAGGGCGTCGAACCCTTCATTGCAACGCTTCCGGGCGTGGTCTGCATCCTGAGCCATTGCTTCAATCGTCGCCCCGGCAATGGAATTCATGATCGCGACGACAAAGGCCATCGGGGTCTTGCGCATGGGACCGCGCAGGCGAATGTCTTCGAGCAGACCGGCCACACCGGCCATCGTCTTATGGCCCGCCATACGGATTTCGGGAGTGATTTCGTCGGAAACATCGAGCTGGGCGAGGGCGCGGCGCTTCTCGGGGCAGGCCACCGCCCAGGCCATCCAGCGCTGCCAGATGCCAAACAGCTGCTCCCGGGGATCTGTACCTGAGCCGAGATCCTTCAACGCAGCCGCCGCCATCTCCCCTTTCAGCCCCAAATAAAGCTGGTTGAAAAGATCGGTCTTGGTTTCGAAGTAGGTAAAAAGCGATCCATTGGCCACCCCGGCCTCTTTGGCGATGCCTGCCGTGGGCGCGCTCAGCCCCTGCGTCACGATGACGCGCGTCGCCGCCTCCAGAATGGCGGTTCTCTTCTCGTCGCTTCTCGGCCGGGACATGATGCCATCCTATACATACATGTCTAGGCAGTCAATTAAAGGTGGGCCGGGGTGGTAGGAGGACAGAGGCCCGCGATGAACCCCGAACGATGAATCCTAAACCCGGGTGCAGGCTTCTTACACAATGTGCTCGGTATAGCAGTGTCAAATCCAGGGAGGTCCAGGGAAATCGATGAGTGAGCCAAGGGGAGAGGCGGCGCCTCCGTGTGCGATGGTTGTCTTTGGTGCAAGTGGAGATCTGTTTCAGCGACTGCTCCTTCCGTCCCTGTTCAACCTTGCGGTAGACCATAAGCTGCCCGACAATTTCTCGCTGTTGGGCTTTGCCAACATGGATTGGGACGACGCCGGCTTCCGGCAACACATCGCAGACAGCCTGAGGGAGTTCTGGGGGGACGATGCCCCAAGCGCGGCCGTTACATGGTTTCAGGACCGAGCGGCGTACCTGAAAGGTGACTTCAATGACGCGGATTCTTTCCGGAGCCTGCAGGCGCGTCTTGAAGATCAGGAAACGCAGTGGCATACAGGCGGCAACCGGCTTTTTTACCTGGCCGTGGCGCCTTCCTTCATCGGCCCGATCGTACAACAGCTCGCGGGGCTGCAGCTGGCGCGCGAAGACGCCGGAATGTGGCGGCGCATGATTGTGGAAAAGCCGTTTGGCAATGACCTTGCGTCGGCGCAGGCTCTCAACGCGGAGTTGCTGCGTGAGGTGGAGGAGCACCAGATCTACCGGATCGACCACTTTGCGGGCAAGAGTGCAATCGAGAACATAGCGGTGATGCGCTTTTGCAACACGCTCTTCGAGCCGTTGTGGAATCGCACCTACATCGACAACGTGCAGATCACCGCAGCGGAGACCGTCGGGCTGGAGGGCCGGGCGGGCTTCTATGAGAAGTCCGGCGCGCTGCGAGACATGGTCCCCAACCACCTGTCCGAACTGCTGTCCATCGTTGCGATGGAGACGCCCGCCTCGCTCGATGCCGAACATGTACGGTCCCGGCAGGCTGATTTGCTTGCATCGGTGGAGGTGCCTGATGTCAGTGCGGTGGACCAGTGGGCGGTGCGCGGGCAGTATGGTGCGGGTGCCGATGCGCAAAAGCAACCGGCCTACAGGGACGAAAAGGGTGTCGCAGCCGGAACCGACGTTGAGACCTACGTGGCCCTTTGCGTCATGATCGACAACGAGCGATGGAAGGGTGTTCCCTTCTACCTTCGCACCGGCAAGCGATTAACAACACACCTGACGGAGGTGGTGATCACGCTTCGCCAGCCGTCCGTGCAGCTGTTCCCGCGACAGGAGGGCGATGAGCCAAACCGTATCACCTTTCGGCTGCAACCGGATGCCGCCATCACCATGGCCTTCCGAAGTAAAGCTCCCGGTATCATCCCCGCACTTGGGGGTGGAGAACTGACCTACACGCTGCCCACGGGCACCGTCGGAGAGCATGCAAAGGGATACGAGCGGCTGCTCTATGACTGCATGCGCGGTGATGCGATGCTTTTCAACAGCGCGGCCATGGTGGAAGGCGGCTGGAGAATGGTCGATCCGATTCTGAAGGCGTGGAAGCATCCGCCGGTGGATCAGTCGTTCCCGAACTACGCCTCGGGCTCGTCCGGACCGGAGGCTGCGGATGCGTTGTTGGCAAAACGCGGACATCGGTGGCACACCTTGGAGTTGAAGTGAATCTACGCATGTCGCGCGTCGTGTGTGTAGCACATCGTTGGAATGTGCCGCTGCCGAGGCGAGCGCATCCTACCGTGGGACGCGTTCTACGCGGCGGACCGCGCTTATGGGGCGCACAACTTAGTTAGAAACCGGGAGCAGATATGCAGATCGCGATGGTAGGTCTTGGGCGGATGGGCGCAAACATGGTGCGTCGTTTGATCAAAGGCGGACACCAATGTGTCGTGTACGACCACAGCGCGGACGCCGTGCAGCAGTTGGTCAAAGAAGGCGGCCAGGGAGCATCTTCGCTCGGTGACATGGTTTCAAAGCTGGAGGCGCCACGGGCGGTGTGGTTGATGGTGCCTGCAGGTGTCGTAGATCAAACGGTGGAGGAACTGTTGCCGCTGCTCGCCGCAAACGACATCATCATCGATGGCGGCAACTCCCACTATGTCGATGACCTGCGCCGTGCAAAGAAGGTGGGTGGGTCCGGTGTGAAATGGGTGGATGTAGGAACGAGCGGAGGCGTTCACGGCCTCGATCGCGGGTATTGCATGATGATCGGCGGCGACGATCCATCCGTGCAGTATCTCGATCCAATCTTTAAAACGCTGGCGCCAGGGATGGGCAGTATCGAAAGAACGCCGGGGCGAGACAAGGCGACGCCCAGCACCGCGGAGGACGGGTACCTGCACTGCGGCGGACCGGGGGCGGGACACTTTGTCAAAATGGTGCATAACGGCATCGAGTACGGCATCATGGCCTCCTACGCGGAAGGCCTCAACATCCTGAAGCACGCAAACGTCGGCAACACCCAGGAGACGTTTGACGCCGAGACCGCACCGCTGCGCGAGCCGGATAACTACAAGTACGATCTCAAAATTCCGGAGATCGCCGAGGTCTGGCGGCGCGGCAGTGTCATCGCATCGTGGCTGCTTGATCTCACCGCCGCGGCCCTGGTTGAGTCGCCCGACCTGGAAGGCTACAGCGGCAGGGTCTCCGACTCCGGTGAAGGCCGCTGGACCGCAATTGCCGCCATCGACGAAGGCGTTCCTGCCGATGTACTGAGCGCGGCGCTGTTCTCCCGGTTCACCTCGCAGAGCAATGCCGTCTATGCAAATAAGCTGCTCTCCGCCATGCGATACGAATTCGGCGGCCACAAAGAGAAGAAAGACAGCTGAGTTAAACCTGTTTTCCTGAAGTGCAGAGCAGCCGTGAGGGGAATACAGAGGTCCTTCCCTTCGGCTTTGCTCAGGGTCAGGGTGACGGTGAAGTTTATACCTGGAGGAGAGGTCTAAAACCCTGCCGGCCGTGCTCCCTGCACACCGAAGGCCGCCTCCAGCGCCAGCCCTGCCTGCCCAATCGTTCCCTCGTCGAACAGCCTGCCCACCAGCGAAACACCATACGGCACACGCCGCGGGGGATTGAACTTGGGCAGGGGCTTTGCCGGGTCAGGAGCCCAGTCGCTGCGCGCCTCGCCGATTTCGACGAAGCCGGCTCGCAGCGTTAACGAGGGGTGTCCGGTGAAGTTGGTAATCACCAGGAACTCATCGCGCAGGGACGGCACCAGCAGAAGGTCTACCTGGCTCATCACGCGGCGCATCTCGTCGGCAACCATGCGCCGCATGCGGTCGGCCTGCACGAAATCGACCGCGCTGAGGAAGCGTGACTGCCGGAAGATGTTCGGCCAGGCATCGGGAACCTGCATGCGCAATGTATCGATGCTGCCATCAAGCGTGATCTGTTCGAAGGCCGCGGCCGCCTCGGCAAACAGGATGATGTTCAGCGATTCATAAGGCCAGTCCGGCAGCGAAACCTCAACCGGCGTCATCCCCAGCCGGCGAACGACGTCCAGGGCATGGCGGTCAACGTCGGTGGCAGGGGCTTCCCGCATCCATTTCGGGAAGTAGCCGACCTTCAGGCCGGCGACGCCGGCCTTGCCGTCGAAAGTGAGCGGCCGCGACACACTGGCCGTGTCGCCGGGATCGAAGCCGGAGATTGCCTGCAGCACCAGCATCGTGTCCTGGACGCCGCGAGCCATCACGCCCAGCTTGTCGCAGGTCCAGCTCAGCGCCATGGCGCCGGTGCGCGGAACGCGGCCATAGGTGGGACGCAGGCCTTCCACGCCGCAGCGCATGGAAGGCGAGACGATGGAGCCCTGGGTTTCCGACCCGATGGCAAAGCCGACCAGGCCCGCGGCCACTGCCGCGCCGGGGCCGGCACTGGAACCGGACGAGCCTTCCTCCGGCACCCACGGGTTTTTCGTTTCACCGCCGAACCAGATGTCGTTCAGCGCCAGGGCGCCCAGGCTCAGCTTGGCAACCAGGACGGCACCGGCCTCGTTCAACAGGCGGGTCACGGCGGCGTCCGCGGCGGGAATGCGATTGCGAAACGGTTCCGCACCCCAGGTGGTAGGGATGCCGGCGGTATCGAGCAGGTCCTTTGCCCCCCAAGGGATGCCGTGCAGCGGTCCACGGTAGCGGCCTGCGGCGATCTCCGCATCCGCCGCACGCGCCTGCCCCAGGGCATGTTCCTCCGTCAGCGTGATGACACAGTTCAGCCTGGGGTTGAAGCGCTTCAGGCGTTCGAGGTAGATCCGCGTCAGCCGCTCGGAGGTCAGTTTCCGGGTACGCAGCCAACCCGCGAGCTGCGCCACCGTACTGAAGGCGATCTCCGCGTCGGCTGTGGGCAAGGGGCCGGGATCGGGTAGGTTGGGCTGAAAATTTCCCCTGCCGTCAGGGTGCGCCTGCCCGATTGGCGTCAGCTCGGGGTTCCAGACCGTGGCGGGTGCGATGTCGTAGCCCGGCTCCAGTACCCGCGGCCCGGTGCGCCGCTCGTAGAGGGGCGCCATGGCCTGTGTCCAGCTGCCTGCGGCCTCGGCCAGGTGTGGCTCGCTGTCGGTGACCCGCACCAGTTTTTCCGCCTCGCGAAAGGTCTCAACCGATACCGCCGGGCCCACTGCCGGAGCCGTACCGAAGGCCGGCGGAGCCCCGGGCGTCGACGGCGTCTGCTTTCCCGCCGCCGCGGCACTCCCACCCGCGATGGCTGTTCCCAGCACTCCCATCGACCCTTTGGTCAGAAAATCCCTGCGCGTTTCGGCCACGGAGCCCTCCTCTATCCCTCAGCATGATTGCAAGCAGCGTGATTGCAAGGTACAGCATCGCGGTTTTCGCGAAGCATCCCCGCGCTGATACCCTCGGGAGAAATTTATGCCGGTTGCGACACTTACGCTGGAAATTTCGATCGAGCACGCGCAGTCGCTGAAGGACAGACGGCAGGCGGTGCGCTCCCTGAAAGACAAGCTGCGTCACGGCTTCAATATCTCCGTTGCCGAGCTGGACGAAGCCCTTGTCTGGAACCGGGCCACGATCGGCGTGGCCGCCATCTCCGGTTCGACGGCCTACCTTGCCGGCCAGCTGCGGGAGGTGGAAGCCGCCGCCCGGCGCATCGCCAACGGCCTGGGCTGCGACATCCTGGACAGCTATATTGAAGCGGACATCGTTCTTCCGGAGTAAGCGCGCCCGGGCTGCCGATGGCAGCCGGGACCCTCGAGGAACACCGGAAATGGTACGCTAAGCTGTTAGCCGATGCCTGAACAACGAGCCCGCACGTACCATCGAAATCGCGTCGCCAGCACCTTCCAGGAAGAGATCACCGCCATGCTGGAAGGCGAGCTGTCGGACCCGCGCATCGCTCCCTGCTATGTCACCGAGGTGATCCTCGCGCCCGGCGGCAAGAGCTGCCGCGTCCTGATCGCGGTTCAGGGAGGCGAAGCCGCCGAAGCCGATACCCTGGACGGCCTGATGGCCGCGCGCGGCTATATTCGGACCGAAATCCGGGACCGTATGGGGGTTCGCCACGTGCCGGAGCTGACCTTTGTGATTGACCGCTCCGAGCGCATCGGCGCCCGCATGGACGAGCTGCTCGGCCGCATCCAGAAGCGCCAGGAAAAGCTGAAGCGTCAGGTGGCAGCCCGCGAGCTCCCACCGGAGGGTTCCCGCTAAGCGGCCATGACACCACCTGTGCCCAAGACGGACCACCAGGACGCCATGAAGGCGATTCTGGAGGTGTTCCACGCGCACCAGCACTTCCTGATCACCTCACACGCCCGGCCGGACGGCGACGCTATTGGTTCCGCCCTGGGGGCCATGTACCTGCTGCAGGCCATGGGAAAGCAGGCCGTGGTGGCGCTGGCCGATCCCGTGCCGCGCACCTTTGCCGGCCTGCCCGGGGCCGACCGCATCGTGCAGACCCAGCCCGTGATGGCCGCCGAGGTCGCCCTGGTGCTGGAATGCGACTCCGTGGCCCGCACCGGCTACGACCACCTCGCCGCCCCGGTCACCGTCAACATCGACCACCACCGCAGCGGCGCTCACTTTGCCACGGTGAACTGGATCGATCCTTCGGCAGCCGCGGTGGGCGCCATGATCTATGAGCTCGCCACCGCAGCGGGGGTGGCGATTTCGCCTCCGGTGGCCACCTGCCTCTATGCCGCGCTGCTCACGGATACGGTGCGCTTTACAGCCCCTTCGCTCAACGCCGAAACCTTTGCGCTGGCGCATCAGCTTGTCTGTCTCGGGGCCGATGCCGCGGGGGTTGCCGAGGCGGTTTACCATTCCGTCCGGCCGGCCCGCCTGCGCGTCCTGGCGACCGCGCTGTCTCATCTCCAGATTGAAGGCCCGGTCGCCTGGAGCACCGTCACCCTGGATGAGATCGAAGCCGCCTGCGCCGAGGTGGAGGACTGCGAAGACATTGTGAACCACGTAATTGGCTTGGAGGGGGTCTGCGCCGGTGCCTTTTTGCGTGAGATGCCCGGCGGCCGCTTTCGCGTGAGCCTGCGCAGCAAGGGCGGGGTCGATGTCGCCGCCGTCGCGGAACGTCTGGGGGGTGGCGGACATCAAAATGCAAGCGGCTGCACGGTGGCAGGTCCACTTCCCGAGGTCACCGCACGGCTGACCGGCGCTCTGACCACAGCGTGTACGGAGTCCGGGGTATGGCCCTCCCCCAAAGGGCTGCATAGTTGAGGTCCCCGTTTCCCGTAGACTGGGTCTTGCTCCGGTTCGGGCCTCGGGCCGAAACATCGTCCGAGACCAGGCACGGCCGCCGGTTCCGCTCACGATCTTTTGAGGATCCCCACTGCTTTTGATGCCTTCCTCCCAATCCGCCATTGCCCTGCCTGCCCCGGCGCGGGAGCGCCTGTTGCCGGTATGGCTGCGTGAATTGCGCCGCACTGAAACTGTCTGCGGGCTGCTGGAATTTGCCGTTCTCCTCGTCGTCACGGCCTATTTCATCCTCTTCGGCCTGGTGCCCTACTTCGGCGGCGACCGCCTCGGTCTGGTCGGCGCCGACGAACCGCGCTACGCCCAGATCGCCCGCGAAATGCTCGCGGCACACTCCACGGACTGCCACGAGGTCCACGCCCGCGTCACCCCGCACAGCCTGCGGCCGCACGACCTCCATGCCTCCTATGAGTGCCTGGTCGGCGGCACGGTGACCCCCATCCTCTACGGCCAGCCCTGGCTGGAAAAACCGGCGCTCTACTATTGGCGCGCCATGGGCTTCTTCAAGGAGTTCGGCGTCTCCGACTGGTCAGCACGGCTGCCCTCCGCCAGCGGCGCCGGCTTTCTCGTCCTCCTTGCCTTTCTTCACCTGCGACGATTCCGACCTGGCGGCCATCTCGACGCCGCGCTCATTATGGCCTCCTCGGTGGGCATCGTCGGGTTTGCACGTGGGGCCTCCACCGATATGCAGCTGGCGGCGCCCTTCTGCGTGGGCATGCTCGGCTGGTACGCCTGGTATGAGACGGGCAAGAAGTTCTGGCTTTTCGACCTCTATTTCTTCGGCGCCTTTGCCACCCTCGCCAAAGGTCCTATCGCGCCGTTCATGGCATTGGCGATCATCTTTGCGTTTCTCGGCCTGCGCCGGGAGTGGTCCGCACTGGGCCGCACCATTTGGCTGCCCGGTATTCTGCTCTATCTGGCGATGGTTCTCCCCTGGTACATCGCGGTGCAGCGCCGCAATCCCAGCTTCTTTCGTGAGTTCTTTCTCGACCACAACCTTAAACGCTTCACCACCAATCTCTACCAGCATCACCAGCCCCCGTACTTCTACGGAGTTGTTCTTGTGCTCGGGATGATGCCGTGGACGGCGCTGGCCTTTCGCGCGCTGTGGGATGCCGTGCTCACTTCCGTGGCCGAGTGGAAGGTTCGCCGTCAGCCTCAGCGCTACATCGGGCACACCCGCGCCGGTGATGCTTTTCCGGAGTTTCTGGTGCTTTGGGCGGCCTTTCCCATCGTCTTTTTCTCGTTCTCCGGCTCCAAGCTGCCCGGCTATATCCTGCCGTCCATTCCTCCCCTGGCGATCCTGACCGGCGACTGGCTGTTCCGTATGCGCCGCCGCGGGCTTTCGGCAGGGCTGCTCTATACCCATGCGGTGCTGACTGGTTTTCTCACCTTTGTGCTGCTGCTTTGCCCGCAGTACATGGTGTACGAGCGGATCGTTCCTGCGGCGAAGACCTTTGCCTGGACCGCGGCGCTTGGGCTGCTCTCCGCCGCATCGGTTGTTCTGGTTGTTCGCTTTTTTGGTGTACGACGCCTGCGAACGGTTACCCTTGTGCCACTCGCCGGCTGCCTTTTTTTCCTGCTGGGGATCAATGGCCACCTGCTGGACCTGAACTACTCGGCCCGTCCGCTGGCACGTGAGATCGACGTCACCGCGCCCGGCGTGCATGCCGTGGCCACGCTGGATGTGCGCCGGGATCTACGTTACGGCGTAGCCTTCTATCGCAATCAGGACGTGGCCCGGTACCGTGAGGACGGCGTTCCGGACGAAGAGCACGTCCTGATGATGCCAACCCGCGAGGCCCGGCTGCTGCCGTCATTTCTGGGCAACCGCATTTACCAGCAGCTGTTTCTCTATCCGACCCAGGGTCTGTCCGTGTACCGTGTGCTGAAGCGTACCGCGCCCGAGCCGCCGTCCGCGGCTCATTCCGAGATCGGTCCTGGTGTTCAAGCTGACTCCCAAGCTGGTTCTCAAGCTGACTCCGAATCCGATGCGCAAACCGACCCTCTCCCTGAACCGACGCCGTAGTCACCACCGCTCAGGCATTGCCGTCCACCCCAATGCCGCTTCATTTTCCGAGAACCATTAAAGCCCATGGCAGCGTCTCCCCGGCAACTCGAGATCCTGGACCTCCGTCACTTCTCCGGACCGGCCCTGCGGACGCTTTTGGAAGACGAAGCGGCGGTATGGGAGCGGCGTCTCTTCTGGGATTACCGCCAGTCGATCACCCTGCTGCAGGAGTACCTCGACAACCGCTCGCTCACCGGCTATGTCGCGCAACAGGCGGGCCGGGTGACCGGCTACGTCTTCGGCGTGTGTGAAGCCAACAAGGCGGTGCTGGGCGATGTGTACTCCTTTGGCGAAGCCGAGGGCCGCACCAACCCCGTCTGCGCCAAGCTGCTCGAGCACATGCTCGAAACCATGCAGGCCACCCCCGGCGTGGATCGCATCGAGTCACAACTTCTGCTTTTTCCGGACGGCGCGCTTGCCCACCAGTTTTTAACCCACGGCCTGCACGCTTTTCCGCGTCACTACATGGTCTGCCACCTGGAAAGCGCGCGCGCCGAAGGTTTCCTGCCGCCGCTCGAGACCGCGTCAGCCAACGCCGCCGACTCCGCTCCGGAACCCTGGCGGCCGGAGCTCTACGATTCGGTCGCGGGCCTCATCTATGAGGCCTACCTCGGCCACCCGGACAGCGAAATCAACGACCAGTACCGCACCCTCCCCGGCGCCAAGCGGTTTTTGCACAATATCGTGCACTTCCCCGGCTGTGGTGTCTTTGACCCCGCGCACTCGTGGGTGCTGCGGGATGCGCGTACAGGAGAAGTCATGGGAGCTATCCTGTGCTCGCGTGTACAGGGTGACGCCGTGCACATCACGCAGTTGTGTCTTCGCCAGGAACAGCGGGGCCGCGGCCATGGGCCTCGTCTGCTCGCTCACTGCCTTCGGCAGATGGCCGGGGCCGGCGTCCATACCGTGACCCTCACCGTTACCGAAAGCAACACCCGCGCACGCCGCCTGTATGAGCGCCACGGTTTCCAAACGCTGCACCGCTTCGAAGCGTGGGTCTGGCAGGCTCCCCTGCGGCGGTGAGCCGAGTCCTGGTAAAGGACAGCGTTTACCGCATGGGCTCAGTCCAGCTGCATCACCGCGAGCTCATTGCCACTTGGGTCCGTGAAGTGGAACCGCCGCCCGCCCGGGAATGGAAAAGTAGACCGGGTAATACGCCCACCAACTGTCTGAACTTTTGCCTCCAGCGCTTCGATGGCGTCGGTTTGAATGATCGCGAGTGGAGCCTTTGTCTTGTGCTCGGGATCGGCGTTGAAGCCGCCATCGAGACCAGCTTCCGAGAAGGCGGTGTAGCTCTCACCCCAGCCCTGAAACTTCCAATCAAAGAGCGATCCGTAGAAACGCTCCGTGGCGGGAACATCCGTTGTGGGGAGCCCCAGGTATGCAACATGATGTTTTGCCACCGTTTACCTCACAAGAACGCGATGGGCATTCCCGCTCGCTGGCGAGCCTCATCTGCGCGGCGGCAAGGGTTTCGCAGCACAGCACTAGGCCCCGAGAGGAGATCCGGCCTCGCGTGGATGCCCACAGCATAAGCTGAATGGTGAACCCCCGCAATTAAATTGAGAGCCAGGTGCGACGCTACTCCACGTGGCCGTTATTCCACGTGGTAGTTCGGCGCCTCGCGTGTGATCACCACATCGTGCACATGGCTTTCGCGCAGGCCCGCGCCGGAGATGCGGATGAAGCGGCTGTTTGCCTTCAGCTCCTCGATGGTGGCGCAGCCCAGGTAGCCCATGCCGGAGCGTAGTCCGCCGACCAGTTGAAATACCATATTTTGCAGCGGTCCGCGGTGCGGGACGCGGCCTTCGATCCCTTCGGGAACGAACTTTGCAAGCCGGTTGCCGCCCACGTTTTCCGGTTTGGTCAGGTCCAGCCGCTCGGTGGTGTCGCCGGTCAGGTCCTCCCTGCTCTGGAAGTAGCGCTCGCCCGAGCCCTGCGCCATCGCGCTCAGGCTGCCCATGCCCCGGTATGCCTTAAACGACCGTCCCTGGTACAGAATCGTCTCTCCCGGCGACTCGTCCACACCGGCAAACAGTGAGCCCATCATGCAAACGTCCGCACCCGCCGCGATGGCCTTGGTGATGTCGCCGGAATACTTGATTCCCCCGTCGGCGATGATGGAAATCCCACGCTCCCGGCCCGCGCGCGCGGCCTCGGCAATGGCTGTGATCTGCGGCATGCCCGCCCCGGTCACCATGCGTGTCGTGCAGATGGAGCCCGGCCCAATGCCGACCTTCACCGCATCCGCCCCGGCGTCCATCAGCGCCAGCGCTCCCTCATAGGTGGCGACGTTGCCGGCCAGCAGATCGGTCTCCGGGAACCGTGCCTTGCACTCCCGCACGGCTTCCAGCACGCGCGAGGAGTGGCCGTGCGCCGAATCAATCGCCAGCGCGTCCACGCGGCTTTCGATCAGTGCCGCCGCGCGCTCCAGAAAATCGCCCGTGGCGCCGATCGCGCCGGCCACCCGCAAACGCCCCTGCTCATCCTTGCAGGCATTGGGGTATTTCAGTTTTTTCTGGATGTCTTTGACGGTGATCAGGCCTTTGAGCTCATAGGCGTCGTTGACCACCAGCAGCTTTTCCACGCGGTGCTGATGCAGAATCTGCTCGGCATCCTCCAGCGTGGTGCCCACCGGAACCGTGATGAGGTTGCTCTTGGTCATCACATCCCCGATCGGGATGTCCGTCCGGGAAACGAAGCGAAGATCGCGGTTGGTCAAGATGCCGACCAGCTTGCCGGCCTTTGTCACGGGTACGCCGGAGATCTTGTAGCGGCGCATCACCTCCAGCGCGTCCGCGATCAGCCGTTCCGGCTCGATGGTCACCGGGTCGACAATCATGCCGCTCTCCGAGCGCTTCACCTTGTCGATCTCGCCCGCCTGCGCCTCGATGGAGAGATTGCGGTGCACCACGCCCAGGCCGCCGCCCTGTGCCATCGCGATGGCCATACGGCTTTCCGTCACCGTATCCATGGCAGCCGACATCAGCGGCGTGGTCAGCGTGATGCGCCTGGTTAAGCGTGTCTGGGTGCTCACCTGCATCGGAACAACCTCGGAGAAAGCAGGCACCAGGAGAACGTCGTCGAAAGTCAGGGCTTCGGGCAGGGGGCTGCTGATCATACGGTTCCACAGATTGTAGCCCTCCCCAAAGGTTGCAGCCGAATCCCGCTCCGTGGATTGCCTCTCCTCGCAGGCAAAAGCACAATGGGGGAACTCGGGCTGCAGGGTATCCCGAGCAACACCTTGGAGGTGTTTCGCACGATGTCGTCGTCTGTGTACAGCATTGATTCCATCGGGGCAAAGCCGCTTGCCCAGGAACCTGCCCCCTGTCGCTCCTGCAGCGACGAAGAGGCCGGCTTCCCGATGGAGGTGACGATGGCGTTTCAGCCCATCGTCGATGTCGAGACACGGCAGGTGTATGCGTATGAATCTCTGGTTCGCGGTGCCGAGGGGGCCTCTGCCGGCGAAGTGTTATCGCTGGTCACACCCGAAAATCTGTACAGTTTCGACCAAATCTGCCGCGTGAAGGCCATCGAACTGGCCGCCCGTCTCGGAATCGCGAAGCGGGGCGCAAAACTCGCGGTGAATTTCATGCCCGGCGCCGTGTACAGCCCTGCTGCCTGCATCCGGCGCACACTTCTCGCCGCCAACGAGCACAACTTCCCTCTCAGTAGCATCATCTTCGAGCTGATGGAAAACGAGCAGGTCGACACGGCCCATCTACAGGCCATCTCGAAGGAATATGCACGCCATGGTTTCACCCTCGCCCTTGACGATTTTGGAGCCGGCTACTCGGGCCTGAACCTCCTCGCCACCCTGGAGGGCATCGGCCTGGTGAAACTTGACGGCACCCTGATCCGCGCCGCCGGCAGAAGCTCCCGCGCCGCTACCGTGATGGCCTCGATCACCAATCTGTGCAGCGAGCTCGGCGTCGATGTCCTGGGTGAGTGCGTCGAGACCAGGGCGGAGTACGAGGCACTGCGCCGCTGTGGCGTTCGCCTGATGCAGGGCTATCTGTTTGCCAGACCGGCGGTCGCTGCACTTCCAGAAGTGGACTGGCCGGTCTGAAACGGCGCGGCTTGAGCCGGTCCATCGCTGGCAGAAGTTTGCCCGAACGCCGTCTCAAAGTTCCGCGTGCGGCCGAGATCGTTCGGCGCGATCGACCCACCGGATGGTTCCGTGAACGCCGGCACGGCCACGGAAAGCACCGGTACATGACGAGGCACCGCAAAACGGCCCTCGCCCAGATAGGCGATCAGGACAGCCGCCGCGAGGTGCGGGGACAGGACCACCACCGGCAGTCCATACCGCTTCAGCAGAGTTTCCGTCACACCCTCGACGCCACCGAGCGTGGCAGGCCTCCCGGAAGCTGCGGTATCTGAAAGGTCTGAAATGCCGTTTCGGGTGCGCTTTCGCGTAATGGGTCAAGCTGTCCGCCACAGCCTCCGGTGTGGTCAGCCCAAAAGCAGCCACGTAGTTCCGCCGAATGGGGGTATAGCCGGTCACGGTCGAGGCGTGCGCCGCCGAGCCTGCCAGCAGCAAAAACAGAAACGACAGAAAGAACACACGTCCGGCCTGGCTGCCTTCATTCGGCTTGCTTGGCTTGCTCGGCGCGATGTCGGTTGCGCTCGCTCCCGACGTTTGATTCGCCTGCCTTATTGCCAGATCGATTGTTACAGGACGCCTGCGGTACAACCTTGGTTGTGTGGATTCCACGAGAGACTTGAACGGGGAACCGAGGCAAATGTCTCTACGGGTCGCTAAAATTTTGCCGATAATAACGAGATGACCTCTTCCATCCCAACTTCGCTGAAAACGGTGACCCTGGCGGTCACCGGCGCCAGCGGATCCCTGTGCGCGGTTTCCATGCTGCGGGCGCTTGAGGCGGACGAGCGCGTCGGCCGGCTGCACCTCGTCACCTCGCCCAGCGCGCTCCGGGTGCTTGCGGAGGAGCTCGGCATCAACGGACGCAACGGACTGGTCGAAAAGATGTTGGGGCACGCTTCCGCGAAGGTCGTCACGGAGGCGCATGAAAATATCGGGGCTGCCATCGCCAGCGGGTCTTACCCCGTGGATGCCATGCTGGTGCTGCCCTGCTCCATGGGCACCCTGGCGGCCATTGCTCACGGCATGGCCGCCAATCTTACGGAGCGCGCCGCAGATGTGTGCCTGAAAGAGCGGCGGCCGCTCATACTTTGCGTCCGGGAAACGCCTTTAAACCTCATTCACCTGCGCAACATGGCCACCGTGACCGAGGCTGGAGGGACCATTTTTCCGGTCATACCCGCCTTCTACAGCGGCCCGCAAACGGTAACGGAGATCGTGCACGCCTACACACAGCGCGTACTGCGTTATATCGGCCTGCCCCAAGCGGGCGCCTTTGAATGGGGTTCTTCGACCGACTGAGGTGGCCTGAGAGACGGCCTACCGCTGCATATTTGCCAGGGTGCGCACCTCGCCTGCCGGGGGCGGGCTGGATTTCAGAAAGTCCGCAACTGCCGGGGCGACGCGCGCCGCGCAGAGCGCCGGCTCCAGGTGCCCGCAGCCCTCCACGATGTCCAACTCTGAGCGCGGGTCCAGCGCATGCATCCGTTGGCCCACACTGAGCGGGATCAGCCGATCCGTGCTTCCCCACATAATCAGCAAGGGTTCCGGCAGCGTCGGGAGAACGCTCTCGAGCTTCGGCGAGGAGAGCATCGAATCCAGGTTCTTGCCCACGACCTCATCCGTGTCCGACTCATGCCGCACAACTGCCCGCCGCACGTTCAGCGGAAGCGGCTTGGCCTCAGGCTCCAGCAGCGACCACACCGATTCCACCTCCTCCGGGGTTTTGGGTTGTAGCACATCCCTGGTGTAGCTCGGCTGGAAGCTTAAACCGGGGCTGTCAAAGACCACCACGCGATCCAGCAGCTCGGGATGATCATGGGCCAGATCCAGAACAACCCAACCTCCCATCGACCAACCGCCCACATCGGTCTTTTGCAGGCCGAGCGACTGGATGAAGTCGTACACGAACCTGCTTTCGCCCGCGATCGAGTAGTCGCCTCCGGCTGGCTTCGGCGAGCGCCCGTAGCCCAGCAGATCCGGAGCATACACATGGAAGCCGGCTCGCTTCAGGCGCTTCAGCATGGGCGCCCAGCTTTCGTCGCGGTCGCCCAATCCGTGGATCAGCACCAAGGGGATGCCGCCTCCAGGAACCCGAGGTTCGCCCTCGTAGTAGTGCACCCGGCCTTCGGGCGTAAGGACGTAATTGCTCTGGACGCGGGCCAGAAACAGGCTCGCATGGGTCCACTGCCGCCCCAGCCAGATCGGGTCACGATAGAACACCACAGCAAGTATCAAAACCAGCAACACCGAAAAGAGAAACAAACGGCCCAATGCTCTCATGCAGCGATCTCACGCCCTTCTGCCCGCGCCCTGCCGGCCATGGCTGCCCCCTTCTTCTCCGCTGCGCAATCCGCGACGGGCTGAGGAGCGACTCTCCTCTTAACTGACTGCCCTCGATCCACCGTCAACGGAGCGACTTGCCGTATTCCTCACCAAAGACCGTGTGCGACAGGTCGAACCGGCCTCCGTCAAACTTGTCCGTGCCCTGAAGCTGCCCGATCGCGAGCAGAGCGACGACCCTGTAGCTTAGCGGCAAACGCAGGATCTCGCACACCTTTTGCTGCTCAAATCCCTCCAAAGGCGCCGTGTCGTAACCGAGAACCTCTGCCATCAACATCATGGAGGTGTACGCCAGCATGACCTGCCTGGTCAGCCAGCCGGTCATCTGCTCCTCGGTGAACGAGGAAATGTAGGCGGGTACACTTTGGGCAGCCTGCGCGGCATAGCTTTCAGGCATGCCCGCGGCCCGTCCCATGCGCAGCATCTCATCGAGGTCGCGCCGCCAGCCGTCGCGATCGCCGCAGGCCACGATGATGGCTGAAGCCTCCTCCACCTTGGCCTGGTTATAGCTGGCAGCGCGCAGCCGGTGTTTGCCCTCCGGGTGCTGCACCACGACAAAGCGCCACGGCTGCAGGTTATAGCCACTCGGGGCCTGCAGACCAGCGTCGAGAATCTGCCGCAGATCGCTCGCCTGCAGCGGCTCCCCGTTGAAACTTGGGGTGGAACGCCGCTCCCGAATCGCCTGGGCCAATGATTTCGTTACGGTCGCCATCGATCTCCTCGCCACCCTTCCAGCCCGTCGCCAGGTAAGTGGTTTCCTGGCAGTCCAATCGCCTCTCCTGCCTCCAAAGGTCTCATTTGCCCGCGGCCACCTCGGCCATGGGACGGTCTGAAACGACGGGACTGCTTCCCCGCGCCTCCGACACGACCCAGAGATGGTCAAAGCCTGTCCGCAACTCCGGATGCGCCTTCAACAGGGCATCCCCCGCGGCGATATCGCGGGCCAGCGCGGCCCCGGCGTCAGAATTCTCTTCGGCCCGCAGATGAACCAGCAGATTCAGCTGCCGGCCGTCGGAGGAGCTTTCGCTGTTTAGCCCCGTGATCCGGTACTCCGTACCATTTTCCCCTGCGACCGCCAGCGGCATCGTCTCACTCAGGCCGTCCGCCAGCGCCGGCGGCGTTGCTGAGCGCAGCTCCGAACGTAAGCGGAACAGGTTGGTCGACGCGACGAAATTGGCGGGCCGCAGTAGCTGATCGGCCTCCCCATAAAGCACCCAGGCCAGCCAGGGCCTCCCCGCCTTGGCGTCCGCGCGCGCCGCTGTCCAGTACCAGAGCCCGTCGTGCCCTGCCGCGTCGGTCCGGTGCGGGTAGAAACCTGCCATCTTCCAGCCGCCCGGGTCGGCTTGCAGCAGAAAGGACAATGTCCAGGGCTGCGCACCGGTGGCCTGGATGATCAAAAATGCATATTTGCCTGGCGGCAGACCGGCGATCGAAAACTCCGTCTCCGCCGCGCTTCCGCCCAACGAACAGGTAAAGTCCGCATCAGAGGACTCCGTGGCGGAGCGCGCACTGGCGTCCAGGAGGTAGAGCTGCTTCACCGCTAGGGAATCCCCTGCGAGCCCTGCCGACGTACTTCCGATCAGCGCGGCCGTGGCGTTGAAGTCGCCGGTCAGCTCGGCGACCGTGTCCGCTTTCACCGCGGCGGCGTCGCCCCGCTGCACCGCGGTCGCCAGCCGATAGGCTGCCGCGCCGGTGGCCGCGCGCTGCTCAGCCGTCGCCCTGGCCTGGGTTGTGCAAGCCTGTGCGCGGGCCGTCGGCTCGCCCCGTGCCACGGCCATCAGCACTATCAGGGCGGCCAGGCTGCCGATCCGCTGCCCCACCTTTGACGCAGTCCACATAGGGCTCAGCATACGAATCGTCCGCGCCGCCGTCCAGCACTTCCGATTTGAATCTTCAGCGCATCGAGCCCCATTCGGGTTACATGCAGCCAGGGGTGATTCATTTCAGGACATCGCCGTCCCAAATGGGGAAGTCCTTGTGCCAGACGCGAAAGATCCTTGTCGGCGAAGCTACCCTTCGCATCCCCTTCACGTCCGACTGGACATGATCTCCTTGCGCTTTGCCCCGCTCGCCGCCCTTGCGTCCCTCATGCTGGCGAGCGCACCAGCGCAGGTTCCAGTCAGATCCGGCCTTCCACCGACCCCGCCCACGGGGGCGACGACAGGTTCGGTCGCACCCCTGGCTGCGGTGGCCACAACCGCCGACCACGCCGGCGCCCGGCACCATCGTGCCCAGGTCAACTGTGCCGGAGGGCAGCTGGAGGTGCGCGCGGACAATTCCAGCCTTAACGGCATTTTGCGTGCCATCTCGCGGTGCACCGGCATGAAGATCACCGGCGGCGTGGCCGACCAGCGGGTCTACGGCAACTACGGTCCCGCCACGCCCGCTACCGTGCTGGCGACCCTGCTCGACGGCACCGAAACCAATGTGTTGCTACAGGAAACAGCGGCGGATCAGCCTTCCGAGCTCATCCTGACACCCCGCACCGGCGGCGTCACGCCGCCTAACCCCAATCAGCTCTCCGACGACGACGTGGACGATACCCCCACGGCCGTTGCTTCAGGCAATCCGACCGGTCCGGCTCCCAGAAACGGTGCCGTGAACGCCCCTGGAACTGCCGTGGCCGGCAACCCCAATGCACCGGGAGTCCCGGCAGGCCAGACCGCTGCACCCCCGTTGGGTCCCGGTGCGGTCTCCGGTCCGGTCAGCATTCCGCAACCGATCAACAACATCATGGGAAGTCCGAATAACACATCCCCGAATGCGGGAACCTACCCGACGACCACCTCAGTGCCGCTGGACTCGCTGCCTACCCCGTCGACCACACCCAATCAGAGCGGCATTGTCAGCGCCCCCAATCCACCGGCGGCCGGCTCAGACACGGCAGCACTTCTGAACGGGCGTACGACGGACATGCCCGGCAATACCACCATCACCGATCAGCCAACCTCCACAGCAACACCCGGCGCCGCCGGCACGAGCGGGGCCAATGGCAGTACGGCAAGCTACGGCTCCCTTACGCCCCAGCAGGTTGTGGATCAGCTGCAACGGCTGCGGCAGGGCCCAGCGGCCCCCCAGGCGCCACCGGTTACAACCCCGGCCGTGCAGCCGCCGCAGTAGTGCGTCCCTAAACTGATTTTGGTTGACCCTGGCGTTTCCGGAGCGGAAGCGGTCTTATAGCGGGCTTCGGTAGGCGTATGGCAGCCGCAAAGGAACAGAGATCCTTCGCTGGCCTCGGGCTGGCGGCCACCCTGTAGACCTTTACAGAACGGCCTCAGCTGCGTTGTGTTCTAAGGTTTTGCACCGCCGACCGGGAACGCGCGGCAGAAACCGAATGGGCCCGAAAGACCTGAAACATGGCCTGGCAGATGCCATATGCAGCCAAAACGCCCAGCGCCAGAGAAGCCAACACCGCGCACACCAACATCAACGTCCCCATACCCACCCCTGGCCCGCCTTACTTCCTTGTCCCTGCGGCGATGAGCCACGCTCATCTTCGCCCGAACATCGCCGCATGTTGCAACACAAAACCGTCGCCGTTATTACCCAGGCCGATACCTCCCCAAGCCTGGGTCAGCCCACGTGTTCAGACCGGTCCCTCGGGGTGCTTTCGGCGCTCCCGATACGTGCCCCAGCCGAACACCGTATATCCTATCGAATTGGGGCCCCCGGTCCAATCTTTTCCTATGAGCCTTACCCACATCCAGGTCCGCGGCGCACGTCAGCACAACCTGCGCGATGTCTCGGTCTCCATTCCGCGCAACTCGCTCACGGTCGTGACCGGCCTTTCCGGTTCGGGCAAGAGTTCGCTTGCCTTTGACACAATTTATGCCGAAGGCCAGCGCCGCTACGTTGAAACGCTCTCGCCCTATGCCCGTCAGTTTCTTGACCAGATGGAGCGGCCCGACGTGGACGCCATTGACGGCCTCAGCCCGGCGATTTCCATTGAGCAAAAGACCACCTCGCGCTCGCCGCGCTCCACCGTCGGCACGATCACTGAAATTTACGATTACCTGCGTCTGCTCTGGGCCTCGGTGGGCCAACCGCACTGCCCCAATTGCCACCGCCCCATCTCACGTCAGTCCGCCGACCAGATCATTGCCCAGATCGTGGAGCGCAACCAGACCGACTCCCCCGGCGAGCGCATCACGGTGCTTGCCCCGGTGGTGCGCGGCCGCAAGGGCGAGTTCCGCGAGGAGATCGAAGCACTCGACAAGAAGGGCTACCGCCTCCGCATTGATGGCGAGATGATCGAGGTCGAGGAGGGCATGCGACTTGAGAAGCGCAAAAATCACACCCTCGAAGCGGTCGTCGACCGCATCATCCTCAAGCCGATCCAGGGGGTAAGGGACGGGGAAGGGGGCGCAGAGAGCAGTCAACAGGGAGTACCGGACGCTCCGTACACAGACCTGTCCTCTCAACCGGAGGCCCTGAGCGAACGTGGTGAGTCGATGGGCCGGAGCGGAGATACCACTGCCTTGGGCGCGCCATTCAAGCCCCAGACTGAAATCAAGTTCGACACCAAGCGCCTGCAGGCCGCCGTCACCACCGCCCTGCAACTCGCCAACGGCCTGGTCCTCATCGGCCTGCAGCCCCCTGGCGGCGGTGTGATGACCGAGACGCTCTACTCCTCCTCGATGGCCTGCCCGGATTGCGGCATCAATGTACCCAAATTGGAGCCGCGCTCCTTCAGCTTCAACTCCAACTACGGCGCCTGCCCCGAGTGCCATGGGCTCGGCTCCATCTTTGATTTCGACCCCGCCCGCGTGGTCGCCGACTGGTCCAAACCCCTGCTGGATGGCGGCCTGGGTCCGGGTTCCACCTCGCAGTATCTCCTTCGGGCGGTGAAACTTGCGGCGGACAAATTCAAGATCAACCTGAAACTTCCCTTCGAGGCCCTTGAAAAGGCCCAACAGGATCTCCTGCTCCATGGCCCACCCCGTGCCGAAGGCGCCCGCCTTGGCTTCCATGGCATTTTCCGCTTCCTGCGCGACAATATGGAAGAAACCAAATCCGAGGCCTACCGCGAATACATGATGGGCTTCATGTCGGCCTCAGCCTGCCCGCGCTGCGCCGGCCGCCGGCTGCGCCCTGAGTCCCTTGCCGTCACCCTGCCCATCGCCTCCGCCCCGACTCACCCTCCGGTACATAAGGAAGACGACGACACCGAGCCCACCGAAGCCCCTGCCGCCCGCCGCGATGTCTCCATCGCCGACTTTACCGCGCTTTCGCTCGAACGCGCCCTCGCCGGGGCTCGCACCTTGCACTTCACGGGCCGCGACCGCCTCATCGCGGATCGGCTACAGCGCGAAATTATTGAGCGCCTCGAATTCCTGGATGCCGTCGGCCTCGGCTACCTCTCCCTTGACCGCTCCGCCGCCACGCTCTCCGGCGGCGAGGGCCAGCGCATCCGGCTGGCCACGCAGATCGGCTCCCGCCTTCGCGGCGTCCTCTACGTTCTCGACGAGCCCTCCATCGGTCTTCACCAGCGCGACAATCAGCGCCTCATCCAGGCGCTTGAGAATCTGCGCGATCTCGGCAACACCGTCCTTGTGGTCGAACACGACGAGGACACCATCCGCAAGGCCGACTATGTGCTGGACCTCGGCCCCGGCGCCGGCAAAAACGGCGGTTTCCTCATGGCCGCCGGCACCCCCGCCGAGATCATGGCCAACCCAAACTCGGTCACCGGGAAATACCTTTCCGGCGAGATCGACATCGTCACCCGCCCGACCCCGGACAAAGCGCCGAGACCGCTCGATGGCCGCTGGCTCTCGATTGAAGACGCCACCTCGCACAACCTGCAGAACGTCACCGCACACTTCCCGCTGGGCGTGATGACGGTCGTCACCGGCGTCTCCGGCTCCGGTAAGTCCACGCTGGTCAACGACATCCTGTACCGTTCGCTCGCGAAAGAACTGTATGGTTCCCGGGAAGAGCCCGGTGCGCACAAGGCTGTCCATGGCGCTGACCAGTTCGACAAGGTCATCCAGATCGACCAGTCGCCGATCGGCCGCACCCCGCGCTCCAACCCGGCCACGTACACCGGCGTCTTCACCGCCATCCGCGACCTTTTCGCCATGCTCCCCGAATCGCGCGAGCGCGGCTACAAGGCCGGCCGCTTCAGCTTCAACGTCACCGGTGGCCGCTGCGAGGCCTGCCAGGGTGAAGGCCAGCGCCGCATCGAGATGAACTTCCTGCCTGACGTCTACGTGCTTTGCGAGATCTGCAACGGCCGGCGCTACAACCAGGAAACTCTGGCCGTGAAATTCAACGGCTACTCGATCGCCGACCTGCTGGAGCTTCCCATCGAGGAAGCGGTCCCCATCCTGAAGGACATTCCCAACGTCAACCAGAAGCTGCAGACGCTGGTGGATGTAGGCCTTGGCTACATTCACCTCGGCCAGTCCGCCACCACGCTTTCGGGGGGCGAGGCGCAGCGCATGAAGCTCGCCAAGGAGCTCAGCAAACGCCAGACCGGCCGCACCCTGTATCTGCTCGACGAGCCCACCACCGGCCTTCATTTCGACGACGTCCGCCGTCTGCTGGAAGTCCTGCATCGCCTCACCGATCTCGGGAATACGGTTGTGATCATCGAGCACAACCTCGACATCATCCGCAACGCCGACTTCCTCGTCGACATGGGCCCGGAGGGCGGCGAGGGCGGCGGCCGCATCGTCGCCCAGGGCCCGCCGGAGCTGGTGGCACATGCGCCCGGCTCACACACCGGTCACTTCCTCGCGCGCTACTACGACGGCGCCGCGCTGGAACAACTGGTCCTGCCGCCGCCGGAGCTTCCCGACTTCAAGAAGAAGCCGCCCAAGCCAAAATTCGTTGCTCCGGAGCGGAAGACCGGCGTTCCCACCGCCTCCGCTCAAAAGCCCGCCGAGGGCCGCATCGCGAAGAAAGCGGCCGGGAAAGTGGCTAAAAAGGTCACCGGCAAACGCAAAGCGGGAGGAGCCACGGCATGAGCGACGCCCCTACCCCCGAACCCGCGCTCGATGCTCCCCTTTACGAGCCTGCCGACGAGCCCCTCGATATCCAGCACGATCCATTTCCAGGTCAGGATGAGGGCCGGTCACGCCGTACACCCAACCTCGGCCACACACTGCTGTTTCTCGCCCTTGCGGTGACCGTCTTTTTCAGCTGTCTGCTGGCGGTGGCCCTGTCTCTTCACGGCAAGGTGAAGGCCGGCGGCGGTCTGGACACAGCCGTTTCGCTCGGCGTGGAAGGGCTCACGTACATCCTGACCCTCGCCGCGGCGTTCTATGTGTTTCCGCCGCTCTGGAAGCGCTCGTTCCCGGGGGGCATTCACTGGAACAGCCTGGCGGCAGGCCGCTACTGGCCGCGGCTGGTGGCCGCGGGCGTGCTGCTCAGCGCCCTCGCGCAGTTGGGCGAGCACTTCGTAAAGGAACCCAAAAGCCCGGAGATCGAAAAGCTGATGCACACCCCCGCCGGGGCCTGGAGCGTCATGCTGCTGGGCACCCTGCTGGCGCCGATGATGGAAGAGATTGCCTTTCGTGGATTTCTGCTGCCCTCGCTCGCCATCGCCTATGACTGGCTCAGCCTTGACCGCACCCCCGCCGCCCTTCGGCGCTGGTCGGAGACCGCCACGATTTCAAATGCCGGCCTCATCTTCGGCGCCTTCTTTTCGAGCCTCCTGTTTGCGCTCATCCACGCGCCTCAGCTGGAGTACACCTGGGGTCCCGTGGCGCTGCTCTTCGGCGTCAGCCTGGTGCTGTCGGTGGTGCGCGTTCGCACGCATTCGGTCGCCTGTTCCACCCTGGTTCACCTCACCTACAACCTCACCATCTTTCTGGCAGCGCTGGTCGCGACTGGCGGCTTCCGCCATTTGGACCGTCTATGAGAGAAATTTAAGGCCCTGCACAGCCCGGGTTGCCCTTACAATCGCAAAGCGAGGAGCCTATGGCCGAGATACGCCGGTGCCCGAAATGCCAATCCGAGAACGTTTTTCGGTCCCGCCGCCGGACGCTCGAGTACCTTGTGCCGTTTTACCGGCCATTCCGCTGCTATAGCTGTGAGCGACGCTTCCTGATGTTCACTCCCCTGCCCACCCGCACAACCGTCCGCTTCGGCACCCGCCAGGCCTCCGGCAAGAGCGTCGGCTAGGGGGTATTCCGGGGCTGGTTCCGGCTGCAGAGCGAGCAATTCCACCGGCGGCTAATTTTGCAACGGCACTGACCTGGTTCTGCATCAGGTGACAGCAACAGTGCTCCTAGCTGTCGATCCACTCTCGACCGCGATAGGATGGGACATGCGTTATGAGGTGCGAGCACACGATGGCGAGCAAACCCCCTTGCCAAGGCTTGCCTTGAGTCGAGGCAAAACTCCAATTTTTCTCGACGAAAATCTGCTGGCTCTAAGAACGCCACTGGAGAAAAAGGGCTTCAACGTTCTTTTGCCCCATTCCGGAAAGAAGGACGAAGATCTTCTGCTGGAGGATCTGCCCGGCCGTATCTTCGTCACCAACAATCCCAGAGATTTCCTGTACTCCGCCTCCCAACTGGACTTTTCTATCATCGACACAACCCATGTCAGCAAAGATCCGCAGCTACTGGCTGAAGCCATTGCGCGCTCCTGGGTGGATTACTCCCTCAAAGCCGAGCACCCGTCTTTTTACCTCGTGTTGCAGCCGAATGGTCGTCACGAATTGACGACCCTGCTCTGATCGGGTAATCGCTTCCAAGGAAGCGCGGGATCATGTTCGAGTTATTGAACGCCGGCGACCAGCATATAGCCATTTGGGGCTACGCGGCAGACAGACTTGGCAGAAGCACGCCACCTTGTCCCGTCGCTGTACGTGAGTTCATTTACATCAAGATAGGTCACGGATGTGAGTTTGCTAACTCGAACCGTTGCTCGATAAAGAGGCCCTGCCTCCGCAGTGGGTGCCAGGGTAAAGCCCTCCGTTTGATCCTGAGAATGCCGATTGCCAGCAGGCACCACTCCCCTTCCGGTCATTCCGTGTAATGTGACCTTTGCACCCACAATGGCAGCTGCAGAGAAGCCAGCGTCACTCACGGGACCGGGCCGGAAGACCACATGCATCGCAATTCCCGACGCAGGCTCGCCGGGTGTCACCCGGAGCACCTCGCCGCCGGGTAGGCGATCAGCCGACACTCCGACCGGACAATCCAGGGAGACGGGCATTGCAAGCGAGAGGGCAGAGCCGCCCATTGGGGACTGTCCCGCGAGGGTAGCGCTTAGAAGCAGAAAACTGCACGTTCCGAGAAGGTTCCGCATGTGTGAACTCCTGAGAAGGATTACTGCAGACACGGTGTCAGTTTAGACGTGGACTCCCGAGTTGCGCGAGCGAGGTTACCCCGCTTGGCAGCGAGGCGCGCGTGGTCCGTACAATAGAGCCGACATGATTCCCACGCTGCAATGGACGCCCGAAGGCGTCAGCTTCCTCGACCAGACCAAACTGCCCCACGAAGAAACCTACGTCCTCGCCCGCACCTATGAGGAGGTCGCCACCGTGATCCGCGACATGATCGTCCGCGGCGCGATGGCCATAGGCGTCTCCGGCGCCATGGGCGTGGCGCTCGGCATCCAGAACTCCGCTGCGACCACCTTGCCGGCCCTCACCGCCGAGGTTGGCACCATTTGCGACCACCTCGCCGCCACCCGTCCCACCGCTGTGAACCTCTTCTGGGGCATCGGCCAGGTGCGCGATCTGTACAACGGGCTTGCCGCAGCCAACACTTCCATCCCCGAGATCAAATCGGCCGTCGTCGCGCTCGCCCGGCGGCTTTATGACGAGGACATTGCCAACTGCCGCCAACTTGGGGCCTTCGGGGCGGACCTGATGCCGCAGCAAGGCACAGTCCTTACCCATTGCAACGCCGGCGCGCTTGCCGCCTGCGGCTACGGCTCGGCCCTGGGCGTCATTCGCGCCGCCGTCGAGCGCGGCCACAAGATCGACGTCCTCGCCGACGAAACACGCCCCTACCTCCAGGGCGCGCGCCTCACCGCCTGGGAGCTGATGAAAGACAACATCCCCACTACCGTCCTTTGCGACAACATGACGGCGCACGTCATGGGCCAGGGCCGGGTGCAGGCGGTCGTGGTTGGCGCTGACCGCATTGCCGCCAACGGCGACACCGCCAACAAGATCGGCACCTACGGCGTCGCCATTCTCGCCAGGGAGCACGGCATCCCCTTCTACGTCGCCGCGCCCTTCAACACCATTGACCCCAAAACACCCACCGGCGCGCAGATCCCAATTGAACAGCGCAACCCCCGCGAGGTCACTCATTCCAACGGCATCCAGATGACCCCCGACGGCGTCGGGATCGAAAACCCCGCCTTTGACGTCACGCCCGCAAAGTACATCGCCGCCATCATCACCGAGCGCGGCGTCCTGCGTGCGCCCTTCGCCGAAAGCATTGCCGCGCTGGCCGCTGGCAGAACCCTGGAGCTCGCCGCCACCGCCGCATTGTGACCCTCGAACGGTCCGAAGGGCCTGAAAGGCCCGCGGGCTTGATCCGCTCAAACTCCCTCCCCGCATTCGCCTGTCCGGTCAGTTGTCCGGTCGCCTGCGCCGGGCGTCAGGCGGCAATCGTCAGCGACTGCGAGTAGGATGGAGCGCATTGCCAGCCCGCGGAGGTTTTTCCATGCGCGGCACCGTCAAGGGCCCATTCGTTTTCCACAGCGGTCCGGAGCTGCCGTTAATGCTCCGCGCCTTTGCCGACCCGCACCGGCAGTCGCTGTCGCGCGGTTGCGTTCTTGTGCTGGGCAGCCTGGCTGCCGCGCTGCTGATCTCACACTTTCCGCACCTCCAAACCACGCCGTGGCTCCTGCTGCCGCTTGGAGCGATCGTACTAGGGACGCTGGACAGCGCACGCTGCATGCGCAAACGGTGGGATTTTTACCATGGCGGCGTTCTGCTGTGCGTTTATATGGACATCCTGGTGTTGATCCTGGTGCTTTTTCTTCTGCTCTACCCCGCTCTCTCCTAAGCCCTCCCGGACCGTTCCCCTCCAGAAGCGGAACAGCTATTTGCTTGCCCGTCGTCCTTTGTTCTGGGTATGCTTGGGACTCTACGAAGAGCCCCTTGACGGCTGTTCGCTAAGGATTTCCCTCGAGGGAGCGCCGATGTCCACCGCAAGTGCCATCCATCCCACCCTCCCCGGTTCCCATCCCGCTCGGGCGACCGGCGGAAATACCAAATGGGTCGTCTGCTCCCTGCTCTTCCTCGCCACCACCATCAACTACATGGACCGCTCGGTGCTCTCGCTCATCGAGCCCCAGCTCCACAAACTCCCCTTCATGGGCTGGAATTTTGCCCTCGACGACCGCCACCAGGCCGTTTTCAACAACAACTACAAGCACATCGTGCAGTTCTTTCAGCTGGCCTACGGCCTCGGTCTGCTCACCGCCGGGCGCCTGATCGACAAGCTGGGCACCAAGGTCGGCTACGCCATTGCCATTACCATCTGGGCGTTCTCGTCCATGGGCCACGCGCTGGTCGGCTCCGTCGCCGGCTTCTGCGTCGCGCGTTTTATGCTCGGCCTCGGCGAGGCCGGCAACTTTCCCGCCGCCATCAAAGCCACCACCGAGTGGTTCCCGGCCGACGAGCGCGGGCTGGCCACCGGGCTCTTCAACTCCGGCTCCAACGTCAGCTTTTTCGTCGCCCCGGCCATCGTCATCTGGGCGACGGGGCACTTCGGCTGGCAGGCGGGCTTTCTCGCCACCGGATCCCTGGGCCTGCTCTGGCTCGTTCTCTGGCTCCTCTTCCCCTATGAGCGTCTCCGCCGCGGGCAGCGCACCGCCAACGCCACGTTGAACCTCACCCCCGACTCAGGTACCAGCGGGGCAGGCGCCCTCGCACCTGCAGCGTCCGGCTGGCCGTTCCTTCGCGTCCTGCTGCGCAATCCTGGGCTCTACGCTTTTTCGATCAGCAAATTCCTCACCGACCCCATCTGGTGGTTCTACCTCTTCTACCTGCCCAAATTCCTCAACGAAACCTACGGTCTGAACCTGAAGCACGCCTATTGGGAGATCGTTACGGTTTACATCGTTTCCAGCTTCGGCTCAGTCGGCGGCGGCGGCCTCTCCGGTTGGCTTATGAAGCGCGGCCACACCGTCAACTACGGCCGCAAGTTCGCCATGCTGACCATGGCGGTCTGCGTGGTGCCGGTCGTGATCGTGCCGCACCTCGGCCACCTGTTTCCACACAATGCCTGGCCTGCGACGCTGCTGATCGCCCTGGCCGCCGCCGCCCATCAAGGCTGGTCGGCCAACCTCTTTTCCACCCCCACGGACATGTTCCCCTCCCGCGCCATCTCCACGGTGGTGGGTTTCGGGGGCGCGGTGGGTTCGCTCGGGGCTGTGTTCTTTACCGGCTTGGTGGGCTCCTACTTTTCACTTCATCCGCTGCTGATCTTCGGCATTGCCGCCTGCTCCTACCTGCTCGCCCTGGGCATTTTTCAGCTGCTGGTGCCCCGCCTGGGCACACCCTCCGAGGCCGAAATCCCGCTCAGCACGCCTTAGTTGCCAGAACCATCGCTCTCCCGCCGATTCGCTGTCATCTCGACCGGAGTCAGAGCAAAGCTCTGGCGGAGCGGAGAGACCCCTGTATTCTGCCCGAGGCTCCCGAGGGTCGCCCGGAACGGCAACACGCGCGGGTAAACTAGGTATTGACCCGATGCCCTCCTCAAGCAACAAGTTCTACGTCACCACCCCGATCTACTACGTCAACGCGCGCCCGCACATTGGCCACGCCTACACCACCATCGTCGCCGACGTGCTGGCCCGCCGCCATCGCCTGCTGGGTGACGACACCTTTTTTCTCACCGGCACCGACGAGCACGGGCAGAAGATTGAGCGCTCGGCAGCGGCCGCCGGCATCCCGCCCCAGCAGTTCACCGACGAGGTCTCCCAGCAGTTCCGCAGTCTATGGGACCGCATGGGGCTGACGTACGACCGCTATATCCGCACCACCGACCCCGCCCACAAGCGTGGCGCGCAAAAACTCTTCACCGATCTTTACCATCGCGGCGCCATTTACCTAAGCTCCTACACCGGCCAGTACTCGATCGGCGAGGAGATGTTCGTAGAGGGCCCCCCGGGCACACTCGGCCCTGACGGTCGCCCCACCGAAACTGTTACGGAAGAAAACTTCTTCTTCCGGCTAAGCGATTACCAGCGCCCGGTGCTGGAGCTTATAGAAACCAACAAATTACTCATCACTCCCGACAGTGCACGCAATGAAGTGCTTAGATTTCTCCGAGGCGACGTTCCAGAGATACTTAGCCTGGCTTCTGAGTACGCTAGAGATCATCGCGAAGATGTTGGCATATTAAGTCAGGAAGAATTAGTTCAATTCGGCCTGGACGAGGGCAGCCTAGCGCTCACGGAACTGAAAGAGCTATACGTTCCCGGCGCCGTCCGCGATCTCAGCGTCTCGCGCTCGAGCTTCACCTGGGGCATCCCCGTCCCTGAAGCCATCCAGCGCGAAGCCAATGTCACCGGCAACCACATTATCTACGTCTGGCTCGACGCCCTGGCCAACTACATGACTGCGATCGGCTACGGCGACCCCAGCCCCGAGGCCCAGGCCGAATTCAACCGCTTCTGGCCCGCTGACCTCCACCTCGTCGGCAAGGAGATTACCCGCTTTCACTGCGTCTACTGGCCCGCGTTCCTGCTCGCCGCCGGCCTTCCGCT
The DNA here is from genome assembly GCA_964236545.1 of uncultured Bryocella sp. Lineage (GTDB taxonomy): Bacteria > Acidobacteriota > Terriglobia > Terriglobales > Acidobacteriaceae > Granulicella. The sequence goes on from CAXSCE010000009.1 coordinate 57,750, forward strand.
ACCGAAGCAGATCACCGCCAATGGCTGGCTCCTCTTCGACAACGCCAAGATGTCGAAGTCCCGCGGCAACGTCGTTCGCACCGAAACGATTCTCGACGCCTTCGGGGACCACGTATACGGTAAACAGTTTCCCGACTCCAAAAAAGCCGAACGCGACCTTTTCGCCGCCGACATCCTGCGCTACTTCCTGCTCTCTGAAATTCAGTTCGGCCAGGACGGCAGCTTTAGTTTTCAGGCGCTTTACGAGCGGTATAACGCCGAACTTACAAATGGTTACGGCAACCTTGTCAGTCGTGCTCTCAACCTGATTCTTCAGAACAATCAAGGGCTTATTACCTCGCCGCCTATGGAAACAGTACCGTCCTTAACAAAGGATGGAAATATTTACCATCCTGCCGGTAACTTGAGGCAAACAGCGGAAGCCGCAATCGGTTTTTACAATCAGGCATTCGACAAGCTGAACTTCAACGCGACGCAAAATCAGGTAGACATCACAAACTCAAACAGCGTTGTGGGGGTACTCGATTCTGCTGTTCTTCTGATGGACAGTACAGACGAATACATAACAATCAACGCACCTTGGAAACTAGCGAAAAACGACAGTCCCGAAGCCCGGGTTCTGCTCGGTGAAATCCTCTACACCGCCGCCGAATCCATCCGCATCATTACTGCTCTGCTCTACCCCATCCTTCCCAATGCCACAGCAAAGGTTTGGAAACAACTCGGGCTGAATGAGGCCGAACTTACAACGTACAACGCACAACGTACAACGCTTCACTGGGGAGGCCTCCAACCCGGCACAAAACTCGGCCCGCTGGCCCCCATCTTTCCCCGCGCCGACAAAGGACTCGCCCAGATCATGATCGACATGGAAGAAAGCCGCACCCTGGCCGCACAGCCTACTCAAGGCTCGACAACCTCGCCGCTCGCCGCTGAACAGAATCCAGCCAGCCCAGCCGCCTCCCTGCGCAGCGCGCAAGCAGACCCGGTTGCGGCAACGGCCGCAACCCTTCCCGTGGCCGGCAGTACCGCGCCTACTGCAACCGAGGTGGCGTCTGTACCACCTGAGATTCCCGGCGCGACTGGCCCCGCCAAACCAGCGGATGCGGAACCGGAGATCGCCATTGACGACTTCATCAAAGTTGAACTCCGCGTCGCGCGGATTCTCGTCGCCGAGCGCATTCCCAAGGCCGACAAACTGCTGCGGCTGGAGGTAGATCTCGGCTATGAGAAGCGGCAGATCCTCTCCGGCATCGCCCAGTGGTACACCCCTGAAGAGCTTGTGGGCCGCCGTATCGCGGTGGTGGCCAACCTGGCCCCACGCAAGATGCGCGGCCTTGAATCGCATGGGATGCTGCTGGCCGCCAGCGCCGGACCGGACGACAAACCGGTGCTGGCCAGCTTCTCGGATGAAGTAGCCCTAGGATCCCGAGTGCGGTAGAAGCGCGTAGATTCCCTTGCCAGACCGGTTTTCCTGTGGATGTGGTGCAGCTGCGAGGAAATACATGAGGCCCTTCGCTGCGCTCAGGATGACGGCGGGGTTACACCTGGAGGTAAACAGGTCTATTGAGCGAAACGCAGATCCCCTGCCGGGGACGACAACCAAGAAACAGAGCAAGCTTAGTTGTCATTCCCTTAGGGAATTTACGGTTCGGTCCTGCCGGATGCGTCACGGAGCCCGGACCGGCACGCGATACCCTAAGCCCATGCTGATTGATTCGCATTGCCATCTCGACGACTATGAAGACCTCCCGGCGGTCCTCGCCGCGGCGCGCGAGGCCGGCGTGGGCACCCTGCTTGCCATCGGCATCGGGGATGGGCCGGAAACCATGCATCGCGCTCTCGCCATGGCCCGGGAGCATGGCGGCGACCCAAACGGCCCGGCGATTTTCGCCACCGCCGGCATCCACCCGCAGGAGGCCCATCGCGCCACGCCCGAGGCCCTGGCGAAGCTCGCGGAGCTGGCCGCCGATCCACGCTGCCTCGCCATCGGGGAGATCGGCCTCGACTACTACCACCTCGACAACCCTGATCCCGCCGTTCAGCAGGCGGCCTTCGTTGCCCAGATGGCGGTTGCTGCCCGTGCCGGCAAGCCGATTACGATCCATTGCCGCACGTCAGAACTCGCCGGAGCGAAGGTAAAGGACCGCTTCGAGCACCGCGACGCCTGGGCCGATCTGCTCGCGCTGATCGCCGATCACTGGACACCAGACGGACATGCGCCGGGCAGGGCCGGCATCATGCACTGCTTCAGCGGCGATGCCGGCCAGGCTGAGGCCTCGCTGGCCGCGGGATTTTATCTCTCTTTTGCCGGCAATCTCACCTATCCCAAGAGCATAGCGATTCAGGGGGTCGCCCAGGCTGCCCCTGCCGATCGCATCCTTGTCGAAACCGACGCACCCTTTCTTGCGCCGGTGCCTCGGCGCGGCGAGCGCAACCAGCCGGCCCTGGTGACGCACACGGCCGCTTTCCTTGCGGCGCTGCGGGGAACCACGCCAGAGGCCATCGCTGTACAGACGAGTGAAAACTTTCACGCGCTGTTCCCCTCCGCGGCCGTGGGGACGAACCAGGACGAAGGTTTTGGCATCCAAGCTGGGTTGAATCGAGCTTAGAAGGAAGTAGAAGACATGCCCGCAGATCAAACTTTCGATGTCGTCAGCAAGGTGGAGGTCCAGGAGGTTAAAAATGCCATCGACCAGGCCTCCAAGGAAGTCAACGCCCGCTTCGACCTGAAGAACTCCAAGTCCACCATCGTGCTCGAAGGGGACGAGACCGTGCAGCTGGCCAGCCAGGACGAGTACACCCTCAAGGCGGTGATCGAGATTTTGTCACAGAAGTTTGTGAAGCGCGGTGTTTCGCTAAAAAATCTGGAGTACGAAAAGATTGAGCCCGCCTCAAACTCCAGCGTGCGCCAGAAAATTAAGCTGAAGCAGGGCGTGAATTCCGATGTGGCCAAAAAGGTTGTCGCCCTCGTGAAAGATTCCAAGAAGAAGGCGCAGGCGTCGATTCAGGGCGACACCGTACGCATCACCAGCAAGGACCGGGACACCCTGCAGGAGATCATGGCCCTGCTGCGCGGCAAGGATCTGGGCATTGAACTCCAGTTTACGAATTTCCGCTCGAACTAGCGTGTATTGCACAAAGAGAGAACGACACAACCTGGATGGGTGAGGCGTCCCGAAGAGCCCACCTGCTACTCTTACATGAGCGTGAGTTCCCTCTCCATCGCGACGGCAACCGAGGTTTTCGAACTTTTCCGTGAGGATTTGACGGCGGTCGAGGTCGAGTTCAGCCGACAATCCGATTCCGCCATCGCTGTGGTTTCGGATATTGCTTCCTACCTGATCGCGGGCGGCGGAAAACGCATCCGCCCACTGCTTCTGTTGATGGCGGCCAAGGCCTGCGGCAGCCGAAGTGAGGCGCGCATCCGCCTGGGGGCTGTGGTGGAGATGCTGCACACCGCGACCCTGGTCCACGACGACATCATCGATGAAGCCAGCACACGGCGGGGCCGCCCGTCTTCCAACACCACCTGGGGCAATGCGAAATGCGTTCTTGCCGGCGATTGGCTCTACATGCAGGCCTTTCACACCGCCCTGGAGGAGCGGAATTTCCGGGTGCTCGACCTGTTGATCTCCCTCACCCAGGAGATGGTGGAAGGTGAGCTGCTGCAGATGGAGAAGCTCGGCCATCTGATCAATGAGGAAGAGTATTTCGACCTGATTTTTCGCAAAACTGCCCGTCTGTTTCAGGTCTCGATGCAACTGGGGGCCGCTGTGGCCAATGACGTGGCGCGCACCAACGGCTCCATTGGTTCCATGACGGCGATAGCGCCCTTTGAAGAGGCTTTGGGAGAGTATGGGCGGAATCTGGGTCTTGCCTTTCAGATCGTCGACGATGTTCTTGACCTGACCGCCTCAGACGACGCGCTGGGCAAGCCTACGGCTTCGGATCTACGCGAGGGCAAGGCAACGTTGGCCGTGATCCACGCCCTCGAGCGCGGCACGGGGGCTGATCGTGAGGCCATCCGCACGGTTTTGGCGGACCGCAGCTTCGATAGCGTCTCCCGCTCTCAGATTCTAGAGATTCTGCGCCGCCACGGCTCGCTGGCCTATGCCATGGACACGGCCTGCGCCTACGCCGAGGTCGCCCGGCAATCCATCGCGGAACTCCCCGATTCGGAGTACAAGCGGGCACTGCTGTGGGTTCCGGGGTTTGTTACAAGCCGCGACCGATAGCTTGGGATTGAACCCATACGAAGTTGTGGTCGTACCGGAGCACTCGTAATCATGGTGAGATATTTCTCAGTGTTGTCGCCCATGCAGGTACATTCAACCAGACAAGTTCTTCGCTCTGTCCAAAGCCGACCAAGGTGTGTTCCTGATGACTGGAGTTGTCCAGAATGACGGCGAAGTCGCACAAAGGAAGCAAGCGCCGCATATTTTCCAGGGTTCGCGAATAACGGCGACGCTGGTCCTCTTCGGAAACGTCATGTCCGCCCTTTCGAACACGCACGCTCACCCGCTCAATGTTAATTTCGACAGAGTCCGTACCGATAAAGACTCCAACGACGACGAAACGCTTCTGTTTGGCCCTTGCCGCCAGACGAAGGTAGGACTTCCCCAACAAAGTCGTTTCAACCGTAAAGCTCTGTCGAGCTTCCAGAAAGTCTTCTGCTAAACGAAGCACCTTCTTGCCAGCTGCTATATCCGAATGGCTTCCTGGCACAAGTTCCTGTATCGACTTCGCGACCGCGTCAGGATCCAGTGTAGGAACTAGCTGAAACTCATGCCGCGCCATGGCTGTCAGGGAACTTTTACCGCACCCATTGGAGCCAGCAAGTACTGTCAATACAGGCTGCTTCACGAAATTCCGTCATCCCGTTCTCTTCGTCCGCGCTCTTCCTCGAGTATCCACTCCAGTTTGCGGATTTCCCACTTCACACCTTCCTGGCACGCTCTTTCCAGGCTTTCCGCAAAGCGCTGAACATCGAATGTTTCCGGGTCGATCTCGTTCAACATGACTTCAGCTTAATCGTTTCCTTCTAGCTCAGACCCGAAATTTTCCATGCTGTCGGGTTCACCCTCAGGAAGATTGAGCTCCCCGACCCGCACCGGCCCACGTTCGCGTGGGTTCAGCAGCACCTGGATGCGGCTCTCCGCGCTGGCCAGCTGCCCTTTGCAGGCTTCGGAAAGTTGCATGCCGCGTTCAAACAGACCAACGCTGTCCTCCAGTGTCAGATCTCCGCGTTCCAGCTGATCCACGACCTTTTCAAGCTCCGCAAGCTGCTCCTCAAAGCTGGGCATCGTCCTTCCTTTCCTCGGGCAAACCGAGCACCTCAGCAGCGGCCGCATATTTGCCGAAGGGCGCGCTCACCTGCACGCCTGCTACCGCGTCGCGCACCCCGGCCAGCATCTCCTGCGCGATTTTTAGGCCCTCTTCGAGCGCCGCCTGCTTGTCCGCGTGCGCCCCCATGCGCGCCATGATGTCGGCCGGCATGGAAACTTTTAGCTCGTTGCGCATGAACTCGGCGTTGCGCAGGCTGGTCAGCGGCCAGATGCCTGCGATGACCGGAATGCGAAACTCCTCGATGCGCCGTAGAAATCCTTCCAGCAGCCGCATGTCGAAGACCGGCTGCGTGATGGCGAACTCCGCCCCGGCCTCCACTTTATAGGCAAAGCGGCGCACCTCGTGGTCAAGGTCCGGCACGCCAGGATTCGCCGCCACCGAGATCGTGAAGCCCGGTGAGCCGGAGGCCTCCTTGGCCCCGCCCAGCGGGTTGCCCCCGATGTCCAGCCCACGGTTCAGCGCCCGCGTTACGCGCGTTAGCCCGATGGCGTCCACGTCAAAGACTGCGGTGGCGTCCGGGTAGTTGCCCATTTTGGGCGGATCGCCGGTAAGGCAAAGGATGTTCTTTAGCCCCAGCGCGGCCGCCCCGAGCAGATCGCCCTGGATACCCAGCAGATTGCGATCGCGGCAGGTGTAGTGCAGCACCGTTTCGATGCCGATCCTTCCCTGGATCAGGGTGCACAGCGCCATGGCGCTCATGCGCGCCGTGGCCCGCGGCGAATCCGGCACATTGATGGCATGGACGCCGCGCCGCGCCAGCAGTTCAGCCCCGGCCAACTCGCGCGCGGGATCAAAACCGCGCGGCGGCACGATCTCCACCAGCCGCACGAACTCGCCGCGCGCGATCCGGTCGCCCAGCAGCGAACGCTCCGCCAGCGGCGGCGGCTGTATGCCAGTCTCACCGGCGGGCGCCGCCGGGGCCGGCACAACCTGCGTCTGCGCCATGGCCGCCTCGCCGACGGTCTGCGCCCCGACCGCTCGTAGACGTCCCCGCATCGCGCGGATGTGCGCGGGCGTGGTGCCGCAGCAGCCGCCCACCCAGCGCGCGCCCGCCCCCACAAGGCGCGCGGCAAAGCTGCCAATGTACTCCGGCGAGCCCAAGTAGATCTCCCGCCCCTCGATGTCGCGCGGCAACCCCACATTGGGCATCGCGACCAGGGGCAGGGCCGTGACGGCGCGCATGCGCTCGATCGCCCGCAGCACCGCATGGGGTCCGCTGGAGCAGTTGCAGCCTGTGGCCGCTGCACCCCCTTCCGTCATCCGCCGCGCAAACTGCTCCACCGGCGTGCCATCCAGGCAGTTGCCTTCGTCGTCGACCTTGACCAGCACCACCGCCGGCAGATGCGGGGCGGCCTCCCACGCGGCGGCCAGCGCCGCTTCCGCCTCCGGCAAGGACATCATGGTCTCGGCGATCAGTAGATCGACGCCACCCTCCGCCAGCGCGGCCATCTGCTCCGCATAGATTGCCCGTGCCCGCTCCGGCGCGAGCTCCCCCGCGCCTGCGCCCACGGCAGACCCCAGCGAACCTACGGCGCCCGCCACAAAGGCTTGCTCTCCATGCTTTTCACGGTGGGCGTCCACACTCCGGCGCGCCAGGGCAGCGCCGGCAAGGTTCAGCGCCCGCACCTGCTCGCGCAGGCCATAGTGCTCCAGGCGCAGGGCATTCGCGCCAAAGGTGTTGGTCTCAATCACCTGAGCGCCGGCCTGGAGGTATTGCTCGTATACCGAGCGCACCGTTTCAGGCTGGGTGAGGTTCAGTTCGTCGTAGCTGCGGTTGATGAAGACACCGCAGGCATAGAGCATGGTGCCCATGGCGCCGTCGCAGAGCACTGTCTTGCCGCTGAAAAGCTCGTCCGCCGCACTCACCGCCAGCGCGTTCCCGTTTTGCCCCGCCCCGCCTTGCCCAGCCCCGCCCTACACCGCATGACCCATCCTACCGTGTCCATGCCAGGGAAGGGATGCTCACTGCTATACTCTGGGTGATTGCACGCCCGCTTTTGTGGGAGGAAGTGCATCTTTTGGGAGCCGCAGCCACTGATGCGTAGATGTTTGTCCGCCCGCCTTGTTTTCAGTCTTTTTGTGGGCCTGGTTTCGACCCTGTGTCTGGCGGGCTGCCACGCACCGCTCTACTACTACCCCGCGTACAACCTTGCCGGTCGCGCCACCCCGCCCAGCGGTCTGCAGGAGCGTGTGCTGGCCACCTACGCCATCACCGGCAGCTCCGGCGGCGGCGCGGAGATCCTGGACGGCCTGCGTGATATCCGCAGCAACATCCAGAACACCATCAAGACGTTCTCCATTTCGGGCCTGACGAGTAACGACCCGATCCACATCTTCAACTTTCCTGAACAGCAGTTCGGCTACATCCTCGACGAGAGCAGCGGAGCGGTCGCCGGGGTCAACTATGCCAAGGAAAACAGCAGCGGGGCGGTCGCCACGTTTGCCGCCAACCCCGGCGGAGTGAACGTCGCGCCGGACGGCAGCCGGATTGTGGGGGCGATTCAAAGCACGGGCGCGGCCACGGGAAACTCCGGCCAGCTGGTCGTCACGTCGGGGGCCACCACCATCAGCCTGAGCCTGCCCAACATCAACGGGGTCTTCATGAACCCCGGCAACACCGTCATCCTGGCAACAGCGGCCTACTCCAACAATCTCTACCGTGTCATCCAGCTAGCCCAAACGAGCACCCCCGTTTTCCCTCCGGGCTACATTGATTGCGAACCGCTGCTGCTGCCGGTCTACTGCGTCGTACCGGTAGCCGGCACTTACGACCGGCCCACCGGAGCGTACTTCTCGCTCGACGGCAGCAAGGCCTACGTGATGGATTCCGGCCCCGAGCAGGGTGGAACCACAGCGGCCATCACGGTACTGAATACCAGTGCGCTGCTCACCAGCACAATCCCTGCAGTGAGCCCGCTGAGCGCCGGTGCACCCTCCCCGATGACGGCGCTGCCGGTCGCCAACCCCATCCCGATTCCCGGCGGTGTCACCGCGGCCGTCTCTGACGGGACCAATCTTTATCTCTCCGGGCAATCACTCTTTCGCCTCAGCTCCGACGGCTCCATCGGTTCGACCCCCGCGGCCGACGGCCTGTTCACCGGCTTCATGACCGTGGTGAACGAGACGAGCTTCGTGCCGTCGCAGCCCATTTCGGTCTCTGACGGCACCCACACCCGCATGTTGCTGGCCGATAACAACACGCTCTGGGTGGGAAGCTCGCAGTGCGCCAACGGAGAACGCGCCGCCACGGGCCAGAACTACAACTGCCTGACCATGGTGAGCCTGGCTGGCTCGAAGCCGACAGCGACCCTCATCCCCAGTCTGACTCCCGGCGGAACAACCACCGTCGCCTACCCCAACACCAACGGCAACCAGTACTACTACGGCAGCCTGACGGGTATCTGCTGGGTCCAGACCTACAACAAGGTTTACACGGCCTACGGCGGGCAGATCCATGTCTTTTCCACCGTGGACGGCTCGGAAATCAACAACACCAACGTCACCATTCAGGGCAATGTGCTGGACGTCGCCTACATGGACGCACAGACGAATGCGGCGAATTAGTGGTTAGTTCTTGGTGGTTGGTTCTTAGTGGTTAGTGAGGAACGACGAGTCAAACGTGAAAAGCGAGTGGTTTCGTGCCTGTGCGTTCGGCATGGCACGACGACGCCGAACCTCAGCTCTCCTGCGCAGCACGCACTAACAACTAACAACTAACAACTAACAACGGATCCTCTGCCCACCCCCATTCCCACCGTCGACGTTCTTGCCATTGCCGCGCATCGCGACGATGTGGAGCAGACCTGCGGTGGCACCCTGCTGGTGCAAAAGGACCTTGGTTGGCGCACCGGCATCCTTGACCTGACCCAGGGCGAGGGCGGTACCCGTGGAACGGCGGAGGAGCGCGCGGCGGAGGCCGCAGAGGCCGCGCACATCCTGGGCGTCTCGCACCGCGAAGCGCTTGACCTACCCGACAGCAATGTCCAGAACACGCGGGAAAATCGCCTCAAGGTAGCCGCTGTCCTGCGCCGCCTCCGGCCTCGGGTGGTGATCCTGCCCTATTGGCAGGGACGCCATCCTGACCATTACACCTCTGCCACCCTGGGCTACGAGGCCTGCTTCGCCGCCGGTTTGGCCACCCTGGACCTTCCGCCCGAACACGGCGCCCCGCACCGGCCCTTCAAGATCCTGTACGCCTCGCTCTACGCCGATGTCCGGCCTACCTTTGTCGTCGATATCACGCCGCACATCGAGACCCGCCAGCGGGCCCTTTTGGCCTACCGCTCACAGTACGGTCAACAAAGCACCGGTGCCGGCCTTTTTGTCCCGGAAGACGATATCCGCGAGCGCATGTTTTCCACCGCGCGCCACTACGGCCTGCTCGCCGGTGTCCGCTACGCGGAACCCTTTGTGCAACGCGAGATCGGCCTGGTGGAAGATCTCGTGATGCTTCCCGTACGCAGCATCTAGGCCTCCGCTCTGCTACCGTCGGCTGGCGGAGGGTTTACGCCACGAGCGCTGCAGCCAACGCCTGGGTCATGCGCTCGCGCACAAAGTCTGCCAATTCCGCCGTGCAGTATGCGGGCGCTTCGAAGTAAAACTTTGGCTTGCGGGCTACGAGTTGGGCCGAGACACCCTGCCAAGCGGCTCTGCTCTGCCCGGGATCGCGCGCGGACTCCGGCATGACCAGCGCATCCACCCGGTCCAGAAAGCGCAGTGCGGACGGTTTGAAGTCCTCCACCGACGGATCGAGTACACTCAGCGCCAGATCCGGCCGCAAAAAGCGCAGGACGCTGTTGGACTCGATCAGGATATTGCCTCCCGACGCGATTAGTTTGCGCACCTTGGGCATCGCCTCGTGCAGTTCGCCCTGTTGCGTGCGCACCCAGAACGAGTGCCGCGCCCCGGCGGCCAGGTAGCGCGAGGAGTCCGTGCCGCTGTCCCGCTGGCGCTCCTCGCTGACCGCGATCGTGTGGTCGGCGGTGGCGCAGTCGCAGGCTTCGCCGTTCGCCGAGCAGATCCCGTGGCCATACTGCGTGATCTTCACGGCTGTCCACGCCATCTCCGGGAGCGCCGCGATCAGCCCGGCCACCACACTTGTTTTGCCGATGTTGCGCGTATGTCCGCCGACGACCACAACCGCCATCTCAGCTGCTCCTGTTCTGCCCGCGCCTTGCCGAAGGCGCCCGACGCCCAGCGCGCAGGGTCGCCAGCGAGCGCATATGCTCCCGCAGCGGTTCAGCGGGCGTGCCGGCGAAGATCTCGCCCGGCCCCGTGACCGTCTTGCCCCGATACACCCCTGCCTGTCCGCCCAGGATGACCCCCGGCCCGATGTGGCAGTGGTCTGAAAGACCAACCTGCCCGGCGAGCACCGCGCCGTCCTCAACCACGCACGAGCCCGAAATCCCCACCTGCGCCGCAATCACCACATTCTTTCCGATGCGGCAGTTGTGTCCGATGTGCACCAGGTTGTCGATCTTTGTCCCGCGCCCGATGCGTGTCTCTTCCAGGGCTCCGCGATCGACGGTGGTATTGGCCCCGATCTCCACGTCGTCCTCAATCACCAGCGTGCCTTCCTGTGGAAACAGAAGGTACTCGCCTGTTTGCCTGTGCCGCACATAGCCGAACCCCGTTGACCCCAGGACAGCGCCCGCCTGCACCACGACACGGTGGCCCAGCACGACGCCTTCGCCCACCACGGCGCCGCTGCCCAGAACGACCTCGTCCCCCAACCGCGCGTGAGCGCCCACCGTGGCCCGGGGGCCTATCCGGACCCGCTGACCCAGGGTGGCGGTGGCATCAATGGCAGCCGAGGAATGAATCTGGGATTCCCGCCCCGCTTCCGCGAGCCGCCCAAGCTCACGCGCGGCCAGCGCAAAGGCATAGCGCGGTTCGGCCACGGGCAGCAGACGGTTGTCGCTGTACCCATCCGCTGCCAGGCTGGGCAGGGTGAGAATCGCCCCGGCGCCCGATGCCACGGCAGCCGCCAAACTGCGCTCGTCCTCCGCAAAGACCAGGCTTTCGGCATCCGCGGCCGCAGGCGAGCTTACCCGGGTGATCCACACCGCAGGCGGCTGGGAGACCAGCTCCGCGCCCGTCAGCTCGGCCAAGCGCGCAAAGGGAAGGCCCTGGCTCATGCATACAGGCTACTCTGCCCGGGCGGTCGTGTCTTCCAACGCCGGTGCACCCAAAGCCACTGCTCCGGGTAGCGCCGGATGTAGTCCTCCAGCGTGCGTGTGAACAGGGCTGTATTGGCCAGGGCGTCCCGTTCGGCATCGCCACTGCGCTGCAAGGTGAGTTCGGGGCCGAAATGAAGGACATAGCGCCCTTCCGCCCGCTCCCATAGCAGAAATCCCGGCAGCACCGCCGCGCCGGAATGCAGCGCGACCCGCGCCAGTCCCGACGCCGTACAGGCCTCCGTCCCAAAGAAAGGGACAAAAACCCCCTGCGGCGGAGTCATGTTGGTGTCCATCAGAATGCCTACGGCCTCACCGCTGTGCATAGCCTTCAAGAGGCCCCGCGCAAAATCATCCTTATGCAGAACACGGTTGCCGTGCAGCGTGCGAATGCCGTTCACCAACTTGTCTACTCGTGCGTTGTCGAGCCGGCGGATGACCAGGCCCATGGGGTAGCCCATCAGCGAATGGAAGAAGCTGGAAAGCTCCCAGGCGCCGAGATGTGCGGTCAACACAAGAACGCCCCGACCGGCCGCGTGCGCCGCCAGAAAGCGTTCTAATCCCTCGTAGCGGATGAATTCCTGTGCCTGCGTCGCGGTATACCGGCGCATCTGGGCAAACTCCGCCAGCTGCCGGCCTTGGGAGACAAAGCTGGCTCGCAGGATGCGGCGGTGCTCCCCTGCCGCGTGCTCCGGCAGGGCAAGCGCCAGGTTTCGCAGACCTACCCGGCGAAGCCTGGGCAGCAAAGCCCAGGACAGCAGCCCGATGCATCCACCGACGAAGCGCGCGGTACGCCGCGAAACGATTCCCAAGCCGAACAAGAAGCCGCGGGCAGCCAGGTACTCCAGATCTTCACGACGGGACGGCGAGGGTTTCGAACTGGAACGAACAGGAACCAACCTCTACAGTGTACCCACACTCATTCCTACCGCAATGACGGCGATCTCACGAAAGAAGGGCGACCTAGGCCGCCCCTTCGTTTTCCAACACTTCTGCGTACGTCATACCAGCGGCGCATTTAGTTGGTCCCTCGGGAAGTTGCAAAGTACTTGGCCACGGTGCGTTCAAAAGGTTGCGCATTTTCAGGCACCGGCACGTTTCCGCCCAGGATGGAATTTGCCGTCACGCCCGGACCGTATTCGGATTTGGTTTCCTCGGCGTCCTCGCCAAGGTACTCTCCCGTCAGGTCCAGACCCGCAAACAGACCCTTCGCCCGCGAATAGGTCAGGAATTCAGAGTTCAGGTAAAGATCCGTATTGGCCGAGGCGTTCCGGCCAACCGGGCCGGCAGCCGCTGAGGCGTCGGCACCCAGCTTGACCTTGCTGTGCAGCATATCTTCGCCGCTCTTCACATTCATCCCGAGCAGGATGACGTCCGTTGATTGGCCGCCGATCTGAAAACCGAAGCTTCCGCCGCCGAGCGTGACGCCCACCGGGGCACTCCAGCCATGGCCGGTGCGGCAGGTAGCAACGCCCCGTCCGTACTGCCCGCCCACGGCGAACGCCAGCTTTTTCACGGCCGGGATCACGATGACGCAGTGCGCATGGGCTGTGATGTTTTCCGGTATGGAGCTGTCAGGAGCATTCATGATTTCATCCAGAATGCCCGAGGATGCGGCCAGCCGTTGGTCCAATTTACCCTGATCGCTCGCGTGCGCAACGGGTGACATGCCGGACGTAGCCACAAGCAGACCAAAAAGCGCTCCAAATACCTTCTTCATCGACGTGTCTAACCTTTCGTTACCAAAATCTTTTCGTATGCTGAAACTGACTGCATCCCTACGATGAAGGGGCTCGACCGGAGGTTGCCATCGCCTCGAACGGGAAGAACCCAACATGATAATCGAGCTGACAAAAAAATAGGGGTCTCGTCCTCTGCCGGTAGGCTTTGGACGAAGACCCCTTCTCCCAGGTGTACTTCGTTAGCTTCTCAGCCCTTCCGCCGACTCACAAGACACGCCGGTGGTAGGCTGAGGCGCTTTCTGGGGATTGCAAAACATTGCCCGGCTATGCTTTGTGCTTGGTTTCCGCGGGCCGCGCCTTCTGCTCCGCCAGGGAGCGCAGCGTCAACTCCACCCGATTACTCACCTCGGCTTTGCGCAACATGCGGCCCAGATGCGCTTTGACGGTTGCTTCGTCGATACCCATGGTGTTCGCAATCTCGCGGTTGCTTTGGCCCTGGCTCAGCCACCCCATCACCTCGCGCTCCTTCGGCGTCAAGCGCTGGGCGAGCGGCGTCTCATCGGCGACCGCTGCCCTTTCGCTCTCCTTCTCGCGCGGCGTCCAGGTTTTGCCCCGCAGCACTGCCCGCACACAGGCGCGAATCTCCGAAATCTGTGCCGTTTCCGGCAGGACGGCACGCGCCCCTGCCGCCAGGATCTGGTCAAATTCCGCCTGGGTTTCCTTGCGAGCCATGATGATCACGGCTACGCCCGGCATGTGCACAAGCGCCCGGCTCAACGGGACAGCCACCCCCGCCAGCGGCGGAAGCCCCTGATCCACGATGAGCATGTGCAGCTTGAGTCCGCGGGGCCTCCCATCGTCGGATAGGATCACCGCCCTGACGTGCAGCACTTCTTCCAAAATGGACTGGAGCCCGATCGACCGCAGGGGATCGGACGCCATAATCCCGACGCAGATGCGATCTTTCCTGATTTGAGGCGCGATAGGCAGTAAAACCTCGGCTCGTGCGCAGGAACCGGCGTACCGGATCGCTCCGCTGTTTTTTAAGATGTCAAAGCTTCGGTAAAACGATACCTTCCTGTTTCTGATATTTCCCTTTTCGATCGGCGTAACTCACCTCACACACCTCATCGCTTTGAAAGAAAAGGATTTGGCAGAGCCCTTCGTTGGCGTACACACGCGCGGGCAGAGGGGTCGTATTGGAGATCTCCAGGGTGACAAAGCCCTCCCACTCAGGCTCAAACGGCGTCACATTGACGATGATGCCGCAGCGCGCGTAGGTACTTTTGCCCACGCAGATCGTGAGCACATCCCGGGGAATGCGGAAGTACTCTATGGAACGGGCAAGCGCAAAGGAATTCGGCGGCACAATTACGGAATCCGCCACCACCGTCACAAAGGAACGCTCGTCAAAGGCCTTGGGATCGATGATGGCGCTGTTGACATTTGTGAAGATCTTGAATTCGTCCGACACGCGCAGATCATAGCCGTACGACGAAAGACCGTAGGAGACAACCCCCTCACGCACCTGCTTCTCACTGAAGGGTTCGATCATGCCGTGTTGCTCTGCCTGGGTGCGGATCCACCGGTCGCTCTTGATCGCCATGACTTGCTTTTCGACATGGTAGCCCTGTGCGAGCCGCCAATCTTTCCTCAAATTTGTTGGAGATACTGCATCTATCCCCTGAGCCTATCGCAAGGCGACCGACGTTGACATTCGGGGGAGTGCTTTCTACCATCGGGAGGAACGGCAGCCCGTCCCCCAACCCAATCTGAAAGAGGCACGCGCTTGATCAAGCAGGACCTCATCCAGCGTATCGTCGAGCGCACGGGCCTGCCGCGCGGCAAGGCGGAGGCGGCCATTGACGCCATTTTCGGCGCCATGAAGCGCGCGCTCGCTGACGGGGACCGCATCGAACTGCGCGGTTTTGGCGTGTTCACCGTCAAGCCCCGCAAAACCGGCGTCGGCCGTAATCCCCGTACCGGAACCCGCGTCGACATCACGCCTGGCCGTGCCGTGCGCTTCAAGCCCGGCAAGGGACTGCAGTCCATGGAATAACGAAACAACCACGGCCGCTCAAAAAGCCGCAAGCGCCCTGTCAGACGCACTACATCAGGTGCAGAGCGTCCACATCCAGAACCACGTTCCTACGCGGGATCGCTTCCCGGTCCATCTCCGCTAACAGCTCCCGCAGACACGCGCGCAGGGCGTCCCGCCGCTCCGCCCGCAACACAAAATGAAGCCGGTGGATGCGTTTGAGCCGTGAAAGCGGCGCGGCGGCCGGCCCCAGCACCCGCACCCCCGCCGGGCGCGCCGTCCCGAACCAGCGCCCCAGCGCCCCGGACCAGGCCAGCGCTTCCGGCAACTCCTCACTCTGGACGACTACATTAGCCAGCGCCGCAAATGGCGGGTACCGTGCCCCCCGGCGCAGACTCATCTCCCGCGCGGCAAAGCCGGGAAAGTCGTGGTGGCGCGCAAACCTGTGCACGTAGTGGTCCGGCTGGTAGCTCTGCACCAGCACCCGGCCGGGCTTGTCGCCCCGGCCGGCGCGGCCGCTCACCTGCGTCAGCAGTTGGAAAACGCGCTCGGCGGCCCGAAAATCCGGCAGGCTCAGCGCAAAGTCCGCGCCGGCCACGCCGACCAGCGTTACCCCGTGGATGTCATGCCCTTTGGCGATCATCTGCGTGCCCACCAGCAGATTGATCTCGCCGGTGTGCAGCTGCCCGAGCAGCCGCTCCATGTCGCCGCGTGTGCGCACGGTGTCGCGGTCCATGCGGCCGATGCGCGCGCCCGGAAACAGTTCCGTCAGGCGCTCTTCGCCCTGCTGCGAACCCGCGCCGAGGTAGAAAAGGTGCTCGCTCCCGCACTTTGGACACGTTTCGGGCACCCCGCGCCGATAGCCGCAGTAGCCGCACTCCAGCCGTTGACCCACCGGGGCCCGGCCCTCGCCCTCCAGCGCCACCCCGGACGCGCTTTTGTGAAAGGTGAGCGAAATCGAGCAATTTTCGCACCCGAGCTTTTCGCCGCAGCTGCGGCACATGACCACAAAGCTGTAGCCGCGCCGGTTGAGCAGAATGATCGCCTGCTCGCCGCGGTCCAGCGTGGCCTGGGTCTCTTCCAACAGCTGCCGGCAGAACAGGTTCTCCTTGCCGGTGGCCCGGAACTCCGCCCGCATGTCGATGGTCTCCACCACCGGCAGCGGCCGGTCATTGACTCGGCGTCGCATCTCCAACCGCGCGTAGCGGCCCGCGTCGGCATTGGCCCAACTCTCCAATGACGGGGTCGCCGACCCCAGCACCACCGTGCAGCCGAGCAGCTTGGCCCGCATGACCGCCACGTCACGTCCGTGGTAACGCGGCGTTTCTTCCTGTTTGTAGCTGGCGTCATGCTCCTCGTCGACCAGAAGCAGCGTCAGACCGGGCAGCGGTGCAAAGACCGCTGAACGCGTGCCCACCACCACCCGCGCCTCCCCGCGGCGGATGCGGTGCCATTGCTCGGCGCGCTCGTCCGGCGTCAGCTGCGAGTGCAGCAGAGCCACCTCGCTCCCAAAAGCCGCCACCATCGTTGCCGCCGTCGCGGGCGTGAGGCCGATCTCCGGCACCAGCAGCAGCGCACTGCCGCCTCGCTCCAGGGCCCGCTGCATCGCCGCGACATAGACCGCCGTCTTGCCTGAGCCGGTCACGCCGAACAACAGATGCGGCCGGAAATCGCCCTTGTCCATGGCCGCCGCAATCGATGCAAAGGCCCCTGTCTGCTCCTCGTTCAAGGAATGCTCATGGGCAAACCGCTTGCCGGCGACATTGGCCAGGCCGCTGACGTGAAATGCCTGAGGCGCCTCCTCCAGCTGCACCAACCCCCGTCGCACCAGCGACGCGAGCGTGGATGCCGGCACGCCCTCCCGCCCCAGCCGCGCCTGCAGGTCGCGCACCCGCTCCCGCCCACCGGCACCCGCCAGCGACGCCATGACGGCAAGCTGGTTGTCGTTCAATTTCGGCAGGCGCCGGCCCTCGGTGGCCTGTTCCCCGGCCTCCATAAGCACCGCGACCTGCTCCACCCGGCGCGCATCGCGCGGCTCCGCCAGCGGCTCGCGCACCAGCCAACGCTTTTTCGCCATGGCGTCCAGCAGAGCCTTGTTCGCCCCGGTCGCATGGCGCAGCGTGACAGCTTTGGCGGGCTCACCAGGCTCCAGGTAGTTCAGCACCGCATATTCGCGGTTCTGGTCTTCGACGCTCAGGCGTGACCGGCGCGAAGACCCTTTGGCTGCGCCCTCATACAGCACCCGGCGCCCCGCGTCCCCGAGGCGGTACACCCACCGCCGCCGCACCTCCGCGCCCAGCGGCACCATGCCGCGAAGCACCTCACCCAGGGGAGCGCAATAATACCCGGCCACCCACCAAGCGAGTTCCAGCAGCTCCGGCCCCAGCAGCGCCGCCTCATCGAGCACCCGCTCCACGGGCCGCACCTCGATCTCGGCCGGGGGCGCCTCATCATGCAGCCGCACGGCGAAACCGACCAGCCGCTGCCCCGCAAACGGCACCAGCACCCGCGCGCCCACCTCCGCCTCCAGCGCTCCCAGCCGGTAGGTGAAGCTCCGATCCAGCGGAACAGGCAACACGACATCGCAAAACAGGCTCACCGGATCAGAGTAACGGGAAGGGCTACGGGCGCACCACCGCCTCTGATGACAGCGGGCAGGTTTACTTCACGCGGCCTCATAGAAGCTAGAACCTATCATTTTGGCGCATTTACCGTTGAGTGTAGGACACGAAGCCGATGATCAATCACTGGGCAAGACAGATCGCGTACATGCCACGTTTAAACCTCGTAAGCTGCTCTCCGGTGAGACGCTTCCCTGCGGGGCGAACTTTCTCGGAGACCATGATCGAAATCGCCACGAGCTGAACCGCAAGGCACCCGTAGACGAGCGAGCATCTGCCTTGCGTCAGACATCCCTCGACATCATTGGCTTTAGAGCTTAGCTGCGGACAAAACGAGAGCCCAAGTTGCTACGGCACGGTGGCGCTGTCCCCCGTCGCATTCAGGAAAGACGTGCGGCCAGCGCGGAAACGACCTCGGCAACCTGCCCTGCGGCGCACTGGCCCTGGGCAATCTCAGCCGAACCACCTCCACGCGCACCGAAGGCGGTTAACCCTTCCCGCAGCAGCTGACCTGCGTTGAGCCCAGCAGCAGGCGCAACGGCCACGACGATTCCTCCTATCCCGCCCTCAACCACCCCCAGGACAGCCCTTCTACCTGCCGCCACACAACTTGCGCCCACGCGCTTGGCGAACTCGATTGGCTTCCCGTCAAAGATGGCTTGCACCACCGCTCCCTCGGCGAATGCTGCCAACAGGCGTTCCGCCTTCGCCACAGCCAATTCCTCCAGCAGCGCTCGGCGCTCTTTCGCTCCGGCCTTGTTCTCCTCCTGCAGTGCCGTTAAACGCGCCGGCACATCCGTCGCGCTCACACTCAGCGCCCCCGCCATGCCGGCCAACAATGCATGCTCCCGCCGCGCGACCCGCACCGCCCGCAGCCCGCACGCGAACTCGACGCGCACACCCCCTTTGACCTTTTCCGTGCCGCGCAGCAGCAATCCGCCAATCGCGCCCGTCGAGGCCACATGGGTTCCGCCGCAGGCATTAAACTCGACGCCCCCCATCTCCACCACGCGCATCGGCCCGGAGCGCTCCGGCAGTTTGCGCAGTTGACCCTGCGCCAGCATGGCCTCGGCCTCCCCGCGTGTGTGCCAGCGCGGCGTCAGGGGCCGGTCCTCAAAAATCAGCCGGTTCGCCTCATCCTCTGCCCCGTCCATCTGCTCGGGCGTGAGCGCCGCGGTACCCTCCGGCAATGCGAGATCGACGGTGACGCTCTCCGCGCCGAGGTGAAACGACACCGTCCTCGCCCCGAGCTGCTTCAGAAACACCGCCGACAGCAGGTGCTGCCCGGAGTGCTGCTGGGTGTGGTCGGCGCGCCTGACCGCGTCCACCCGGCCCGTTACGGCCGTGCCCGCCTCGAGCGGCTTGCGCACGGTATGCCAGACCTCGCCCGCCTCATCTTCCAGCACACGCTCGACCGGCACCTCCAGCGTTGTTCCGCTGCGTGAGGTGGCCACCAGCACGCCCGTATCCCAGGGCTGCCCGCCGCTCTCGGGGTAAAAGGCCGTTCGGTCCAGCGCGACCTGCCACAGATGGCTCTTCGCGCCGCCCTCCCCTGTTTCCGTGGCGACCAGGCGGATATCCGTCACCTTCGCCGTAAATTCCAGAGCGGGCGAGTCGTAGTACAGCCGTTCCCCGACGGAGGTATCCGCGGTGAGGTCCACGGCACCCGCTGTAATCGTCCCGGTCTCCGTCCCCATCACTTCGCCTTGTGCACCAAATGCTGCAGCAGGGCCACCTCATGCCGACTGCCCACCACCAGCGGCGTCCGTTCGTGAATGCTGTTGGCTTCAATCTCCAAAATACGAATGTGCCCATTCGTTGCCAGACCACCGGCTGCCTCGGCGATCATCGCCAGAGGATTGGCCTCATACTGCAGCCGCAGCTTGCCCTTGGGCTCGGCTTCATTCGGGGGATACATAAAAATGCCGCCCTTCAGCAGCGTGCGGTGAAAATCCGCCACCAGGCTGCCGATATAGCGTGCACTGTACGGCTTGCCGCCCAGTTCCTTCTTCAGCAACGCGGGGATAAGGTCTTTGAAGCCCGCGGGCCAGCTCCCCGCCTTGGCTTCGTTTGCGGAATAGTAGATCCCCTGCTCCGGCATCTGCATGGAGACCGTGCTCTGCAGGAACTCTCCCTTGTCATCCAGGGTGAATGCCGAAACATTGCCGCCTGCGGTTGCTACTAACACCACCGAAGGCCCGTACAACACGTAGCCCGCAGCTACCTGCGCAGACCCGGAGTGCAGAACCGTCTTTTTGATGTCCTCGATCCCCCACGAAGACAACCGGCGGATGCTGAAAATGGTTCCCACATTGACGTTCACATCGATGTTCGACGACCCGTCCAGCGGATCGAAGCTCAACATGAAGCGGGAGCCCTCCCCGGATGCTGCCTCAAACACAACCGGCTTTTCGTTTTCTTCGCTGACGATGCCGGCCACGCTGCGGCAGCCGCGCAGCTTTTCGATCAGCAGGTTATTGGCAAAGACATCCAGCTTTTGCTGCTGTTCCCCCTGCACATTGGTCGTTCCTGCCACGCCGTAGATGTCATCCAGACCCGCCAGACGAATTTTCCGAGCGATCCCGGCAGCCGCCGCCGCTATGGCTCCGAAGATCTCTCCCAGCTCCGGATGAACGCTTGCCTTCGCCCATTCCGCAACCGTCACTGGCCCATTTGCCACACCTGCATTCATCGCATCCTCATTCCCCGGCCAGCGCCGGCACACACCGTCAAGCCCGACCATAGCACTCCGCCTTCGCCGCCGCCAACGACAGGAAGTTGCATGAAACTTTCGTTTCATGTGCCAAAACAGGACACGCCTAGAATCGTGTCCATGCCTTCCCGCCGCCGCTTTATGCTGAACGCCGCTGCCGTTGCACCCGCTCTCGGCCTGCGGCCTACCCTGCTCGCCGCCAGCCAGGCCAGGCCGGCCGCCGCAGCGAATCCTACGGGCCTTCCCGCACCGGGCCTTCCCGCAGCAATCCTCGCCCTCCGTGACCGCCGCGCCGAGATCAAGCCCATCACCCCGCGCGAGCGGGAAGAGCGCCTCGACCGCGCCCGCAGCGTGATGACCGCGAACAAGATCGACGCGATCGTCCTCACCACCGGCGCTTCACTCTTCTACTTCACCGGCGCGCACTGGGGCCAGTCCGAGCGGCTGTTCGCCTATGTTCTGCCCGTCGCCGCCGCGCCCTTCGTCGTCTGCCCGGCGCTGGAACGCGACCACTTTGCCGAGCTCCTCGCCCACTTTCCCGAGCGCGAATCCACCGTCACCTACTTCTGGGAAGAAAACGAAAACCCCTACACCATTCTTCGCAAGGCCCTGGCGCAGGACAACATCGCGGCTGGCACGCTCGGCATCGAAGAGCACGTCCAGTTCGCCTTTTCCAACGGAATCGCCCAGGCCTGCCCAGCCATGAAGATCGTCTCCGCCACCCCCGTCACCGCCGGCTGCCGGGCGATCAAAACCCCTGCGGAGCTCGCGCTGCTGCGCCTGGCCAACAACATTACCCTGGACGTCTACCGTGCGGTTTACGAGTCCTGCGGCCCCGGCGACACCAATGCCAAAGTCAGCGACCTGATCGCAACGGCCTACACCCGCTGCGGCGTGCGCGGCGATGCGAGCTGCAACGTCGGCCCAAACACCGCCGTCCCTCACGGGAGCTCCGCGCCGCAGATCATCCACGAGGGCGATATCGTGATGGTCGACGACGGCTGCACCGTTGAAGGCTACAGCTCCGACATCACCCGTTCCTGGGTATACGGCAAGCCCACCGATGAGCAGCGCAAGGTCTTCGATATCGTCCATGGGGCTCAGTCCGCCGCGCTGGCTGCCGCCAGGCCCGGCGTCGAAGCCCAGTCTGTCGACGAAGCCGCGCGCAGGGTCATCAGCGAAGCCGGCTACGGCCCCGGCTACGCGATTTTCTACCACCGCGTTGGTCACGGTATTGGTCTCGACATGCACGAGTGGCCCTACCTCGTCGGCGGCAACATCGCCCCGCTGCAGGCCGGCGAAACCTTCTCCGACGAGCCCGGAATCTACCTGCGCGGCAAGTTCGGCATCCGGCTCGAAGACTGCATGTACCTCACCCCCGACGGCGCCCAGCTCTTCACCCCGCAAAGCCCCAGCCTGGATCACCCTTTTGGCAGTTCGGCGGGGAGCGTCAACGGCTAAGTTTTTTCTCCTTGTCCTTGCGACAATAGCGAAGTGAGCCCCGCCGCACCCTCCATCACCAGCCCAACGATTGGGATAGATTTCGGCACCACCAACAGCTCGGTAGCCTTCGCGCATAACGGCCAGGTCCGCATGGCCGAGTTCCGTTCGGCTTCGGGCGGCAGCGCCTCCTCCCGCTCGCTGCTCTACCTACAGCGCGAGATGACCCGCCCCGGCAAGCCTGTCGCCGCCTGGACCGGCGCCCCCGCCATCGAGCACTACCTTGCCATGCACAGCTCCGCCGACGCCGGCTCCGATGAGGAAGTGCAGGGCCGCCTGATCCAGTCGCTGAAAAGCTATCTCTCCGCCCGCGACCTGCTTGGCACCGAGATCTTCAGCCGTCCCTACCGTTTTGAAGACCTTGTTGCCCGGATTCTGCGCGATCTCCGCCTCCGCGCCAGCCAATGTTTCGGCTTCGAGGTCACGCACGCCCTCTGCGGCCGCCCCGTCGTTTTCGTCGGCGCCGATTCCGAGGCCGACAACGACTTCGCCGTCGAGCGGCTTAGAAATTCCTTCCTGCAGGCCGGCTACACCGACGTGCAGTTCGCCATGGAGCCCGTCGCCGCGGCCTACGCCTATCAGGCCGCCGGCGAACGCGACGAAACCTTGCTCATCGGCGACTTCGGCGGCGGCACCACCGACTTTTCCCTGCTGCGCGTGGGCCCGGGGGCTAACGCACAAGGCGGCCCGCAAGTCCTCGCCAATACCGGCGTGGGCCTTGCCGGGGACGCCTTTGACGCCCGCCTTGTGCGCTACCTCATCTCGCCCGCGCTTGGCTCCGAGTCGCAGGCCCGCTCGCTCGGCAAACTCCTGCCCGCGCTCCCCGCCTGGATCTACGCCAATCTTGAGCGCTGGCACACGCTCAGCTTTCTGCGCACCCGCGACGTGGGGAACCTGCTCCGCACTGCCGAAAAGAACGCGCTTGAGCCGGGCAAAATCGCCGCTTTGCGCACCGCGATCGAAAACGATCTCGGCTACCGTCTGCATGGGGCCGTGCAGCGCGTAAAGATTGACCTATCGGCAAGGGAGGCGACCGAGTTCGACCTCGACACCGAAGCCCTTCGCCTCCGCACACCCGTCACCCGCGCCCAGTTCGAAGCCTGGATCGCCCCCGACCTCCAGCGCATGGAAACAAGCCTCGACGATCTGCTGCAAAAAGCCGCGGTGACACCCGAACAGGTAGACCGCGTCTTTCTCACCGGCGGCACCTCACTCGTCCCCGCCGTCCGCCGCGTCTTCACCACCCGCTTCGGCGAAGATCGCGTCGGAAGCGGCGAAGCGTTTACGTCTGTTGCCCACGGCCTGGCGCTCATGGCGGCTAACAAATAGGTAATGAGCAAAGTTCCTTATCAGGGAACAGTCACTCTCTGTGCACACAGGGCGGGTATTGCAACTTGCATTGCTGCTACCTGTTGGTGGGCTCGCCACCGTACAATCTCCCAGTCTAGTACCGAGGAGAGCAGATGCCCCCACAACTGGGCTGGAGAGAAGCAGCAATTGAAGTTCTCAAAAACAAACCTGAGGGCATGCTGTATACCGATATTGCGAAGGAGATCATCAGTCGAAAGCTACGTACGAGTCTCGGTGCAACACCGTCGTCTAGCGTCAATGTTGCGATGTCCGACTCGATCCGAAAAGAAGCAGACTCTCCTTTCGAGCGGACTGGAACCGGTTGGTACAGACTACGCAGCGAAGTTGTGGCCCCGCTAGCAGTCAGTGAACAAGTTGGTGCTTCTACTGCTCCGACCCAAGAGGCGGAAGAGTTAGAGGAGAAAAAGGAAACAACCGGCCTTATTAACGCCTTTGGTATGTATTGGTCCAAAGATCGAGTGCATTGGAGTGCGGCGACTCCGAAGATGCTAGGACGACAGACAGCAGGTAGTGAGCCAGTTGACTTCTCAGATCAACGTGGTGTTTATCTGCTCTATGATCGTAGCTCAGTGATTTACGTTGGACGGGCGACTGACCAAGGTATCGGAACGCGATTACGCCAGCACATCTCTGATCGCTTAGGTAGCCGGTGGGAGCGCTTCTCCTGGTTTGGGATATACAAGGTGTCTGAAGCGGGTACGCTAGATACACGGGATCAGAATTATGATCGCGGCCTCCTAATCGCGACCATGGAAGCCTTGTTGATAGAAGCTGTTGAGCCGCGACAGAATCGCCGAAGAGGCGATGAATTTAGTGCAGTCGAGTTCCTCCAAGTCGATGATCCTGAAGTAGAGAAGGCGCGCAAGAAGGCGGTACTAGACGAAATGCGAAAAAATTTTGTCTAGTGCTCTAATCGGCAGCAAAATGGCACACGTGGCTGTCACT
The DNA here is from genome assembly GCA_964236545.1 of uncultured Bryocella sp. Classification (GTDB taxonomy): domain Bacteria; phylum Acidobacteriota; class Terriglobia; order Terriglobales; family Acidobacteriaceae; genus Granulicella. The sequence goes on from CAXSCE010000009.1 coordinate 82,145, forward strand.
CTCGTCACTGCCCCAACACCATTAACTCCAACCCACTCGCCGCATCCGCCTGGTGATACACCGTCTCCGTAGCCGCCTTGAAATCCTCCGGCTTGGCCTTGGAGATGTCCTCAAACACCTGCGGATTCCGGTCCGTCAGCGGAAACCATGAGCTTTGAATCTGCACCATGATCCGGTGCCCCTTCAGGAATGTGTGGTTTACGTCCTGCATGGAGAAGTTCACCTCCGTGACCTTCCCCGGCGCCAGCGCCTCCGGGTGCTCCGGCGAGTTGCGGTACTTCGCCCGGAACGGTTCGCCGCGCACCATCATCTCGTATCCCTGCAGGATCACCGGCGGCGCGCCCGTGACGTGCTTGCCCTCGGCCTCGGCGTCTGGGTCTTTGTAGTCCTCGGGATAAACGTCGATCAGCTTGACATCGAAATCCGCATCCGTCCCGGTTGAGGCGATGCGCAGTTTGGGCAGGATCGGCCCGGCCACCGTCACGTTCTCGGTCAACGGCTCGGTCTGGTACACCAGCACATCGCCGCGGGTGGTCGCAAAACGCTGGTCGTCATCCATGTAGCGCTGCGGCACGTCGGGGCCGGTCACGTAGGGCGTAAACGGCACCGGATGCGCCGGGTCGCTCACGTAGTCGTCCTTGCTCGCGGTCTCGGTGGGCGCGTTCCACGAAAGTCCACCGTGCGGCTGCAGGTAGATCATCCGCGGCTTGGCAGCGGGCGGAGGCCAAGCCGTATATTGCTTCCAGACATCGGTCCCGGTCTCAAAGGTGTAGGCCACCGGCAGCGGTGTCCACGGCTTGCCCTTCAGCCAGTGGTCGAAGAATGGCGCCTCGATGTTGTTGCGGTAGAAGACCGCCGTATCTGAGCCAAAGCTGATATCGCCCAGCCGGTTGCCCTGCCCACGCGACCACCCGCCATGCACCCAGGGTCCCTCCACCAGCGTGTCCTCCGGCGCCCCTGGGCTCAGCTTCGCGACGGAATGAAAGACCTTCACCGGCCCCGCGAGATCCTCGGCGTCGAACCATCCGCCGACCGCCATCACCGCCGCGTGGACCCCGTGCAGGTGCGGTGCGATGTTTCGCTTTTGCCAGTATTCGGTGTAATCGGGATGCGTCACCTGGTCGTGGAAGTACGCATTTGTCCCGCCCGCCGGCGAATCCAGGTGCGCCAGCGTCCCCATGCCGAGGTAATACCGGTACATATTCTGCGTCGGAAATGCAAAGCCGGTCGGCGACTCCACTGTCTCGGGATTGTGCTGCGGCGCAAAGAACGGCGCATAGAAGCTGTGGTTGGCATCCAGCATGAACGCGCCGCCATGGTACGCATCGTCGCCCATCCAGAGGTCCACGATCGGCGCCTGCGGGCTCGCGGCTTTGATCGCCGGATTGCTGTCCACGATGCTTGCCGCGGTATAAAACCCAGGGTAGCTGATACCCAGGATGCCGACCTTCCCGTTGTTCTCCGGCGCGTTTTTCAGCAGCCAATCCACCGTGTCCGACGTATCCGTGGACTCATCGATGCCCTTGCCATCTTTTGAAGGCGTCATCTCCAGCCACGTCCCCCCGCTGTCCCATCGCCCACGCACATCCTGACACACCAGGATGTAGCCACCCTGCAACAGGTTCTGATTCCCCGTCACCCGGGGAACGATCTTGTCCGGCCCGTACGGCGCACAGCTGTAGGGCGTGCGCGTCATCAGAAACGGGTATGGTCCCTTGTCTGCATACTGCGCCGCTACGGGTGTGTACACCGCCGTATACAGCTTGACCCCGTCGCGCATGGGGATTTGGTACTCCCGCTTGGTGAAATGCGAGGCAAAAAAGGACCGCATCTGCTGAGCCTGCGTTTGGGCCGGCGCCGGAGCCGGTGCGCTCCCCGGAGAGCTCGCCGTCTGCGCCCCACACATCGTTCCTGCGAAGCCCAGAGCCGCCACGGCGGCCCATCCGTTTCCGATCCACTCACCCATGCTCGCCATGTCACCCTTCACTCTTCAGCTGTTCTCCCGATTCTACGGTCAGCCGCACGGCTTCTCTGCCATACTTCCGTCCATGGCAGCCCGCGCGCAAATCCGCCACCCATTGACCGCCAGCCCCGCACAGCGCCGAAGCACCTCCCATGGCGTCCTCTTGTGGCTGGTCCGGGCGTGGCTGGTCCGGGAGTGGTTGTTTTGGGCGTGCTTCGTTTGGGCGCTTCTGCCAGGCAGCCCGGCGCTCCACGCGCAAACAGCCGCGGAGGCTCCCCCGGCGACGCCCTACACCCTGCACGTCTACGAGGACCTGCTGCAGCTGCCGGCTCTGGTGCTGGACCGCGCGGGACGGAGCTACGGAGGTCTCGACGCCGCGCAGTTCACCCTGCAACTCGATGGAGGTCCGCCCTTTCATCCGCGCCACACGCGCCTGGAGGGCAACGATCCGCTCCAGGTCGTGCTCGTCTTTGACGCCGGCCAGAAAGAGACCTCGTCTCTTGCGCAAACGGTCGAACAAACCGAGCCTGCAAAGCTGGAAACATGGCTGGGTCCGGCCGACAACTTCTCTCTGTACGCACTCGACTGCCACCTGATCCGTTCGGCCTACGCCTGGCCCTACTCCGCCGCTCGCTTGCAGGAGTCCCTCGCCAGAGCGCTCGCTGCGCCCGATCTGCACGCGCACACCCCAGGCACCACCTGTGGCGCCGAACGCCGGCTCTGGGACAGCCTCGCCGTCGTGGTCTCTCAGCTCGGCCAGCTTCCCGGCCGCCACCTCATTCTGGTCGTCTCCGACGGTCTGGACGATACCAGCCGCAACTCCTGGAGTACCCTGGCGCGCTACGCCGGACGCTTCAACACCACCCTGATGGGTCTGCACACCGCCCAGCCCGATGCACGCTCCTCCGATCTTTCCAACCGCCTGCCCCTCTACGCCCGCCCGGTAGAACGGCTCGTGGGAAACAATGAGGACATCTTTCCCCTGCTCTGCGGACAGACCGGCGGTATCGTTCTGCCGACAAGCGCACGGACGGTGCTCAGGGAATTGAACAGCACGATCGAGCTCATCCATGGGCGCTATATTCTTGAGTTCCCCCGGCCGCGCAACGGCACCGTCGGCCTATCTCAAATCACGGCCTCGGTCCCAGACCGGCGAGCGGTCGTGCTCGCCGCCAGCATCGCCTTTCCGCCGCGCAATCCCGTGCAGGATGCCGACCCGGACGCCATTCCCTCCGACCCGACACGCGCTCCACAGCTCGGCAGCCGCAAAATTCCTACCCAGCCGCGGTAAGCAACTTTGAAGCGGTCGTCCAGCAGTTTCAGAGCAGCCGCCTAGGAAATACAGAAATCCCCCTTCGGCGTCGCTCAGGATCAGGATGACGGCGGAGTGTTACCTGCAGAAACCAGGTCTAATGTCCTGAACCTCAGATCTGATCTGAAGGCCGGCCTGCCAAACGCAGCACCAGCCGTTCCAGGACCAGGCGCTTGTCCGGCGGGCTCGAGCGCAGTTCCAGGTCCGCTTTGGCGATGGCCCGCAAGCCGCTGAGCAGCTCCGAACGGTTCTTGTACCGCCGCGCCTGCGCAATCAGCGCATCCGCGGCATGTGGCGCGACGCGCATACCCGGCCAAAGCACCGCCCACATCGCCCGCTGATCCTTCACCTGCCGCTCATTTAGCAGAACCATCTGCCGATAGGTCTTGGCGAGGGAAAACACATGCCCAATCGCGGCATCCTCGCCGTCCGATGCATTCAACAGCCCGCCCAGCAGCGCCAGCGCCCGCGCCGGCTCCTTTGCGCTGATCGCATCGGTCAGCTCATACAGGCTGCGCTGCTTGGCGGAGGGCACCATCGTCTCCACATCCGCCACAGTAATCTCCGCCGCGCCGCGAGCGCCGGCTTCCAGCAGCAGCTTTTCGAGCTCGCTCGCCACGCTCAGCATATCGGTGCCAACGGCGTCCACCAGCTCCCGGGCGGCGTCTTCGCCAAAGCCCATCCCTCCCCGCAACGCCTCGCTCTGGGCCCAGAGCACAGCGTCCTCGCCCAAGACACGCTGCAGCTCCACCACGCCGCACACGTCGCCGAAAACCTCGCGAATCCGCTCGGCTTTCTCCTTCTCCGCAAAATCCATGCGCCGCAGATCCGCCGGCAGCTGGAGGTGATCCGCCACAAAGAGCAGCAGCGCCTGCCCGTTGGGCCGCCGGAAATAGTCTGCAATGGCCGCAAACTCTTCCTTCTTGGCCCCACGGCCAAACAATACCTTCACGTTGCGTAGGAAAATTACCTGAAACGGCGCCATCAACGACGGACTCTGTGCCGTGTCGAGCGCCTCAAAGATTGAAGTCTCCGCCAGATCGAGATCATGCAGACAGAACTGCCGCAGATCCGCGGACTCCGCCGGCAGCAGTGCCTGCAGCACCCCCGCACGCACGCGCCCATACAAAAACGCCTCATCGCCCAACAGAAGATAGCCGGGGCGTCGCTCCGGGCCGCTCACCTCGGCCAGAAATCGCTCCACCGCACCGAAGCTCCGCGGCTGCTTCGCTGTGATCGTCGCTTTGGCCGCCGGACTCATCGGTTAAAGCTTTCCCCCATGTCGCTCACCAGCGCCTGTGCGAAGTCTTTGGCCAGCCGCCGCACCGCCGCCGAGTCCTCCTGGATGGAACCCGAAAGATCCTGCGTTGACTGGTACTGTTCGCGCCAGCTAAAGCCGTCGTTCTGATATAGAACGGCGCCGTTACGCGCGATCAGGCGTACGGACGCGGTGATCGTCACCAGGTAGCTCGAAGTCTGCCCGCTCGACGAATCATACGTCAGCGGCGTCACCGCCTCGGTCAGGATCGTTCCACGCAGCACCGCGTCTGCATCCGCCGTACTTGTGTCCGCATTGCCCCCCACCGCCGTCTCGATTCGGTAGCGCGTGCTCGTGTTCAACTCCCGCACTACGGCCTGGGTGAAGTACGTCTCCGTGCGAAATCCCTGCACCCGCGTAGCAAAAATCGGCACCGCAATGGTGTGCACGTTTCCTGGAATATGGGTCGCACTGCCAAGCTGGTGGTAGCCACAGCCGGTCAGCAGCGCCAGCACGCCCATCAGGCCGATTCGTCGCAACTGGCTTCCCATGCCTACTGCGACCTCGCTACATTCACGTAGTACAGATCGGTTGCCACGGCGAACGACGCGAACGTCCCCTCCCAGCGCATACTCTGCCAGTCCGCCGTGGGGTGCAACATCGTCCAGTGCTGCGGATCGCCGGCCTGGATCGGCATCGCGAACTTCGCCTCTCCGGCACGCCATCGGTAGAGCACCGTTTTCGCTGTGGGTACGAACTCCACCTCCAATGCCGGCACATCGGACTGCCGGAGATACTCATTGAAGAACGGCGTCAGGTCGGTCCCCGTCCGCTCATTCCACCAGCGCACGACGTCCTCCGTCATAATCTGCTGATATTTGAACTGCTGGTAGAAGGCGTGGATGTCGGCGAACCACTTGGTATCGTCTCCGATCATGCTGCGCAAGGTGTTTAGCATGAGCGCCCCCTTGAAGTACTGGTCATCCGGCGGCTCCGCATTGGTTCCCCGCGCCGTGAGGATCGGCCGCTCGTTCCGCACATGGCCCTTTAGGCCGTTGCAGTAGCGCAGGCCATCGGCTTTACCGAACCGGTATTCCACATACAGGCACTCGAGATAGGTCGTCCAGCCCTCATGAATCCACATGTCGGAGCGGTCGGCCGCGGTGATCGCATTGCCGAACCACTCATGCCCGCTCTCGTGAATGATGATGAAGTCGAACTTCGGACTGATGCCCACTGCGGTCCAGTCGCGCCCATAGTAGCCATTTTCAAAGTGATTTCCATACGCCACCGCGGACTGGTGCTCCATGCCGGCATAGGGCACCTCGATCAGCTTGTAGCCGTCTTTGTCGAATGGGTATTCGCCAAAGTAGTGCTCGTAGGCGTCCAGCATTTCGGGGACTTGCGCAAACTGCACCTTTGCCTTTTCTACATTGGCCGGCAAGGTGTAGTAATCCAGCGTGGTTTCACCGTGCTTACCACCTGAGAAGTGTTCGTAATTTCCTATGTTGAGCGCCACATCGTAGTTGTTGATCGGGTAATGCACCCTCCACTGCCACTCCGTGTAGCCGTCGCCCAGATCCTTTGAGCCCTCGAATCGCCCGTTGGACACATCGGTCAGGCCATTCGGGACGGCGACATCGATCGTCATGCCTTCCTGCGGCTCATCGCGCCACTGATCCTTATTCGGCCACCACAACGACGCCCCCTGCTCAGCTCCTTCACAGGCCGTCGTGATCCAGGGTTTGCCGGTCGGGTCCTTCGCAAAGCTGAAACATCCGAATCTGCCGGTCGATACGGGTCGACCTGAGTACGCCACATTGACCGTGTACTCGCGGCCGGCCTGCAGTGGCTGCGGAAAATCTACCCACAAGGTACGCTGCTGCCGCTCATACTTCAGAGGCTGTGTCTCCATTGTCAGGGATGTGACCGTTAGAGCGGGAGAAAGCTCCAATTGAATGCGCTGTCCCGCGGTAAGCATCCGGAAATGGATCGCATTGGTCCCCTGAATGGTCTTCGCTACCGGATCCACCCGCAAATGCAGAGCATAGGAAAGAAGGTCATTGTTGGCGCGGTAGGGCCCATACGAGCCGCGCAACAAATTGTCCTCAGAAGGCGGGCCATCGACCGCAGCGGAGTTTTGCGGAGACGCCTCGCTCCCTTGTTTGCCGGCGCTCAAACCTCCGACCGCATTCGTCGTCTGACCCGAGCTGCCCAGGGCCTGTCCTAAAGCTTTACCGTTAAACAAAGGATTACAAAGTAAGGCAATCCCGATAGCCGGAACAATCCATCGCATCGCCACAAGTATCGCATCGTCTCGGCCTCACTCACGTCGTGGATAGGTCTTGACACGAGACTCGTCAGCCGTAACTGGTACGCAATTCTTATTTTTACGTTGCAGAAAGCAGAAAACGGCAGCCGAGGCTGCCGTTTTCTGGAATTAAGGCGTGGTTTATGCCGGGTTTGCCGCACCTTCGCCGAAACCAGGCTTGCGCCCTCCTTCAGGCTTCAGGATCTTCTGCGTCTCATCCGGACCGTTACCTGAATCAGCCTGGGCCAGAGCGGACTTCATCGGCGGCAGATCTTTGCCCGCGATGATCAATTCGATCTCTGCCGCGTCCAGGGTTTCCCGTTCCAACAAGGCCTGCGCCATCCGGTGCATGATGTCCTGATTGGATTCGAGAATCGAGTAGGCGGAACGATAGGCGGCATCGACGAACCCACGAACCTCAGCATCGATCTGCTGTGCCGTATCGTCCGAGAAGTCGCGAGACTGACCGATGTCGCGGCCGAGAAACACTTCCTGCTCCTTCTTGCCGAAGGTCATCGGCCCGAGCTTACTCATACCGAACTCGCACACCATGCGGCGGGCAAGATCAGTGGCACGCTCAATGTCGTTGCCCGCTCCCGTGGTCATCTTCTTTAAGAAGATCTCCTCGGCGCAGCGTCCACCCATCATCATCGCAAGCCTTGACTCAAGGTAATCCTTGGTCACGGTGTGCTGATCCTCTTCCGGCAGGTAAACCGTCACGCCGAGCGCCATGCCGCGAGGAATAATTGTCACCTTGTGCAACGGATCGGAATGATCCCGGAGCGCCGAGACCAGGGTATGTCCTGCCTCATGGTAAGCCGTGATTTTCAGCTCATCAGGCGAACGCAACATGCTCTTGCGCTCAGCACCCATCAGGACCTTGTCCTTGGCCAGCTCAAAGTCAAACATGTGAACTGCCTTGCGGTTGAAGCGAGCTGCCGTCAGTGCCGCCTCATTCACCATGTTGGCCAGATCGGCACCCGAGAAGCCCGGTGTCCCACGAGCGAGCACGTTGAGGTTAACGTCCTCAGCCATAGGTACCTTCTTGGAATGCACCTTGAGCACCTCTTCACGGCCCCGGATGTCAGGACGATCGACTACTACGCGGCGATCGAAGCGGCCAGGCCGCAGCAAGGCGGGATCCAACACATCAGGACGATTTGTGGCAGCGATGAGGATGACACCATCGTTGGACTCAAAGCCATCCATTTCCACGAGAAGTTGATTGAGCGTCTGTTCGCGCTCGTCGTGACCGCCACCCAGGCCGGCACCACGATGACGTCCCACCGCATCAATTTCATCAATAAAGATGATGCACGGTGCATTCTTCTTACCCTGCTCAAACAGGTCGCGGACGCGGCTTGCACCGACACCGACGAACATTTCCACAAAGTCCGAACCAGAAATGGAGAAGAATGGAACATTTGCTTCACCGGCAACGGCACGGGCCAGCAGAGTCTTGCCAGTGCCCGGAGGTCCGACCATCAGCACACCCTTGGGAATGCGGCCGCCCAGCTTTTGAAATTTCTGCGCCTCGCGCAGGAACTCAATAATCTCCTTCAGTTCTTCTTTTGCCTCGTTTACGCCGGCGACGTCCTTGAAGGTGACTTTCTTCTGTTGCATGCTCAGCAGGCGCGCGCGGTTCTTGCCAAAGCTCATCGCCTTGTTGCCACCCGATTGCATCTGCCGCATCATGAACAGGAAGAGCGCCAAGATGACCAGGATCGGTGCAACCTGCAACAGCAGCCCAAACCACAATCCGCCCTGCGGATCCTTGATCGTGACATTGACGCCATGGTCGCGAAGATCCTTATAAAGATCCGGGTAGTTGCTCGGGATGGTGGTTGTAAAAGTTTCTTTTCCATCCTTATACTTCCCGCTCGCCTCGGTACCAGCGACCGTCACATCCGCAATTTTTCCGGAGTCCGCGTCGTTCTGCAGTTCAGTCAGGCTGATACCGCGGTTGTGACCGGCATTCATGTTCTTCAACACGAACTGCCAGCCCACCAGCAAGCAAGCGACTGCAACTACCCAAATCAACAACTGTTTCACAGTCGAGTTCAATGGATCCCTCGTTTCCTAAGCCCCTGGTCAGCCTCTGGCCCTCCGGCCAGCCGTTTCCAACCCACCTGTTAGACGACGGCGACGAAAGGAAGGTGCAAGGCCCCTTTCACCACCGTCAACAGATATGCTTGGATTCTACCCCCGACATCCTCTGACAGTAACGCCCGTTTCATCGATTCTCTACATCTTCTTTGGCAGGAGCTGTCCCGAATTTGGCCAGTCTGAGCTCCCGGGCCGAACGCTCCGCCCGCAGGCCGCCCCGCAGCTCCAGCCGGGCACCGATGCGCGCACGCAGACCCGCCACATTCTCCAGACCGGCGATCGCCAGCAGTTTGGCCGTTTCCTCCGCATTCAGGCGAAAACCCAGGCGCGCGGCCGCCGCCCGTACCAGGCGCCGGCGAACTGCAGGCATCGCTGCCTTCAGCCGCTCCAACTCCAGCGCAATGACCTCCTCGCCGACGCCCGTTCCCACCGAACGGCCGCCGCCGCGCACCGGCCTGCCAGGCTGAATCATTCCTAGCAGCAACCGTTCTATCTCCGCCGTCCAGTATGCCTCCTCATCGCGGGCAAGCGTCGCTGTACGAGCCAACGCCTCGTCCACGGCAGGGTTCAGGCCGCGCAGCACCGGCATCACCTCGCGGCGAACACGGTTGCGCAGCAGCCGGAGATCCCCATTCGAGCTGTCTTGACGCCAGCTCTGGCCGAGGCTTCCGAGATAAGCCTCCACCTCGGACCGCCTTACGCCAAGCATCGGCCGGACTACCTGGCCGTTCAACTGCCCAGCACCACGGCCGGGGAAGCTGCGCCCATCCCGACTCGCAGCGCCTAAGGCAGCGCTGGACGCCTCACTATATGCAAAGGAGGGCGAAATGCCTCCCAACCCTTCCGTCCACGCGCCTCGCAAGAGCTTCATCAGCACCGTCTCAGCCTGATCGTCCAGCGTGTGCGCGGTCGCGACAGTATCGGCCCAGCCTTCGGCCAGCAACCGAAAGAAGGCCCCGTAGCGCAAATACCGCGCTGCCTCTTCCATGCCCTCCCGGGCCCGTAGTTGCCGCGCCGCCGTGTCGACGCGCTCCACTTTGAGGTCCACCCCAAGCTCCCCGCAAAGCGCCCGCACGAAGACCTCGTCCGCATCGGCCTCCTCCCCGCGCAGGCCGTGGTGCACGTGAACAGCCCGCAAAACCAAGCCCAGGGGCTCCTTACCCCCGTTCGCCTCGCGTAACCCGCGCAGCAGCGCCACCGAATCCGCCCCACCGGAAACCGCGCAGCATACCCGTTGCCCCGGGTGAAACATCCCTATTGCCAAACGGTCCAACCCCATCGACATCTGCCTTTTTGCCCCTTCTTTTCGGTCGTGGTTCGCCGATCCCTATAACTAAGCTGCCCGCCCTGCCCCCGAACCTCCACTAAACGGTATACTCGGGTTCCCATGGCTGTCTTCGTGATCCTTCCCGCAGCCGGACTCGGCACACGCATGGCCGCAGCTTCCGGCGGCGCTCCCAAGCAGTTTCTCGCTCTTCGCGGCGTCCCCCTCCTGGTTCATTCGTTGCGCGCCTTTCTGGCGGTTCCGCGCATCACGGGTATCTATATTGCAGTCCGCGAACCGGAGCAGGCCCGTCTGCGCGAACTGCTCGCCGAGCTGGCTCACACAGAGCTGGTCCATGATGACGACGGCCTCGCCGACCGCGTCCACGTCGTCGCCGGCGGCGCGATGCGTCAGGACTCCGTCGCCAACGCCCTGCGCGCCCTGCCCTCGGTCGCCGACCGCGACATCGTGCTCGTCCATGACGCCGTTCGTCCCCTCGTGGATCCGGCGACTATCGAGCGCACGATCGATGCCATTGAGCGCCACGGCGCGGCCATCGTCGGCATGCCCGCCACCGACACCATCAAAAAGGTCGAGCGCACGGCAGACGGCGCCCTTGTCGTCGCCACCATACCCCGCGAGTTGATCGTCCACGCCCAAACGCCGCAGGGCGCGCGGGTTTCCCTGATGCGTCGGGCCTTTGACGCCGCCCAGGCCGACGAGTTCCAGGGCACGGATGAGGCCAGCCTGCTCGAACGCGCCGGCATCCCCGTCCACGTGGTCCCTGGCAGCGCCCGCAATCTCAAGGTGACCCAGCCCGGCGATCTGGAGGTCGCCGAGTTCTATCTGGCGGGTTAACTGCCCTTTTTACAGCTGGTCCAAACCGGGCCTAGCCCTGCCGTAAACTCGTCGTTGTAGTCCTGAGCGGAGCGGAGGACCCGCTTCCGCTCCGGCCGTTTCAAGGGAGAGCGTCACCCATGTCCATGCGCATCGGCCTCGGCTTCGATTCACACGCCTTTCACCCCGGCACCCCGCTGGTGATTGGCGGCCTCAAGATCGACCACCCTGAAGGCCTTGCCGGCCACTCCGACGGCGATCTGCTGTTGCACGCCATTACCGACGCCCTGCTTGGCGCCGTCTGCGCGGGCGATATCGGCACCTTCTTTCCACCGTCCGACCCGCGCTGGAAGGATGCTGACTCGACCGTTTTTCTTCGGACCGCGCTGGAAGAAATCGCTTTGGCCGGTTACAAAATCGTCAATCTGGACTGCGTGCTCATCATGCACCGCCCCAAGATTGTTCCCATCGCCGCCGAGATGCGCGAGCGGCTTGCCGATCTGCTGTCGCTGGACATGAATTGCGTTTCGATCAAGGGCAAAACCCCGGAAGGACTCTTTCAGGACGGCACAGCGGTGGCCCACGTCGTCGTCCTGCTCGAAGCCATCAAGCTTCCCAAGGAACACAAGAAACTCGCGATTGCTGACGAGATCCCTGCCGAAGAGATCGACGAGGTCGTCAGCACGATCGTCGTTGATGCCCGCGACGTCAGCGCTCTGGGCAGAAAACGTCCAGCCTTCGACTCCGACGATCTCACGTAATCGACCGGTGCGCCGGCTCTGTCGGAGCGCTCGCCCGGGAGTGCGGTACCCTGCTCAGCATGGCTACCACTCTCCAGAGTTTTGCGATTTCCACGTTGGAAAAAGACGATCTGCGCGCCCGGGCTGCCGAGGCGGCAACGCGTGCGTATGCCCCGTATAGCCGGTTTCGGGTAGGGGCCGCGCTGCTGTTAACGGGTGGCGAGGTGGTGACGGGGACGAACGTGGAGAACTGTTCGTACCGGCTCACCTCCTGCGCGGAACAGGGCGCCATTGCGCGTGCGGTTGCGGAATTTGGGCCGGGCATACGGTTGCGCGCCGTGGCGGTGGCGAATCTGAATGGAGCGGCTTCGATGCCCTGCGGCGCGTGCCGGCAGACACTGGCAGAGTTCGGCGAGGACGATGTGCTGCTGCTGTACCCGGGTGAGGGTGGTGCGCCGGAGGAAACCACGCTGGGAGCACTGCTGCCGAATGCCTTCCGTTTGCAGGTGCCCGGGCAGGTGTCCAAAAAGGACTGAACTTTCCCAAAATGGGGCTGGCCGCGCCGGCGCACCGCGCTTACACTCGTCGCACGGAGGTAGGTTAGTGGCACGGGTAACAGGGGTGGGTGGCGTCTTCTTGCGCTCGGTGGATCCTACCCGGCTGGCGAGGTGGTATGCCGAACACCTCCGGATGGCGGTGGGCCCGGAACATGCCGCCATCCTGCGCTGGAGCGAGGACGCGCCGGCTGGAACCGGCATGACGGTGTGGTCGGCGTTTCCAGAGGACACAGAATACTTCGGCGAACGCGAGCAGGCGGCGATGATCAATTACCGGGTGGACGACCTCGAGGCAATGCTGGAACAGCTCCACGCGGCCGGCGTCTGGGTGGATCCGCATCGCGAGGATTTGCCCTATGGCCGCTTTGCCTGGATCAAGGACTGCGATGGCAACCGGTTGGAGCTTTGGCAGCCGTTGGAGCAGACCCATGCGGAATCGTCCTAGGCTGCAGACAGGCTTTCGGCGGCATGGCCGTTTCGGGACAACGGCGTCATGACGGAGCTGACGCATCCGCTCGATATTCTGATCAAGAAACGTGACGGCGGGGAGCTTTCGCGTGGGGAGATTGAGAACTTTGTACGCGCCGCCGTGCGCAGCGGGGAGGCCCGGGACAGCGGAGCGTCGTTGCCGGCGGAGGCCCACGTTTCCGTTGCGCAGATCGCCAGTTTTCTGATGGCCGTTTTTCAACGCGGGCTGTCGGCCGCCGAACTGGCGAATCTGACGGAGGCCATGCGCTTTTCTGGCGAGGTTTTCGACGCTTCGGGGATAGGTGGTTTCACCGTCGATAAGCATTCCACCGGCGGTGTGGGCGACAAGACATCGTTGCTGATCGCGCCGATCGTCGCGGCGGCGGGGATGCACGGGCCGCCTGTCTATGTACCCATGATCTCGGGGCGCGGCTTAGGGCATACAGGAGGAACGCTCGATAAGCTGGAGACCATTCCGGGGTTCAATACACAGCTTTCCCTGGCCCGGATGGGCGAGGTGCTGCGACAATGCGGCGCGGTGATGATGGGGCAGACGCCGCGACTGGTGCCGGCGGACCGCATCCTGTACGCGCTGCGGGACCACACGGGCACGGTGGAGTCGCCGTACCTGATCACAGCCAGCATCATGAGCAAGAAACTGGCGGAGGACCTGCGCGGGCTCGTGCTGGACGTCAAGGTAGGGTCTGGGGCGTTTATGCCGAGCTATGCGGCTTCCAGGCACCTGGCGCAGCTGATGGTGGCCACCGGGGAGCGCGCGGGGACGCGGACGGTGGCTCTGCTGACGGCTATGAATGAGCCGCTGGGGCGCTTCGCCGGGAACTGGGTGGAGGTCTGGGAATGTATCGACATCCTGAAAGGCATATGGCACCCGATGTCGGCGGATCTGGTAGAGCTTTCACTCACGTTAAGTGGATGGATGCTGTTCCTGGCGGGAACCAGTGCCACGCCGGAGGACGGGGCGGCGCTCGCTGACAAGCTCCTGCGCAGCGGCGAGGCCTATGCAGCCTGGCTGCGCATGGTTCAGGCGCAGGGTGGAGACGCCTCAGTGTTTGAGGATCCAGCAGAAGTTCACCGGCCGCGATTCTGGCGGCCGCTGCGGGCCGCGCGATCGGGGTACCTGGCCGGAATGGACTGCAAACAGGTGGGCTGGGCGGTGCAGCGGCTAGGGGCGGGACGCGACCGCCCGGGAGCGCCAGTGAGCGCGCATGCCGGCATCGAATCCCACGCAAAGCTGGGTGATGCGATCGAGGAAGGACAGGTGTTGTTTACACTTTTCAGCGATGACGAAGAACGCCTCGAGACCGGCTACAAGCTGCTGGCGGAGACGGTGGTCATCGGGAGCTCCATCCTAAAACGTGAGCCGCTTGTGCGTGAGGTGATCGGCGCGTAGGGCCGTACGCGCCGGCGGTTGGTATTGGGGGGAAAGGATGAGCAGCGGTCGGGCTGTCCTCAGGACTACCCCACCCGCGTTTGTTCCTCTTTCGGAGAGGATGGTTGAACTTGGGTGCCGGAGGTGCCCCCAAGCCAATGTGGGTTGTTCGCGGTGCCGTCGAAGATGCTGGAAGTCTTGAAGGGCTCGAACTTGCCCGTCATGGCGGCTTCGCGAGTTTTGCCGAGGAACGCCTCTGTTTCTCCGGGCGACATCGGTTTGAAGGTCTTGGCGGCGTTGAGCGCCTGGGTCAGGATCTCCGGCTTGTCGATGCCAGTGATGACGACGGAGACGGGCTGCGAGAGGCCATACTGCAGCGCCTGGACCGGGTCGACGGTGTTGGAGCGAAGAATATAGCCATCGCCGAAGGTTTTCATGGCGAGCACGCCGGTACCGGCCTTCTGCGCCACCGGGATCACGAGGTTGGCGAACGAGCGGAAGTGCGCGTCCATGGCATTGACCGGCATCTGCACGGTGTCGAAGTGAAAGCCGTGCTGTTGGGCGACTTCGAACATGCGGAGGTGGATCTGCGGGTCCTTGTGACCGGTGAAGCCGATGTAGCGGATCTTGCCGGCCTGACGGGCGGCCATCGCGGCGTGAATGGCGCCATCGTCGGCAAAGATGCGGTCTGGATCTTCAAAACGAATGATCTCGTGGAACTGCACCAGGTCGATAACATTTGTATCGAGCCGCCCCATGGACTGCTCAAGCTGCTTGTTGTATTCCTTGGCCGTGCGCGCATCCAGCTTGGTCATCACAAAGGCTTTTTGACGATAGCCGTCCTTGAGCGCCTGCCCGAGACGCACCTCGGAGATCCCGTCGTTGTAGTCCCAGCAGTTATCGAAGAAAGTGATGCCGTTATCGGAAGCCGTGCGTACAAGCCGCACCGCATCTGCCTGCGTGGTGTTGGGATCCTTGGCGAGATGGTAGCCGCCCATGCCGATTGCCGAGACGCGCTCACCGGTGGTGCCGAGCTCACGGTAGATCATGGCAGGGTTTTCCGGTCGTTTGATCGGCGCTTCCCGGGAGGTGGGTGAATTGGTCTCAGGCTGTTGGCCGGCGGCACTGGCGCCCACCGCGGCAATGCCCGCGGCGGTGACGGATTTGATGAACTCTCGGCGTTCCATGGGACTCCTGTGCGCTTACAGACGATTGGATGCGAAATAGGCCCGGACGCTCCCCGGGTCAGTTCGTTTCTGGTGTCCTGGTCCGCAGCATCTATCCGCGCAATGTTTTCAGATCGAGAACGAAGCGGTACTTCACGTCGCTCCTCACCACACGGTCCCAGGCCTCTTCGAGCTTGGGGAAGCTCGTCAACTCGATGTCGGAGACGATATTGTGTTCGCTACAGAAATTCAGCATCTCCTGCGTCTCCGGGATGCCGCCGATCATGGAACCGGTAAACGTTTTACGTCCCAGAACCGAAAAGGCGCTGACGCGGGAAGGTTCTTCCGGAGCACCCACGAGACAGAGCACCCCATTGCGCTTGAGCAGGTTGAGGTAGGGGTTGACATCGTGATCGGCGGAAACGCAATCGAGGATGAGATCGAAGGTGCCCATGTGCTTTGTGGCCCAGCCCTGCTCCCGCGTGAGGATGACGGTATCGGCACCGAGCTTCTTTGCATCTTCTACTTTGTTGGCTGAAGTGGTGAACAGGATGGTTTCGGCACCGAACGCGTGCGAGAACTTCAGCGCCATGTGACCCAGGCCGCCAAGGCCGACGACACCGACCTTTTTCCCGGGACCGGCATTCCAGTGCTTCAAAGGGCTATAGGTTGTGATGCCCGCGCAAAGCAGCGGAGCGGTCGCCGCGGGATCGAGATTGGCCGGCACCTGCAGGGCAAACGCCTCGTCCAGCGTGATGTGTTCCCCGTAGCCGCCAAAGGTAAGGTTGCCCTGTTTGTCCTTGGAGTTGTAGGTCAAGACCGTGGCCTGGCGCTCGCAGTACTGCTGCTCGCCGTCCTTGCAGGAGGCGCACTCGCGGCAGCTATCGACCATGCAACCCACGGCGGCAAGATCACCCACCTTGAACTTTGAAACACCCTCGCCGACCTTCGCCACGCGACCCACGATTTCATGGCCCGGGACCATGGGGTAGAGCGCATTGTTCCACTCATTGCGGGCCTGGTGAATGTCCGAGTGACAGATGCCGCAAAAATCGATGTCAATGACGATGTCGTTCGGACCGGGGTCGCGATGTTCGTACTGAAAGGGAGCGGGAGCCTCCGTGGCGGACTGGACAGCGTAACCGAGGGTGGGAATCATTGTGTTCTCCTGGAGGCCTGATGACAGCACCTTGGATGTCCGTCACGAGGCACAGGTTTCGTGCCCCATCGGCCATCGTTAAGGCTGCCGATGGGTCTTCTTGCCTTGCGCAATGAAACGACGGACGCGGTCGAGGGTGCGCGCTTTGCCAAACACGATCATCGATTCGGTCAAAGGCGGTGATTGCGTGCTGCCGGTGACGATCGTACGCAGCAGCATGAAGTTCTCCTTCACACTCCAGCTTTTGGCCTCACCGAGCTGCTTCATTGCGGCCTCAATCGCGGCGTGTTCCCAGGCGGCAGTTTCGAGCGCCGTGAGCAGCTCGGCGGCAAAGGCGAGGGTTTCCTCCGGGGTGCGCTTCTTCGGCAGCCAGATCGCTTCAGGAACCAGCAGCTCGTCGCGAAAAAGAAAGCCGGCCATATCGCCCACCGCGCCGAGGGTGTCGATGCGGGTCTGGATTAGCGGCGCAACGGCCTCGAGATAGCGGTCAGAGAAGACCGTGGCGCGCAGTGAGCGAAAGAATTCTTCAGGCGACTGACGGCGAATGTATTCGCCGTTCAACCAGCGCAGCTTGACGAGATCGAACACCGGACCGCCGAGCGAGATACGGCTGAAGTCATAGCGCGCGAGCATGTCGTCGAGCGAAAACATATCGCTCAGCTTCATGTCGAGACCCTTTGAGACGATCTCCTCCTCGGTGGGCTGCGCCATGCCGCCGCCCATGAGACCGAGGTAGTTCAGCAGCGCCTCAGGCAGGAAGCCGGCGTCGCGATAGTAATGGAGCGAAACAGGATTCTTGCGTTTCGAGATCTTGCTCTTGTCGGCATTGCGCAGCAGCGGCATATGCCAGAAGCGCGGAATCTCCCAGCCGAAAGCCTGGTAAAGCAGCACGTGCTTGGGGGTGGAGCTGATCCATTCTTCGGCGCGTATGACGTCGGTGATGCCCATAAGGTGGTCGTCGACAACGTTGGCGAGATGATAGGTGGGGAACCCGTCAGACTTCATCAGCACCTGGTCGTCCACGTTGGTGTGCTCAAAGGTAACGTCGCCGCGGAGCTCATCGCGAAAGGTGGTGGCGCCTTCGAGCGGGACCTTGAGGCGGACGGTGAACGGCTTGCCGGCGGCCAGGTTCGCCTGGATCTCATCATCGGGGAGCGTGCGGGAGCGACCGTTGTACTTGGGCGGCTGCTTGGCGGCTGTTTGCGCCTTGCGCTCGGCTTCGAGCTCCTCGGGGGTTTCGAACGCGCGGTAGGCGTGGCCAGAGGCAAGCAGCTTTTCGGTGTATTCGCGGTAGATCTCGGTGCGCTCGGACTGGCGATAGGGGCCGAACGGGCCGCCGACGTCAGGGCCTTCATCCCAGGTAAGGCCGACCCAGCGCAGGGCGTCGAAGATCATCGCCTCAGAGGTGGAGACGAAGCGGGTGCGGTCCGTATCTTCAATGCGCAATACAAATTGGCCGCCGCGCTGCCGGGCGAACAGGTAATTCAGCAGGCCGATGTAGGCCGTGCCGACGTGGGGATCGCCGGTGGGCGAAGGGGCGATGCGGACACGGACGGGGCGCGCATCCGGCGTAGTTGCGACAAGGGGTGAGGGCGAAGGGTGAGAACTCATTGCTTTCTGTGAGTCTACCGTGCGGAAAAGCCAGTGCGTCGCTTTGCCTTCCGGGCGTACGGGCGGCCACCGTGCCTACACAAGCTGGACGGCAGCCTCGGCCGGGGTCAGCTCCGGAATCGTGAATCGGCGCAGGCGGCCGCCGCTGAGGAAGAACAACGTCAGGACAATGCCGGCGAGGGGCGCCAGTAGCGGCTCGATCGTCAGCAAACCATGGCCGGCGTGTTCACTGATCAGATCAAACAAGAAGCTGCCGAGCTCCAGAGAGCACACGGTCAGAACCGCCAATTCAGTACGGCTGGGCCGATGGCGCAGGGCATGAGCCCACAGCAGCGCCAGCGGAAGTACCTCCACTACATAGGCATGACGCCAGGAAACGGGCGAGACGCAGGCGGACACCAGGGCCAGCAGGGCCAGAACCAGCACCCGGCCGCCTGTGGCCAGCGTTGCCCCCGCTCGCACCAGCATGGCAATCACCACTAGCGTGGTCAGAAGCGCGAGGAGCTTCGCGGCGGAGACCACCGCCTGCGGAATGGGCATTGTCGGCGTAGCTACAGGCGTAACCCGCACACCATGCAAGGCGACATAGAAGAGCTGCACAAAGGAAACAAGCGATTTGTTCTCCGTATTCGGAATGCCGCGCGACATGGAAGGCATGACGTGGGCAAAGTAGTCGTGCAGCAGAGCGGGGTGATTCACCAGGCAAACGGCGACAAAGATGCCCGCAAGTGCCAGGGCATAGCCGCGCACCCAGCGCCAGTCCCGCCAGATTAGCAGCGGTGCCAAAACGAGCAAGGGCGTGAGCTTGATCGCCGTTGCCAGGGCCAGGGCCAGGGCCGACAGTTCCTTCTCTCCCCGCGCATAGGCAAAGAGGCCAACGGCCCAGAGCAACAGCAGAAGCAGCGTGATCTGCCCCCAAAGCAGACACATGCCAATAGGGGGTAGGAAAAATACTCCGATAATTAACGCAAAACCACCTGCGCTGGGCAGGGGAATGGCAAGAAGAGAGGCAAGCATCCAGGCCGTGAGGCCGAGCATGGCAAGGTTGAGTGCAATCCAGATCGGCTCAGCGATTTCGGCCCGCACCGCTGCCAACGGAACGAGGAGGTCAGCCAGCACCGGCGGGTACACGTAGAGGCGCACGCGCGGAATACCCAACTGCTGCGCCGCTTCGGTATAGGTGCTGCCGGGGTGGGCAAACTTCAGCTGCGGATCACTGCCGTTGTCAGCCTCGTCGTAGATATGCGGTGCCTCGCCGTGCAGGACCAGGGCTGCCGCAGTCTGATACACCTGGAAATCTGCCTGAAAGTCCGCGCGGTTAGCCAGATGATGTACGACGTGGAGAGTAAGAGCAAAGCAGAGCAGCAGAACAGATCCCAGAGCAGCTTGAACGGCACGCATGGCGTCACGGTAGCACAGCCTTGCCAGAATATCTGTAGCACTTTTGCGCCTTCTCAGGTTCAGACACATAGGCGCGTCACCCTATACTGTTCCTGTTAAGAACCGCCTTGAGCAAACCGGTGTGTGTGCGCCGGTGATCCTGAAAGGAAGATCGCCGGCAACGCATGGCCACCTCCGGACTGCCCATTTCGCGGCCCGCCACCTGCATTGTGGTGGTGCCCTGCTACAACGAGGCTACGCGCCTGCGCCTTGAAGCCTTTGCCGCCTTTCTGAATAATGCGGACAACCGCGGGATCTCGCTGCTGTTTGTCAACGATGGCAGCCACGACAAAACTCTTCCACTTCTTTACGCGTTTCAGGAGCGTTTTCCGCAGCGCGTCGAGGTGCTGGACAAGCAGCCGAATGCCGGCAAAGCGGAGGCCGTGCGCTACGGCATGCAACATGCACTGGATTGCCCCGGTTGCGCGATTACCGGCTTCTGGGATGCCGATCTGGCCACGCCGCTGGAGCAGATCCGGGATCTGGCCGCCGTACTGGAAAAGAACCCGCAGTTGAGCATGGTGTTTGGCGCACGGGTGCAGCTGCTGGGCCGGCGCATTCAAAGAAAGCCCATCCGCCACTATCTTGGCCGTTGTTTTGCCACGGTTGCCTCCACGGTGCTGCGTTTGCCGATTTATGACACCCAGTGCGGAGCCAAGCTGTTTCGCGTAACCCCGGTCCTACGCAGCGTGCTCTCAAGGCCCTTTCGCTCGCGGTGGATCTTCGATGTGGAGATCCTGGCCCGCTACATCGCGCAGCGCGGACGAAACACGGCGGCCATCCGCGAGGAGATCTATGAGTACCCCCTACCGGTATGGACCGATGTGGCCGGTTCCAAGGTCGCACCCGGGGATTTTTTCCGCTCTTTTTCGGAACTTGTAGAGATCTGGCGCAGGGAGCTGCGCTAAGCTACCCCATTCTTGAGGCAGCGAAGCCGCGAAAGTTCGGTCGCACCTTTGAAGCTGCTTTCGATCGCGGGGGCCTTGTCTCCGCGATGCATCCATCTGCCCGCATGAGCCAAAGATGGATTGAGCGAATAGGATCACTGCAGTGACCCGTAAACAGCCATCGGCGAAACATGAGACAGGGGTTCCAGCAAACCCGCAGCCAGGACCTGAGGACCCCGATCCACTCAGCCTCTTTCACCCTGTCACGGCCGAATGGTTCCGCGCCGTTTTTGAAGGCGCCACCCCCCCGCAGCGCGAGGGATGGCCCGCGATTGCCCGCGGCGAATCCACGCTCATCCTAGCGCCTACCGGCACCGGCAAAACCCTTACCGCCTTTCTCTGGTGCCTTGATAAACTCATGTTGCAGTGTCCGCCGGCCTATGACGAACAGCCTGGCTGCCGCGTCCTCTACCTTTCACCCCTGAAAGCGCTCGCCGTCGATGTCGAGCGCAATCTTCGCTCCCCGCTGCAGGGCATCGCCAACATGGCCCAGCGTACCGGCGTCCCTGTACATCTTCCGGAAATCAGTGTGCGCACGGGCGACACCAGCCAAAAGGACCGCGCCCGCTTCAAGCGCCACCCCGGCGAAATCCTCATCACCACCCCGGAATCCCTCTATCTCCTCCTCACCTCCGACGCCGGTGAGTCCCTCCGGTCCGTTGAAACCGTCATCATCGACGAGATCCACGCCCTCGTCCCCACCAAGCGCGGCGCTCACATGGCGCTGTCCCTGGAGCGACTCGAAGCCCTCACCGGCCGACACCTGCAACGCATCGGCTTGAGCGCCACCCAGCGTCCCCTCGAAGAGGTAGCCCGCTTCCTGGGCGGAGCGGATGCCGCCCCACTCCGCACGCTCTCCCCAAACTCACCCTCACCCCCACAGAACACCTCACAGCTCACCCCTAAGAAAGGTCCCGGCAGCGCCACTGGGAACGAGACCGCTCAGGCGATTACCTCGGTCACCGGCCTCACCGCTGAGACTGCTGAAACCTACGTCTCCGCCGAGGCTGCCGAAAGCGAACAAACCACTACAGGCACACGCTTCCGTCCCGTCACCATCGTCAACGCGGGCGCACGCAAACGCCTCGAGATTCGCGTTGAGGTGCCGGTCGAAGACATGGCCAAACTTGGCCAGATTGACGATCTCCCCAGCGGTCCCGCCTCGCAGGGCCCCAAGCGCACCAGCATCTGGCAGTCCATTCACCCGCGGCTGCTTGAAATCGTCCGGGAACGCACCTCCACACTCATCTTCGTCAATGCCCGCCGTGTAGCCGAACGCCTCGCGGGCGCCCTCAACGAACTCGCCCAGGAAACCATCGCCCGCGCCCATCACGGATCTTTAGCCGCCGCCCAGCGTTCTGAAATCGAAGAACTGCTCAAAGCCGGCCGGCTGAAGGCGCTCGTTTGCACCTCCTCGCTCGAACTCGGTATCG
Organism: uncultured Bryocella sp.; assembly: GCA_964236545.1. GTDB lineage: Bacteria > Acidobacteriota > Terriglobia > Terriglobales > Acidobacteriaceae > Granulicella. The sequence continues at coordinate 104,107 of CAXSCE010000009.1, forward strand.
ATATGGGCGCTGTCGACCTGGTCATCCAGATCGAGGCCCCGCCCTCGGTTGCCAGCGGCCTGCAACGCATAGGCCGTGCCGGCCATCAGGTTGGCGCTCCCTCCAACGGCATCATCTTCCCCAAGTACCGCGCCGATCTTGTCGCCTGCGCCGCCGTCACCCAGGCCATGCACGAGGGCCACGTTGAGCACACCCGCTTTCTCCGCAACCCGCTCGACATCCTCGCCCAACAAATTGTCGCCATCGTCGCCCAACCTCCCTTGCCGCTCGCCGAAGTGGAATCCCGCCTTCAACGCAAAAAGAAAACCGTCAAATCTCAACGCCGTGACGGCACCAACACCGGCTACGAAGCCGAATTAGAGGAAGACGAAGCTCCCGGCATCACCTACGAAGCTCTCTCGAATCTGGTCCACTCCTCCGCTCCCTTCGCCGGCCTCTCCCCTGCCGTTTTTGACGGCACCCTCGACATGCTTGCCGGTCGCTACCCCTCCGACGAATTTGCCGAACTCCGTCCCCGCGTCACCTGGGACCGCCAGACCAACCGCATTACCCCCCGAGGCGGCGCCAAACGACTTGCCATCCTAAACGGCGGCACCATCCCCGACCGCGGCACCTACGGCGTCTTCCTGTCCGGCTCGGCCAATAAGCCGCTCCGTGTCGGCGAACTCGACGAAGAGATGGTCTTCGAGGCTCGCACCGGTGACACCTTTATCCTCGGTGCCTCCACCTGGCGCATCGACGAGATTACCCAGGACAAGGTCCTCGTCACCCCCGCCCCCGGTGAACCCGGCAAGATGCCTTTCTGGCACGGCGACCAGGCCGGCCGCCCCATCGAATTCGGCAAGCGCATCGGCCAACTCATCCGCGAACTCCGCGACATGCCCCGCTCGGTCGCCATCACAAAGCTCACCCGCGAGCACGATCTCGACGAAAAGGCCGCCGAAAACGTTCTCCGTTACCTCACCGACCAAGCGCTTGCCACTGACCACGTTCCCGATGACCGCACAATTGTGATCGAGCGTGTCCGCGACGAACTCGGCGACTGGCGCGTCTGCTGCCTCACCCCCTTCGGCTCCCGCGTGCACGCCCCGTGGGCCATGGCCGTCACCGCCAAGATCAAGGCTGCCGGTCTCGACGTTGAGACCATGTGGTCCGAGGACGGCTTTGTCCTCCGCTTTCCCGAAACCGATCAGCCACCCGATGCCGAACTCCTCCTCCTTGAACCCGCCGAAGCGGCGGAACTTGTGCAATCCCAGCTCGGCGCGACTGCCCTCTTCGCAGCCAAATTTCGCGAGGCCGCCAGCCGCGCCCTTCTGCTCCCCCGTCGCCGCGCCGACGGCCGCACCCCGCTCTGGCAGCAGCGCAAACGCGCCTACGATCTCCTTTCTGTAGCTTCCCGTTACGCCAGCTTTCCCATCCTCCTTGAGGCCTACCGCGAGTGCCTTCGCGATGTCTTTGATATGCCCGCCCTCGCCGAAACCCTGCGCGCCATAGGAAACCGCCAGATTCGTACCCATGTCGTCGACTCCCGCACCCCTTCGCCTTTCGCCGGCGCCCTTCTCTTTAGCTACGTCGCGAATTACATCTACGACGGTGACGCTCCCCTGGCGGAACGCCGCGCCCAGGCCCTCAGCATCGACCAGGACCAGCTTCGCGAACTTCTTGGCGACGCTGATCTACGTGAACTCCTCGACATCAACGCCATTGAGGAAACCGAAGAGCAACTCCAATCCCTCGCCGACACCTATCGCGCCCGTTCCCTCGACGGCGTGCATGATCTCCTGCTCCGCCTGGGCGACCTCACCCGAGACGAACTGGCCCGCCGCACGACTGGCCTCGACCTGGACGCCACCCTCGAGCGACTGTTCCGCGCCCGACGCGCCCTCGAACTTCGAGTCGCCGGTGAAAAACGTGTTCTCGCCGTCGAAGACGTCGCCCGCGTCCGCGATGCAATCGGGGTCCCGCTGCCACCCGGCCTTCCCACCGCCTTTCTCGATCCCGCACCCGACGCCCTGCTTGACATCATCCGTCGTTACGCCCGCACCCATGGCCCCTTCACCACACCGGAACTTGCGCTCCGCTACGATCTCCCCAAGGAATCGGTAGAGTCCGTCCTGCAACGCCTCGTTGGCACCGGACGCGTGATCGAAGGTGCATTTCTGCCCGGAGGCACCAATCGCGAATGGATTGACGCCGAAGTCCTCCGCACCATTCGCCGTAAATCTCTCGCCCGTCTTCGCAAAGAGGTCGAACCAGTCACCCAGGCGACCCTTGCTCGCCTGTTCACCCGCTGGCAGGGTGTCGTCCAGCCCCGTCGCGGTCTTGATGCCCTGCTCGATATCATTGAAAACCTACAGGGCGCACCCCTTCCCGCATCCATCCTCGAAACTGAAATCCTCCCAGCCCGCATCGGCGGCTACAGACAAGCCGATCTTGACACCCTGATCGCCGCCGGCGAGGTTACCTGGATCGGCCTTGAGCCGCTTGGTGAGCGCGACGGCCGCGTCGCCCTTTATCTCTCTGAAAAGCTTCCTCTTCTCTGGCCACCCGACCGCATCCTTCCGCCTGAACAGCAGCATGCCAAAGAGTCCGCCTCCCGCGCCACAAAAAACAGCGAACACGAGACGAAAACGATTCCCGTTTCGGGAAGCCCCTCCCAGGCTCCGGTCGAGCTTCCCAAAACGGATCAAAACGCGCTGTCCGAACGCGAACGGGCTATCCTTGCCTACCTTCGCCGCTCGGGCGCCAGCTTCTTTCAACCCCTGCACGACGCGCTCGGCGGTGGCTACCCCGGCGAGACGATCGACGCCCTCTGGTCCCTGGTCTGGCGCGGGCTCCTCACCAACGACGCCCTCCATTGCCTGCGCGCCTACACTGACCGCTCCGGCCCCACGAACGCCCGCAGCAGCACCAAGCCCACCCGCCGCATTCACAATCAGCAGGGCTTCCGCTCCCGCCGTACGACGCCACCAACCGCGCAGGGCCGCTGGAGCCTCAACGAACCGGCCTTTGCCCCCGAACCGCTGCCCGCAACGGCGGCGAACCCCAACCCACGCCAGACCGCATTAGCCGCGCTCACCACGCGCCAGACCGAGTGGTCGCACGCCATCGCCCAGCAACTACTCACCCGTTACGGCGTGGTCTTCCGCGAAACCGCCCACGCCGAGAATCTCCCGGGCGGTTTCAGCGCCATCTACGACGTCCTAAAGGCCCTGGAAGAGTCCGGTCGCGTCCGTCGTGGCTATTTTGCCGCCGATCTCGGCGCCACGCAATTCGCCCAACCCGCCGCCGTGGACCTCCTGCGCTCGCTCCGCCCCGGCGAGCACAACGGGAGCGCCGAAGAGGGCGGCGAGACCGTGCTCCTGGCCGCCACCGACCCAGCTAACCCCTATGGCACCCTGCTCCGCTGGCCCGCCGCGCCCGCCGACCCCGGCGCCGACACCGCCTCCACCCTCACACGTTCGGTCGGCGCCCGCGTCATCCTCCTCGACGGCGCTCTCACCGCCTACCTGCGCCGCGGCAACCCCAATCTTCAGGTGCTGCTTCCCGAAGAAGAACCCGCCCGCGGCAACAGCATGCGCGCCCTCGCCGCTTTCCTTGTACAGACCGTGCAACGCACCGAAGCCGAAGCGGGCTCCGGCAGCCACGACCGCAGTCGCATGGGCATGCTCATCACCACCGTCAACGGCACCCCCGTAGCCGAGCACCCGCTCGCCCGCGCCCTCCTCGATGCCGGCTTCCAGGCCGCACCCATGGGCTTCAACGTGCGACGAAACCTGCCGGCTCTGCCTGCGGTAACCTCACGCATCAGCCATTGAGTGAGAACCGATATGGTGCCAAGAGAACTTTCTTGCCGATCCTGGACAGGTTGAGCGCGAGCATCTTATCCGCCGTCATTGTCACAGGGATGTGCCAGTAGCTCTTGTCACCTCGATCTGTCATATTCAGCGATGACCTGTTCTGCTTCAGCCATGAAAAGGGCAGCGCATACGCCTCCGCCCGATCCATACACGCCAGAACAAAATAGGCTTCGTCTCCACCCGCAAGAAAGGAATCCCAAGCGGGATGGTAGGCATACCAGTACGGCTGGTAATCCTTCTCGTAGCGCTTCGAAACCGCGCAACAGACACGAAATTGCTTCTCCGGATCAGAGAATAAGGTCACACTCCGTGCAACCAGGCTTTTTCGTTTCAATTTGGCAAAAGACTCAACGGCCGCTTGTCGCTTTGCATTCAGCAGTTCAAGATCGGTTCGAACCTGTTTTCCGCTATCCCGCTCCTCAACGCTTTCCTCAGTTGAGGGTTGAATCTCCTTCTGCGTCTCGACACTTTGCGCGGTGGTGAAGATCACGCGAATAATCTTGTCAATCTTTGTGTACTCGAACGGCTTGAGCAGTTCGCGAATTTGACGAACGGTGCTCACGTCGTCTGACTTTTCTTTGACCTGCACCAGCTGAACCAAAGCATTCACGCTGATCAAGCGCATCTCCCAAGCGTAGCGGGATCCACGGATCTGAGCCTCGAGCGCTCCTGTGTCCTCCTGCCCAACCACGATGAGCGTGGATGCCTCGCGCTGTGTGCGATTCGCCTCAATGAGGCGATCCTTATAGGCACGGTGTGTATCGAGATTCAGAGTGAAATAATCTGTTGTTTTCACTTCGATGATGATGTCCGGCTCACCCTCAACACGCCAAACTCCATCGAAGCCGATGGCCCCGGCCCGGCCTTGATACAAACCGTTCTCCACTTCAAATTCGAGCCTGCGCCCGAGTTCATTCACCACATCTTGAAGCACAAGGCCGCTGCTGTTGAAGCTCTTCTCAAAACACTGCTGGGCATAGGTAGATAAGCGCTCCGTCGAACACTCTTTCA
>CAXSCE010000010.1:0-107516 GCA_964236545.1 uncultured Bryocella sp.
GGGGGGGGGGGGGGGGGGGGGGGGGGGGGGGGGGGGGGGGGGGGGGGGAGGGGGCATTGTCAGCGAAGCCGCCTCCATGCCCTTCGGCAGAGCTTCTGGATTCAACAGCGGAATCAAAATCAGGAGGCCAAGAACACCCCCCCAGAAGAAAAAGGAAGCAATCATCCAGTAGCGGGACTTGGTTTTGATCCGTCCACTGGATTCCATCATGGAGTCTTCAAACATGGGAGCAACCTCGGGGCTTGCGAGCGCAGCTTGATTGCTTAGACACCAGGGGTTTCAAATTTGTTCCCAAATTCATTTTGGGCTGCGAGAGATCGGCAATCCCACGATTGGGGGAGAGGTTTAGGTCGCTTTCTAGTGACGTCGACACCTTGTCTCCGCGCCCATCCTTCTCAAAGTTCAGCCCTCAATAATGTCGTCTCAATCGAGCGGAAACACCCTGTTCTGGCTGGGTGCGCCAAATTAATGGTTGTGGCCGACGAATACAGGGGTCTCTCCACTCCGCAAGACATAGAACCGTCTCGCTCCGGTCGAGATGACACCTCTGGGGCAGATTGAGTGAATGTGTCGATACATTCTGGGGTGTGGGCCAACCGCAAAAGGACTCACAGAGATCTCTCCGCTGCGCTGCGGGTAACCACGGGAAGGCAGCCCCAAGTCACGCCGGGGGGAACAGGTCTAGCGGCGCACCACGGCGGCGGCGGGCAGCGCGGCGCGTTTACCCTGTTTGGCGCGCCAGTCTTGATAGGCGACGAGCATGGGGGCGGCAACGGCAACCGAGGAGTAGGTGCCGATCAGAATTCCGATGACCAGCGCGAAGCTGAAGCCGTGCAGGACCTCACCGCCGAAGAGGTAAAGGCTGAGCACGGTGAGGAAGGTGAGGCCAGAGGTGAGGACGGTTCGGCTGAGGGTCTGGTTGATGGATCGGTTAACAACCTGCGAGAGGGTCTCGCGGCGGCTGAGGGTGAGGTTTTCGCGGATGCGGTCGAAGACGACGATGGTGTCATTCATCGAGTAGCCGATGAGGGTGAGGATGGCGGCGACGACGGTGAGGGAGATCTCCTGGTTGGTGAGGGAGAAAAAGCCGACGGTGATGAGAGTGTCATGGAAGACCGCCACAACGGCCGCAACGCCATAGATCAGCTCAAATCGGAACCATAGATAAATGAGCATGCCGAGGAGCGAGTAGATGGTGGCCAGCCAGGCCTGCGTCTGCAGCTGCTTGCCGGCGGTGGGGCCGACGATATCAACCTGCTGCCGGGAGAAGGTGCTGTCGTGGTAACTGCGGGCGAGGGCAGATTCCACGGCCGCGCGACCCTGGTCATGGGCGGTGTCCTGCGCGGTGGATTCCGGCAGGCTGATAATGACGTTGTTCTGGGCACCGGGGCCGGCGGCGTTCGCGGCGCCGGAAATGCGCTGGATACGGGCGTCGCGGACGCCGGCCTCCCTCATGGCCGCGCGGATGTCCTCTTCATTGGGGGTGCCGTTGAAGTGGACGGTAACCTGGGTGCCGCCGCGGAAGTCAACGCCCAACGGGATCCCGTGCCAGAAGAGCATGCTGGCCACCCCGGCGATCGAAAAAATCAGCGAAAAGGCGAGAAAGTACCACTTTCGCCCGAGCCAGTCGACTTTTACCTCGCGAAACAGTTCCACGTGAGTTGATTCCTTTGCGCCTTACGGCGGGCGCGTATGTGGCGGATCCCCGAAGGGGTACGGCTCGGAAACGCAGATCCCCTGCGGGGATGACAGCTAGAAAGTGATGGCAAGCTAAAAGAGCAACGGCAAAAGCAGATCCCTACGGGATGACAGACAGAAAAGCAACAGCAGAGGCTAGATGGAAAGTATTGGCTAGATGGATAGGGCGGCGGTGCGGGGACGCCGGGTGAGCAGCCAATCGAAAATGGTGCGCGAGACGAAGACGGCGGTAAAAAGGTTGGCGAGCAGGCCGAAGACCAGGGTAACGGCGAAGCCTTTGACCGGCCCGGTGCCGAAAATGAAAAGGATGCCGGCGGAGACGATGGTGGTGATGTGGGTGTCGATGATGGTGATCCAGGCGTGTGCGAAGCCGTCCCCGATGGCCGCGGCGGAGTTTTTGCCGAGACGCAGTTCCTCGCGAATGCGCTCGAAGATGAGCACGTTGGAATCCACGCCCATACCGATGGTGAGGATGACGCCGGCAATGCCGGGCAGCGTCAGGGTGGCGTGCGAGAAGCCCATAAAGCCGAGCAGAATGACCAGGTTGAGAATCAGGGCCAGGTCGGCGTTGATTCCTGCGCCGCGATAGTAGATCAGCATAAAGGCCATGACGGCGAGCATGCCGGCCACCGCGGCCAGGACCCCCTGGTGAATGCTGGCGGCGCCAAGCGAGGGGCCGACGGTACGGGTTTCGAGATAGCTGATGGAGGCCGGCAACGAGCCTGTACGTAGCATCATGCTGAGATCCTGTGCCTGCGCCTGGGTGAAGCCGCCTTCAATTTCGCCTGAGTCACGGATAGCGCCGTTGATGGTGGCGACCTCTTTGACCTGGTTTTGGAGGACGATGGCCATTTGGCCGGTGTTTTTATTGGCGTCGGTGTACTTGTAGAAGCGGTCGCCGGCCTCGGTGGTGAGATTGAAGGTGAGATCGGGGCGGCCATTCTGATCCTGCGAGGGCTGCGCGTCGCGGAAGTCCGGGCCGGCAACGATCGCGGCGCGCTTCAACACCCAGAACTGCGGCGGAGTGCCGGGAGAGCCGACGCCGGGGAGGATCTCCTGATCGGGCGGGACGATGTTATTCAGCGCTGTCAGCGCGGCTTGCTGATCCGGATAGCCGGGGCCGACAACCTCGTGGATCTCCAGCTTGGCGGTGGACTGGATGATGTCCTCGACACGGGCAGGGTCGCTGACGCCGGGCAGTTGCACGAGAATCTGGTTGTCGCCCAGGCCGTATTGCTCGATGACGGGCTCGGAGACGCCCAGTTGATCGATGCGGGTGCGGATGGTCTCGATCGATTGCTGCAGGGTGCGGGCTTCGAGGTCGCGAATGGCGGCCTGCTTCAGGGTCAGGGTATCCGTGGCGCCTGCCTGGGCGAGCTCGTAGTCGGTATAGCTTTGGCCGTTCAGGATGTCACGGACGGCGCCCGCCTGGGCCGGGGTAATACCGGAGACGGTGATGACGCCGGCGTGCGCGGAGGGGTCGAGCTTGGCGGCGGTAACGCCGGTGGCGGCGAGCGCGGTGTTCAAGCGCTGGACGTCAATGTCGGTCTGCGAACTGATGGCCTCTTCCACGTGGACCTGCAGGACGAGGTGGGTGCCGCCGCGCAAATCGAGGCCTAAGTTGATGCGCTCCAGCAGTGAGTTTTTGAGGCCGCCATGAGGAATGCCGATGATGCCGTAAACGAAGATCACCAGTACCGCGACGATAAAGCCTGCTTTTCCGGCTAAGTTCTTACCCATCCCGAATAACCCCTGCCCCGGTGGCGTCCCGCCTTTTGTGTCGACCGGGTATTCCTTTAGCTTTTCTCTAAATTTGCAGCACCAGGACGTAGTGAGCTGTTCCCTAGCCCTGGCTCACTGAGCTTTGACCAGATCATCCGTGGTGACGGCGGCGATGGCGCTCTTCACAATCTCAAACTTCACACCATCGGGCTGGGTTTTCAGGATCACGGCATCATCTTTCAGACTGACGACCGTACCGCGCAGGCCGCCGGTGGTGGTAATGCGGTCACCGGCCTTGAGCGCGCCGAGCTGCGTCTGCCAGACCTTTTGCTTTTTCTGGTTGGGCGCGATCAGCAGAAAGTACATGGCCGCAAACATCAGCAGCAGCAACGGCAGGCCGGCAAACGAGCCGAGCCCACCGCCGCCCGCCAGCACCACCCAACCCAACGTTTCTAGACCTACACTCACCGTACTGACCACCGCCGCGGCTGAGGCAGGCGCGGCGTCTTTCCCCGAGGATCTGGTGGGTGCGACTGGGCTCGGTCGTAAGCCGACCGAGCTGCCGCCCGTAATAGACTCTCCGGACGGGCAACGCGCACCCAAGACTCCAGCATCGGGGTTCCGCGCGCCGGTGTCAAGATTTGCGGTGGTTCAGTAGTGGGTAAACTTGCATCCTGCTACCTGTAGAAAAACCAAAGAAGCGCGGTCCTTACAAAATCATTCGTAAGTGGGATGGACGGTGCCAATGACAAAAGCCCCCGATCGGGGGCTTTTGTGGAGATTAGAGCAGGACCAGTATCCAAACCCCTTGATAGGTAAGGGCCGACCCCGCAATTCCGAGTATAGTGCGGAAACATGGCCGTTCAACATGTTTCTTATTTACATCGATGATTCTGGTACTGAGCAGGTTCGTTGCTTCTCTGCTTTAGTAATTCACGAAACCAAATGGCGCGAGGCACAACAGCAATCCGTCAGCATCGCCGAAAGATGAAACAAACAGATGGCATCCTGATTACAAAGGAGCTTGACGCGACTGAATTTGTCAGCGGGCGTGGAAGGCTGGGTCCGCAAGACGTTCACAAGGGGCGCAGGTGCGAACTCTTCAATGAAACCTTAGCAATGGTCGCAGCTATACCAAAGATTCGCATCTTCAACGCGATAGGTGCTCGTTCAAGGGAAACGACATTGTTTGAGCGGATGATGAACCGCATTCACCGGACGATGGAAACTTGGAATAATCGAGCTCTTATCGTTCACGATGAGGGTAAGGACTTCACGCCACTGATTCGTAGAATGAGCGTCTACAATCCCGTCCAAAGCCACTTCGGAGCATGGGAAGACGGACGACCGACGAAAAACATTCCCACGGAGCGAATAATCGAAGACATCGTATTCCGCAAATCGCACAAATCGGACTTAATTCAAATGGCCGACTTCTGCGCCTATGCGCTACTGCGGAGCGAACACCCGATCCCATCGAAAACCAAATATGGACTTGATCGATCGTTCGACACTATCGCCCCTGTGTGCGTTAAGGAGGCTTACAGGAGCGACCAGAGGGGCTTCGGGATTATCCGTGCCTAATGGACGCACAGCCCTTGCGTCTCGCCTAAGAGCCCGAGAGCATGGCGGGATGCCCCATGTAGTGCCGTGATTGTTGTTTGATGGCAGCTTTTTGCACTATCCGCATTAGATTGCTGAGACTGATCAATATGGCGTAGCGGGTAAATGCTCTGCTTGGTTGGGCAATCCTAGTGATTGGCTCACTTCTAGCTTCAATCGCCTTGCAAGTAACCCGACAGATGATCTGACTTTTGGGTTGGTCAGCGTATTCATTGCCATCCCAAAAGTTCCACATTTCAAACTGACCAATTACCGTTGGTTCGGGGACTCCCCAGGCGGATTTTGCAGGGCAGCTACTGAGTAGTCGTCGCGGCGGCGGCAGTAACGCTCAGGGAAAGACCGGTTAGGTCCCCGTCGGCGACGGTGAGGGACTCCTGCAGGGGTTGAAAGTGAACGGCTGAGGGGGCCGTAGAGGAGGTCTGGCCGCCCCGACCGAAGATCTGCGCCACGGGACTGACGCTGGCATGCAAGGTGTAATTCCCGGCCGGGACGTAAGGAACCACGAAGCTGCCATCGGGATTGACGGTACCGGTGCGGTTGAGGGAGCTGTCGGCGCTGTCGGTAAGGGTGACCGAACCTGAGCGGACGGCGGCGGCGGTGGAGCTGAAGGTGCCGCTGACGGTATGGAGGGCGTTGAGATTCATGGTGATGGTGAGGTCGCTGCGCTCCTCGCCGGGGGTAAGGGTGACGACAGCGGCGTCGATGCGGCGCAGCTTATCGGGAGCGTAAACGTTGAGGGTGAGGTTGCGCGCGAAGCTCCGGCGATCGGCCGTGATGGCAGGCGCGGGCGCCTGGACGCCGGCGCGGACCACGTAGCTCCCGGGGGCGATGCCGCTGAGGCGAAAGTGGCCGCGGTCATCGGTTTGGCCGCCGCTGAAGCCGCCCCCAAAGGGGCCTGGACCGGCGTAGAAGCCGGTTCCGGCAGCCGGGGAGGTTCCCTGGCCTGCTGCCGGCGGGGCGACGGTGCTGACGCTGACGCCCGCAGCAGGGCTGCCGTCGTCCCATTGGACCGTGCCGGCGATCACGCCGCCACGCTGCAGGCTGAGCTGGGCGGAGGCCCCGCCGGCGACGACACGAATCTTGGGCACGTTCACAGAAATGGCGGGTGCGCTGGGAGTGCCGGCACTGTTCTGCAGGGCCGCCTGAATGAACGGTGCTTCGTTGATGTAGCCGGTGAGCTGCGCGGTGACGTAGTAGTCGCCGGGGGCCACGTCCGGGATCAGGAAGTTGCCGTCGAGGTCGGTGCGGGCGGAAGCGCGTCCGCCGCGGCCACCGCCCTCTTCATCCGCCGTGGCGGAGATCAGGGTGACATTGGCAAAGCGGGCGGCCCGCTGGGTGTCGGCACAGACCACGCGGCCGGTGACGGGGTCGCCGGCCGTTTGCGGCTGCACGGCGACATCGCCCGAGGCATTCTGTGCGCGGGCGGCGCCGGCTGGGCTGAACAGGTAACCCGCCAGGGTGCAAAGCAGCATGCCTTTGGCGCGGGAGGCGACAAAACCGCGCCAGCCTGGCCTGGTCGAGAGAGAATGTTCCCGCTGCGAGAAATTCAAAAGAGGCACCTCCGGGAGACTCCGCGTGGTCATCGGGTTGGACGCGCGGCGAGCGACAAAGGACAGACGGACGGACGGAACCTTTTGCTGCGGGGCGGCGTCACATAGCCTGTGACCCGCCCGTGACCGGCAGGGCCGCCGTACTATGGAACGAGTGGCCGGACAGGCCTGTCTTCCTCGACACCGCACATCCTGAGCGTCAGGTTCGTGTCATGGCAGGGATCACATTCGGGTGACGGCGGGCGGAGCGAACGGGCCCGCGGGCCGGACGGCAACGGAATGCGGTGAAAGCTCGCCGTGGAGATCGATTGGGCAAGCGAAAAGCGATCATCATCGGCGCGGGTCCCGCGGGCCTTACTGCCGCCCTGGAGTTGCTGCGGCGCACGGATGTACAGCCGGTGATTCTGGAGGCGAGCGATGAGATCGGTGGCATCTCGCGCACGATTCGCTACAAGGGCAATCGGATGGACATCGGCGGTCACCGCTTTTTTTCCAAAAGCGACCGCGTGATGCAGTGGTGGCTGGAACTGATGCCGCCGGCCGTCGAGGACCCTGACCTGAAAACCGCGGGGGATGGCCCTGCCTCGACCGAAATCAGCTACCAGGGCAAGCGGCGTGCCGTGGCGGTGCCAGCAGCGGCCCCGCAACATCCGCCCCTGCGTGGTATGGGACCGCTGACCGCGGTGATTGACACGGAAACGGAAGAAACCGATGCCGAAGGCGTGGAGGATCCCCACGCGCATGGGCATACGGAGACCGTGGTGCAGGCGCCGGAACCGGAAGATGCCGATCACGTGATGCTGGTGCGGCCGCGCAAGAGCCGGATCTACTACCTGCGCCGATTTTTCGACTATCCCATCAAGCTGACAGGGAGGACCATCCGCAACCTGGGCCCCTTGCGGATGGTGCGGATCGGGGTGAGCTACCTGGCTTCACGGATAAGGCCGATCCGGCCGGAGCGCAGCCTCCAAGACTTCCTTATCAATCGCTTTGGCCGGCAGCTGTACCTTACTTTCTTCAAAAGCTACACGGAAAAGGTGTGGGGCGTGCCCTGCGATCAGATTTCGGCGGAGTGGGGCGCGCAACGGATCAAAGGGCTGAGCCTGACGACCGCGGTCAAGCATTTCGTGCGCAAAACGCTGCGGCGCGGCGCGCGGGCGGCCGGCAAGGGCCGCGCCGCCAGGCAAGCTTCGCCGACGCAGGATGTGGCGCAGAAAGGTACGGACACCTCGCTCATCGAGCGATTTCTGTACCCGAAGTTCGGTCCGGGACAGCTTTGGGAGCACGTCGCGGACAAGGTGCGGCTGGCTGGCGGAGAAATCTGCCTGCGGGCGACCGCCGATCAGCTGGTGACGGAAGGGGATCGCGTACTGGCCGTCGAAGCGGTGCTGGGGGACGGCACGCGGCGGCGGTTTGCCGGCGAGTTGTTCTTTTCCACCATGCCCATGCGAGAGCTGACCGTGGCACTGGAACAGGGCGGAGCCGACGTACCGGCGAACGTGCGCGAGGTCTCCGATGGATTGGAGTACCGGGATTTCATCACCGTGGGCGTGCTGGCCAACCGGCTGGATGTGCGAGAGCCCGACGGCGGGCCCATACGCGACACCTGGATCTATATCCAGGAACCGGATGTGCAGCTGGGGCGGCTGCAGATCTTCAATAACTGGAGCCCCTACATGGTTGCCGATCCGGAAAAGGTGTGGATCGGGCTGGAATACTTCTGCTACGACACGGATCCGCTATGGGCGATGCCGGATGACGAGCTGAAGCGGTTTGCGGCAGCGGAACTGGAAAAGATCGGCATCCTGCGTACGGCAGAGGTGCTGGATGCGCATGTGGCGCGCGTGCCCAAAACCTATCCGGCGTACTTCGGGACCTATGAGCGCTTTGAGGAGTTGCGGCGATGGGTGGACGGGTTCGAAAACCTGTTCCTGGTGGGGCGCAACGGAATGCACAAGTACAACAACCAGGACCACTCCATGCTGACGGCCATGGCCGTGGTGGATGGGATCGCGGCCGGCCGGGTGGAAAAGGCAGCCGTCTGGGCGATCAATACGGAGCAGGAGTACCACGAGGGCGAAGGAAAACGCTGAGAGCCTCGATCTAAACCTGTTTTCCTCCAGGCATAATTCCGCCGTCCTCCTGAGCGCAGCGAAGGATCTCTGTATGCCCTCGCGGCTACTCTATACCCGTAGAAAAATGCTCTTATTTTCACGGTGTATGGCCGCTCCAGACGCAGGTTCCCGGGAGAGACAACCAGAAAAGAAAGCAACAAACGCAATTCGTCACCCGGTCAACGATCCGTTACCCCGTCAATTCTGCGGCGGTGAGCTCGCCGCTGGGCAGAGGCATTGGTGGAAGTCGCTCTGGCGGGTTTCGCGGACGGCGCAGGCGTAGGCCGGCCAGATTTGCTGCAGACCCAGGCCGTAAAGGCCCATGCCCCCGGCATAGAAGTTGTCGCGGAAGAATTTGGATCGTGGGGCTTTGCCGTCCGGGTCCGCGGTGAACCCATCGGCGAGGGTGACGGCGGAAGCGGCGCTGAAATCCGGCAGATGGTATGCAGCGGAAAAACGGTACGTCTCCGGCCAGGGCGGAGCGGAGCCCGCGACGTCGGGAGAAACGAAGGTACGCCAATCCCTGAGCAGGAGCGTGTGCGGGTCGATTGCGGCGATCAGGAAAGCCGGGTGATTGCCATAAAAGGGCGTGATTGAAGGAACCACCTTCACCGGAACGACGCCGGCCGGCACATCGGCCTGCCCGGCCTCCTTGCCGGCGGGGCGGCGCAGCAGGCGCAGCTCATCCATGTGCGTGTGGCCGAAGAGCCCGAGGCGGACGGTATCGGCGAAATCCATCAGGGTATCGGCGAGAACGTTGTCGGCCAGAAGCGTATTTTCCTGCGCTGTGCAGAGTTCCTTGGGGCGCAGGATGTATCTGGTGAAGCTGCCGTAGACATCGACCCCGGGCGGAATATGACCCATAACCCAGACATTTTCCCCATGGGCGCGGGCGGCGGTCAGCTGGGCGCGCAGCCAGGCCATTTGCTGGCCTTCCTGAACGCGGTTGGAGCCGCCGTCCGGACGGCATGGACCGTACCAGGAGGCGTCGAAAATGTCCTGCAGCACGAGCAGGCGACCGTGCTCGATGGGTGCCGGCAAGGCAACGCTGTAGTCGCCCTCGGGGGACACGGTGGCCAGCAGAGCGGCGACTGTGCGCGCCGAACCGGCCTGCCCCGCGGCATGGGCCATCGTAGCGATGGCGTTGTTCATGAAGGGACTGCCGGCGGTTTCGCGGTAGTCCGCGCAGCCGGAGTCGTTGTTGCCGAGCGTGATGTAGACCGGTACCCTGGGAAACGCGAGACGCAGCTCCATGCTGACAAAAGCGATGGTTTTGGCGGCAAACGCGGAAAGATCCTCGGGTGTGGCGCCGGGGTTGAGATGCCCGAAACGGCAATCGAACTGGTGGGTGAGCAGATCGCCGCCGAGGGTGACGAAAATGGGGTGCGGCTCCGCGTCATGAGCGGCGGTCAGGGCGCCTTTGAGAAGGTACCAGTTGGTGTCGAGGCGCGGCGAGTGGCAGGCGACCCCGAGTTCGGCGAGGCGGGCGTCCGCTTTCAGGCCGTTGCCGCGGTCGAGGATGGCCGGCCAGCGCTCAATGGGAGCGGCGCGGAGCTGCGGTACAAGACGTGGGTTATGAAAGGGATCGAAGTGAATATCGGCGAGCATGATGGCTGAAACCGTGTCCTGCGCCAGCGCCGGCCCGCCGTTCTGAGCAGGCGCGTCAGCGCCTGCGAGCAGCAAAGCCAGGGCAAGGAGACAAAGAAGGGAAAAGCGGCAAACCTGCATCGGCCTTCCCAGTGTAGTGGCGCGCCGACCGAGGCCGGGCCACTCTTTCGTAACCATGCTGTCCGAATTTGAGACAGAGCTGGCCTGATCTGGGACCGTGCTGTCCGAATTCAGGACAACCCTAGCCAAAATGCCGTGGCAGCCGATAGGGTTAGCAGCAGTGCTTGGGAACAGGGGGTAGCGACGTGATTCGGGTTCCGATGGAAGAGTTGCAGGGCCGCACGGAAGAGGTGCTGCTCCATCTGGGCCTGACGCCTGGCCGAGCAGCAGCGGGGGCAAAGCTGATCGCCGAAACGGACCGGGACGGGGTGCGCACCCATGGGATCGCGCGGCTGCCGCGCTTTGCGCAGATGGTGCAGCTCGGGCGCATCGATCCGCAGGCAGAACCGAAGCGGGTAGGGGGAACCGGCGCGCTGGAGCGGTGGACGGGCCATCGGGGACCGGGAAACCTGGCCGCCGAGGCGATGACGGCACGGGCAGTGGCGCTGGCGCGCGAGCACGGTGTGGGTGCGGTGGCGCTGGGCGACACGACGCACTGGCAGCGGGGCGGCAGCTACGGCTGGCAAGCGGCGGAGGCCGGCTGCGCGCTGCTGGCGTGGACCAATACCATGCCCAACATGCCGCCCTGGGGGGCGACCTCGGCCGCGCTGGGCAACAACCCCCTGGTGATTGCGGTGCCGGGAGGGACGGCGCCGGTCGTGCTGGATATCGCGATGAGCCAATTCAGCTATGGCGGCCTGGCCAGCTACCGGGAGCGTGGGGAAACTTTGCCCGTGCCGGGTGGCTTTGACGAGACAGGGGAACTTTCGCGGGATGCGGGGGCGATTGAGCGGACACAGCGCGCGCTGCCGGTAGGATTTTGGAAGGGGTCCGGGTTGGCTTTTGTCCTGGATCTGCTGGCGGCGATGCTGGCCGGCGGCCAGGCCACATATGAGATTGAATGCGATCCGCTGGCCGAGGTGGGTTTGTGCCAGGTGTTTCTGGCGGTGAGCACGGCGGCCGTGGCGTCGTTGGACGAGATGCGGGCGGTCGCGGAGGGCTGCATCGCAGCGCTGCACCGGGCCACACCGGTGAAGTCGGGAGTTTTGCCGCGCTACCCGGGCGAGGGTGTGTTGCGGGTGCGGGAAGAGAGTCTACGGCTGGGCGTGGCCGTGGAGGATGGCGTTTGGGCCGCTTTCGAGGGGCTTGGCCATTAGAGTGAAGAACGGCATGGTTGCGGCTTAGGCTTTGGCAAGCATCCAAGTGCCAAAGGCTTTACCTGTTGAGGAGATTTGACCGATGAAACGTGTAGTTTACTGGGCTACCATAGCGTGCGGCTTGACCGCGGCATACCTGATGTACAAACGGGGCGTCCCCGTGCTGCAGATAGCACAAAAAGCGGCCACAAATCCCCTTGGGGCTCTGGTGGACGAGGTTCAGAAAGAAGCCTAACCCGGGCGAAGCTGGTTTAAGGAATTGCATTTATGAGTACAACGGTTACCGCAGAAGGGCAACTGGAGACCGCGGCGCAGGCCGCGGGCCTGCTGCTCACCCCCCTTGAACCCGGCACTGCGTTTAGCGGTGAGTCCACGGTTCGCTACAGCGCGGCCCTGCCTTCGGCGCCTGAACGCAATCTGATGCTGGAATTGGGGCAGAGTTTCGACGCCGCCGATCCACGCTATGCCGGTGAAATGGCAACGTTCTTCGCGGAAGAGGCGCAGCGGCTGGCAAACCCCAGGCCGGATTGCTACCTCTCCCTGCTTGGTCTTCCCTTGTCGTTTGGCAAGTTCGCCTGGCCATTCCATGGATCGACCTCCGGGGCGGACACCTTTATCGTGCACGGGGAGATCCGCCTGGAAACCGGCGGAGAATCCGTTCTGCACGCAAAGGTTTCGGCATCCCTTACCCAGACCTTTCGCGATGTCGTCAGTGCCCTGCAACAACCGTTTACCGAAAGTTTCATCTACAACGCGGTACGCAAAACGCTGGACCAGGGACAACTGGAGCTGGTGAAGAGCGGCAACCGGCAACCGGTGCCGGTGACCACGCGCTATTACTCGGCCAAGCAGGGGCGTTTTGTGTTTAACGACACCACGGCGGAGCAGCGGAAGCAGTTTGTGGCCGGCCATGTTTTCTGGCTCAGCCATGTGCTGGGCGAGGATGCACCGGTCTGGATCGCCGATCCGCGCGATGCGCAGTACCTCAATACGGAGACGGAGGAATTGCTAACCGCCGCCAAGCAACTTGCCGGTGAGGGGCTGATTACGCTGAGTGAAAAAGGCGACCGTGCCGTTGCGACATCCACGCTGATTGCCGGCCGGCCGCAGTTTGAGGCTGAGGTGGCGGAGGCCATGGCCTTTATCAAGCCAACCTTCAACGAAGACATGCGCGGCGGCTTGACCAATATGTAGTTCTGGCGCGGCTCGGATGACTGGCGTCCTGAAACGCCGACCTCCGCGACCCCAGACGGCCTATACCTAAAGTGGAACTTTAGGCGGGTGTTTACTCCCCTGGTTCCCTCCCATGCAACCACACCGGTGTGGTTGCATGGGAACCTCGTGAACCGGTACCAGGAGCTCCGCGTGAAACTTGACCTGCCTGAACGATGGCCACGCCGCGCTTTCCTGCGAGGCTGTGGTGCCGCGCTCTCCTGGCCCTGGCTCTCCGCGGTTCCGCTGCTGGGTTCCACGATGGCTGCTAGTGGCGAAATACCGGGAGGCAGCAAGCGACGGACCCTGCCGCTCGATGCTGCCAATCCGATGGTGGGCACAGGCTGGCGTGGCCACATGTTTCCCGGCGCGGTGGCCCCTTTCGGCCTGGTGCAGTTGAGCCCCGACACGAGCGGGCCGCCGGATGTTCACTGGAATGTCCAGGGCGATTGGTACCAGTGGCAGCACTGCTCTGGCTACACCTATCGCGACAACATCATCAATGGTTTCAGCCACACGCACCTACAGGGAACGGGCGGCATCGACCTCGGCGACATCCTGGTGATGCCACTTTCAGAGGCGAACTGGTTCTGGGAACCGGGCCACGTCGAAGACCTCACCCAGATGCAGATTGAGGCGCTCGGTGTTGGCTCAGGCGTGGTTTTCAGCCCGTCCGAGCTCGGGTATCGCTCATTCTTTTCGCACGACCGGGAACACGCGCGACCGGGATATTACAGCGTTCATCTCGAAACGCCGGACGTGCAGGCTGAGTTGACCGCGACAACCCGCTGCGGCATGCATCGCTACCGCTACGCCGGTAGTACCGGGCGTCGCGGCCTCATGGTGGATCTCGCGCATGGGCTCGGATGCCAGGTCTATGCTGCGGAGCTGACGATCGAAAGCCCCACGCGCATCACCGGGAGGCGGCGTACCCATGGCTGGGCGAAGGATCGCGAGATCTGTTTTGCGCTTGAAATCTCCCCTGCCCCCGTGTCGGCGGCCATCTCTGTCGATGGCGTCATCACGCCGGCGCAGCCGGGCAGCCACTATGCCGGCAAAGAGATCAAGCTGATCTTCACGGCGCAGCCGGACCGGGATGAACTTCTTGTGCGCGTGGGGATCTCGCCGGTCAGCGTAGAGGGGGCGGGCAGGAATCTTGCCGCGGAGATCTCCGGATGGGATTTCGGTGCGGTGGCGCAGGGCGCCGGCGAGACATGGACGAAGGCGCTTTCCACGCTCGATGCCAGCTTTTCCGATCCCGCAACGGAAGGGACGTTCTGGTCCGGTGCCTATCACTCACTCGTGGCGCCGATGACGTACAACGATGCCGACGGCTCCTATCGCGGGCAGGACCGGGCCAACCACCGGGATCCCGGCTTCGCCAAGTACACCTCGCTTTCCATCTGGGACATCTACCGCGGCGAGTTCCCCTTTCTGACGCTCGCGGCCCCCGAACGCGTGAACGACATCATTCAAACGTTGGTGCTCGATCACCGGCAGCTCGGCCAGCATGCGTTGCCGATGTGGCCATTGTGGGGCAATGAGACGTGGAGCATGATCGGCTTCCATGCGGCGGGTATGATCCTCGGGGCCTATATGCGGGGATTTCGCGGCTTCGACGTCGAGGCCGCCTATGCCGCGATCCGCGACACTGCCCTCCTCGGCGCGGAGACGCGAGGCAACCGGCAGCTGCAGGCGATGTTTCGCAAATACGGCTACGTGCCCAGCGATCTGCACGCGGGAGGCGTGTCCTCGACGCTGGACCTCGCCTACGACTACTGGTGCGCCGGAACGCTTGCGAAGTTGCTGGGCAAGGACGAAGACAGCGCCCTGTTTCTGCAACTCGGGCAAAACTACCGGCATGTGTATAACCCGGCAACCGGGTTCATGCAGGGCAAGGCCAGTGACGGCGCCTGGCGCACGCCCTTTGTTCCGAATGAGGAGACGGAAGACTATGTGGAGACCGATGCCTGGCAGGCAAGCTTCAGTGTGCCCCATGACGTGGGAGGTCTGATCGAGCTGTATGGCGGTGATGCGGCATTCATCGAAAAGCTCGATAGGCTGTTCACCTCACCCTCCCCTGTGCTGAACGCACGGCCGGACATCACCGGCATGGTGGGACAGGATGCGCAGGGCAATGAGCCGAGCAATCACCATCCGTATCTGTTCTCCTTTGCCGGCGCACCCTGGAAGACGCAACAGTGGACGAGAAAGGTGGCCGGTCTGTACAACAACACGCCCGCGGGTGTCCCCGGCAACGACGACTGCGGGCAGATCTCCAGCTGGTTTGTCTTCGCCGCGCTGGGGTTCTATCCCGTCAATGCAGCCACGGGTGTGTATGTCCTGGGAAGTCCGACCGTGGATCGCGCGATCCTCCGCAACCCGCTCACAGGCTCCAGGTTCAGCATCGTGGCCGAGAATAACTCAGCCCAAAACGTGTTCATTCAGCGCGCCGAGCTGAACGGCAAGGAGCTGCACCGGTCCTGGCTGACGCATGAGCAGATCACGGGGGAGGGCGAGCTGCATCTGCGCATGGGACCTTCGCCCGACAAGGATTGGGCGGCCGCACCCGGGGATCGTCCGCCGTCCGGATTGGTAGGGCGCTAACCCAACCCTTCTCTCACTTCCTCACTTCCTCATTTCACAGAAGCGCCGCAGGAACCTCGAACCACCAACTCCACCGGAAGGATGGTGGAAACACCGGCCTGCAGCCGGTCACCTTTGGCGATGCGCGTGAACAGGGCTTCGGCTGCCACTCTGCCGAGCTTCTCGTTAGGCTGGCGAACCACAGTGATGCCCGGGTACAGGAGATCGGCCGTCTCAAAGTCATCGAAGCCGACAATGGCAACCGGGTCCGGCGGCTGCAGGTTCAACGAGCGTAGACTGTGCAGCACGTGACGAGTGATCAGGTTGTTGGCGCAGAACAGGGCGGTTGGGCGCGAGGGGGCGGCAAGCAGCCTGCGGAGAGCAAGCTGCGAATCGTCGGAAGCTCCCGAAAGGATCGTCGAGGCTGGCTCCAGCCCGGCCGATCGCATCGCCTTTTCGTAGCCTTGCCGCCGCATGCGCATGGTGTAGAGGCTGTCGGCGAGGCCAAGATACACGATGCGCTTGTGACCGAGGGACAACAAGTGTTCTGTGCCCTTCCCGGCTCCGCCCTCATTGTCCACGAGGATGTTGTCGCAACGGGACGAGAGACCCTGTGCACCCGCCTCGATCGGCCGGTCAAGCGAGACGATCGGGGTGCGTTCGAAGTTTCGGGAAAGCAGCAGCGAAGAGGCTGGACCGCAGCAGGCTGGAATCACGATGAGACCCTCCACGTTGCGACGGATCATGCGATTGGCCTCTTCGAATTCGGCCTGGGGGTCCTCGTTCGAGGTCCCCAGCACGACGGAGTAGGACTGCTGCTTCACCACCTGGGAGACGGCATCGGCGCAGATGGCGAAGAACGGATCGTAGAGATAGGGAACGATGATGCCGATCTGCCTGGATCTTTGCTCACGAAGGGACCGCGCCAGTTCGTTGGGCTGGTAGCGCAGCTCCTGCATGGCGGCAAAAACTTTGGCTCGGCAGCCCTCCGTAACCTGGGCGCTCTCATTCAGAACGCGCGAGACGGTCATTATGCTGACGCCCGCGAGCTTCGCGACGTCACTCATGCGGGCGCTGCCCGGCGTGGTCGGCAAAGAACCTCCTCGCGCAAAGGTTGGTGTACCGGCCGTCTGCACGTTTCGATCAGTGTAACGGCTCGCTGTGGCCGCCCTATTCGCCAGGCCGGTCGCGGGTCGCGGTGTATGTGTTATAGATCACGTCGTGCAGCTGCTGCGTGAGCCGATCGGCGTCGCGGGTGGTCAGGCCGGCGGTCGGGATGGGTTCGCCGACGATCAGCTTCAGGGGGCGGGGCCGCAGGGCGTAGACGTGGATCGGCAGCAGCTCATAGGTGCCGATCAGCGTCAGCGGCACCAGCGGTACCTGCGCTTTCAGGGCCATCCAGGCAGCGCCGGCGACCATGGGCTTCACCTGTCCGTCGTCCGCGCGGCCGCCCTCGGGAAAGATCACCAGCGGCAGGCCGCTTTGGAGTGTGTTGACACCGCGTCCCAGGCTGGCGACCCCCGCGCGCGCCGAGCTTTGGTCGATGGAAACCTGCCCGGAGCGCCCCAGGTACCAGCCGATAAACGGCAATTTCCAGAGCGAGGCCTTGGCCAGGATACGGAACTGGAACGGGATTTTCGCGAAAAGAACAGGGGTGTCGTAGTAGCTGAGGTGATTGCTGGCCAGCACAACGGTGCCCAGTCCGCGGAGGCGCTCCGGATGCTCCACCGTGACCGGCGACAGGGCCAGGCGCAGCAGTACCCGCGCCCACAGCCGCGCCACCGCGTGCTGCTGGTGCCCGTCACTGTCCCAAAGGCCGCAAAGGAGCGAGAGGCAACCGAAGAGCACCGTGGCCAGACTGATCAGCGGCAGAAGCAGCAGATAGGTGAACCAGCGCAGCGCAAACGGAACGGGAGAGCCTGTCGGCTCGGGCGGTGTCGGCTGCCGGACGGCCTCGGTTCGGGCGTCACCAGCTTCGGCGAGGGGAGCATCGGGAACCGGCGGCGGCGGTGTGGGCATTCTAAGCCGCACCCGCCGCAGCCGGGGCCTCGGCCGGCGCGCGTTCCGCTAGCGCCAAGACGCGCAACTCCCCTACCAGGTAGACGGAGCCGGTGACCACGATTACGCCGTCCCGGGGCGTCAGCGCTTCGGCCTGGCCCAGCGCGGCTTCCAGGTGCGACGCAGCATGGGCGGGGATGTCCAGCGCGTGCGCCGCTGCGAGCAGCTGCTCCACCGTGGCTGCGCGGGGGTTGGCGATCGGCGCAAAGACGAGGTGGTCGCGCCGGCGCGCCGGGTCGCCGGAGGTGGAGTCAAAGAGCGGCAGCAGGATGCGCGTCATCTCATCGATCTGCTTGTCGGCGAGGCAGCTGAAGATCAGCGTGCGGGGGCGGTCCTCCGGCAGCTGAGCCAGTGCGGCCCGCAGCGTCCAGGCCCCGGCCGGGTTGTGCGCGACGTCCAGCAGCAGCGGAGCGTGCGGCCGGGCGGCGTCGGGACGAGCCGGCAGCCATTCCAGACGCCCTGGCCAAACCGTGGCTCGGACGCCGGCCTCGATCGCCGCATTGGAGATCGGGATGCCATGGTTGGCCCGCAACTCCAGCGCGACCGCCACGGCCAGAGCGAGGTTGCGCTGCTGGTGGCCGCCCGCCAACGGCGAGTCAAGCTGCAGAATTTCGCTGCCGATGGGAACGGGGTAGGCGTTGCGGCCCAGGGGCGAGGGCTCTCCCCCTGGGGCGGGAGCAGTGACCGGATCTACGCCGGGGATGTGCGCCAGCGGGGCAGGGCCTTCCAGCTCGTTGCGGTTATAGGCCGGGGCGGAGGGTACGGGGCTGTGCCGCGGCTCCAGCAAGGGAGCGTCTGGCAAGCCAATGGAGCCGTGCGGCGGCAAGCCGATGGAGCCGTGCGGCGGCAGGCCGGTGAAGCCGTGTGGCGGCAGGCAACGGGAGGCGTCGACGCCGCGCACGTTCAGCGCCATCGCTCGTTCGCCGATGGCCGCATTGGCCTCCGGATGCTGCGAAAGCGTCACCAGAACGCCGTCCTGGCGCAGGATGCCGGCCTTTTCCGTGGCGATCTCCGTGATCGTGTTGCCGAGGAACTCGGTGTGATCGATGCCGATGTCGGTGATGACCGAGACGATGGGCTCCACGACATTGGTGGCGTCCAGCCGGCCGCCCAGGCCGACCTCAAGGACCGCGAGCTCCGTCTGCCGTTCGGCGAAGAAGAGCAGGCCCACCGCGGTGAGCAGCTCAAAAAAGCTCGGCGTGTGTGGCAGCAGCCCGCGCCCGACCAGCTCCTGCGCCTGACCGTAAGCCTGCCCAAAGAGCCGGCCGAAGTCCTCGTCAGAGATCTCGGCGAGTGTGTTCCCGGCGGAGGCGCGCATGCGTTCATTGACGCGCACGAGATGGGGCGAGGTGTAAAGGCCCGTGCGCAACCCCGCGGCCTGGCAGATGGAGGCAAGCGTTGCCGCGGTCGAACCTTTTCCGTTGGTGCCGGCAATCAGGATGGAGCGGAAGCGCAGCTGCGGGTTGCCGAGCGCGTGCAGCAGGGTGCGGATATGATCCAGCGAGAATTTGCGTGGGGGCGCGCCGGCGGCCGTCGCGGCGCCGGTGCGCAGTTCGGGGCCGAGCGCGGCCAGGGTTTCCAAAGCTTCTTTGTATTGCATCGGTTCCATGGATGAATTCGGCCGGGACCTCGGTCTTCGACCTCGGGTGTCTCTGCCGGCGAATGGCTGGCAGGGCCACCTCGATTCTCGCATTCCGGGGCCGGCTGGCGCGGGAGTTGTGCCTCGGACTTCCATCAGAGCGACTGCGGTGCCGTTTGTGCGAGGCAGAGCCGGCCGCCGCTGCCTCGCACGGCCAGACCGTCGGCACGGTCTCCGAAGTACCGCTGGTTGATCTCCGCGCCTCCCAGATCCTCGATGACCTCCAGGCCCCACGGCCGGAGCTGTTCCCGCAGGGCCGCGGGGGTGAAGAACAGCTGGAACGGCTCGCCCGCCTGCGCGACGCGGGCCGCCAGCGAGTCGTGCATGAGCTGCTCAGCGGGCGGCAGCGCCTCCCGCGGCTGACTGTAATCGAACACGACGCCAGAGCCTGGCGGCAGCTGGGCAAGGAAGCGGCCTGTACCGGCAAAAGCCTCCGCGGTGAGGTAAGGCACGACCCCCAACCAGGCGGTCACGGTCGGCAGCGACGGATCGAAGCCCGCCCGCAACAGCTCCTCGCGGAGGGACTGGCTCTCGAAATCAACCGCGACGAGATGTGCTTCCGGCTGCAGCCGGAGTCCGGCAGAGCGCAGGCGTTCGTGTTTCCAGGCCTGCGTCGCCGGATGATCCACCTCGAACACCCGCAGTGCCGGATAGGGATTGCGCAGCCCAAAGGTGTCCAGCCCCGCGCCGAGCACCAGGTACTGCCGTGTGCCGCCGGACGCTACCCCTTCTGCGAGAACATCCTCGGCAAACCGTGCACGCGCCACCATCCACGCCCGCAGTGCCGCCGAGTAGGGCCGGCGGGCGGCGCTTGGGGTACGGCGAAGCTCTTCGTTGGCCTCCGATCCCAGAATGGGAACGGCAAAGGGATCCCGAAAGACCAGGGGCGGGTCATCGACGAGCTGGTGAGCGGCCCGGCGCAGGGCGACGCGCAGGGCGGTCCGGGAGGGTTGTGCAGCGATCATTCGCTAGCCAGAAAACCCGTAATTTCCAAGAGCTAAGCCGGCCTGTTCGGCATCATCCAGCCCAGGGCCTGTGACAGGTAGCTCTTCAGCTCCTTGCGCGGCACAATGGCGTCGAGGAAGCCGTGCTCCAGCAGAAATTCGGAGCGTTGGAAGCCCTCGGGGAGCTTCTGCCGGGTGGTCTGCTCGATTACCCGGGGGCCGGCAAAACCGATCAGCGCGCCGGGTTCCGCGATGTTGAGATCGCCCTGCATGGCAAAGCTGGCCGTGATGCCGCCTGTGGTGGGGTCGGTCATCAGGCTGATGTACGGCACCCCCGCCTCATCCAGCTTCGCGAGCACGGCGGAGACCTTGGCGAGCTGCATCAGGCTCACAATGCCCTCCTGCATGCGCGCCCCGCCGGAGGCCGAAACAATGATCAGGGGAATGCCTGCGGCCAGAGCGCGGTCAGCGGCGCGGGCGACGGTTTCCCCCACAACGGCGCCCATGGAGCCGCCATTGAACTCAAACGCCATTACGCTGAGCACAACCTCCTGCTCGCCGATCCGGCCCAGGGCGTTCAGGATGGCGTCATCGAGGCCGGTTTTGCCATGCGCCTCCGCGAGCCGGGTCTTGTAGGGCTTCAGATCGCAGAAATCGAGCGGATCGGTGGAGCGCATCCCCCCATCCACGATCTCGTAGCCGGGCTCCAGCAGCAGGTCGATCCGATCCTGGGCGGAGAGGCGGAAATGCTTGCCGCAGTGCGGGCAGACCTGCAGATTTGCATCGAGATCGGCCTTCCAGATCAGTTTGCGGCAGCTGTCGCACTTGACCCAGAGCCCTTCGGTTCTGACCTCGTGGTCAGGAGAGGGCTGAATTTCTTGATCGCCGCGGACAAACCAGCTCATCGGACACACATCTCCGTCCGGAGGACGCTCCAGAACTCCCCCATTGTAGCGAAGCCGTCCGGTGCAGCCGCAGAGGAGGCTGCCGGCGGCTCTGTCTAGCTATAGACGCCGAGCAGGGCCGGCATGGCAAGCGTTCCCGGCTCGCCATAGGGCGGCGCCGCGAAACCGTCGGCCAGGTGGAAGGCGGGCGGGTGCGCATCAGCAGACAGGCGATCGGTGTGGTGCAGCCGCAGACCGGCGGTCAGGCGTTCGCGCTGTTCTTCGCGATGAAAGGCGTGCAGCCGGGTCCAGTACACCAGAAACCCCTGCCCGCACACGGGGCAACGCACATCACTGTACGCGGTTGAAATTTTGCAGAGCATTTGCATCGAGAGAAAGCCGCCTTGGCCCCTGGCCTGTTCCACTGCCGGGGTTATCTCGAAGTTTGGCTGAGAGATGCTGGCGGCACGATGCATCCTCCCGGTCCCCGCCTCACACCTTGGCTGTATCTTTCCCATTCTGAATCCGGCTCTTCCCGGGCGTGTTCCGGGCGTGACGTCCATCCAGCGAACCTCTATCCTTAGGAACTGTGAACGAGCAGATCAAAATTCAACTTCCTGACGGTTCCCTCCGCGAGGTACCGGGCGGCTCCACGCCGCTTGACGTGGCCAACAGCATCTCGCCGCGCCTGGCCGCGGCCGTGGTCGTCGCACGCATCAAGCCACTGACCGCAAGGGCTCCGGCTGAAACGGCCGATGACGAAGCCAAGAGTGCGCAGACCGAAGAGGCCATGTACACCGGAGCCGACCCGGCCGGGGAGCGGCTGGTCGACCTGCGCGCGCCCCTGACCGAGGACGTGGCGCTGGAGCTGCTGAAAGAGACCGATCCGGCCGCGCTGCGTGTGGTGCGGCACTCCGCCGCGCACTTGATGGCGACGGCCATCCTTGAACTTTTTCCCGAGACGAAACTGGGTCACGGCCCCGCAACCGACAACGGCTTTTTCTACGACGTCTACCGCGAGGTGCCGTTCACCGAACTCGATCTGGCCGCCATTGAAGCGCGCATGGCCGAGGTGGTGAAGCGTGACGAACCCTTCGTTCACGTGCACGAAGCTCGCGAGCAGGGCCTCAGCGACTACCGGAACAGCGGCGAGTTCATGAAGGTGCACTTCATCGAACGATTTACGCAGCCGGGCGACGAGATCTCCCTCTACAAAAACGGCCATTTCACCGATTTCTGCCGCGGGCCGCATGTGCCTTCCACCGGCCGCGTCAAGGCGTTCAAGGTGATGTCGATTGCCGGCGCCTACTGGCTGGGCAAAGAGGACAACCAGCAGCTGCAGCGCATCTACGGGACTGCGTTCTTCAATGGGAAGGACCTGGACGCGCATTTCAAGCACCTGGAAGAGATCAAGGCGCGCGATCACCGCGTGCTGGGCAAGCAGCTGGATCTGTTCAGCATCCAGGAGGTCGCCGGCGCGGGGTTGATCTTCTGGCACCCCAAGGGCGGGCTGATTCGCAAGACGATGGAGGACTGGATGCGCGAGGAGTGCGTCCGGCGCGGCTATTCGCTGGTTTACACGCCGCACATCATGCGCCGCGAGCTTTGGAAGATCTCGGGACACGAGGGCTTCTACAGCGAAAACATGTATCCGCCGATGGAGCTCGACGATGCGGAATACCGGCTGAAGCCGATGAACTGCCCCGGCCACATCCTGATCTATAAATCGACGCCCAAAAGCTACCGCGACCTGCCGCAGCGCTACGCCGAGCTGGGCAACGTGTACCGCTATGAGCGCTCCGGCACCATGCACGGCCTGCTGCGGGTGCGCGGATTCACCCAGGACGACGCGCACATCTTCTGCACACCGGAGCAGATCACCGGCGAAATCGAAGCCTGCCTGGACTTTGCCGAGGCCGTGCTGCGGACCTTCGGCTTCGCGGAATACCGCGTGGAGCTGTCCACGCGCGACCCGGGGAAGGCCGGTGAATTTGTCGGGACCGAAGCGGACTGGGCGCACGCGGAAGGCGCCCTGCGCGATGTGCTGACCCGCCGCGGGCTCGCTTTCCAAAGCTTCCCCGGCGAGGCCGCCTTTTATGGCCCCAAGATCGACATCAAGCTGGTGGATGTGCTCGGGCGGCTGTGGCAGCTGAGCACCGTGCAGTTCGACTTCAATCTGCCCAAGCGCTTCGAGCTGGAATATGTCGGCGAGGACGGCGAGCGGCACCAGCCGGTGATGGTGCACCGCGCGTTGTTTGGCTCGGTGGAACGTTTCTTCGGCGTGTTGATCGAGCACTACGCCGGCGCCTTCCCGATGTGGCTCGCGCCCGTGCAGATCGGCCTTGTGCCGATCTCCAACGAAAAGCACCTCGCCTACGCCGAGACAGTGAAGGAGCGCCTCCAAGCGGCCGGGCTGCGTGTGGAACTGGATGGCTCGAACGGCAAGATGCAGGGAAAAATTCGGGATTTCGGGCTGGCCAAGGTGCCGTTCATCCTTGTGGTGGGCGACAAGGAGATGCAGACGGATTCGGTGAGCGTCCGGGTGCGTGGGCGGGGCGACCAGGGATCAAGCAGCGTCCTCGAGTTCACCGAACGCGCAAGGGAGCTGGTCACGGCGCATGCGATGGAGCTGACGTAGTCCAGGGAGCTTCCGCGGGCCAGAGCGACGAGGTGTGTGCTCGCCCCTGCTGTGCTCCCGCGCCGAGGGCGGCCCGCATCCAGGCCGACGGTGGACCGCATTCCCCTGACGCGCAGGCACTTTTTCTCGATCCCTTTGCAGGAATCGGACCGGAGCGCGGCATAATGAGGGGGATTGGGTACCGCTTTGACGACCACACCGACGAAAACCTCCTCCGCCGCGAAAACGTCTGATTCCAGTATGAAAGCCTTTTCAGCGCCGGGTCGCGTGAATCTGATCGGCGAGCATACGGATTACACCGGCGGCCTTGTGCTGCCAATCGCCATTCCCTTCTACACCGAGGCCACGGTCACGCCGGCGAGGGACGGCTACGAGTTCAGCAGCGAGGGCTTTCCCTCCAGACGCCGCCTCCGCCTGGACGATCGCTCCCCTCGCCTGGGGCAATGGAGCGACTACTCTGTAGGCGTGCTGCGGGAGTTGCAGGCGCTGGGCATCGAGCTGCCCCCGTTTGCGCTGCGCCTGCGCAGCAATGTGCCCCTGAGCGCGGGGCTGAGCTCTTCGGCCTCGGTGGAGGTGGCCACCGCGGTCGCGCTGCTGGCGCACAGCGGCCGCACCCTGCCGGCGGCGGAGATCGCCCTGCTCTGCCAGCGCGCGGAGAACCGCTATGTGGGCTCACCCTGCGGCATCATGGACCAGTTCATTGTGACGGCGGCTGAGCAGGGGCACGCGCTGCTGATTCACACGCGCGATCTGCAGGCCGAACAGTTGCCGATGAACGCGGGCGGGCTGGCGGACACGCGGGTGGTGATTGTGAACTCCAGCGTGAAACACTCGGTCGCCGAAGGCGAGTATGGCGTGCGCCGCAAAGAGCTGGAGCAGGGCCAGGAGGTTCTGCGCACCCGATTCCCGGCGCTGCGCGATCTGGGCGATGCGACAGCAGAGCAGCTGGAAGCGTGCAGGGACGAGATCCCCCCGCAGGCGTACAAGCGCTGCCGCCACGTGGTGACGGAAAACGCCCGTGTGCGCGAGGCGCGCGAGGCGATGCTGGCCGGCGATCCGGCCAGGCTGGGGGAGGCGCTCGAAGCGGCCCACGCGAGCTACCGGGACGACTTCGAGGCAAGCACCGCGGAGATCGACTTTTTGGTGGAAACGGCCATGGCGCAAGCGGGCTGCTATGGCGCCCGGCTGACGGGCGGCGGCTTTGGCGGGTGTACGGTAAATCTGGTTGCGGCGGAGCACGCCGAGGCCTTTGGCCGGGCCGTGCAGGGCGCATATCGCAAGCGCTACAACATCGAAGCCCCCGTGTATGTTTGCGAGGCCGTCGACGGCGCGATGCGTCGGAACGGTCTGGGTGCAGGCGACGCGGGCCCAGGCAAGGCAGGCGCAGGGACGACAGGAAAAGAGGCATGATGGACCCGATTTTGCTGGAAAAACCGCATCGCCGCTGGAATCCCCTGCGCCGGGAGTGGGTGCTGGTGTCGCCGCACCGTACCCAGCGTCCCTGGCAGGGCCAGACAGAGACGCCGGCCACCCCGGCTGCGCTGCAACACGATCCCAGCTGCTATCTGTGCCCGGGAAACACGCGGGCCGGCGGCCACCTGACGCCGCAGTACACCGAAACCTACGTCTTTGAGAATGATTTCGCGGCGCTGATGCCTGGGGTGCCGGATGCCGGGATGGATGAGGGCAACGCCGGCCTGCTGCGCGCCTCCACCGAACGCGGCACCTGCCGCGTGTTGTGCTTCGATCCGCGCCACGATCTGACGCTGGCGACGATGCCCGTGGAAAAGATCCGCCGCGTGGTGGAGGTCTGGGCGGAGCAGGAGACGGAGCTGGGCGCGCGGCCGGAAATCGGCTATGTGCAGATTTTTGAAAACCGCGGGGCGATGATGGGCGCCAGCAATCCGCATCCGCACGGCCAGATCTGGGCGACAGAACACGTGCCGAACGAGCCCGCGGCCGAACTAGGGGCGCAGCGGGACTACCTGGCCGAACACAGGCGGCCACTGCTGGGCGCGTATCTGGAGCTGGAGCTCGCGGCCGGCGAGCGCATTGTGGCGCAGAACGGGCAATGGGTGGCCCTGGTGCCGTTCTGGGCGGTGTGGCCGTTTGAAGTAATGCTGCTGCCGCGGGTGGCTGCAGCGCGCATGGCGGAGCTGACCCCGGAGCAGCGCGACGGTTTGGCCGCCATCCTGAAGACCGTGACAGCGGGCTACAACCGCGTCTTCGATACGCCATTTCCCTACTCGATGGGCTTCCATCCGGCGCCTTCGGACGGCGAGGCGCACCCGGAGTGGCACCTCCACGCGCACTTCTACCCACCGCTGCTGCGTTCGGCGACCGTGCGCAAGTTCATGGTGGGCTTTGAGCTGCTCGGCTCGCCGCAGCGCGACATCACGCCGGAGATGGCGGCCGCAACGCTGCGCGAAAAGATGGACGGGTAACCGCAGGAACCCAGCCGCAGCCCAGAAGAAGTAGAACCAAGGACCAGCAGAAACAACGAAGCCCCGCTTTCTTACCGGCAAGCGGGGCTTCGTTGCGTTCCATAAAAACTTACGCGGCAACAGCCTTCTTGGACACGGCCTTTTCCTTCACCGGCGCGATGGAGTCCTTGGCGGCCTTGGCGATGCGGAACTTCACCACGGTCTTGGCCTTGATCTTGATGGCTTCGCCCGTCTGCGGGTTGCGGCCGATGCGGGCCTTGCGCTCCGCCTTGACCAGCTTGCCGAGGCCGGGGATGGTGAACTCGCCGTTTTTTTTGGTCTCTTTCACGGCTGTTTCGGCCATCGTGCTGAAGAAAAGAGCGCTTTGCTTGTTGGTGAGCTCGAGCTTTTCTGCCATGAAGCGGATCAGCTGCGTTTTGGTCATGCCTTTTGCCATGTGGATGTGCTCCTTTGCACGCGTGTGGGGAAGATGGGGACTGCCGTCGGTTCCGGCGCAGGCTTCGCAACGAAGCAAATCGCCAGTGTTTATGCGGGGTTTTACACCGCGCCGAGTTCACCTTCCACCCTGCCCCGGGCCCTTGTCAACAGCCAAACGGCGGTTTCCCTGTGTTTCTACAGCCTTTTCGCCATGGGAGGTACTTTTCTTGGTGCTTTGCTGAGGAAAAACGGGACACGGGCGCCGTCGAACTCACACAGCCCCGTCGTGCGAGCCTACTCCTTGGGACGGCCGCCGCGCAGGGTGCGCCGCACGTATTGGAAGGCCAGAAAACCAGACGCGGCAATGAAAACACCCAGCCCCACGGGCATGCCGAGGCGCTTGTAGGTCACGGCGAAGTCCACATCATGGTGACCGGCAGCGGTGTAACACAGCAGCGTGGCGATGGAGACGAAGGTGACAAGGAAGAAGGCGATAAACCCTGTGGCAATCGCGATGACCAGCGATTGAAACCAGCCAAGGTCGCCGAAGGGGATGCCGAGCAGCGTTCCCTCGCGGCGAGCACGCTCGATGTGATGGGGCGAGGGCATCTCCAGTAGAATATCCTGATGGCCGAGAGTACAGCCGAGAGCACAAGTGGGGGATGGGGCGCAGGTACGGGCGACACACTGGTGCGCGCGTCGCAGGTGGCGCGCGAAGCCGAGGTGCGCCGCTCCCCCAACGGCGTGCGCTTTGCCACCTTTGGCGAAACCGGGGTGCCGGGACCGGATCTGGACCGCATGCTCGAAGCGGTGCCGGATGCGATGGCGAGCCAGCTGAACGCCAACACCTACTTCTTTGTGCCGCTGGCCCTGCGTGAGCCGGAAGCGGCGGAGAACGCCACGCGCAAAAGCCGGGGCGAGACCTCCGAGCAGGCCATGGTGGCGCCAGCCTGGACGGAAGACCTGGGCGAGGCGGCGATCTGCCATCGCAATGTGGAGCTTGACCAGGAGCTGGGCAGCGGACACCGCGGGGTGTTCATCTCCACGCGCCTGATGGGCGACCGTTTCGCGCTGAGCTTTGAGTTTTTCATCAATGTGGCCCACGCCTTTATTGACGCGGCAGGGGTTCCGGAGCGGTTTGCGGCGCTGGCCTGGGAGCAGGCGCTGGGCGGTGCGCGCGGCGAAACCAGCCTGGATGCCTGGGAAGCGCGGCACCTGGCGCTGGGCAAGCCAGTTAGCGCCGAACCCGAAAGTGTGCCGGAGAGCGGTGCCGGCGGACGGCGCGGACGGCTGTTCGGGGGCAGCGCACCGCTAGGGAACCGCTCTTTTGGAGCCGCCCTGCCGGGCAGCTCCAAAGTGGTGACCCTGAACGCGGGAGCGCAGCCAGCGGTCATCGATGAGAAGGAGCGCCAGGTGTTTCTGGAGAGCGCCTTTTCGGATGCGCTGGCCATCTATCTGCTGTCGCTGGTGTTGGACCTCGATTACAGCGAGCTACGGGAGCGGGACTACCCTCTGCTGGCGCCGGGCGCCCTGGCCGAGCGGCTCCGCCTGGTCTCCGAGTTGTACCCGGCCAATACAGGGTATGAGTTCGCTGTACGCTACCGTCGGCGGGCGTAAAGCGCTTGAGCAAGACAAGCGTGGCTCCAGGGACTGGTGAAATGGACTGGTGAAAACCGGCCATAAAACTGGGTGTGTATCGACAAGTAAACTTGAAGGGCCATGATAGCGTCATCTCGACCGGAGCAAGACGGTTTTCTGTCTTGCGCAGTGGAGAGACCCCTGTATTTGGGAGCAGCTATAGATCCTCAGCTTCACCGGATTTGCGCTATTCGGTCTTTAACGGCCCGGCGACCTTGTACGTATTGAGGATGATGCCCGACGGCATTGCTTTCGTGCTGAGGAGTTCGAAGGAGCGGGGCGGGGTCCCCTCCGCAAAGAGGCGCTTGCCCACCTCCAACAGGACGGGATAGACGATCAGCAGGACTTCATCCGCAAGTCCATGTTCGAGCAGGGTCGAGGTCAGCGTGGAGCTGCCCGAGAGGACAAGGTCCAGGCCGTCCTGCGACTTGAGGCGGCGAAGGTTCTCGACGATGTCCGGTCCAAGCCCCTCATAGGGTCCCCACCCGAGACTTTCCGGATGGTGGGTTGCGATAAATTTGGTGGCCGCATTGAGGCGGTCCGCCATCGGACTGCTCGCCGCATTGGGCCAAAAGCCCGACCAGAGATCGTAGGTGCGACGGCCAAGCAGCAGATCGAACCTCTCGCCATACGCCGCCAGAACTGCATCTCTGCCGGCGTGGGTCCGGTAGGGCGCGGTCCAGTCGCTGTAGGGAAAATCGCCGCCATCCGCGGAGTGCTGAATCACGCCGTCCAGCGAGATATGTTCCACGATCCTCAGTCTTCTCATTTGGATCTCCGTGCTGGATTTCTGTGGGGGCATTCTACAGACATCCTTCGCTGCGCCCAGAGGCCTCGACCGGACAAATACAGGGGTCTCTCCACTCCGCTGACGAAGTCAGCTCCGGTCGAGATGACACCTCTGTGGATATAGACCGCTTCGCTCCGGTCGAGATGACACCTCTGTGGACACACCTAGCGTATCGCCGCGAGTGCGGCGCGGAACAGCCGTTCAAAGTCCCCTGAATCTTCCTTGCCCTTCGCGGCTGTCTCGACCGCTTTCTGGGCGGAGGGGCGGCTGTAGCCCAGGTTCAGCAGCGCACTGAGCACATCCGCGGCGACGGCGCTCAAAGGCGGCCTTCCCGGTTCGCTGGCTGCTGTGGAGCCGGCCATGTCGTCCAGCTTGTCTTTCAGCTCCAGCACGACGCGCTCGGCGGTCTTTTTGCCGATGCCGGGCACCTTGGTCAGCGTGGCGTGGTCGCCGCCGCGGATGGCGCCCACGAGGCGCTCCGGGCTGATGCCGCTGAGCACCGTGATGGCGAGCTTGGGGCCGATGCCGGAGATGGTCAGCAGCTTTTCAAACAGGCGCTTTTCATTCGGCTCCTTGAAGCCGAAGAGCTGCAGCGCATCCTCCCGCACATGCGTGTGCACGTGCAGGGCAGCCGGTGCACCCACTTCGCCGAGCTCGGTGTAGGTGGAAACCGAGATCAGCAGCTCATACCCGACATTGCCGCATTCCACCACGACCGCCGCGGGCGTTTTGAAGAGGATCTGTCCTCGGAGATGAGCAATCACCTGCCGATTGTAGAAGACGGTGGGAATTCCGCCCGGCCGAGGCATTTACGGCGGGGCTATACGATCCCGCCATGCCGTTTCCCGAAGGAGTTAGAGCTTTCCCATGAGGGTATGGCGCCGACACGAGCCGAATACAGAGATCCTTCGCTGCGCTCAGGATGACGGCGTTCTTCGCGAGCACTACACGAGCGCTCCATCTGCGTGCGCCACACCCCCAAATGCACCCTAGCTTTAGGGCACGAGGACGATTTTGCCGACCCCGCCTTTTTCTGCCCTGGCCTGGGCCGCGGCGGCTTCGGCGAGCGGCAGGATCTCACTGACGGGCAGCGTGAGCTTGCCGCTGCGAACGGCTTCGCCATAGTGCACGAGGGCCGCGGGGTCCGGCTGAGCCGACATGGGTTTGATCCGGACCAGCGGATGCAGCGCAGCCCCCTGCGGCGGCCCCAGCAGCGTGCCGTACGCTCCGCCCGGCTTGACCTTGGCGAGCAGCGCGGGGCCGAGTTTGCCGCCGACCGCGTCGGCCACGGCATCAACGAAACCGAGGCTGGCGAGATCGCTGTGATCTTCGAGGTCGACCGCCGCCACCGCACCGAGCGCCAGCGCTTCGTCCTTTTGCTTCCTGCGCACGCCGGCGATGACTTTGGCCCCGATCTCCAGGGCCGCAAAGAGGGCGCAGCGGCCCACGCTGCCGGTGGCGCCGGTGAGCAGAACCGTTTGGCCGGCCTGCACCTCGCAGGCTCTCCGGATGAGCTGATCGCCCGTAAGCGCTACCAGGGGCACGGCGCCGGCCAGCGTCGTTTCCAGACCCTCCGGCAGATGGGCCAGCTCGGAGGCCTTTACGACGCAGAGTTCCGCATAGGTTTTGCGGGCCATGGCGAAGACGCGATCGCCCTCATGGAAGCCTTCGACGCCTTCTCCGAGCGACTCCACCACGCCGGCGACATCGCGGCCGAGAATGCCGGGGAACTGCACGGGAAACATCGCTTTGGCTTCACCGGAGCGCATCTTCCAATCCACAGGATTCACGCTGACGGCGAGCACACGGACGCGCACCTCGCCCGGGCCGGGCTTTGGGTCCTCGAAGTCTTCGTAATGCAGCTTAGAAGAGCTGCCGTACTCGTGTAAGACGACTGCTTTCATGGGTTCCTCACTTCCTCGCGGTATTGGATGCTGCGGAAGACGGGACGCAGCAGCCGCCCAACAGCCCTTCCAATGGGGGCCGGCGACAAACCCCGGGCTTGACAAGCAGGCCGGGGGCGCGTGAGCTTGGAGCATGATTGACGCCCACGCCGTACTGGCGCACCTGGAAGAGCTGCGCGCCCTGACCGCCGATGAACGGGGCGCACAACGCGTCGCTTGGTCGCCCACCTGGCAAAAGGCGCGGGCGTGGTTTGAGAGCAAATTGAACGACCTGCCCGTGGAACACCACCACGATGCCGCCGACAATCATTGGGTGACGCTGCCCGGGAACAGCGAACGGACGCTGGTGCTGGGATCGCACCTGGATTCGGTGCCCAACGGCGGCTGGCTGGACGGCTGCCTGGGCGTGCTGACTGGGCTTGAGGTGTTGAAAGCCATCGCCAAACGTACCGGGGGACGGCCGCCCTGCACGATCCGGCTGGTGGATTGGGCCGATGAAGAAGGCGCGCGGTTCGGGCGCAGCCTGTTCGGCTCGGCGGCCTTTGCGGGCAAGCACACCACCGATGCGGACCGCGGGCGTACGGACAACGAAGGCACGACGCTGGAAGCCGCGCTGCGCGGCTGCGGCGTGGAACTCGACCGTGTGGGCGAGGCGGCAAACGAACAGCGCAATATCGGCGCCTACCTTGAGCTGCACATCGAGCAGGGGCCCGTGCTGGAGCGCGCGGGGCAGGCGCTGGGCGTGGTGACGGGCACCAAGGGCGTGGAGCGCTGGGCGGTGACGTTTACGGGCCAGGAGGCGCACGCCGGCTCAACGCCCATGAACGTGCGCCGGGATGCGCTGGCGGCCTGCGCCAAGCTGGCCCTGGGGATCCGCACCATCGCCGGGCAATACCCGGACGCCGTGGCCACGATGGGCAGCGTGAAGACCTTTCCGGGCATCCCCACGGCGGTGGTGGGGCGCTGCGAGGCCACCCTGGATCTGCGCGATCTGGATGCGACTGTGCTGGCGTCGATGTTGTCGCAGGCCAGGGCCGCGAGCCAGCGTTTCGCAGCCGAGGAAGGCTGCGCGGCGGAGTGGTCAAAGATCTGGTCGATTGAACCCATCGCGTTCCATCCGCAGCTGATGACCTTTCTTGAAGAGGCCGTGCTGGAAATGACCGGAACGAGCCAGAGGCTGCCCTCCGGTCCCCTGCACGACGCAGCGGAGGTCGCGCGCCTGGGCGTTCCCACGGCCATGCTGTTTGTGCAGTCGCTGCGCGGGCTCAGCCACCACCGCGAAGAAGACACGGACCGGCTGCACCTGATGCAGGCCGCCGAGGCCTTTGGACGGGCAGCCGAGTCCGCCATGCATTGGCTTGCCGGCGACGGCGGCATCGATTTGTGGGCCGAGGAGCACCGTACGCCGCACCCCGGTGCATAATCAGCTCACCCTCATCTCACGTTTTGCGGAGCGCTCTCCCATGAGCAAGACCCTGAGCTTCCGATCGCAGGCGCCCGACGCCCCGGAGGTTGCGGCACGCTTTCCGGACTTCCATCCGCCCTTCACCGACGCGGGGGCGCTGGCCGAAGCAAACCGCTGCCTCTTCTGCTTCAACGCACCGTGCACGCAGGCCTGCCCCACGCACATTGACGTGCCGCGCTTTATCAAGAAGATCAGCACGGGCAATCTCGGGGGCTCGGCGCAGACGATTCTGGACGCCAACATCCTGGGGTCCAGCTGCGCGCGGGCCTGTCCCGTCGAGGTGCTGTGCCAGGGCGCGTGCGTCTTTCAGCACGAGGCCCAGGAGCCGATCCAGATCGGCCGTTTGCAGCGCTATGCCATGGATTCTCTGCACGCCAGCGGAGCGCCGCTGCCGTTTTTCCCCGGCGAGCCTACAGGCAAGCGCGTGGCGCTGATCGGCGCGGGTCCGGCCTCGCTCGCCTGTGCGGCGGAGCTGCGGCGCCGGGGCGTGGCCGCAACAATCTTTGACGCGCGTCCCCTGCCGGGCGGCCTGAACACCTACGGCATCGCGGAGTACAAGCTGCCGCTGCGGGAAAGTCTGCGGGAGATCGACCTGATCGCTGGACTGGGGGTGGAGTTTTGCTTCGAAACCACGGTCGATGCGGCCAGTCTGCAGCAGCTTGAACGCGAGTACGACGGGATCTTCCTTGGCATCGGTTTGGGAGCCATCCGTAAGCTGGGACTGGAGCACGAAGACAGCCACGGCGTCACCGATGCGCTCCGCTGGATCGCCGAGTACAAGAGCGGGGTGCTGACGCAGTCGCCCGCGCGGGTCGCCGTGGTGGGTGCGGGCAATACGGCGATTGACGCAGCGATTGCAGCGGTGCGGTTGGGCGCAGAGGAGGTCACGATGCTATACCGTCGCGGCCCCGGCCAGATGTCCGCCTTCGATTTTGAGTACGAACACGCCAAGGCCGAAGGCGTGCGTTTTTTGTGGAACGTGCAACCGGTCGGCATCAAGCGGTCGCTCTTTCGCCATGCCGTGGAAGGGCTCGAACTGCAAACGCTCGAAGTCAGCAGCGACGGTTCGCTGGTTCCCGTCGCGGGCGAGACCACGACACTGCCTGTTGATTGCATCGTGCTCTCCATCGGCCAGTCAACCCATGCGGAGTTCCTCGAAGGAGACGCGGACTCCGCACCGAAGCTGGTGCTGGAACGCGGCCGTATTTTGATTGACCGCCGCACGGGACAGACGTCCAACCCGCGCTATTTCGCGGGCGGCGACTGCACCAACGGCGGCCGCGAGGTGGTGGATGCCGTGGCCGACGGCAAGCGCGCGGGCATTGCGATGGCAGCCTGGCTCGGAGAGGGCGCATGAGTGAGCTGAACGGAACCGCCGGCGCCCCAAAAGCAATCCCTGCAAATACAACCGCTGCAAAGACAGACCCGACGCTGCGCACAACGTTTGCGGGCATCGAGTGCCCCAACCCTTTCTGGCTGGCCTCCGCACCGCCGGCCAACTGCGGCGAGCAGGTCATGCGCGCCTTCGATGCGGGCTGGGGCGGCGCGGTGTGGAAGACGATCGGCGCGCCGATCACCAACGTGAGTTCGCGTTACAGCTCGGTGGACTGGAACGGTGGGCGGATGATGGGGTTCAACAACATCGAGCTGATCAGCGACCGGGCGACAGAACTGAACCTGCGCGAGATCGCCGAGGTGAAGCGGCGCTACCCAAAGCACGCGGTGATTGCCTCGCTCATGGTGGAGTCTACGCGCGAGGCCTGGCATGAGATGGTGAAGCGCAGCGAAGACGCCGGCGCCGATGGGCTGGAGTTGAACTTCGGCTGCCCGCATGGGATGAGCGAGCGCGGCATGGGCTCCGCCGTGGGCCAGGTGCCGGAGTACTGCGCGCAGATCACGGAGTGGGTGAAGGAACGCGCCCGCACGCCGGTGATCGTGAAGCTGACGCCCAACATCGCGGACATCCGTATGCCCGCGCGCGCAGCCAGGCGCGGCGGCGCGGATGCCCTGTCGGCGATTAACACGATCAACTCCATCACGGGCATCGATCTCGACACGCTGGAGCCGCGCCCGGTGGTGGACGGCTATAGCTCGCATGGCGGTTACTGCGGCCCGGCGGTGAAACCGATTGCGTTGAACATGGTGGAACAGGTGATGAGCGACCCCGAGGCGGCTTTGCCCATGAGCGGCATCGGCGGCATCGCCAACTGGCAAGACGCTGCCGAGTTCATGCTGCTCGGCGCCACCACCGTGCAGGTCTGCACGGCGGTGATGCACCACGGCTACCGCGTCGTGGAGGATCTGGCCGATGGTCTGCTCGCCTGGATGCGACGCAAGGGCTACGCGGCGCTTGAAGATTTTCGCGGCCTGAGCCTGCCCCACATGCGGCCGTGGAAGAACCTGAACTTGAACTACCAGGTCGTCGCGCACATCCACGAAGAGCTTTGCATCGGCTGCCAGCTTTGCTATACCGCGTGCTGGGACGGCGCGCACCAGTGCATCCACCTGGACCGCGCGCTGCCCGCGCCAGACATCACGCGCACCCCGGCGACCATCGCAGCGGAGAGCGCACAGCGCATCACCATGACGCCCCTGCCCAGGCTCGATGCGTCTGTGTCCGAAGGGCGCGGGCCCTACCGTGCGCCGCTCGAACGCATTCCGCGTGTGGATGAGCACCACTGCGTGGGTTGCAACCTGTGCTCGCTCGTGTGCCCGGTGCCGGAGTGCATCACCATGGAGCGTGTGAAGAACGATCTGCCGGCGCAGAGTTGGGAAGAGCGCGTGGCTGCCGGCATCGTGCCCGTGGGTGTGACAGCACCGACGGATCTTAATCCGAATACGCCGTGAACGTTGATGCAGGGAGCGGATCACAGATGGGAACGCTGATCAAGAACGGAACTGTTGTAAACGCCTCGGCCTCTGTGCTTGCCGATGTCCTGATTGAAGGTGAACGCATCACTGCAGTCGGACAGCACCTGGACGCGACAGGACACAGCATCGTTGACGCGACGGGCCTGCTCGTCATGCCCGGCGGCATCGACGTCCATACCCATCTCGACATGCCCTTCGGCGGCACGGTGAGCGCAGACGACTACAGAACCGGCACGATGGCCGCGGCGATCGGCGGCACCACGACTGTGATCGATTTTGCGCTGCAGAAGCAGGGTTCCACGATGCGCGAGGCTCTGGACATCTGGCGCGCCAAGGCAGAGGGCAAGGCCTGTGTGGATTACTCGCTGCACATGGCGGTGACGGACCTCGGTTCGGGCGACGGGGCAGAGGGCCTGCGCGAGATGGAAGACATGGTCGCCGAGGGCATCACCAGCTTTAAGCTTTTTATGGCCTACCCCGGCGTGTTGATGATCGACGACGGCCTGATGTTCAAGGTGATGCAGAAGGCCGCGGCGCTGAACGCGTTGTGTTGCATTCATGCGGAAAACGGCAGCGCGATTGACATCGTCGTCGCGCAGATGCTGGCCGAAGGCAAAACCGCGCCGCACTTCCATGCCCACGCACGCAGTCCCAAGGCCGAGGCCGAAGCCACGCACCGCGCGATCGCCCTGGCGGACATGGCAGGCGCGGCCGTGTACATCGTGCATCTTTCCAACGGCTACGCGCTGGATGAGTTGCGGCACATGCAGCGGCGCGGCGCGCGTGCGCTGGCCGAAACCTGCACACAGTACCTTGTGCTTTCGCTTGAAGAGCAGATGCCCGGGGAAAGCTGGGACGAGGCGAAGTTCGTCTTTACCCCGCCGCTGCGTGAGAAGCGTCATCAGGCTCCGCTTTGGGAGGCGCTGGCCGAAGGTTCGCTCCAGGTGGTGTCCACCGACCACTGCCCATTCACGATGGAACAAAAAGCTCTGGGCCGGGGGAACTTCGCCAAGATCCCCAACGGCGGCCCGGGCGTGGAAAACCGCCTGCAGATCCTGTGGCACTTCGGCGTGAACAGCGGCCGGCTGACCCCGGAACGCTTCGTCGCGCTGACCGCCACTAACCCGGCGCGGATCTTCGGCATGGGCGGGCGCAAGGGCACAATCGCGGCGGGCTTTGACGCGGATGTCCTGCTTTGGGACCCCGAGGCGGACTACACCATCACCGCGGCCACCCAGTGCATGGCAAACGACTACAACCTCTTTGAGGGATGGACGGTGAAGGGCAATGCGGCCAAAGTCTTTGCCCGAGGCGAGCTGGTAGTCGACAACGCCGCACAGCCCGGTGTGTTTCTCGGAACAGCGGGCCGCGGCGCCTTCGTGCGGCGTGAGGCCAACGCCGGTGGTCTGGCATGAGTGCTCCCGCCAGATCTCTCCCCACAGGCACCCTTTTGCAGGGTTTGTCCGATGCCAGTCTCGCACCGGACGCGCGGCTCTGGAATGCGGATCTCGCGCCCACACAGCCGTCCCAGCGCACCTGGACGACCTATAACTTCATCGCGCTGTGGTTCAGCATGTCGATGGAGGTGACCACCTACATGCTCGCCGCCTCATTGATTGCGGGCGGCATGAATTGGAAGCAGGCGCTGCTGACGATCCTGCTGGGCAACCTGATCGTGCTGGTGCCGATGCTGCTGAACGCCCACGCCGGTGCGAAGTACGGCATTCCCTTTCCGGTCTTTGTGCGCGCTTCGTTCGGCACGCTGGGCGCCAATGTGCCCGCTCTTCTGCGGGCCCTCGTGGCCTGCGGTTGGTTCGGCATTCAGTCGTGGATTGGCGGCCAGGCCATCTTCGCCATGGTGAACGTGCTCGCCCCACACACGGCCGGGATGCCGGCCGTGCTGTGGATCTGCTTCCTGGGCTTCTGGGGACTCAACATGGCCGTGGTGTGGCGAGGCGTGGAGAGCATCCGCTTCCTGCAGACCTTTTCCGCGCCCTTCATGATCCTGATGAGCCTCTTGCTGCTCGGCTACATGCTGCATCGGGCCGGCGGCTTCGGCCCGGTGCTCGCCGCGCCCAGCCGCTTCACCACACGAGGGCAGTTTCTGCACTTCTTCTGGCCGTCGCTCACCGCGATGGTTGGCTACTGGGCGACGCTGTCATTGAACATCCCCGACTTCACGCGCTATGCCAAAAACCAGGAATCGCAGCTCGTGGGCCAGGCTTTTGGGCTGCCCGTGGCGATGGTGCTGTATTCATTCCTGGGCATCGCGGTCACCTCGGCTTCGACGGTGGTCTTCGGTGAGCCGATCTGGAATCCGGTTGTCCTGTTGAGCCGATTTCACCAGCCGGTCGTTGCCTTTGTGGGGCTGATCGCGCTGCTGGTTGCCACGCTCAACGTCAATATCGGAGCAAACGTCGTGGGGCCCTCAAACGACTTTGCCAACCTTGCGCCGCGGCACATCAGCTTCCACACCGGCGGCCTCATCACGGGCTTTCTTGGGCTGGCCATGATGCCCTGGAAGTTGATGGCGACCTTTGGCAGCTACGTCTTCGGCTGGCTGGTGGGCTACAGCGGCTTGCTGGGCCCCGTCGCCGGCATCATGGTGGTGGACTACTTCATCCTCCGCCGCACACGCCTGGATGTCCCCGCGCTGTACCACCGCCACGGCCGCTATGAATACCGCGGCGGCATCAACGCGAGGGCACTGGCGGCGCTGGCCCTGGGTGTAGCCGGGGCGCTGGTCGGCCGCCTTTTGCCGGCCCTGGCGTTTCTCTACACCTATGCCTGGTTCGTGGGCTTCTTCGTTGCGGGGGTTGCGTACTTTCTGCTGATGCGCTGGAACACCACCTATGCACGGACCGCCGAGGACACAAAGACCCCCACTCGGCTTCGCTCAGGCTCGGTCTGACGGCAGACTTGCACCCCTGGGTGAGGACAGCTCTAGTAAGCAGCCTTCTCGATGACATACTCGAGCGCCTGGATCCAGTTCAGGCCTTTGTGGTTGGCCTCCGTCATCAGGCGTTGGAACGATGTTTTTCTCGAAGCCAGCTGAAGCAGCCCGACCACGCGGCCAAACTCCTCCGCCATCTCTTCGTCCGTCACCTTTAGACTTGTCCTATCCATCACACAGAGAAGAGTACGAGAAAACAGCCGTTCGTGACAGTCCACCTTTGATGCATCCACGTGAGTTTGCTGTGTCATTCTGAGACACAGGCGAGGCACTCGGCGGCGCCAGGGCTGTAGTTCCTCAGGTATCGCGGCAGCCCAACAGCAGATCCCTCCGCTGCGCTGCGGGATGACAACCAGGCATTTGTGGCGGAGCTATACCTGGAGGCAAACCGGTCTAAGAAGCTGGCAGGCCGAAGGCGGGCTGCCGAGGCGTCAGGCCGTGTAGCTTCGGCCCAGCCCGAGAGCCGCCAGGCCCTTGCGGTAGGCGATGGAACTCCGGTCCGCCGGAAAGTGCGCTTCGGCCTGGAGATCGATGGGCAGATCTTCAGGGAATTGCCGTTCGACGATCGCGATGTCCTCGGCAAAGACCTGACCGTTGAAGTCCAGCGTGGCCTGGAGCGGCGCTTCCTTGTCGAAGTTGCGGCAGAGGGGCACAAAGAGCCTGGTCTTGCGAGCCGACACGGGCGACGCGGCGTTCAGGATATGGAGTTGGTGCCCCTCGCCGGGAAAAAAGACGGTCAGCTTGGCGGTAAACGGCAGGAACACCTCAAAACGGCGACGCCACAGAAAGCCCGGAGGGTTCAGGTGCTTGAAACCATGGGAGTAGTTGCTGACCGTGCTGTGGTAATCCGCCACGAAGCCGGCCGCGGTCTTCGCGACCGGGTAGTCTGGCACGACCGGGTTGTCGGCTTCGCCAAAGGTGGCAGTATGCACGAAAGCAAAGTGGCTCACATCGAGAAAGCCTTCGATCTGGCGGCCGGCAGCGGCCTCGATCGAGACGCTTTCCGGCAGCACCTGGAGGTAGTCCGGGTCTTCCCACTCCCGCATCTCGGGCAGGGCGAGCGGACCGTTGTCCACCAGGCGAACCCAGACCAGGCCATAGCGCTCCTGAACGCGGTAGGTGTCCAACCGCAGCCGTGGCGAGATCGGCCCCTGCGGATGGGCCGGAATGCAGGTGCACCGGCCGTTCCGGTCATAGCGCAGGC
This sequence comes from uncultured Bryocella sp., assembly GCA_964236545.1. GTDB lineage: Bacteria > Acidobacteriota > Terriglobia > Terriglobales > Acidobacteriaceae > Granulicella. The sequence continues at coordinate 39,279 of CAXSCE010000010.1, forward strand.
CGTGGTACTTGCAGATAATTTCATCGCCTTCGACGTGTCCGAGGCTGAGCGGCACACCGCGGTGGTAGCAAATGTCCCTCGCCGCCGCAACGGAGCCGTCCGCGAGCCGGTACACCACCACCCGCTCGTCCAGAAGCGTAGCGGCGTAGGGACGGCCGGTCACCTCATGCGAGAAGGCCACCGGGTACCAGAAGGGTGCGAGCGCCCGCCAATCGGACTCCGGGAAGGTACAGCCGCGCGGCAGGGGGACGGCCTCGGCGGGCGTGAATGCCCTTCGCGCTGCCTCCGGCTCGGTGCCTGGCTGGGTCACCTGCTCAGAGATTAGCTCGGTTCCTAGCTGGAAGACGGGCACAAACGCACTGGGCGCACTCATGCGTCATTATGCGCCGAAAATGGCTCCCAAGAGCAACGGAGCTGGAAGGGCCGTGCGTCTCAGGCGATGTGAACGTACAGAAGCGAGTAGCAGCGGCGGTAGTGGTGGGCGTGAGCTTTCTCGCCATGGGATTTGGAACGTTGGGAACTGGGCAGGCCGGCGCGCAGGAGCCGTTCCATCCCAATCCGCACCTCTATTCCGAGACGGCGAAACCCAGCGAGCAGATTGCAGCCGCCGAAGCCGAGGCGCAGCGCGACCGCAAGCACATCCTGCTGGAGTTCGGCGGCAATTGGTGCGGCGACTGCCAGGTGCTGGATTACTACTACCATCAGCCCCCCAATGCCGGGCTGCTGACGCGTGGGTATGTGGTGGTACACATCGACATCGGGCACATCGACCGCAATCTGGATGTCGCTGAGCGGTACAACGTCCCCATCGCGCATGGCGTACCCTCCCTGGCGGTGCTGGATGCGCATGGCAAGGTGCTGTATGCCGAAAAACCGAAGGAGTTCGAACGGACCACGCCCGAGGCGCTGCACGCCCTGTTGGAACGCTGGAAACCTGCAGGCGCCTAGCTGGTTGACGGAGCGGGTTTCTTGCGGCGAGGAAGGTCAAAATGACCACTGAGGAGTTCAAGGGCTGCGATCCACAGTCGCTGCACGGGGTGCTGCTCGCCCTTTGGTGGGACGGGCAGGGCGACTGGGAACAGGCGCATACCGTGGCGCAGGACGTCACGGGACCCGATGGCGCGTGGGTGCACGCCTACCTCCATCGCAAAGAGGGCGATGCGGGGAATGCGGCCTACTGGTACCGCCGCGCTGGCCATTCGCCGGCCAGAGGCGACCTGGCCGACGAATGGAACGCGATGGTGGAGGCACTGCTCGCGCGATGACCGCGTGATGCAGTCACCGCTTGAGCGAGCTTCACTGCAGGGTGATGGAGACCGGCGCGGACTGCTGCCAATCCGAGTTCACCACGGTGAGGTTCAGCTTGCTGTACTTGCCCTGAATCCCGGCAGGGATGGCGAAACTGAGGCTGGTGTTGCCACAGGTAATTCCCTGGGTGACGAGTGCGGCGGAGCCCGGCGATGCCGGGTCGTAAAGCCGGACCGAACAGCTCGACGTCATATTCTGGCCGATGGCCCAGATAGACCCGTTATTGGTTCCGCCCAGGCCGGCAGAAGAAAGGACAGGGATGGGTTGAATGGGTAGCGAGTAGGGCGTTGAGGGCGAGGAACCGGGGTTGGTAACCGTAAACGTCAGGGCGGCGTAGCTCGTGGACACAGCCGCGGGCAGCGCGAAGCTGAGGCTCGACGGTGCGCAGTTGACATTTGTGAGATTTGCCACGGCGGCCGAGCCGGGGGCACCGGGGTTATAGAGCTGAACAGAGCAGCCCGTGGAAAGATTGCTGCCCGTAGCCCAGATGCTCTGCAGGTTGGGGCCGCCGACGCCGGCGTTGGAGATCGCAGGCACGGTTGGGTCCAGAGCCGTTGCCGTGCGGCTGACCAGGATCGACTGGCCCGCACCGAGATCCGAGGCGCTCGCGATCGTTGTATTGCTGCCGAACGCCGTCTGCGAAGACACCAGCAGGAGGTTGCTTTGGCCGAGTCCCAGGGTGACATTCGCTGTTCCTGAAAGACTCGTGGCAATGTTCGGCAGATTCGCCGCCTGTACCCCGTTGACGAACAGCGCGGCGTTGGCCGCGTTGGAGGTCGCCCAGCTTACCTGTGTCGTACACGAGGTCTGGCCGGCGGCTACGCTGCAGGGCGCCACGACCAGGGTGCCCGTGGTGGCGGCGCTGCCGCCGTAGGCGCCGTAGTTGGTGGGTGGCACGGCATTCAGGTATCCCGTGGTCACGTTGTTCGGCCACTGGTTTACGGAGGCTATCGTCAAAGGAAAATGCCCAAGCACGGACTGGATGTAGCCGGCTTCCGTCGCGTCGTTGTAGGAAACCTCCTGCAGAATGACCGGCTTGGCCGTGTCGTTGGCGCCGACGAGTTCCTGGTAGACATACCAGAGATCGTTGCCGATGTAGTCGTCAATCGCGTAGCGACTCGGCCGGGTGCCGGCGCTGTCATACTGCGCGATGGCGCGGGTCAGCGCGCTGAAGCTGTACGCGATGCTGAAACCGTAGCTGTCCGTTTTGCCGTAGCGGCTCACGTAGTCGGCCCAAAGGCGAGTGGTCCAGGCGGGACTCTGGCCGTTGGCATAGGTGACCCCGTCGGCGTTGGGCAGAGGCGCGATGCCGGCCAGTTCCACGCCGAGATCATAGGTGCGCACGACGGAGCTGCCGGCGAGGGCGGCTTCGGCGACCTGACGGGCATTGAACTCAAAAGACTCATCCTGCTGGAAGAGCGCCTCGTTCCAGGTGTTGCCCCAGTTGACCGGGCTGGCCGGACCGAAGGGATCGAAGCGGAGGGTGACCTGCGTAAAGCCGATCTCCCGGATCAGGCCGAGAACGGCGGTGAGATTGCTCGCCATCAGCGGGGAGAGCGCGCCGGCGCTGGAGTCGATCACGGCCGACGCGTAGAGCCAGTCCACCGGCGTGCCGGAGGTGCTGACAGGCATGTACCACAGCACAAGGGAGACGTTGCGCTGCCCTGTCTGGTATAGCTGGCGAAGCTGCGCTTCCACAAGGGTTGGGTCCAGGTTGTAGTGGCCAACCACATGACGTTGCGAACCGTCCCAAGCGCCGTCGTTCTGCACGGAGAAGGGATAATCGGAGCCACCCGCACCCTGGATCTGGCCCGGATTCATACCGGCCACCGGGCCATACCAGCAGGCTTTTGACTGACCCAGAGCGGGTTCGCCGAAGACCGTGTCCGAGCAGGAAACGCTCCCGTTCACGACCTGGGTAAGAAAGCTGCCGCCAGCAGCGGGCAGGTTCCCCGAGGCCGAACCATAGATCACCTGGGCAGGACCGTATACAGTGCATTGCGCGTTTTGGCCGGCGCAGCGGGTGAACCACGAGGGCACCGCAGAAATGGCTGTACTTTGAGCCGGAGTCTGCGCCTGGGGCCTGGAAGCGGGGAGAAAAAGAACAGATAAAAAAAGCAAGCAAAGGACTTGACGGACGTTCAGGGAGTACTCCGTAAGGTGTAGTTTTTAGTGCGCCCATTCTTCCATAGGCACAGGGCATTTCCCGTCAACTGACGGCATATCTTTGGTAACCACAGGTGGTAGGGCCAGAAGTCGGCATGGGCAGCCGAGCCGACTGGCTAAGTCTGGAACTGCTGAGAGCCAGGCCGCGGTGCGCTTTGAGCCGAGACGGAAGGGCGGCAGACCTTTAAACTGCGGTGATGCCCGAAACCCCAATTTCCGCCGCGCCCCTGCCCATTCCGGGTGGCCCCTTCAAGGCTTACCTGTTCGACCTCGACGGCACATTAGCCGATTCCATGCCGCTGCATCTGCGGTCCTGGCAGCAGGCCACGCGGGAGATGGGCGGCGACTTCCCCATCGATCTGTTCTGGGCCTGGGGCGGCATCCCACTCACGCGCACGGTGGAAATGCTGAATGAGCGGTTCGGCTGGACGCTCGATCCCGTCGCCACCGTGCATCGCAAGGAACAGCTGTACTTGACGATGGTCGGCGAGGTGAAGCCGATTGCCTCCGTGCTGGCGCACGCCAAGGCACAGCACGGCAAGCTGCCCATGGCGATCGTTTCTGGATCGCCACGGCTGACCATTGAGCGCACCCTGGCCGTGCTGGGGCTGCGGCACTTCTTTGCCACAGAGGTCGGCATGGAGGACTACACGCACGGCAAGCCGGCGCCGGAGCCGTTCTTGGTCGCAGCAAAGCGCCTGGGAGTAGCGCCGAAAGACTGCCTGGTCTTCGAGGACGCGGAGGCTGGGTTTCGGGCAGCCACAGCAGCCGGAATGCCCTTTGTGCGTGTGCCGGTGAAGCGGGAGTGAGATAGCAGGTTGCTTGTTGTACGTTCTAAGTTGTACGTTCTACGCTGTGCGTTTGTGGTTGCGGGCGCTTAAGGCAGTTATCCAGGTGCGCGGCTGTACGGCGGGTTTCTTGTTGCCATCCCGCAGCGGAGCGGAGGGATCTGCTGTTTGGGTAGTGTCTACACTGGAAGCTAACGGCCCCGGCGGTTGTGGCAGGGCGCAAACGCAGATTCCCTTCGGGAATGATAGAAAAAGGGTGCAACGCTTCGCACGCGGTCGCCATCCCGCTACAACTTACAACCGTTCAGCGCCGTTGTAGATATTGAAATGATCCTCCCGTAGAAAGCCTACAAGCGTCACGTCGAAGTCTTTGGCGACCTGAATGGCCAGGCTGGAGGGGGCGCCGATGGCGGCTACGGCGGGGATGCCGGCCATGACAGCCTTTTGCAGCAGCTCAAAGCTGGCGCGGCCGGAGAGCAGCAGGAGCCGTTGGCGCAGGGGCAGCTCGTCGGCAAGGAAGCTCGCGCCCACGAGCTTGTCAACGGCGTTGTGACGGCCCACGTCCTCGCGCAGTAGCCCGAGCCGGCCCCCGGCGTCGAAAAGAGCGGCTGCGTGGAGGCCGCCGGTGCGGCGAAAGGTGCGTTGGTGCTCCCACATGCGCTCGGGCAGCCCGAAGAGCAGCGCGGGGTCGAAGCGGAAGTTGTTGCGGCGGCGTGGAGGTGCGACGGAGCGCAGGGCCGCGAGTGAGGCTTTGCCGCACACCCCGCAGCTGGACGTGGTGTAGAAGTTGCGCTCGAGCGAGGCGGTGCGCACAGCGACGCCGGGGGTCACGGTGATGTGCACGATCCCGGCGGTGGTCGGGGTCATGCCGGTGTCGGCCTGGGGGCCGCAATCGGCCGTGACGACCTCGGGTTGCGCGATGTGGAGGTCTTCGAGATCGACCTCCTCGCCGAGGACGCCTTCGGTGTGCAGAAAACCGAGGGCGAGCTCGCGGTCGTTGCCCGGCGTGCGCATGGTGACGCTGATCGAGCGGTTCTGCCGATCGCCCGCGGGACCATGTTCGAGCTGTATTTCGAGCGGCTCTTCCCGCGTGACAGTTTCGGTGAGGGGAACCCGGCCGTCCGCAGAGACGCGGGTGACCTCGACCTCAAAGGAGGTAACGGCTTCTGCAGGGTGCGTGGGTGGCTCAGTGGGCATTTTTTTCAGCGCAGGCAAGACAAGCGCAGGCAAGACATCTGATGCGGTGCGCAGCGTCACCTGCGGGAGCGGGGAGGCATCGGCTTTCAGGCGATCGCAGCCAACGAGCGGATGGCACAGGCCATCTCAACGCACCTATGCCTCCTGTTCTGATTCCCCGCCTGACTTCCCGCCTGGCACCCTGCCTGTTGTCTTTCCTCCTGCCTTTCGGCCTGCGTGCGCAAGGGGCTGCCACCGATCAACCGATTGGCCAACTGGAGACGGTGGCGACCTTTTCCGGGCCCATGCCGGAGGGTGTGACGGTGTCGCACAGCGGCCGGATCTTCGTGAATTTCGCGCGCTGGGGCGACCCGATCCCGTTCACGGTGGCGGAGGTCGTGAATGGCAAAGCGGTGGCGTACCCGAATGAGGAAATCAACAACTGGCCGGGGCGCTCGCTGCCGAACCCGAATGCTTTTACCGACCGAACGGCGGACCAGACGCATTTTGTGAGTGTGCAATCGGTGGTGGTGGATCCAGAAGACCGGCTCTGGGTGCTGGATACGGGCGCGCCCCTGCTTAAGAACATCGTTCCGGATGGACCCAAGCTGGTGGCCATCGATCTGAAGACGAACCAGGTGGTGAAGACGATCCTGCTGCCGCCGGAGTCAGCGGGGACCAATAGCTATATGAACGACGTGCGCTTCGATCTGCGCGGCGGTGACGCCGGGCCCCAGAACTGCTCGACGATGATCGGCAGCGCGCCGGCACCCAATCCAAACGCACCGCCGAAGGACGCGATGTATCCCAACGCCGAACGCAGCTGCGCGGCCGTTGGATACGCAGCGGATGCCGGCATCGGAATTCATGGGACGGCATACATCACGGACTCCTCCAGCCAGGGGCCGAATGCGATCGTCGTGGTCGATCTGGCGACGGGCAAGAGCTGGCGGCGGCTGAATCAGCATTCGAGCACGTTGAGCGAGGACCAGTTCCTGATGTTTGCCGAAGGCCGGCCGGTCTACATGACGACGCCCGGCTACCCTCCCAAAGCGGTGAATTTCGCTGCCGACAGCATCGCCATCTCCAACGACGGCGAGACGCTGTACTACTGCCCGATCAACGCAACAAAGCTGTATGCGGTATCCACGGCAATGCTGAAGGACCAATCCAAGAGTGACGCGCAGGTGGCGGCGACGGTGCGGGTCGTCACAGGCAAGATGCCTTCGGACGGGTTGGAGTCGGACGCGGCGGGGAACGTGTACATGACCGATCCGGTAACAGATTCCATCCATCGTTGGAGCCCCAAAACCGGGCTGACGGAGACGCTGGCGCACGATCCGCGCATCCTTTGGCCGGACACCATGAGCCTGGCCGGCGACGGCTACCTATACTTCACCTCAAACCAGCTGCACCGTCAGCCGACCATGCACAACGGTCAGGATCTGCGGCAAAAGCCGTACCAGCTCTTTCGTTTAAAGGTAGACGCCGCGCCCGTTCAGTTGAAGTGAACCATTTACCGTTGCCGGGTGACAGGAGCCCCGTCACCTGGGCGTAACGTCGCCCGGGTAGGCTCGGAGGATCACTTTGTTTCAGGAGCTCACTTGAACAGCTTTTCCCCGATGCACCGTCGCGCTGTGCGCCGACGATCCTCCAGTCGATCGTTCAGTCGATCGTTGACCCAATCCGCGACCCGTTCCGCTTTGGCTGCCGCCTCGCTGGTGGCCCTGCCCGCCCTCGCGCAAGGAAACACGCAGTTTACGCCTGGCAATCTGGTGGTTGCCGTGGAAGGCTGCGGCGTCTACGGCGGCACCTGTGCCGTGGTGAACGGTACAGGGACGGGCGTCATGAACAGCGCAAGCGGCGGTTATGGCGACAACCAGGCAGCGCCCTTAACGTTGTTGCAATTCGCTCCCGTGGGTACAACGGGCGCGACCTATGTGAACTCGCTGGTGCTGCCGCAGTCGGCCGCGGGGGCCAATCTGCCGGTTTCGGGCGAGTACGGCTCCTCCTCGGAAGCGACGTTGCAGCTTTCGGGCGATGGCCGCTTCCTCACGCTGATGGGCTATGGCGTGAACGCGGCGGCTTTTGACGCGAACCCGGCGGCCTATGGCGCGGCGCCCTCGCTGGCGCTGGCGCAATCGAGTAGCCTGACCGGGACGAGCTACACGGCCGTGCCGCGGGTGCTGGCGCTGATTGACGGCAATGGCAATGTGGACTCATCTTCGGTGGCCTACAACGTCTTCAACGTGAACAATCCACGCAGCGCCTTTACGGCAACCGGAACGGGGTCGGCGTACATCTCCGGCCAGGGCAGCGGATCGGATCAGACCGGCGGAGTCTTCCGCGTTCCGCTGTACACCACCACGACCGCGCCGGCCGCGATCACCGGGCCCGACGCCACAAACAACACGGTCGCGCAGGATACGCGCGAGGTGCAGATCTACAACGGCACGTTGTACACCTCCGTGGACTCAAAGGCTGGGTCGGGTGCGAACCGCGACTTTGTCGGCACGGTGGGCACCCCGGGCACGCTTCCGACCGCGCTCGCGGGGGCTCCCGCGATGCTGGCCGGCTTTGGCGCGAGCGGCGGCACAGGCAAGGTGACCCTGACGGGCGGCGCGGACAGCAATGGCAACGGTGTCAACGCCGGTCTGCAGATCAACCTGAGCCCCAACAACTACTTCTTTGCAAGTCCTGCGGTGCTCTACGTCGCCGACAGCGGCAATCCGAAGAACAAGACCGCCACTAGTGGACTGGGCGATGGCGGCCTGCAGAAGTGGGTGAACACGGCGGCGGACGGCTCCGGCACATGGAACCTGGCGTACACGCTCTCCCGGGGGCTCGGTCTGGTGGCGAACACGGCAACGGCAGGCTCGACGGGCCTGTACGGTCTGGCCGGCACGGTCGTCAACGGCACGGTGCGGCTGTATGCGACGAACTACAACATCAACGACCTGGACACGACGTACCTGTACGGGATCTCCGACACACTGAGCGACAAGACGGCGTCACAGGCAGACGGGGAGAGCTTCAGCGTGCTGGCAACGGCGCCGCGCGATTCCAACTTCAAGGGCGTGAGCTTTGCCCCGACCGCCCCGGGCCGCACCGTGCCGACCGTGACCTGGCCGGCGGAGTCGGCGGTGACCTTCGGCAGTGCGCTTTCGGCGGAGCAGCTGGATGCGACGGCCAGCGTCGCCGGCACCTTCCGCTACAGCCCCGCCGCCGGCACGGTGCTGGGGGCAGGCGCGTCGCAGACGCTTTCGGTGACGTTCACACCGACCGACACGAACGAGTACACGAGCGTCACAACGACGAACACCCTCACGGTGAAGCCGTCCTCCACGAAAGGCACGGCCCTGACCGCGACGGAGTCGCTAAGCCGCAACGGCAAGACGGTAGACGTGCAGGTCACGGTGGCCAACACGGGGAGCGCGGCAGCAACCAACGTCGTGCTGACCGCGGTGAAGGTCGGCGGTGTGGCGGCCACCGGAGCGCCGGTGACGGTCGGAACCATCGCAGCCGGTGCGACGGCGATGGTGCATGTGACCGAGCCAGGTACCATCGGCGCTGCGGGAGCGGCGAGCTCAGTTTCGATCGAGGGAACGTACGCGGGTGGCAGCTTCGGCGGCAGCCAACGGGTGGCGCTACCGTAATTCAGGTAAGCGTGCGCAAAAGAGAAAGGCCCCGGAGAATTTCTTCGGGGCCTTTCTCTTGGAGCTGATTAGCTTCTACGAACGGGCTTTGGATTGCAGGCGGGGGTTGCAACGAGGTGTGAGCTGTGAGGGGTAGAGCTATGAGATAGCGGTCGCGGAGGTGTTCCGGCGGCGCAGCAGCACGCCCGCGCCGAGAACGCCGGTGCCGAGAAGCAGCCAGGTGGAGGGCTCCGGGGTGACCGCCGCCGAGAAGCTGGCCGTTGCAAGTGAATCGGCAGCAATTGCTGTGCTGCCGCCGAGCAGAGTGAAGCTGCCGGTGTACGTGCCGATGGCGGAGTCTGCGGGAACGACGATGTCAAAGAAAAGGCCCGTGACGGTCTGACCGGGCGTCAAAAATCCGGGGAAGTTGCTGTAAAAGCCGCTGTCGTTCACGGTGAAGGGCGCACCGATGGAGTAGGCATCCCCGTTGATGTATTCGTCACCGGTGTTCGTGGAAGCCGCTGCGATCGTGCCGATGTAGTCCAGCGTGCCGCCCGTCTGCGGGCTGACCGAAGACGGGCTGTTTAGGGTGAGGCTCACGCTATCGGCGAGAGCGGCCTGGGATGACAGACAGACGGAGAGACAGGCAGCAAACAAAGGAAACAGTGAACGGGCTTTCATAGGAACTCCATGAGTTTTAGTGTGTGACAGTGCCCCGATGCTACCGGAGTTGCCGTTACGGGAGTGTGACACGCAGAGCACCCCCGAATGTACCGCCGGTGTAGCTGCCGATGATCTTTTCCACGCTGGCCTGGCCATCGGCGCCGGCGATCCCCGGGAGATTGACGGTGGCCTTGGCCGAAGCTCCAGGTTCGATGTTGCCCAGGGGATAGGAAGGCGGCGTGGCCACCGCGCCTCCGACGGCGACGCCGGTGAGAAGGACCCCCTGCGCCAGACCGGTCCCGGTATTCGTCACCGTAACGGTCACGGCGTAGCTAGATGCTGCGCTGCCCGTGATCTCACCGACCGCGTTGAGGCGCACCGTTCCATTTGTGACCGTGAGCGGCGCGGCGACCGAGCTGGAGGCGGCGTAATTCGCATCGCCGGCGTAGGAGGCCACAATGTGGTGACTGCCCGGGGCGAGCGTCGCGATGTTGAGTGTGGCCACGTAACGGTTGGCGCCCGGGGCGAAGGCCGGCGCGACCGTGCCCAGGAGGTTGCCGTTATCTGTAAAGTTCACCGTGCCTGTAAGCGGAACAGCCGGCGCACCCGACATGTTGGGGCTGCGGAGGACATAGCCGTTGAAGGAGACTGTCTGGCCGTAGGTGGAGGTTTCGCCGCCGCTGATATCAACGGAGGTGATGTTTCGGGCCACCGGAAGTGTATAGAAACCGGTGCTGGTGTTTCCCGTCGAGGTGCCGGCGTAGGTGGCGCTGAGGGTGTGGACCCCGGCCGTGAAGCCGTTGAAAAGGAGCGAGGCGGTGCCGGTCACGGTTGAGACATTGGCCGTGCCGAGAAGACGGCCGGAGTCATAAAAGGAGACCGGCGCGGCAACGGAAGGAACCGGTGAGACCGCTGCCGAAAGCGACACGGCCGTGCCCACAAACGGCGCAGCCGTGCTTGAGGTCACGGTCGTGGTGGTCGCCCCAGTGGAACCCACCGTCACGGCCGTGGTGGCGGTCGCGCCGTTGTAGTTGCCGTCACCCGTGTAGTTTGCGGTGATCGAGTTGACGCCGGGGAAGATCATCGACGAGGTGGTGAAGGTGGCCACGCCGTTGCTGAGGGTCGCCGAGCCGAGCGGTTTGACGGAGCTCGTATCGATAAACTGCACCGTGCCGCTGGCCGGGGCGGCCGAGGCTGGGGTAGCGATGCGGAAGTTCAGCGTGGCGAAGCCACCGGGGTTGATCTGCGCGGTGCTCGTGGTGAGGCTGACCGCCGGCGTGGCTTTCAGCACCGTGAGCGTGGTGCTGGAGGAGCTGGCTGTGAAGCTGGTGTCACCGGAGTACGCCGCCGTCACCGTGTACGTGCCGGGCGTCAGCGTGGCGTAGTTGGGCACCAGGTAAAAATCGCTGTAGGGCGGCCCGGAGAGCATGTAGGCGTCGCCATAGGTGTCGAGCTTCGACGTCAGGCTGGGAAGAGGGGCGCCGTTGCGCGCAATGGTGTACAGCACCGAGCCGCCGGCGGTGCCGTTGCCGGAGCCGGGATAGATCTCGGTATCGAGATAAATCTCACCCGCGCCATAGCTGAAGCTGGTGGCTGGGTTTACATTTCCCGCCGCCGTGACCAGGTAGGGATACAGGTTGGTGGTGGCCGCTTCCTTGCCGATGGTAACGGCCACGGGTGCGGAATCGCTGGAGGCAAAGGTGCCATCGCCCGCGTAGTGCGCGTACACCGAGTAGCTCCCGGCAGGCAGGCTGTTGACGAGCCCCGTGACGGATCCGGCGGAAAGGGTGAAGACCTGCGGGGCGCCGTAGCTGCTCTCCTCCGAGGCGATGATGCTGACGTCGCCTGAGGGTGTGCCGCTGCCCGAGGCCGGCGTTACCTGGATGCTTGCGGTCTGGTTCAGGCCGTGGGTGCCGGTGGCCGGGGTGAGCGAAAGCGTGGTGGCCGTGGCATTGAATTTCACGCTCGACCAGTTGCCGGCCACGTTGGCGATATTGACCGAGCCGAGACCGGAGGCCTCATCAAAGCCGGGGCCGGAGCTGAAGCCCAGCCCGGCGGTGCCGGTGGCAGCCGTGGGGGCGATATTGGAACCGGCGACGATATCGTGGAAGTTGCAGGTGCTCGCCGGCAGGGTGACCGCCGGATTAGTGGCGGTGCCGACCGGGGCCTGGCAGGATGCCGCCGATGCGGTGTACTGCTGATTGGCCAGAGCGTAGTAGAAGATGTTGGCGTTGCCCTGACGGCCACCGTTGGCGGCATCAATCAGAGCCTGCACACTGGCCATGGCCGGCGCAGCGACGGAGGTGCCGCCGACAACGCCCGCGCTGACCAGCCCACCAGCCGCATTTTCGTAGCAACCGCCCTCATAGCAGAACAGCGTGCCGTCATGCCCGCTCGCCGCGATAAAAGAAACGTCTGGCATGAGGCGATGGGGGCCGGTGATGGGCGAACCGGCGGCAATGCCAGTGCCGGAGTACACATTGATGGCGTCCGCGGCCACCGGAATCCCGGAGCCGGTCTGCCAGGAAGGACGCGCGGTATAGATGCTGATACCACCGCCGCCCCCGGCGATGCCGCTGCCAGGCTGCGTGGCCGTGGCGGTCGCATTGAGGTACGTGGTGCTGAAGCGGCCCTGGTTCCAGGCGGCCTCCGGGATGTAACCCAACGCACTGGCGTAGGGGATGCCGCTCACCGTACCCCAGAACTGCGAGGGATTGAAGTCGGCAAACATGCTGCCGCCGACGGCCACGTTGTAGGCGGACGAACCGAGCGCGTTGACGCCGTAGGCGGTCGCCACGGCGGCGCCCGAGCTGTCGCAACCGGCGGCATTGCTGTCGCCGGTAGAGACAAAGGCCGTCTGGCCTTGTGCCGCAGCCTCCTCCCAAAGGTCACTCCAGAAGGCGGTCCCGGCGGCGCCGTTGGCGGTTTCGCAGCTGCCATAGCTGAGCGTGATGATGTCGCCGCTGTTGTTGTCAACGGCGTAGAGACCGGCGGTATCGATGCCGGAACCGATCAGCGACGCGCCCGAGACGATGAAGTTCACCTTGGCGCCGGTAGCCAGCGAACCCGCAAGCTCGGCGTCGAGGAAGGCCTCGATATCGTCCGTATTCTCCCCCGGGTCGCTGCCGACGACGATTGTGTTTGGATCATTTTTGGGCAGGCCAAAGAGCGAGCGGTAGGCTTCCACATCGGCGAGCTGGATGTTGCTGCGGGCGAGCACGGAGATCGTGACGCCCGTGCCGTCAATGCCTTTGGCGGTGAGCGGACCGGCGTTGAAGATCGTGGCCAGATCGCCGGGAGCCACATAGTGCGTCCCGGTGGCGGAGCCGCCGAACTCCGGATCGACCGCGTCAAAGCCGCTGACCGGGTTGCGCTGTAGAGCAATCTTGCGCGCGCCCGTGGTTTTGGCCCTGGGAAAGAAGTTGTTCAGCGATTTGACACCGCTGACCACCGGCGCAAGCGCGGCCGGAATAGATATGTCGGTCGTGTTGGCAATGTGCTGCTCGCCACCCACGGTGACGTTGTGGATCTCCGTACCAAAGGCGGTTTCGACGGTGCCGACAGTGCCCGAAAAGGTGATAAACCGGCCGCTGCGGGAGACATTGCCCACGGAGAGACCGCTCTCGGTGAGCCAGGCGGAGACCCTGGCGATGTCGGCAGGGGCCACGCCGAAGCTCGCGGCGAAGTCGTCCGGGGTGAGCCATTTGTGGAAACTGGCGGAACCCTTGTCCTGCTGCGCGTCCAGCAGGGTGTGCAGCGCGGCCTCCTGCTCGCCGGAGGGCTGCAGCACAAGGATCATGCCGTTCAGCTGCGTGGAGGCGTCCACGCGGGAGCCGACCGCCGCACGCTCAACCGCGCCGGGATGCGTGCCCTTGAGGGTGTGGGTGAGGTTGCGATCGATCTTCCCCGTCACCCGCACGACCGGATGGGGAAGGCGGGCCGGCGCTTGGGCGCCGGACCTAAGCGCAAGCGCAGATAGCAGGCAGACAGCAGCAGAAAGGACGCGACGCGTCAAAGCAGGCTCCTCGAGACAGCGAAGTGACATACGTTCCGTTCGTAACCCTTTTGGGGTACGCCGGTCACACCTTTGGGTAATGTGTGGCCATTCTGCACGGGCGTCGGGGGCGCGTCAAGTAAATACTCCGCTTCAGAAATCAGGTTGAAAAAGGGAATCGTATAGATTCGTCGTATGAGTCTTCATTCCGGTGTGACGAAAGAGCCGGGCTCACTGAGTCGCCGCGCGCTGCTGGCGCGAAGCGGTCGACTGGGTGTCGGCCTGGCCACGCTGACGGCGGCGGGGCCCCTTTTGGCGACTGAGCCAGCGGCAGAGCCAAAATCAGAGCAAGGGACAGAGCCGGCACCGCTCAGCGTGGCCTATGCGGGCTCCATGGCGTCCGTGATGGAAGGCCCTGTGAAGGAGGCGGCGGCGCGATCGCTGCGCCTGGAGTTGCGCGGGCAAGGGCAGGGGGCGAGCGCGCTGGCACAGCTGATCGTGGGCGGGAGCCTGACGCCGGACGTGTTCGTTTCGGTGACGCCAGGGCCGATGGGACTGGTGCTGAAGGCCGGAAAGGCGGCGACCGCGGTGCCGGTGGCCGCGACCCGCATGGTGATCGCCTACAGTCCGCACGGCCGCTTCAGAGCGCACTTCGACGCCGCGCGCGAAGGCAAAATGGAGTGGTGGCGGGTGCTGGAAACCCCCGGCCTGCGCTTCGGGCGCACTGATCCGGGGACCGATCCGCAGGGGCGCAACATCATTTTCACGATGATGCTGGCAGCCAAGAAGTATGGGCAGCCCGACCTGGTGGAGCGGGTGCTGGGGCCGATGTTGAATCCCCGGCAGATCAGCCTGGAGACAAGCGTGCCGTCGCGCCTGCAGTCAGGAGAACTGGATGCGGCCTCCGCATACCGCATCCAGCCAGGGGCGTTTCACCTGCCGTTTTTGAACCTGCCGCATGACGTAGACCTGAGCGGAAGCGCTGTACACACGCGCAACCCGGAGATCGAGCTGACCGTGGGCGGAAAAACCTTCGTCCCGGAGCCGCTGGTCTATTACGCGGCGGCGCTCAGGAATGCGAAGAATCCGGCGGGGGCCGAGGCCTTCCTGCGCTGGCTGGGCGGCCCCGAGGCGCAACGGCTGCTGCGCGCGGGCGACTACGATGCCCCGGAGGGCGCACCGCCGCTGCACGCGTGAGCGGCTCCGGCGCCGAAAAGCGGCTCAAGGAGCGGTTTACAGAACGGCTCACAGCACGGCGAGGGACGGGGCAGCTCGCCGGGAGAGCCTGGACGACAGCAGTCGCCCTGGCCTTGTTGTACCCGCTGACCGGGCTTCTGGCGCACATCGGGCCGTGGCAGTGGGCAGGCGCTGGGCGGGCGGCGGCGCTGGCCTCGGTACGGGTGTCACTGGAGCTGACGGCCCTGGCGATGGCCATCGTTGTCGTGCTGGGAACGCCGGTGGCGGTGTACCTGGCGCGCTGCGGTCGCCGGGAGCGCCTGCTTTGGCAGGCCCTGCTGCTGATCCCGATCCTGTTGCCGCCGCTGGCGCTGGGCATCCTGTTTTCACTCGCATTTGGGCCGGCTGGCGCCGCCGGCGCGGCGCTGGAATGCGTCGGCGTGAGCTTAACCAACACCCCCGCTGCCTTTGTGTGCACGCAGGTGTACGTGGGCACCGGCTACTACGTACTGGGAGCGGCAGCGGCCTTTCGCGCGGTGCCGGCCAGTCTGCAGCGGCAGGCGGCGCTGCTGGGAGCCGCGCCCGCGGCTGTCTTCTGGCGCGTGACGCTGCCCCTGGCAAGGCTGGGGCTGGCGGTGGCGTTGAGCATCACCTGGATCCGCACCCTGGGCGAGTTCGGAGCGGTAGCCGTGACCGCGTACTTTCCCGCGGGCATGCCGGTGCAACTCTGGGTGAGCCTGCAGAGCTTTGGCCTGCCCGCGGCCATGCCTCTGCTGGTGGTGTTTCTGGCGGTGGCGCTGCCCTTCCCGTGGCTGGTGGGCGTGCTGGCGGAACGGAGGCGCGATGCTTAGGGCGCATCTCGTGAAGCGGCGGCGTGATTTCACGGTGGATGTCCAGCTGGAGCTCGCGCCCGGGCAGGCCCTGGGGCTGTTTGGGAGTTCCGGCGCGGGAAAAAGCACGGTTCTGGGATGCCTGGCGGGGTTGGAGCTGCCGGACGCGGGTTCCGTGCAGGTGGATGGGGCGATGTGGTTCAGGTCTGGCGACCCGACGGGGGCTGCCGTTTCTGTGCCGCTGCACCGGAGGGATGTTGGGCTATTAACGCAGCAACCCGGGCTTTTTCCGCACCTTTCGGTGGAGGGAAACGTGCTCTTCGGGCTTGGTCGGACCCGCCGGCAGGATCCGGCAACGCGGCGCTGGGTGGAGACCCTGCGTGAGCGGCTGGGGCTCCGGGCGCTGTGGGCGGCGATGCCGCGGGCGATCTCGGGCGGACAGGCGCGCCGTGTGTCCTTGGCCCGCACCCTGGCGCGTCGACCGCGCCTGCTGCTGCTGGATGAGCCGTTCGCCGGGCTGGACCGTCCGCTGGCGCGGGAGCTGATCGCCAATCTAGCGATATGGCGGGCGGAGCTGGGCTTCAGCCTCCTCGCGGTGGATCACCAGCCGGAGGTGCTGCGGCAGCTCTGCCCCGAGCGCGTGATGGCCCTGGAGGCGGGACGGGTGGTGCAACTGGGCGCTTGGGACGAGCTATACCGGAATCCAGCAACGCCGTCCCTGCGCTCACAGCTAATGCCGCTATAGGTGCACCCACTCCGCTTCCTCACTACATTTCACTTCTTTACTTCTTCTCACTTCCATCCCCGTGTAGCTCTGGATTCTTCCCCAGGCTGAGCAGGTTGGCCATCAGACGGAAGCTGCCGGGGACGCCGGAGGGCATCTCGCGGAAAAAGGCAAAGGCAAGGTAGATGTAGGCGCCCTTGCCGTAGGGGGTGTAGACGAGGCCGCCCCGCTGCGGGTCCTGGCCGGCGTCGTGCATTTCCGTGAGGGCGCGGTAATGCGGATCCCAGGAGCGCAGAAAGCCATGGCCGCGCTCTTCCACCCAGCCGTGGAAGTCGGCGGCCGTGATGCGGTTGGGCCAGTTCAGCAGCGGGTCCTGGGGAGCGAGCAGGGTGACCTTAGAGTCCTCCTCCACGACTTTTTCCGCATCGGCCGGCAGGGTGAGTGGATAGGGGGCGTCGCTGCCGTTGTACTCCGCGGTCTGGTACTGGACCAGAACCACGCCACCCGCCTTGGCATAGTTCAGCAGGCGGCCGTCCGCGGCGCGGAGTTCGGGGCGGGCAGCATAGGCGCGAATGCCGAGCACAATCGCGTCAAAGGCGGACAGATCGGCCGAGGCGAGATCGGCCGCAGACAAGGTGGTAACGTGCAGGCCCAGATCCCCGAGCGACTCCGCCACGTCGTCGCCGGTGCCCGTGACATAGGCAATTTTGAGGCCCGGGGCGACCTTCACATCCACGCCGGTCGTGCGATAGGTAGCGTCGCGGTAGTACGGATAGGGACGAAGGCCAGGGTAGCCGACGCTTTGGAATCCCTGGCGATAGTGTTTGCCGCCGAAGTCGGCAACTGCGGTGACGGTGTAGGGTTCTGCAGCCAGAGCGCTGGGGGTGATACGGAAATGGACGGTGCGCTCATCGCCATCGGCTTGGGTGGCAAAGTCGGCGACGGCGGGGTCGGCGCGCCAGCCGTGGGGGAGTTCGAGATGCACGTGGCCCTGTGCGGGGCCTTTCACGCTGCTGTAGACGGTGGCGGAGAGCTCGAGCGACGTGCTGCCGAGCGGAACGATGCCGGCCTCCGGTGAAAGCGTGAGCGAGATCGCCGGGGCGGTGAGCAGGGGATACAAAGACGGTCCGGGGTCCGCCTTGTGCTCGGCCGTTTGCACGCTGCGCTCGGCCGTTTGCACGCTGTGCTCGGCCGTTTGCACGCTGCGCTCGGCCGTTTGCACGACGCCGCGCAGGTGCGCCTCCACGCCGGCATAGCGGTAGGTGGTTTCAGCGGCGAGGGTATAGGGCATCTCCGGCAGGTCCAGATACTGCGGCGCAAGCAGATCGTAGTACCCCTGCTCGAGGTCCGGACGACTGAAGTAGGGGCGGGTGAGCGCGGCGTCGGCAGGCGTGGTGGTGGAAAGGATCGCGTCTTCCGCCTTCCCTGCTCCAAGATCCGCAGGGGCGGCGTTTTCCGCCACAAAGGTCCAGGTACCGGCGGCCTCTGAATGCAGTTCGGTGTGGAGAGCGGTGATGGGCTCGGGTCCGTTGTCGGCTAAGTGGACGTCGATGTAGATCTTCTGGCCGGGGACCGTGGTGAGGGTGGCGGCCGCGTCGCTGGATCGGCCGGAACTACCAGGGTGGGCCCTGGCGGGACCAGCTGCGGCCGTGGCCAGCAGGCGGAGGCCAAGCGCCTGCCCGAGGGCATCGTTGAACTGCGCGCGCTTGAGTTCGAGCTCATGGCGCATGTTGTAGGCGGCGTCGGGTGGAAGCTGGCTTGCCTTGAGCTGGGCCAGCAACTCTTCGGTTTGCGCCAGACCGCGGGCCAGCGCAGGGGCGCTTTCGGCCGGGTTTTCGGCGCGAAAGGCGGCGGTGGCCTCCGCCACCGTCGCACTGAGGGCGGTGAGCTCCGCCCGCCAGGGGGCGCGCTCGGCGGCGGGCGCGTAGTCCGCGATGCCGGCGAGGGTGGTGTCGATGCCCTCGAAGAGATCGGTTTCGTGCTCGGGAGGTGTCGTGTCTTCACCGGCCACGCGCGAGGCGTAGAGATGGTAGGACTGGCCGCGCGACGGTCCGGCAACCCCGCCGTTCTGGGATTTCTGCTCCGCCAGGCCCTCGCGCGCGATCGCGATGGCGGAGCCGCCCAATAGCGGCTGGTTGGCGTCTTCGGGGATTGTGACGGTGGCCGAGGGAATCCCCTCGATCCAGGTGCCGGTAACGTAGTTGCGGAAGCGCACGGGCTCCCAGTGGCCGGTGGCGTAGTCGTAGATGCCCTTTTCCGTGACGCGGGCAAAGGGCACACGGGCGTAGACCTTGAGCGGCGACCACGGGCGTAGACCGGCGGCGATCTGGTCGGGAAAGACAGCCGGGTCGCCGGCGGCCTTGTAGACCTCCTGCGCCATCAGGCCGGAGACCTGGTGATGGCCATGGCCGTCAGAGACGTTGCCGGCGAAGACGGAGGTGACCACGAGCGGGCGGGCGAGGCGCACGGCACGGACGCAGTCATAAAGCACGCGGTCGTGACCCCAGTTCTTGAGCGTTTCCTCCATGGTTTTGGAGAAACCGAAGTCGATGACGCGGGTAAACATCTGGTGAACGCCGTAGTACTGGTCGGCGGCGAGCAGCTCCTGGGTGCGCAGCAGGCCGAGCTGGTCAAAGAAGTCCGCGGACATGAGGTTCTGGCCGCCTTCGCCGCGGTTGAGCGTCAGCAGGGTGGTGTCGGCGCCCGCGTCACGGCTCTCGTAGGTGAGCATCCCGCCGTCTTCGTCGTCAGGGTGGGCGACGATCATCATCAGGCTCCCGCGGGTGTTCAGCTTCCGCAGGCTCTGCCAAACGGCGGCGGCGCTTCGATCAATTTTGATGGGTTCGGCGAAGGCATTTTCAAAGGGCGGCGGGGGCGGCGCACCCCGCGGGTTGGGTGTCTGCGCCGTCAGCGGGACGCAGCCGGCGAGGAGCAGCGCGAGCAGACCGAGGCCGGTGGTGCCGAGTCGGCGTATCGCCGTCACCGTCTCAGAGGCTGAAACCGCAATATCGAGGGGTGATGGTTGGCACGGCTGAAACCATGGCCTTCCCGAGAAGGGCTGCACCAGAGTCACTCCATGCTGGCGGCTGGACATACCACTAGGCATATCATGCGGCGAGACGTGATGATGGGCCATGCCCTTGCCTTCCCCTCGTCCCGTGCAGCCCGAGGTCGCTGCACCTGCCCGGGGTCCGGGGCTGCACCGCGGGCTTTCGACGCGAGCGGCGCTGGGCATCAACCTCATTGACATGGTGGGCGTGGGGCCGTTTGTGACCCTGCCGCTGATTGTGGGCGCGATGGGCGGGCCGCAGGCGGTGCTCGGCTGGATTGGGGGGGCGCTGCTTTCGTTGTGCGACGGCTGCGTGTGGTCGGAGCTGGGCACGGCGTACCCGGAGGCCGGCGGATCGTACGCCTACCTTCGGCACTTGTACGGGAATCCTGGCTCCCGTGGGGGCCTGGGGCGGTTTCTGTCGTTCCTATACGCCTTTCAGCTGCTGCTGAGCGCGCCGCTTTCAATCGCTTCGGGCTGCCTGGGCTGTGCGCAGTACCTCACCTACCTGCTGCCGGGCGCGGCGCGGCCATGGGGGACATTCCGTTTTCTGGGAGTGCCGGTGGTGCTGAGCGGGGGGACCCTGCTCGCGATGGGGGTATGCGCCCTGGCCGCAGCCGCCCTGCACCGTGAGGTCAGCTCGCTGGGACGGGTGGTGCAGGCGCTGGGCGCGGCGGTGCTCGTGGCCTTGATAGCGGTCATCGTTACGGGCTTCACGCATTTTCACGCGGCGCTGGCATTCAGCTTTCCGCCGGGGGCGTTTCACCTCGACGGACGGTTTGTCACCGGGCTGGGAACGGGACTGCTGATTTCGTCCTATGACTACTGGGGGTACTACAACGTCTGCTTTCTGGGTGCGGAGGTGCGGGAGCCGCGGCGGGCGATTCCGCGCGCGGTGCTGGGCTCAATTGCAATTGCCGGCACGCTGTACCTGCTGATGAACATAAGCGTGCTGGGCGTGCTGCCGTGGCAGACCTTTCTGGGAGCCGACACACTCGAAGCACGGCGCGCGGCCACCGCCGTGTTTATGCGCGCGGCGTACCCGGGGGCGGTTGGGCAGGCGGCGGCGGTCGCCATCGTGGTGCTGATCGCGGTGGCAGCAGGGGCGAGCGTCTTTGCGCTGCTGCTGGGCTACTCGCGGATTCCATTCGCCGCGGCGGCGGACGGGAACTTTCCGGCGATCTTTGGACGCCTGCGCGCGGAGACGGGTGTTCCATTTGTCTCTTTGTGGGTGTTGGCCGGCATTGCCCTGTTTTGCTGCATGTTTCGACTGGGGGAGGTCATCTCGACCCTGGTTGTAATCCGGATCCTGTTCCAATTCCTGCTGCAGGGCATTGCCGTGCTACTGCCCAGGCACCGCCGGGTGCGGCGAACGGGGAAGGGGTTCCGTATGCCGCTCTATCCCCTGCCGGCGCTGCTGGCCCTGGCAGGGTTCAGCTTCATCTTGCTATCCCGGCCACGGCTCGGCGCCGAGTTGCGGCCCGCGGCGGCCCTTCTGCTGGTGGGGGGCGCCCTGTACTGGTTCCGCGTACGACGGTTGGGGTAGGGGCTGGCCCTTCGGCACCTATCGTATCGAGATGTAGGAGACAGGATCGAAGTGCCTCGGCGTCGTCATCTCGACCGGAGCAAGACGGTTTCTCTGTCTTGCGGAGCGGAGAGACCCCTGTATTTTGGAGGGCTATAAGTCCATGGGCTTCACCAGCCGAAATACTGGGGTCTGTCTACTCCGCTGATGAAGTCAGCTCCGGTCGAGATGACACATCGGGGAGGAAAGACCTGTGTCGATGCATACCATGGGTGATCTCGTGCCCAGAGAGCTCGGCCTCCCAGATTTGCGACGATCAGAGTTTGGCAAACAGAACGTTGAGCGACTCCGCAAATGTGGGATGGGCGAAGATGGCATCGCGCAGGGCGGTGTAGGGCAGCTTGCCCATCATGGCGATCTCCAGCACCGACATCAGCTCGCCGCCGTTCGCACCCAGGATCGCCGCACCGAGAATTTCGGCCGTCTCCGGATGAACGAGGGCCTTCATGAAGCCGCGGGTCTGGCCGGTTTCAAAGGCTCGCGCAACCGAGGTCATCTTGAGGGTGGCAACCCGGAAGGGTACCCCCGCGGCATTCGCGGCCTTTTCACTCAACCCGATGCGGCCGAGCTGCGGATCAAGAAAAACGCAATACGGCAGCGGACGACCGGTGGTGACGCGCGCGCCGCCCTCCAGCAGATTTGCTTTCAGGATGCGGTAGTCGTCATAGGCGATATGGGTGAACTGCGGGCCGCCGGTGACGTCGCCCACTGCAAAGACGCCCGGAACCACGGTCTCTAAACGCTCGTTCACCGGAACGTAACCGTGCCCGTCCGGGATGATGCCCGCAGCCTGGAGATGAAGCGCCTCCGTATTGGGCTTCCGTCCTGCCGCCACCAGCAGGTGACTCCCCGTCACGGTGCGGGTCTCGTCCCCACATTTCAAAGTCAACTGCAGGCCCGATCCGTTGGGGCCAACCCGGTTAGCCTGGGCATTGAGCAGAACATCCACGCCGTCCTCGCGCAGGATGCCGGCCACGGCTTCAGCCACGTCGGCGTCCTCCTCCCCGAGGAGCTGACCCCCGTGCTGGATGAGGGTGACCTGTGCGCCGAAGCGGCGGAACATCTGCGCGAACTCTACCCCGATGTACCCGCCGCCCAGGATGAGGAGGTGCTCGGGCACGCGCTCGAGCTCCACGATCGAGACATTGTCCAGGGGCGTGATTGTATCCATGCCCTCGATCGCGGGCAGCGTGGGCGAAAGCCCCGTGTCAATCACGATGAGGTCTGCGGTCAGGGTTTGCTCGCCGCCTTCGTTCAGGCGGACCCGAACCTGTTTCGGGGCGAGGAAGGAAGCTTCCCCACGGTAAAGATCGATGCCTGTCCGGAAGCGTTTTTCACCGCTCCCACGGGAGGCGGCGACGATCCCGCGCTTGCGTTCCACCACGGCCCGCATATCCACCGAGACATCCTTGACCCGGACACCAAACTCGCCTGCGCGTCCGGCAAGGTAGGCCACCTCGGCGGAGGCGACCATGGTCTTGGTGGGGGTGCAGCCGTAGTTCACGCAGGTGCCGCCGACAGCGCCGCGCTCAATCATCGCCACCCGCTTCCCTTTTTCCAGAAAGGCGGACGAAAGCGGATTGCCGGCCTGCCCGGACCCGATCACGAGCAAGTCATAGTGCGTGGAAGCGTTCTCTTGCGATGACATCAATCTTTCCCTGCCGGTGTTGGTTGTCCGAAGCACATAGAACAGCCCCGGAGAAGTCTCCCCGGGGCTGGTAAATCGTTCACAGGTTACAGGGTTGAGCCGGAGAGGATCGGTGGGTCATCCATGTGCGCGGACGGCGTCACGGCGCCAATCTGCTGCATGATGCCCATCTCATCCGAGCTGCCCCAGCGCTCCTTGATCTTGGCATCCGCGTTGAATTTGGCAATCTGCATGCCGCGGATCTTGATCTTTTTGCCGGTGGCCGGAATGCCCTGAAAGGGTCCCTGCTGCGTTCCGGTCGCGGTGTAGGCAATGGCGACGTTGTCGTCATCGGCCACCATGTGCTCGACGGCGATCTTCAGGTCGGGGAAGGCGTGGCGGAACTGCGTAAAGAAGCCGATAAAGCCTTCCGGCCCCTTGGCCTGATCGGGTGCGGGATCGTGATCCACAACATCCGGTGCAAAGATGTCGCGAAACTGCTCAAGCTGCCCCTTGTTGATCGCTTCACCCATCTTCTGCGCCGTGGCAATGTTTGCTTCCTTGCTCATACAAGCCTCCAGCGCAATAGATGCACCCTAGCCGCTGGGAGAAGTCCGGCGACGCGGAAGTGGTTTTGGCGGAAGCGCGTGTGAGTCGAACACACCGTTGCCCTTGTCGGACGACCACCGGTTTTGAAGACCGGGGGGACCACCGGATCCCAGGCGCTTCCCTGTCCGCAGGACCCATACAGCTTTGCGGCTGGGCAGAAGGGCTCGGAGAGCCTCTGCGAGAAGTCCCTATGAGATGCATCTATAGGGAGGTATGCCTTTGACTCTCGAATCAAAACCCGTCTCAACGGCGGAGCCGGTCCGCCTCACGCAGCAGGTAAAGGCGGGCGGCTGCGCGAGCAAGCTGGCGCCCGGCACGCTGAGCGCGGTCCTGGGACGCCTGCCGCGGAGCGAAGATCCGAATCTGCTGGTCGGCTTTGAAACCTCCGATGACGCCGGGGTGTACCGGCTCTCCGACGACCTGGCGCTCGTCCAGACGGTAGATTTTTTCACGCCAATGGTCGACGACCCGTTCACCTTCGGGCAAATCGCGGCCACCAACGCGCTGAGTGATGTGTATGCCATGGGCGGGCGCGCGGTCACAGCGCTTTCGGTGGTGGGCTTTCCTCCCGAGGGCGATCCGGGGGTGCTGGAACAGATTTTGCGGGGCGGCCTCGCCGTGATGGCGGAGGCCGGCTGCACCGTGGTAGGCGGCCACAGCGTGCGCGATCCGGAAATGAAGTTCGGCTACGCGGTAACCGGGCTGATCGACCCGAAACGGGTGCTGCGGAACACCGGCGCGCGGCCCGGCGACGCCCTGCTCTTCACCAAGGCCCTGGGTACGGGCGTAATCACGACGGCGCTGAAGCAGGGCAAAGCCGAAGAGGCGTGGGTAGCGAGCGCGGTCGCATCCATGACGACGCTGAACAAAGCGGCGGCCGAGGTAATCGCCGGAGGGAAAACCCAGGTGCACGCAATGACCGACGTGACGGGGTTCGGCCTGATGGGGCATGGGCGGGAGCTGGCGCTGGGCAGCGGGGTGCGGCTGCGGATCGAAACCGGGGCGCTGCAGGTTTTGCCGGGGGCGCTCGAGTCCATCCGGCTGGGCTGTGTGCCGGCAGGGCTCATGGCAAACCGGGATTTTGCGGAGTGTGTCGTGGACGTGAGCGAAGGTGCGGCGATCCCGCCGGAGCTGCTGACGGTGCTGTATGACCCGCAAACGGCGGGCGGACTGCTGATTTCGGTCGCCGCTGATGACGCGGAGGCGCTGGTGCGGGCGCTGCGCGCGGCCGGGTACCCGATGGCTGGACGAATCGGGTCTGTAGAAGATGGGCCGGGGCGGATCCTGCTGAGCTGAAGTGGCTGCCTGACGGCTTGGTCGCCGCTACAAACGCGAATTCCCTTCTGGGAAGAACAAACAAAAATACAAAGGCTTATGACCGACGACGCCAACGCGAAGCTATACCGGCAGTTGCCGCAGATGGGTGAGCTGCTGGAAAGCGAGCCCTTTGGCGCGTTGCGGGAGCGATTCGGGCGAGAGCTCCTCAGCGAGGTTGTCCGCGCGGAGCTGGCCGCCTTGCGCGAAGGCGTCCGAGCCGGCTCCCTGCAGGAGGGAACGCTGCAGGCGGCGGTGGAAGATCTACCGGAGTCCGTGGAACGGCGTCTGCGCGCCCGGCTCCGGCCCTCCCTGCGGCCCGTGATCAATGCCACGGGCGTGATCCTGCAGACCAATCTGGGGCGGGCTCCGCTTTCGGCGGCGGCCATCGAGGCAATGGCCACCGTGGCCCGCGGGTACTGCAATGTGGAAATGGATCTGGAAGCCGGCGAGCGGAGCCGGCGCGATGTCCACGTGGAGGGACTGATCCTCGATGTGCTGCGGACGCGGGGCGCGTTCGCGGAGACCGCCGGCCGTGGGGCGGCTGTGGTGAACAACTGCGCGGCGGCGACCTTTCTGGCGCTGAACACGATGGCCGAGGGCGGCGAGGTGATCGTCTCCCGCGGCGAGCTGGTGGAGATCGGCGGCGGCTTTCGGGTGCCGGATATCCTGCGCAAATCGGGGGCGGTTCTGCGCGAGGTGGGCACAACCAACCGCACGCGGGCAAGCGATTATGCCGAGGCGATCACCCCGGCGACCCGGCTGATCCTGCGGGTGCACCGGGCGAACTTCCGGATCGAGGGGTTTACCGAGCAGCCGTCCCTTCCCGAGCTGGTGGCGCTGGGCGCACGAGCCGCGGTGCCGGTCTTTGACGACCAGGGAACTGGATGCGTCGCCGATCTGGCGGCGTACGGCATTCCGGGGGAGTCGACCTGGGTGGAAAGCGTGGCCGGCGGGGCGGCGCTGGTGGCCTCGAGCGGCGACAAGCTGCTGGGTGGACCGCAATGCGGGCTGCTGGTGGGCTCGGAAGAAATTCTGGGACGAATTCGACGCAACCCCCTGTTTCGGGCGCTGCGGGTAGACAAGCTGACTTACGCGGCGCTGGAGGCCACGCTCGGGGCATACCTATGCGGGCGCGAAGAGACGCTGCCGGCCCTTGCCATGCTGCGGCTGCCGGCGGACGCCGTGCGGGCGCGGTGCGAAGCGATGGCGGCGAGGCTGGACGGGAGCGGGTACACCGCGGAGGTGGTCCCGGTACGAAGCCTGGTGGGCGGTGGGACGACGCCCGGGGCCTCGCTGCCGAGTTTTGCCATCGCCCTGGAGTTGGGCGGGACCAGCGACGATGCGCTCTCAGGGCGGCTGCGCGGGGCGGAGCCGGCGGTGGTATCGCGTACGCACGCGGGGCGGGTGCTGCTGGATCTGCGCACGGTCTTTCCGGAGCAGGATGAGGCGCTGCTGACAATATTGCAGGGAGTGGTCTCCGGTGGAGTACCGAAGGGGGCTGAGGCACGGTGAGGACGGGGGGCAAATCGACGTCCGAGGCCGCCGGCGGCGCGGCTGCCCGGTCCGTTGTGCTGGGTACGGCAGGGCACATCGACCACGGCAAAACCGCACTGGTTCTGGCGCTGACCGGCACCGATACCGACAGGCTGCCAGAGGAAAAAAGCCGCGGCATCACGATCGACCTCGGCTTCGCGGCGCTGCAGCTCACGGGGGAAGATGGAACGCGGTACGACCTGAGCCTGATCGACGTACCGGGACACCACGCCTTTATCCGCAACATGCTCGCCGGGGCGGGCGGGATCGACTGCGTGATGCTGGTCGTGGCCGCCGACGAGGGCGTAAGGGCGCAGACCACGGAGCACCTGACCATATGCACACTGCTCGGGATCGAACGCGGCGCCGTGGTGCTGACCAAGGTGGACGCGGTCACAGCGGAACGCCTCGACGAGGCCCGGGCGGAGGTTCGGCGCCTGGTGAAAAACACTTTTTTACAAGACGCGCCGGTGGTGGCGACCTCGGCGAGGACGCGGGAAGGCATTACCGAGCTGAAGGCGACCTTGGCCGCGCTCGCCGCGGCCGTGCCTGAGCGCAGCCGTGAGCGGGTACCGCGGCTGCCGCTGGATCGCGCCTTCACCGTGAAGGGCTTCGGCACGGTCGTGACAGGAACCCTGCAGGCGGGGAGCCTGCGCGTGGGCGCCCCCTATCTTCTGGAGCCGGGCAGCCGGCCGGTGCGGGTGCGCGGAATGCAGGTGCACGGCGCGGCCCGGGCGGAGGTGGAAGCGCCCAACCGCGTGGCCCTGAACCTCCCCGGGATAGAGGTCGCGGAGGTACACCGGGGCGACATGATCCTGGCGCCGGAGACGCTGCGGGCGACCTCGGCCATAGACGCTGCGCTCACGTCGGTGCCGGGTGCGCCGGCGCTGCGGCACCGGTCGCGGGTGCGGGTGCATGCCTTTGCGGCGGAATCGCTCGCCACGCTGCTGCTGTATGACGACGCCGGAACCCCGGCGGCCGGTGTGGCCCTGGGCCGGTTGCGGCTGGCGAAGGGCATGGTGCTGGCGCCGGGGGACCGGTTTGTGATCCGCGGGAACTCGCCGGCCGTGACGCTGGCGGGCGGGCGGGTGTTGGATGCGCAACCCCTGCCTCGGCAGCGCCGGTCGGCGGCGCGGGCATGGCTGGAGGAGCTTGCGGGTGCCGATCTGAGGGGGCTGCTGCTGCTGCGCGTGGCCCGGCGGGATACGCGCGGTTCGGGCCTGCCGGAGCTGGTCGCGGAAACGGGGCTGACAACGGAGACGCTGCGCCAGCTGCTGGGACCGCTCGTGGTGGAAGGCAAGGTGATCGGCGCCGCTGAGGGCGCTCATCTGCTGACAGCGGCGGCGCTCGTGCGGGCAACCGCGACCGTGTTGGGCGAGGTCACGCGGGCCAGGGCGGCGGTTCCGGCCCCGGAGCTGCGGTCGCGCACCCGGTTGCAGGAGTGGGTCTTCCAACTGGCCGTGCGCGGATTGGAGCGCCGCAAGCAGCTGGCGGCGACACCAGCTGGATGGGCCCTCCCCGCCGTGGGTGAGGCCCCCAAAGGCGATGCTCGGCTCGCCGCCGTGGAGACCCTGTATCGGCGGGCAGGGTTGGCCTCGCCAATCCTCAGCGAGGCAGGGGCGGCGCTAAAGATCGACCCAAAGCAGCTTCCCCCCTTGATCACGGAGCTTCTGCGGGCCGGGAAGCTGGTGCGGCTGGGGGCGGACAACCTGCTGATGCACACCGACGCCATCGCACGGCTAACGGCCGAGCTGGCGAAGCGGCGCGGACAAACGATGGATGTCGCGGCTTTCAAGACGCTCACCGGGCTGACCCGCAAACATGCCATCCCTCTGCTGGAGTACCTGGATGGGGCGCGGGTAACGCGCAATCTCGGCGGCGTACGGACTGTCCTGTAGCCAACACTAACGAGGTCCGCAATCGCCAGCAGGTCTCGCCGTGTTGCTACTGGACGGCGATTTGCCCCAGGCGCATGCGTTCCGTCTGCTGGTAGGTGTACCGGATGCGGTGGATGACCGTAAGCGTCGAGAAGGTGGCCAGCACCCAGAGCGCGGCGGCCATGGTGTCCCAGCGCTCGAATAACGCGCCCAGAATGATGAGCACGACGCGTTCGGGGCGCTCCATGAAACCGACCTTGCATTGGCCGATGAGGGCCTCGGCGCGGGCGCGGGTGTAGCTGACCATAAGCGAGGCGGTCATGCAGAAGGCCACCAGGATCACGTAGAAGAAACGGTTGCCGCGAGCGTAGAAGACGAGCAGGCCGAAGAAAAGGGCCACATCGGAGTAGCGGTCGAGCACCGAATCGAAGAAAGCGCCGAAGATGGAGACCTGGTTTGTCTGGCGGGCGACGCGGCCGTCGACCATGTCAAAGAGGCCGGCGCCGATGATCACCAGGCCGGCGTACAGGAACATGCGGACGTAGTTGTCAGCGCGGGCATAGCCGAAGAAGATGGCGGCGGCGACATTGATGAGCAGCCCGATGAAGGTGAGCGTGTTCGGCGAGATACGCGACAAGGCGAGACCATTGACGATCTTTTGCAGCAGCCAGCCACTGCCCTTGCCAAATGCGCTCGTCCAGGTCATAGAAGCGGTGCCGCAGGGACGCCCCTGTCGGGACGAGGTGCCTGCCGGGTGTTGAAGAAGACGCTCGTCCCAGTGTAGCGCGAGGGGGCCAGTCCAGCGCGGCGGAACCACGGCTTGCCGTGGCCGGCCGGATCTCCAAGCCAGCCCGCCGGGGCACTTTCTGCATCAGAACATGAACAAGGCGATGAGATTGACCCTGCCACTGGGCGGGAAACGCCGAAAGGACCCAAAGCAAATGGCAAAGACGATGGAACCGACGACAGTGAAGCGGATGTACAAGAACCGTGTGGACCTGCCGGAAGATGTGAAGACCAAGGTAGTCGAGGTGATGCAGCCCAAGCTGGCTGCGGCGTTCGACATGTATTCACAGGCAAAATTTGCCCACTGGAACGTAAAGGGCATGAACTTCTACCAGCTTCACTTGGTATTCGATGCAACCGCAAAGGTGATCTTCAAGCAGATTGATCCGATCGCGGAGCGCATCACGCAGCTGGGCGGCGTGGCCAACGGAACCATCCGGATGGCAGTAGCAAACTCCCCGATTGATGATTACAAGGTTGAATCCATCACCGGGCCAGAGCACTTGACGGCCCTGGCAAACTCGCTGGGCAAGTATTGCTCGGAGCTGCGTGAGGCCTCGGACAAGATCGACGACCTGGGCGACGAGCCGACCTCGGACTTCTTCAAGCAGCTGGTGGTGGAGGCGGAAGAGGAGCTGTACTTCCTCGAGTCGCATCTGGAAGCTGGCGACGTCCAGTAGTTCCGACGTTGCCCTAAGGCCGGAGCCTCAGGCTCCGGCCTTTTGTATTTGGGTGCACGTGCGGTGGTTGTAGCCGCGATCAGAACCGCAGGTCTCTCTACTCCGCGACTGCGTTCGAGATGACGAAGATGAGACGTGGAGCAGATCCGAGAGCAATTCACCCAACCAGCGCCTGGTAGACCAGAAGCACATTGAGAAACACCACAATTGCGGTAACGGTCCAGCCGGCGGTGCGAACCAGACCGGAACTGCGAAACTCCCGCATGATGCTCCCGCGCTGTGTGAGCAGCAGCAGCGGCACCAGGGCAAAGGGCAGCGTGAAGCTGAGCATCACCTGCGAATCGTCCAGAATGCGCAAGGGATTCAGACCCATGCCGATGACGACCAAAGCCGGAATAATAGTCACGAAACGCCGCACAAAGATAGGAAACTTGATGTCCAGGAAGCCTTCAATGATGACCTGGCCGGCCATGACGCCGACCGTGGAGCTGGACAGGCCGGAGCAGAGCAAAGCAACCGCAAAAATCGTCGCGGCGCCCTTGCCCAGCAAGGGTCCGAGGGTGTGAAAGGCATCCTGGATGGTGGGCGAAATCGTGGGCCCTTTGGCCAGCGTGACGGCAGCCATAATCAGGATGGCGGAGTTGATCAGCCAGGCGCCGTTCATGGCGATAAAAACGTCAGCGAGCTCAAAACTCAGGAACTGGCGCAGCAGGCCAGGCTTCGGGCTGCCGAGCGAGGGTGGGGCGATCTGGATGCGGCGGGGCTGGACCAGCGCGGAGTGCAGGTACACCACGTGCGGCATTACCGTGGCGCCAAGAATACCGACCGCGGCATAGGTGCTTTCCTTCAAATAACCTTTGTCCAGCGTGGGCAGCAGGGTCGAAACAAAGGCGGCGTGCCAGTCCGGATGGGTGCGGAAAATCTCAAACCCGTAGCAAAGGCCGATCAGGCCGACAAAGGCCATGATGCCGCGCTCCAGCCACTGGTACCCGGCAAGATCAAGCGCCAGAATGCCGGCGACGGCGACCGTGGTGCACATGGCGGCCAGGAAAAGCGAGCCGGTCGGGGAAAAGCCGTGGGCGTGCAAAGCGGGGCCGATCAGCAGATCAAGGCCGAGTGCCGCGCCCAGGAACTCGGCTAGATCGGTGGCCACCGCGGAGAGTTCACCGAAAATCCACAGCAGAATGACCCACGGCCTCCCGAAGTGCTCGCGGCAATTCTGCGGCAGGGTTTTACCCGTGACGATGCCCAGCTTCGCCGACAGGTACTGGATCAGAATGGCCATCAGATTCGACCACAGCAGCACCCACAGCAGCCGGTAGCCGAACTGGCTGCCGCCCAGGATGTTCGTCGCAAAGTTACCGGGATCGATATAGGCGACCGAGGCGACAAACGCCGGGCCGAAGTAGCTCCAGATGCGGTCGGAGCGGAAGCCGGTGGGCTTACCGGCCTCGCGGGAGGGGTCCACGCCGGTTCCGGTGGACTCAGGGACCGAGGTCAGCATGGATTTGGAAAAATCGGCCACGTTGTGCAGTGTAAGGTGCGCGCCTGATAAGGTCTGCGCGCGAGGCGGCAGCTTGCAGGAACCGCCGCTCTCAGCTCGTCCTCACGCTAGCGGCCGGTCGACCCGAAGCCCCTGCCGCCGCGCGGCGCTTCGGCGAGGGTATCGGTCTCAGCGAAGACGGCCTGGATGCGTTCCACCACGCGGAGCTGAGCAATACGGTGGCCGGGGGCGACCGTCTGGGGCTCGGGCGAGAGATTGGTGAGCACGACCTTGAGCTCGCCGCGATAACCGGAATCGATGACGCCGGCAAGGGTGGTGAGGCCACACAGGGCAAGTCCCGAGCGATCCTCCACCAGCGCGCCGTGGGTTTCGGGCAGCTCCAGCGCCAGGCCGGTGGAAACAGCGCGGGTGGCGCCGGGCTCGCCGACCGGGGCGAGGATGGCGGATTCGGAGGCAAAAAGATCGGCGGCAAGATCGCCGAACGGACCGGTGTGGGCGTAACGCGGCAACTGCGCGGCAGGGTGAAGGCGTTGCACGAGGACCGTGGGCTGGGTGCGGGCGTCAGGCATGGCGTGAGGGAGATTGTCGCACGGACTGCATCGACGGGGTCTGTCTCAAAACGGGACAGGTAGAGGACGGGATCCGCGTCGGATGTTGATTTTGGGCAGTTTGGGACAGGCGCTCGCGCGCGAAAAATGCGAGGGAAACTTTCGCGTTACAGGAACCGACGAAAGTTATGGCGGAAATCTCAGGAACTCTGACGCAAACCGGCTCCCGGCCGCGTCTACCTGCACATGTTGACTGAGCGGCGCAATGGCGCACGTGGACCTTTGTTCGTGATGTTGCACTGGCTGGGCGGAAGTGCCCACACCTGGGATGCGGTAGCGTCCGGTTTGTCCGCTCGCGGCGTGGTGTGCGCGCCCTTAAGCCTGCCCGGTTTTGGCGCGAGCGCCGACATCGCCGGCTACACCGTGGAGGCAATGGCCGACACCGTGCAAGCCGAGGTCCAACGGCTGCGGCACAGCCTGGTAACGGCTGAAAACGAAGGCGAGGTGGCCTGGTTTTTGGCGGGCCACTCCATGGGCGGCAAAGTGGCCGCGGTGCTGGCGCGGCGGTCGCTCAATGATGTGGCGGGCCTGGAAGGGCTGCGCGGCCTGGTGCTGGTTTCGGCTTCCCCAGCCGGCCCGGAGCCGATGACAGAAGAAAAGCGCGCCGGTGCGCTCAAGACCATGGGTGAAAGCACCAGCGACCCCGCGGCCGACCGCAAGCATGCCGAAAAGTGGGTGGACGATAACACCGGCAAGCTGCCGCTGCCCGCCGAGGTGCGTGCAACGGCCGTCCGTGGTGTGTTGGAGATGAACCGAACCGCCTTTCGGCGCTGGATGGAAAGCGGTAGCAAGGAGGACTGGAGCGGTTTCGTGGGGCAGCTGCCCCTGCCGGCGCTGCTCTTTGCCGGAAGCGAAGATGAGGGGCTGGGCGAGGCCGCGCAGCGCGAAAAGACCCTCCCGCACATCCCCGAGGCCGAGATGGTTGTCCTGCAAGGAGCCGGACACCTGGCGCCGATGGAACGGCCCGGGGAGCTTGTCGAGCGCATCACAGAATTCTTTGCCGCGACCGGGGTGACGCTGCCGGTGCCTCAGGAGATGCCGGAGTCCCGGTTTGAGCAGCTCATGCACTCCGATCACACCTCCCCCAAAACGTTGCAGGTAATGCGCGATCGCCTGGAGGGTTCGGGAAGCTGGAATTACGCCCCGCAGCTGTTTTCCGCGGCGGAGTTCCGCACGCTGCGTGCGGTTGCCGGGCGCGTGGTGCCGGATGCGGGATTCGACCTGGCCGCGCGGATCGATGCCGACCTCCACGAAATGAAGGGTGACGGCTGGCGCTACGCCAGCCTGCCGGCGGATAACCTGGCCTGGCAAAAGGGGTTGCGCTCGCTGGATCTGGCGGCGCAACGCCTGTATGGTGTGCCGTTTACGGCCCTGTTTCCGGATGGGCAAGATCTGCTGCTACAGCAAGCCGCGGCCGGCAAACTGGGCAAGGGCGTGCTCGGCGGCCTGCAGGATGCCCTGCATCTGCGCGACGGCGCCGATGCCTTCAGCGCCGACGAGATGAAGCGTTGGTTTGAGGATGTGCGGGCGGAAGGCACGCGCCGCTACGTCGCCGATCCGCGCACGATGGAGCGGATGGACTACACGGGATTTGCGGACGATTTGGGCTTCACCCAGATTCGGCTTGGGGAACGACAGGAGTTTGAACGTTGAACGGCATTGGCTACAGGCAGTCGGATCTGGGAAAGAATGAGCTCGGCAAATTGCGGGCTTCCATGAAGCACTACGGCGAAGGCGAAGAGCTCGACGCTGTTGTGATCGGCACCGGCGCGGGCGGAGCGCCGCTCTTGGCCAAGCTGGCCGCGGCCGGGCGAAAGATTGTAGCGCTTGAAGCCGGTCCCTGGTTTGAATCGCCAGCCGAAGAGTTTGCTACCGATGAGCTTTCTGCGGGGCCAATCTATTGGCTGGGCGAACGGCTCTCCGGGGGCGACACGCCGGAGGTCTTCGGCGGCAACACCTCCGGCACCGGGGTAGGCGGCTCCATGCTGCACTGGGGCGCCTTTTGCCCACGCGCCGACGAGCGGGATCTTAAGCTGAAGACGGACTCCGGCGGGCTCGGCGTGGATTGGCCGTTGGATTACACAGATCTCGTGCCGTTTTATGAGGAGCTCGAAGAGTTCTTCGGCGTGTCCGGACCCAGCCCATACCCGTGGGACCCCTCGCGGCGGTACCCCACGCCTCCCGTGCCCATCAACGGCCCTGGACAGCTGATGATCAAAGGCTTCGAGGCCATGGGACTGCGTGCGGCAGCCGCGCCCATCGCCGCCCTGAGCCAGGACTACACCCGGCCGGAGTACGGCACGCGGCTGGCCTGCGTTAACCGCGGGTTCTGCCATCAGGGCTGCCGAAACGGCGCCAAGGCCACCATGGACACAACCTACCTGCCCTGGGCGGTGCGTTCCGGGGCAGAAATCCGGCCGCACTGCTTTGTGACGGGCTTTGAACGGGACGCGGCCGGGCGGATTACGGCGGTAATTTACCGTGACGGCACGAATCCGGCAAACGTGGTGGAAAAGCGCCAACGGGCGCGCCACGTGTTCCTCTGCGCCGGGGCCATCGAGACCCCGCGGCTGCTGCTCTACACCGGTCTGGCCAACGGGAGCGGGCAGGTCGGCAAAAACTACATGGGCCACGTCGCAACGCAGGTCTGGGGCACCTTTGACACACCGGTGCGCATGAATAAGGGTTTTCCGGCGACGGTCATCTCCGAAGACTTGATGCGGCCGAAGGATGCCGATTTCGTCGGCGGCTACCTTGTGCAATCGCTGGGCGTGGTGCCGGTCACCTGGTCGACGGCCGTGGCACGCGGCCGCGAACTCTTCGGCGAGGACCTGAAGCGCTACCTTGCCGACTACAACTTCGTCGCGGGTATCGGCGTGAACGGCGAAACGCTGCCGACGGAAAAGAACTTTCTGGCGCTCTCGGAGGAGTTGGACGTGAACGGCGTGCCGAAGCCGGTAATCAAGTTCTCGTATCACGAGAACGAGAAAAACATGCAGGCGCACTCGATCAAAGTGATGACCGAGGCGTGGAAGGCGGCCGGCGCACGGGATACCTGGGTAAACCCAAGGACCGCGCACACTATCGGCACCTGCCGCATGGGCACGGACCCCGAGGCGTCGGTGGTGAACGAGTTTGGGCGATCGCATGAGCTCCCCAATCTCTGGATCTGCGATAACTCGGTCTTTCCAAGCTCCCTGGCAGCCAATCCGGCCTTGACGATTATGGCGCTCTCGCTGCGGACGGCAAAAGCCTTTCTGCATCTGTAGCTCCGCTCCAAGCGGAGGGCCGCCGGGGTGGCCATGGCTCCCGGCGTCCCCTCCCTTAAAATGACGCTGATGCCCATGCGTGACGCTCTCAGGCGTTTTTTCACCGCCGGGGAGCCCTACCCTGCCCAGGCCGGGGACGAACCGGCTTCCGGGTGGAACTCCCCTGCCGCTCGTCGCATGTTCTGGGCAGGCCTGTTCGTGCGCCTGCTGTACCTCACCGTCGCCCATACTTACCGGTTCCGGTCCCTGCAGGATCATTTTCAGTTTGGGTGGGAGATGGGGCGTATTGCCCGGGCGCTGGCGACGGGATACGGATACGCCGATCCGTTCGATGGACACACCGGGCCGACCGCCTGGACGCCGCCCCTGTATCCGCTGCTGATGGCGGGAGCCTTCAAGGTCTTCGGGGTGTACAGCCAAGCGGCCGGGTGGGTGATCCTGGCGGCCAATTCCCTGTTTTCCGCAGCAACCGCGCCGGCGGTGTACGAGATCGCCCGGCGCTGTTACGGCGGTCGGCGCGACGGCGGCAAGGTGGCGCTGTGGTCAGGCTGGCTCTGGGCGCTATATCCCGCGGCGATGCAGTATGCCGTGCGCTGGCCGTGGGACATGGCGCTTACCTGCTGCGGCTTTACCTGGGCCCTGGCCGTCGGGTTGCGACTGCGCGGCGTCGGTGGAGCTTCGCAGGTGCAAAACACGGCGCTTTGGATGTTTTGGGGGCTGCTTTGGGGATTTGTGGCGCTATTGAACAGCAGTGTGCTGCCGCTGCTGCCGCTCCAGGCGGTTTGGATCCTTTGGCCCTCCCGGCACCACATTCGCGAGGCGTTGTTGCCCGCCTTTGTCCGTGTCGCGTTGGGCATGGCGGTCTTTCTGGCCTGCCTGGCGCCCTGGGTGGCCCGCAACGCGCGGGTTTTCCATGCGTTTGTGCCGATGCGGGCGAACTTCGGCGCGGAGCTCTACCAGGCCCTGCTGCCGTCGCACGACGGGTTTCCCTGGGGAGCCTCCATCCCCATCACGGCTGCCGATCCGGAGCTGCAACGCTACGCGCGCATGGGCGAGTTGGCCTACTCGAAGAGCCAGGGCGAGCGCGGAAAGGCAATGCTCGCCGCCCATCCGGGGCGCTACGCCAGGCAGGTGCTGTACCGTGTGCAGTTTTACTGGGCCGGCGTCCCGCATCCCTATGACCACGGCGCACTCGACGAATTTCTGCGTGAGGCGGACTACAGCCTGCTGAGCATCACCGGGCTGCTGGGCATGGCGCTGTCTCTGCGCCGGCGGGTGCCGGGGGCAGACCTGTTTGCCGCCGCTTTTCTAGTTTTGCCGCTGCTTTACTACGCCATCACGGTACAGGCCCGCTTTCGGCACCCGCTGGAACCGCTGATCGCGATCTTTACGGTCTACCTATTTCAGTGTGCGGACAGGACGCGGGTATGGTCGTTCCGAAACGAGCGAGCACACATACGGCAGGCTACATAGCCCCGCTGCCGGTGTTCTCATCCGGTTCATTGCTGGCTACGGTGGAACGCTGACGCATCATGCGGTACACGTCCAACAGCAGAATGACGCCGAGCAGTGACACACATCCAATGCTGGCAAAACGGCCGAGCCCTCCGCCGCCATGCAGGGCTGTACCGAGCCAAGCCAGCGTCAACGGAATGGTGAAAAGGCAAAGGGCGCCCGCGAGCGTTTCGGCGAGAATCCTCGGCAAGGGTGGCGTGTTCTTTTGTAGGGGCATTGTGGCAACTCCATCTGCTTCCTCATCGGATGGTGTTTACGGAAGCGGGTTTGGCCTCCCACCCAGCCGTTGTTGAAGTGGCCCGAGATCACTTTCATGAAGACGAGCCCGAGCGCGCTTCTTGGTATTCACGCTCGATTCCCTGGCAGGTTTAAGGTTCTGGGACCTCGCCGCCAGAACCGGTTTGCTCATGAGAACGCCCGTAGTGGTTTGCCGGGCCAAGTCTTGACCCTCGGCAGGGTTTGGCCGTAAGATCAGATGGTTTGGCACCGAGGCGCGCATGTTGCGACTGGGGCGTCGGCGCGGGCTTCTCCCGGAGCTATACAACTGCGGCCGGATCGCATCTTCTAAGGGTGTGAAGTCCGGAGCCTAACGTCCGGAGCGGCTCCCAAAAAGATTTGAAAGACGCAGGACTCGCAATAAAAGAGTCCATTGTGATGAGGTTCGTACCATGTATGCAGTGATTCGCACCGGCGGCAAGCAATATCGCGTTGCCCCGGGTGACACCCTGAAGGTAGAAACAGCTGCCCACGAGAATGGCACGCTGGAGTTTTCCGACGTCCTCGCCGTTTCGAGCGAGGAGGGCAAGTTCGAGCAGGATCTGGGCGGCGCAAAGGTGCTGGCCTCTGTTGTGGGCGAAGGCCGCGGCGAAAAGATTCTGGTCTTTCATTACAAGCGCAAGAAGCAGTACAAGAAGCTGCAGGGCCATCGCCAGAACTTTCTTAAGGTGAAGATCAATTCGATCCAGGTCGGCGGCCGCACCTTTGAAGCGGAACAAAAGTAAATCAGGCGATGCGTTTTGGCATTGAGCCAGAGCGCTTCCCTTCCCTTCTGCGTTCGCAACATCTATCTCCGCGGCCCCCGAGCCGCGCAATGAGGCACAGGTAATGGCACACAAAAAAGGACTTGGCTCCAGTAAGAACGGTCGCGATTCAAATGCTCAGCGGCTCGGTGTAAAGCGGTTTGGCGGTCAGCTGGTAACCGGCGGCTCCATTCTCGTTCGTCAGCGCGGCACCCCCCTGAAGGCCGGCAAGAACGTCGGTCGCGGCTCAGACGACACCCTCTTCGCCAAGATCGATGGCGTTGTGAAGTTCCAGGATCGTGGCCAGCAGGGCCGCTTCGTGTCCATCGTGCCGGTTGCTGAACCAGCCGCTGCCGCCGCTGCCTAAATTTTGGCAGCGGAACTGGCAGCGGAACTGTTAGATCCGTGGTCGGAGCCAGCTAAAGCGGCCAGCTCCTGCGCTCGATGGTGAAAAGATCGCGGGTGGTGCAATAGCCTCCTCCCCCGTGCATGCGGCCAATCAGCCTCATCTTCGCCGGGTCGATGTGGAGGCGTTTAACGTCTTCAAACGCAGAAGTTCGCACGTGGACATAGACGATCTTTGCCATCAGGATGGTGCTGGCGCCGCCCAGGTTGATCGTCTGCAGGAAGCGGCATTCCAACGCGACAGGTGACCCGGCGATACGAGGCACGTCGACCATCTTTCCGGGTGCAAGCTCCAGTCCCGCGACGCTTGTTTCTGACAGGCCCCGAGGTGCATTCGTGGCCGTCGTGTTCATCGCCTCGGCCAGTTCTTCCGGCACCAAATTCACGACGAATTCGCCTACTTCGACGATATTGTGAAGAGAATCCTTCACATCGCGATCCGAGGCTTTGGCGAAAGATACAGCAATCACCGGCGGTTCCGTTCCCAGGATGTTGAAAAATGAGTACGGTGCGGCGTTGATGACACCGGTCTCATCTTTGGAGACGA
Organism: uncultured Bryocella sp.; assembly: GCA_964236545.1. Classification (GTDB taxonomy): domain Bacteria; phylum Acidobacteriota; class Terriglobia; order Terriglobales; family Acidobacteriaceae; genus Granulicella. The sequence continues at coordinate 77,669 of CAXSCE010000010.1, forward strand.
TCCACGCGATGGGCCTTGGAAGAATGACCGACGCCAACAGCTTGTATACGTCGGCCTGGGGCATGGTGCCTAGATCAAACTGCGAAAAGGGCTCGATGGCGACGGCGTCAACGGTGACCGGATCAGACATACCACGTTTAGATGTGACTTCTAAGCTAGGATGGGTGGGACAGGGGAGACACATTGGCGTCTGTTGAAGCGAACAGGATGCTCGCCGTGGCCGCGGCCGCGTGCGACGACAAAAAAGCCGAGGACATTCGCATTCTCGCGCTGGATCCCGCCGAGAGTGGGCTATCCGATTACTTTTTGATCTGCACCGGAACCAACGACCGCCAGACCGTGGCGATCACGGATGAGATCGAGCTGCGGTTGAAGCACGAGTTCGGGACCTATCCCAACGCGGTGGAAGGCCGCCGTCAGGGTGAGTGGATCCTGATGGACTACGTTGACTTCATCGTTCATGTCTTTTTGCCGGAAAAGCGCGCCTTCTATGGTCTGGAGCGGCTGCGCTCCTCCGCCACGACGCTGAGCGTGGCCGACCTGAATGCGGAGATCAAAGCGGCCATTCGAGCGGAGCGGGCACCGAAACGAGCCAAGGCAACCGTTTCAGATGCCTCGACCCCTCCGGACGAAGAGATCGAGTCGACTCCAAGCCCCGCTGCGCGCAGGCGCGTCGCCCCGAAGTCGCCTCCACCTCCAGAATCGGCAGAAGCGGCGTCTTCGCCTGCAAGCTCCGTGCCCAAGAAGCGCGGTAGCGAGAAAGCACCGGCGAAGAATAGTTCCGAGAAGAAGAGTTCCGCAAAGAAGAGTTCCGCGAAACGCTCCGCCAAAACGGCTGTCTCCGCGAAGGCTCTGGACACCCGGGGCGCGGCCAAGGCGGCAGCAGCGGGAGGCCGCAAGACCGCGTCCAAGAAGCGGACACGCGGCGGCGAATAGCCCGCCGCCGGCGCGCCTTCCCCTCAACGCCAGCGCCCACGTCAACGCATGGATCTGAAGCTCGCCTACATCACTCCACGCCGCGACCTGAAATCGAGCGGAGCGAAGGCCCTCGTCGAAGAGTACCTACGGCGGGCGCAGCGTTTCGCTCCGGTAACGCTGGTAGCTTACCGAAGCGAATCAGAGCTGCTGGAAGCCGTCGCAAAACGAGCCGGCCGAACAGCATCTAGTCTCGCGCTGCTGGACAGCCGCGGACAGACACTCACCTCCCCACAAATCGCACAGTACCTCGGCGTCCAGCGCGATGCGGGAACCCAGGAGCTGGTGCTGGCCATCGGCCCACCGGGCGGCTGGTCAGCCTCCGCCCGGGCACAAGCCCGTGTGCTGCTTTCGCTAGGCGCCATCACACTGCCGCACGAACTGGCCCTGGCCGTGCTCACCGAGCAGGTCTACCGTGCACTAACCATCCTGGCAGGCCACCCGTACCATGGCGGGCACGAGTGAGCGCGCTTTGAAGCCAGCCATCACAGGACGGGAGACAATGATCGCTGCTGCCCGTCCTGTGAGGTTTTTCTTTCGGTTGGCTTAAAACGTAAGCTTGCCGACGACCTGGAGCACCCGCCCAGTAACCACAGCGCCCGCGCTGCCGCCATAGGGGCTGGTCGGAGCGCTGATCGCGTTTGAGATCAGCCCGAAGCCACCCGGCGATCCGACATTGCCGGAGGGCTGACCGAAGTTGGGATGGTTCAATACGTTGAAGGCGTTCGCTCCGATTTGAATCTTGAAGCTTTCTTTACTCAGCAGGTTCTTGTAGAGGCTGACATCGGTGTCGAAGTAGTGCGGTCCGTAGAAGCTGTTGCGCCTCACATTGCCGAATCCCGACTGCAAGGCAAGGCCAGGGACCGGAGTTCCATTGGCGGAAAGGTAGGTCGTTGGATCAACCGCAAAGTCCGAAATCGGCACGCAAGGCACCGAGTTCGGCACACCGGCGACGTACCGCTTCGCGGAGCGGTTGTGGTTGTTTACGGGAGCGATCTCCTCAGCCGCCACCGCCGAGGCGATGGATGGTCCGATCGAGCCTTGCACCAACGAGTTCGTCAAGCTGAACGGCTCGCCTGTGCGATAGAAGGCCTTTCCGGCCAGGGTCCAACCGCCCGCAACCTCACGCAAAGCGTAATTGTGGAATCTGAACGGCGCGATCCAGACTGCGTCGGTGGTGAGGTTATGGCGAATGTCATTGTCGCCGTTGGAGTAGTTCAGCGTATCGGGGTTGGTGGGTGTCAACGAACTTGTGATCGAGCTGCCGTTATATGGCTCGAAGGGGCTGCTGGTGACATCGTCCAAGGCGTGAGAGAAGAGATACGTGACCCCAAACGAAAGACCATGCGCATCGTTGTGGCGGTAATTCACGAACACACCGTTGTAGCTGGAATGGCCAAAGCTGGTGATCGCATTAACAGAGGAGAAGTTGGGATCAGGTGACTGTGCGTTCAGCCCAGCAAAGGCGGTGTAGTTACTGCCGGCCAAAGAGGCATTCACCTTCGAGTTCAAGAGCACAAGATCGTACCCGAAATTGCCAGAGTAGTTAATGGTGATCGCATCCGCCCTGCCGATCTGCTGCTGGATCTGGAGGTTGTACTCCACATACTTTGGCTGGTGGAAGGTTCCAGTCGGCGGGAGACCGCCGAGGGTGGGAGCCTGGAATGTGACCCCCTGAGCAAGGAGGGTGTTGCTGAGCTGGTTATAGCTTGCGCCATTCGCATACCCTGTACGCACGGCATTGGCCTGCGCCGCCGAATTCGCGGCCAGGCTGCCCGGTCCACCGGCGGCGACAATGCCGTTGTACGAATTGGAGGTGTAAACGTTTGGAAAGTTCGTGATTTCAGGATCGGCGAGGATGTTCGGGTAAAGGTCGGCAAATATGCCGCCGCCACCCCGAATCACCGTATGCGGCGTCGGGCTGTAGTTGAAGCCCACACGGGGCTGCACAATCACCGGCTCTACACCCGGAAAGAGATTGGGGAGCCGATTGTTTAGAAGCTGATTGTAAGGAGTCGCGGTGGTGGCGCCGGTGGCCGGGAACGCACCCCGATATTCGACGAAGCAGCTGTTGTTGCACAGCGGATTACCCGTCCGGTCAAAGCGGATACCCGAGCTCAGGGTCAAATTTGGCCTGATCTTCCACTCGTCCTGAACGTATACCCCGAGGTTATAAAGGGCGAGGTAGGCCGTACCCGTGGAGTTATAAACCTGCGAGTAGAACGAGGTGGGCGCTCCGGTCAGCCTTCCCGAAACGAAATCGCCTAAGGTGCCAAAGTTGAAGGCGCCGTACTCACCGGAGTTTCCGTCATAGTCTGAAAGATCGTCGCGGCGGAAGTTGTAACCAGCACGTAGGGTGTTTTTACCTTTGATATAGGTAAGATCGTCTACAAATTGGTACTGTGTGACGTTGCGCCCCTGTGGGAAACCATTGGGAATGCCAAGAGCACCGAAACCGGCAGCTTCAGTGACACCCCCATCGGTGAGCGAGAAGTACGATGGAAAGGACGCCAGGGACGCTGCCGCGTTCGCTGGCCCGAAGAACGCGGTATACCAGTTCGCCGCAAAGATGAACTGGTTGGTGATGTGATCATTGAACGCGTAGGTGTCGTTTAGCTGACCTTCATAGGAGGGCTGAATACTGAACTCGTCGAACTGCGGTGCGGAGAAGTTAGTGTAGGTCGGCTGTGTTCCACGATCCGCCTTGAAGCGGAAAAAGATCTTGTTTTTTTGGCTGATATTCCAGTCCACACGACCCGTCAGCAGGGATTCCTTGTTAATGTTGGATCCGCTGCCAGGCGCCGCGATCGCGCACGGAACGTTCACACCAAAGATCTGACCGGGCATACCCGTAGGTGTTCCCGCAAAGCCGGTAGCGCCGCAACCTAAATTCCCGCTGTTGTCCTGTAGCGGCCCCGGTCCGTTGGCCACAGGTTGGGCAATCCCGTAGGCGGGCGCTGCCTTGTATAAACCGAAGATTTGGTTATAAAACCCCTGCGCCTGTGTCGGAACGTTGTTCAGGGTATAGGCCTGGAGCTGCGGTGAGAGGAACACGGCAGCGCCGCTTACCGGCAACACATAGTGCAGCAACTCGTAGTCGACAAAGAAAAACAGCTTATCCTTGCCATTCAGCACGTGAGGGATGGTGATGGGTCCACCCACCGCAGCGCCGAACTGATTCGAGACCGCACGCTGCCGGGGTGCGCCCTCGTTGTTACGGAACCAATCATTGGCGTTCAGGGCATCGCCGTTGTAGTAATAATTCACGTTGCCGTGGATACGGTTGGTGCCCGATCGTGTGATGTAGTTCACAATCGCGCCGGCAGCCCGGCCATACTGCGTGGTGTAGCCGTTCAGCACCACGGAGGACTCGGCGATCTCATTCTGTCCCAGCGTCAGGTTCGACGACCCTGAATTGTCAGGTTCAGGAACGGGTCCTGATCGTCAAAACCATTAAACACGAAGAGATTGGAGATACTTGGCAGGCCGTTCGCGCTGAAATTGCCATAGGAGCCGCCGGCGTTCACCACAACCCCTAGTGCCGTATAGGCAACAGTCGTAATGTCCCCACCGGGTGCCGGCAAATTTTCAATCTGCTGCTGGGTGAACGTCGTTACAAGAGCCGGGGTCGTCGTATCCAGTAGCGGCTGCGCTTCTTCATTCACTTCCACCGTGGTCGCTGCGTTTGTTGGACTCATGGCGATGTTTGCAACCGCCTGTTGACTGACGTCCACAGCGACACGGACCCGGTCGGACGACAGGCCGGTCGTCGTTGCAGTGACGGTATAGGTGTCAGGCTTCAACAGAGTCACCGTGTAGCGGCCCGAGCTGTCAGAGCGTACATGGGTCGCGGTGCCCGTACCCACATCCGTAATCAATACGTCCGCACCGGGAAGAATGGCTCCCGTTGTATCCGTCACCACACCTGTCAGTGCACCCGTGGTGGCCGTTTGAGCAAAAGCGCTGAGCGCCGCGGTCAAAGTCAACGCTGGGATGAAAATCTTCCTCATGCAATACCCCAATCTCATGCCGGTGCATGTATTGCCTGCAAGTGAAATACGAATCCAGAGGTGCAGCATTCGCAGCAAATTAGGCTTGGACCCGGTGCGTGAATATGCCAATCGGTAGACTGACCTCCTTGTCTCCAGAAATTTGGAAACGGTTCTTGCGACATCATCACGAGATCACACGCGAGGCAATAGGGGTTAGCCTGAGGGAATCGCCTTTCTAGCGCGATTGAACTGCTCTGCTCCAAGTCTGTGATCGCTGACACCATCGCCGCCGTCTCTACCCCGCCGGGCCGCGGCGGCATCGGCATCGTGCGGCTCAGTGGGCCCGGAGCGGCAGACATCGCCGGGCAGCTGGTACGGCTGGCCGGCCCGCTGGAGCAGGCACGGGCGCGTTTTGGGAGCGTGCTGGATTCCTCGCAGACCGGCTCGGCCGCCATCATCGACCAGGCCGTGGTGACCGCGTTCTTTGGGCCGCACTCCTACACCGGTGAAGACGTGGTGGAGATCGCCGCGCATGGTTCTCCCGTGGTGCTGGAGGCTTTGCTGGCCGCGGCTCTCGCGCTGGGGGCGCGGCTGGCGGAGCCCGGGGAGTTCACGCAGCGGGCCTTTCTGGCCGGCCGGCTGGATCTGACGCAGGCCGAGGCCGTGCACGATCTGATCGCCGCGCGGACGCTCGAGCAGGCGCGAGCCGCGGCACAGCAGATGGGAGGGGCGCTCAGCCGGCGCATCGCCCCGGTCAAGGAGCGGCTGCTGCACCTGATTGCGCTCCTGGAGGCGGGAATGGATTTCGCCTCGGGTGAGTTGGACGACGTGGAGGTCGTGCCGCGGGAAAGCATCACGGGCGAGCTGCTCGGGATGCAGGAGACGCTGGAAACGCTGGCGCGCAGCTTTGGAGGCGGAGCCCTGCTGCGATCGGGAGCGACGCTGGCGCTGGTGGGGCGGCCCAATGCGGGTAAAAGCTCCCTGTTTAACCGCTTGCTGGAACGCCCGCGCGCCATTGTCACGCCGCTTCCGGGCACGACGCGCGACACGGTGGAAGAAGGCTGGTCGCTGGGCGGAATTCCAGTACGGCTGGTGGATACGGCCGGCCTCCGGCTGGGCGGCGAGACGGCGGCCGACGAGGCCGAGCAACAGGGCATCGAACGCTCGCGCGAGGCGCTGGCTGACGCTGACCTGGTTCTTCTGGTGCATGATGCGACCCTGCCGTTGGCGCCGGAGGAGCAGGCGTTGGCGGCAGAGCTGGCCGACCGGCCGCACCTGCTGGTGCGCAACAAGCTCGATCTGGTCGCCCTCCCAGCGGAGATCACGGCCAGTGAACCGCAGGACGCGGATACCCGGGGGCGAGCCATTGCCGTTTCGGCCCTGACCGGTGCGGGCATCCCCGAGCTACGCCGCGCGATGCAGCAATCGCTGCAGGTGGGCGGAGGCCTGGCTGAGGCAGGAGCACTGAACAACCGGCGGCAGCAGGAAAGCGTGCTCGAATCCATGCGCACCCTGCAAGCTGCGCTCGAAGCCAACAAGGGTGGCATGCCACATGAAATTCTGCTGCTGGAGCTGCATGGAGCGCTGCAAGCCCTGGATGCGCTAACGGGACAAACCACCGCAGACGACATCCTGGCCCGCATCTTCTCCACCTTCTGCATCGGCAAGTAACATTCCAGGCCTGACGATGTTTCAGAAAGTCCCTACGCGCATGATGGCTACCTCATCGTGCAGAATTCGATCGTGTGGAGGTCTCTTCAGAGGCTGCGGCGAGCTGCACGCGGGAGTGATAATTGAAGACAAGGCAGGTGAGGATGGCGAAGACGGCCGAGAGTATCGCCAAAGCGGCCCCGTACGGTGGCTCCTCCATCAATGAAAAGCGGATAAGGATCGTGGCCACCACATAGGCGGCGTTGCGAAAGACCGTTTCATAGCTGCCGGTGAGCAGCAGTGAGAGGATGACGACAAAGACGTCAGTAAAGATCATGACGGTGAAGATGTCATTGTAAAGATCGGCCGTGGTGTGGAGCGTGATGGACCGGTGCAGCAGGGCAGCCTCGACGGTGGACGTGATCATGCGGGCTGTGTGGTAGACGGCGAGCGAGACCAAAAGGACGGTTAGGCCCGTGGCAATCATCTTCTTGGAGTCCACGTACTTCAAGCGCACAGCAACGTGAGCTTCTGTGCGCGGCTCCTGGGCTTCGCGGTATGCGATTGCCTGAAATAGGGTCGCAAGGAGAAACAGAAGCAAGCCCGCCCACATATCGGTCAGCAGAGGGGTCATCCCGCGCAGATGATCGTGGATCAAGCCGGGTCCGCTGATGCTATCCAGCTCCTTGAAAACGTCGCGCAAAAAGATCAGCGAGACGATCTCGAACTGGTTCACGATGGATCGCGTGGTTGAGGCCGGCAGCGCAGCGATGAGGGTGAGCACCTCATAGAAGAGGATGACGTTGAAAGGCGTCTCAATCGCGGAAAGGTAGTTGTGGCTGACAGCGGAGGTGAGCTCGGGCGTATGAACAAAGGTGCGGGCAGCCCAGATGAGCGCAAGGTGCGCGGCGCTGAAAAACAAGCTGAGCTGGACGATCGAACGCCTCAGCACGATGCGGCTGTGTTCGGAGTAGAGGCGATTGTAGACACCGATGAGGGTCTCACCAATGCGGGAGAGGCTGAAGCCTTGAGTTGAATCCGTGGTGAAGAATGTCTTCATGCGAAAATCCTCTCGTGCGCGGTCATGAACTTCCAGGGCCAGTTTGCCCAGTGCAAAGCTGTTCAAGATGGATGCAAAGAGGCGCGAGGGAACGTTGTGGAGCGTGAGCGCTTGTTGCGCGTTCGAGCCTAGCCTTGATCACTGATGATGTCGGCTAAAGGCAACAGCATGTGCTTGGCCCTGCACATGAAGTGACTCGGATTGGGGCTTCCGTCATCAGCGGATCGAGTCGATATGTGACGCGGCCCAGATCCCTTTACCTTCCTTACACAGCTGCCTGGCTTCGCCACAGCGCTGGAAGCTGGGCGATGTAGTCTTGGGCATCGAGGCCGGCCTCCTCATTCTGAAAGCCGGGACGCACCAACTCCGTGACCAGCCCCTTGTCCACCTTGGCAATCATGCCGGAGATCGCCTTGGTCTCATCGCGCCTTGCCTCCGTGTCAACCACAAGCATCCGGGATTGAAACAATGCGTCTACCTCCGCAGCCGAACCGACCGGCGCATTGCCTGTCATGTTGGCGCTGGTAGCAAACAGATAGCCTCGCCGGTTCAGCAATCCACGCAACTCAGGATGCCAGGCCATGCTCACGCCAAGCCTCCCCTTCGAAAGGGCGCCACGGGCCCACTGCGGGGCGTCTTCGGTCACAGGCAGAAGCAGGTGTATCCACTTACTGGACGTGAGCCACCGCGCATAGGACAGCGTCTCTTCATCAAGAGAAAGGAAGGGCGAGACCATGTCTAGATCTGCAAGGATCAACACGGCCGGCTGATCAGCGGGCCGTCCTTTGGCCTCATTCACAGTAGCGGCCGAGAAAGCAACAACCACGTAGGGAAAGGGTGCCGGTCCCGGAACAGCGATCGCCAGGCCGCGTTCCAGATGATCTATGGCTTCATCGTGACTTGATGCAATGCTCACACGCATGTTGGCCTCTCCACCTACGACATCATTCACACCACTGCAAAGCAGCAAGCCTCCTCATCCTACGCCATACGTGAGCGACACAGCCTCAATGGCTGGCGCGTGTCGTCGCACTCGGCCATCGCACTCGGCGCGCTCTCACCCAAACCATGCTCGCAGTAAACTCGCGACGCCTGATCCAACTTCGGTCTTGGACCGACCTCGCAAAACTCACAGGAGTAAATGTTGACTCAGTTGAACTCGCCCCCGCAGATCCTGTACGTCATGACTACGCAGCAGGCACTCCTGCAAATTTCAGTGTGGACTGCTGAGCACATTCACTTCTGAACGTCTCGGAAGCTGTGCCGCGAGTCACCGCCCCGCGGCATAGTTCGTCCTGACGTTCAGGCGTGCTTGGCCAGCGCCTGCTCAATGACATCCGCGGCAATCTTCTTGCCGTCAGTTCGCGCCAGGATTTCGCGAAAACTATTTGCCTTTTCGCGGTAGCTGGGCGTGTGCAGCACTTGTTCGAGCCGGTGCAGCAGCGCATCCGCCGCGCTTTCAGCGTTCTACCAAGAGCAAGAGAGGGATTGAGATGACCAGACAGAGGAAGAGAAACCAAACCAATTTCAAGCGAACAGTCCTCAAACTCCGTGGTGCAGCAAAGCTACTGTCGATGACATGCTCCGGGAAAGCTACGCGCGTGCCTTTTCGCGGCTCGGATGCCGGGTCGGAAATTGGCTGTCGCCGAGCAGCATCAACTTTGCTACTCCGGCCAACGTGCCAATGCGTTCATGCTGGTGTAGTGCTCGAGAGGCTTAAAGACAAAATGAAGTGCTTTTTTGCGGGGCTGTTCTGCTTTCTCGTTTGCAGTGGACTGTTTGCGCAAAAGCCAGTTTGGCAACCATCTGTCGGTCATACCCAGATCCCAATCTGGCCTGGAGCCGCACCCGACCCTCAAACCACATCGGGCCCCGAGTTCGAGGAGACCACTCCGAAGGAATGGCAACGCACGGGCAGGTCAGCTACGGGTATTCGCAACGTTACGCAACCAACGATGACGGTGTACTCACCCAAGGGGAACAACACGGGTGCGGCAGTGATTGTGTTTCCTGGCGGTGGCTACCAAGGCCTGGCAATCGATCTGGAGGGCACAGAAGTTTGTGACTGGCTGGTTCCGCGTGGCATTACGTGTGTGCTCTTGAAATACCGGATCACTGATGTCGGACCGTACCCAAAATCCGGTCCATACCCTGAATCTCCCATGGCTTTGGAAGATGCTCAAAGAACGGTGGGACTCGTACGCCTTCATGCGGCAGAACTTTGCATCGATCCACGCAAGATCGGCGTGTTGGGCTTTTCATCTGGAGGCCATCTTGTAGCGGCGATCAGCACCCACTTCACGGGCCGCATCTATTCCTCTGTTGACGCAGCCGACAAGGTGAGCTGTCGACCCGACTTCGCCATTCCCATCTATCCCGGCCATCTCTCATTGGCCGCAGCAGAGTGGGATACTCGCCAAGGCAAGACAAAGTACGTCATACCGGCATCCGTGCTGACATCATGCCAGGATCACGAGCTGTGCCTGAACCCTGAAGTGCCGGTTACGAATCGAACACCGCCGACCTTCTTACTGCAAAGCGAAGACGACCATTCCGACAACGTAGACGATGCCCTCGCCTACTACATCGCCTTAAAGAAGGCGGGGGTGCCAGTCGAAATGCACTTGTATGCTCAAGGAGGTCATGCCTTTGGCCTCCGTCGCACGGAGCTACCCGTAACAGCATGGCCAAACTTGGTGGACACGTGGCTGAACACCATTGGCATGACTCGCTGAAGCAGGCGATCCAATGCCACCAGGCTCATCATCCGGCTTGGTCGTTCTGACCTATAGAAGAAGGCAGCGCGACAAGCAACGTGCGCCTTTCATGCCTCGTTAAATCAGGAAATGTTGAACTCTCCCCGAACAGCTCCTGCACTCACCTCCGGAGAAACATCGGTCAGCTTTGCCGTACCACGAACATCACAGCCTGTGATCAGGACGTTGCTTGTCTGGCTCCCTTCGACTCTTGCCAGGGCACTTGATCTCACGGGAGCGACCGCACCGGAGATCCAGACATCTTGTGTGCCTGTCAACACAAGCGGAGGTACACCGCCCTCGTTGGCCCGCGTCGTCCTGAAGCCGTTCATTGTCAGCTGGCGAACATCATCGAAGATGACCGTATTCCGCCACTCCTCCGCCGGAGCGGTAAACGTGATGTCTTTCAGGCTCAAGCCCTGAACGTGCCGGCAGTAGAGCCCCGATGCCGGCAGCCAGCCAAACATGCGGGACTGCGGATATGCAGCGGGCACCTCAGGCACTGGGCTGTGCACCCAATCCTGCTTGCCCGGCATGACTGTATCGATGTGTATGTTAGAAAGCCGCACGTCTTCCACATCCATCCCAGGAATACCGGTGATGGAACTGGTCAATATGGCGCCCGTGGCGTGAACTTCATCAATCAGAACGCCGCGGATTCCCTTCTTCTCGGTCCCAAAACGGTTGGAGCGATTCCCTCTGCGAATAAAGATAGGCGATCGCGCATCTTGGATTTGAATGCCGGAAATCACGACGCCCTCAACCCACCCACCGTCCACCATCTCAATCGCAATCCCACCGACCATACGTGACGCAATGTCCGGGTCGCTACTCACGATCGTGGAGTTGGAAAAGGTAATATTCTCAAAGCCGCCCTGCGTTGCCGTTCCAATTTTGAAGCCCGTTGTACTGCTGGTGATGATGCAATTGCTCACCGCGATATTCTTTGACAGTCGAGGCGTAGGACCGTAAGGATTCTCACTCTTCAAGCAGATCGCATCATCGCCTGTGTTGATCAGGCAATCCGAGATCACCACATCCTGACACCCTGTCAGATCAATCCCATCGGTGTTGGGTCCAATGGCCGGATTCCTGATGACGATGCCCTGGATCGATACCCGAGTGCAATTGATAGGACGCAGCGTCCAGCCGGAAGAACCCGTGAGTTCAATAGACTCGAGCCGGAGATTGGTACAGTTCACCAACTCCACCATCGGAGAAACTCTTGCGTTGGGCTTGTAATCCAGGTGCCTTGCATCTGACCATTTGGCATCATCCGATACAGGCTTTCGATTCGTCGCAGTCCAGAAGCTCTGTCCCTGGCCGTCGACGCGTCCTGGACCGACTACGCTTACATTGTCCGCATCGCGCGCATAAAGCAGATGTCTCTGTCCTGCGTCGGCGGTGGCATCTGGCCCGGCTTTGGGCGTGTACTGTGCCACGTCCGTGCTGCCCAGAATGACCGCCCCGGCTTCCAGATACAGGGTCACGTTGCTTTTCAGCTCCACCGTGCCGCACAGATACGTTCCCGGAGAACAATAAACCACGCCACCGCCCGCTTTGTTGCAGGCGTCGATCGCCGCATTGATGGCGGGTGAATCAAGAACTTTCCCATCGCCGACCGCCCCGAACTGGCGTGGATTGAAAAGACTCGCGGCCAGCCCGTTCGGCGGCCCATGCTTCCCGGTGGCAGCGTAGCCGCGGCTCATCGGAACAGCGGCCGAAGCGGTAATCAGGGCAAGCGCCTCTCTGCGATTCATCAGGTCCTTTCACTCCTCAATTCCGATCCGTACACCTGCCGGTGCCGACGTTCTCCGTCAGCACCTCCAACTACGCCGGCTGAAACGGCAGCCCCCAGTCAAACGTAACCGACGTCCACGGGTGATCTAACGATCACCACCGAACCACACTTCAACGCAATCTTAACGTGGCAACGCTACGTGGCAAGCTGATGCGGTTACAGCATCGCGTTCGGGCCTGCCAGCACGGCGTTCAACTCACCACGCATGAAGGGTAGGCATGGCCCCCCAGCCAGAATGACCGTTCTTCAGCTCCCAACGAAGGGAGACGATCAAAAGGTGATGCGGCCGCTGAGACGCAGTGACCTGTTCGCATTGGAGGTAATTACCTGGCCAAAGCCAGTGCTTGAAATGTTCGCAGCAGGGTTGGCGAACGCAGGCGTGTTGGTGATGTCAAAGGAGTCAGCCACGAACACCAGGCGGAATCTCTCATGGATGGGGAACTCGCGCTTGAGACTGACGTCCAGGTCGAACAGCCCTGGGCCCCGTACGTTGTTGCGGCTGCCCGTTCCAAAACGTATGGCAGTCACCGGTGCGAACGCTGCGGGATTCAGGTACTGGTAATTTCCTCCATTGCCAGCCAGGGCCGCGCGTCCTCCAACTACCGTACCGATGCCGTAGTTCTGATCGGCCACCTGCGTGTTGCCAGGCGCGTTCAGGCTCGTACCGGAAGCAGTCACCGTAAAGGGTGTTCCACTCACGCGGCTCAGAATAGTGCTCACCCGCCAGTTCCCCAGCACATAGCCGGCAAAACCATGCTTCAAGTACAACCCGTCATGGCCAAAGGGAAAGGGGTAGGTGGTCCACCACTGAAAGTTGTGCTTGCGGTCATAGCCCGCCAGCGCCCAGTTGCGCTGATAGTAAGTGGGGTAGGCGAACGTAAGGCCGTTGGAGATGCTGTTGTCCGACTCGTCCATGGCCTTGGAATAGGTGTAGATGATGCCGGTCGATCCATGGCTGTTGCTGGTCTTGGTCAACTGCGTCTGCAGACCGTTATAAACCGAGCCCGCAAAAGGCTGCTGTCCATACACTTCGGTGTTGCTTGTATTCGCACCGTAGGTTGTGTTGAGGAGACGACCCACATTCCCGCCTCCGGGAGCAGCGGGATTGAGATCGACATTCGTGATTTGACGAATGGCGTGCGTGCCCACATAGGCCACCGTCGAAACGAGATTCAAGGGCAACTCACGCTGCACGGTGACGTTGTAGCTTTCGATATAGCCGCGACGAAAGTTCTTCAGCGTTGTGTAGGTTGTCACATTCGCCGGCAAAGCCAGCTCGCCAGAAGTGATGTTCGGCAGAACGACCGGTGCAATGCCAACCTGTGTCGCCGTGGTGAGCAGACCGGGGTTCAGGCTGGTCGCCGCGACCAGGCTATTCGCCGGTGTGCCGTTCACCGTGACGTTCGCCGGGTAGGCCTGCAGCAAATTCCGCAGATTGTCAGGGTCCACCGTGACGCCAAAGCCGCCACGGAAGACGGTCTTGGGATCAGCTTGATAAGAGGCGCCAAACCGCGGCACAAATTGTCCGTATCCGTTCGCGGTGCCGGCGTGTTGATTCTGAGTGCCCTCGCCCCCAACCAGTACCGTGCCAACCGTGTGTGTCCCAAACGAATCGGTGATGGTCGAACGAATACTGGGATCATACCTAGACGTCCCGAAATGATCGGCCACCGGCAGCGGATAGTATTCGTAACGAATGCCATAATTCAGCACAAGCCCCTTGCTCGCCTGCCAGGTATCCTGCGCGTAGAAAGCAAAGGTCGAGATCCGCAATGTCTCGGGATTAAAGCTTTGCACACCCTTTTGGTAGCTTGACGCCTGCCCAAGCAGGAAGTCAGCGAACGAGTTGATGTCGGTCGTCGGAAAGCTGGTGCCGCCGCTGCTGACGCCCCCTGAAAACACGAACCCGCCACGCGGCGTGGCGTTCGGGACGTTGCCGGGCTGCTCATGATTGATCGCGCCGTGGATATACTCACCACCGAAGCGAATGGAATGATCCCGCTTCACATAAGTCGCATTGGCATTGCCGGTGTATTGATTGTCACGAAACGTGAACGGGCTGCCGGTGTTCGCATTGCCCAGGTTGGCGAACGTGGTGAGGTAGAAACCAGGAATGCCGCCGTAAAGAGTTTGGCCGCCGTTGTTGGTGCCGGGAATGCCAAGCTGATTGACACCGTAATCTCCAAGGGAAAGATCAGGGGAGGCGGCGACAAGACGTTGACGGGTAAAACCGCCATTGATGTCCACTAAGAAATTCGGCGTCAGGGCATGCGTCGTACCCAGGCCGAGATTCTGAATTAACCCCGTGGCCGTACCCGGCTGACCTCCATCAAAGGTGCCCCCCTCAGGGTTGGTACCAAACTCCGGTGGATCATTGATCGTGCTCGGGGAAAGGCTGTACCGCCCGAAAAAACTCGTTTTGGTTGTGGGGATGTACGTGACCTTGATGTCCGCACTCTGCCGCTCAAAGGCGTTCACTGCCGAGCCGAAGTAGTTATTGATCGTGGCGCCGGCCGGACCGAAGTTGGGCAGTGGAAGGTTTTGCAGAAGCGTGCTGGCAGCCGGAGCAATGCGACTCGCCGGAATGATATTGCCGGGAAACAGCTTCTTGTTCGCGCCGGCCGCATTGCCCGTGACCGGATCGAAGATCAAGCTGGATGTTTTTGCGGCAGTCGTCGCCGCTGTATCAAAGGACGAGAAATCGCCATTGCGCATCGCGGCCGTCGGCACCGAAAGGATGCCGTTGATCGCCTTGTCTACGGTCACGCGATCGTAATCACCAAAGAAAAACAGCTTGTCTTTGACAATGGGTCCGCCGATGGAACCGCCTGTCTCGTTGTAGATATTCTTCTGGCGGATACCGGTCCGGTTTTGCCATGATTGGGCGTTGAACTGCGCGATGGAGTTGTATTCCCACACACTGCCATGAAGCTCGTTCGTACCGCTCCTGACCGTGACGTTGATCGCCGAACCGCCGGCGGAACCCTGCTCCGCATTGAAGCTGCCCGTCACCACATTGATGCTCTCAATGCCGTCAGTCGGCGGCAGGTACGCTGCCAGATAGGGTATCCAGGGATAGGCATCCACAGCACCATCAATCCGTGTCGTATTGGTGGAGTTGGAAACGCCATTGACATTCACCGCCTGGGCTCGCTGCGGATTGGAAGCGGCAGAATTTTGCTCGGCCGGGGGCGTGGAGCCGGGTACCAGGCGATATAGGCTCTGAAAATTACGACCCGTGGTCGACGTCGTCGGCAGCTGAGCGATCTGCTCGGGGGAAATGTTGTAATCCGTTTCAGCGCGGTCCGCCTGCAGCAGCGGCGGCGCCGTACTGACACTCACCTCCTGAGAAACAGAACCGACGGCCAGCTGTACATTGACCCGGGCCACCGTGTTGGTGAGCACCGTGATGCTGTTCTGCTGCTGTGGTGTAAAGCCCTCGGCAACAATCGTGATCTGGTATGTGCCGGGGTTGATGTCGTTGAAAGAATAACTGCCGTCCGCACTGCTCTTTGTCTCGCGGGCTACACCGGTTGCAGTGTCAACGGCTTTCACGTTGGCGTTGGCGATCACCGCGCCGGAGCTGTCCGTGACATTGCCCGTCAGCGTGCCGTAGAGCACCTGAGCGCCCGCTGACGTCCAGCAGCCAAGGGCAAGGCCCGTTCCCAGCAGAGCCAGGCGTGGCCGGCCAAAGACACTGCATTCCAGCTTTGGCACGCGCAGGAATGCGTGGATCAAGGTCTGATGAAGCCATCCACTGAAGAAAGGAAACTCGGCTGTGTCTTTGGTTTTCTGCACGTGGATGTCCTCTGCTTTCGCTGTTGATGACGAGCTGGTTGAAGCAGCACTACGCGCTTTCGCTGTCCGGCAAAGAGGGAAAACGAATGCGGCTACGGGCATACCCACTTAACGTCTTCTTCCACTCGCAGCAACCTACGCGGGTCGGGAAACCCTTGTCAACATTGCCCCGAGTTACGGACGAACCGTGTCATCTTCAGCCCTGCTTCTGCCGTGAGCCGCCTTCCAAAGCCGATCCTCAAAGCGCACTGCGCACTCAGTCGATCGCTCCATGAGATCTCGCGCTACAGCAGTACACCTGTGTTACCCTGCCCGCACCATGGATGGACGTCGCCGAAACATCATCAAACTCTCGCCTGTAGCGATAGCCGCTGTCACATCCACCATCGGACACAGGGCTTTATCGGAACCACTCGCTACGGCAACGGCCGGTGCGGCAGCAAACGTTCGCACGTATGGAGCAACCGGTGACGGCAAAACAGTCGACACCCCGGCAATCAATCGCGCAATCCAAGCAGTCGCAGCCGCGGGCGGAGGACTTCTGGTCTTCCCTGCGGGCACATACATCTGCTTCACCATTCACCTCCTCAGCAACGTTGATCTGTACCTTTCACAAGGTTGCGTGGTCGTTGCCGCTGACTCGCCAAAACTGGGCGACGCCACTGGCTACAACGGCGGTACCTACGATGCAGCCGAGCCCAATGTGCCCTGGGACGCCTTTCAGGATTACGGCCATAGTCACTGGCACAATTCGCTCTTTGTCGGGGACGGCATAGAAAACTTTTCCATCCAGGGCCCAGGCCTGATTCACGGCAAGGGATTGTCCCGCGGCAGCAAATCGTCGCAGGTTCAGGCAGGCTATCTTCCGTTTGTCGCGGAGCAACCGGGCGTTGGGAATAAGGCGATCGCCCTCAAGAACTGCCACAACGTCATCCTGCGCGATTTCCGCCTCTTGAAGGGCGGCCATTTTGCCATCCTGGCAACCGGGGTCGATAACCTCACCATCGACAACCTAATCATCGATACGGACCGGGACGGCATGGACCTCGATTGCTGCTCAAACGTCCGTGTCACAAACTGCACGGTAAACTCCCCCTGGGACGATGCGATCTGCCCGAAATCCAGCTACGCTCTCGGGTACGCCCGCTCAACGGAGAACGTGACGATCGCGAACTGTTTTGTCACGGGTGCGTATGAATTGGGCAGTGTAGTCGCTGGCAAATGGACGGGGTTTGCGGAAGGCGTCAAGGTGCCGCGCAACGGACGCATTAAATGTGGCACCGAGTCGAACGGCGGCTTTCGCAATATCTCGATCTCCAACTGCGTCATCGAAGGCTCCAAAGGCATCGCGCTTGAAAGCACGGACGGTGCCTTTCTGGAAGACGTCGCCATCTCAAATATCACCATGCGCGACACGGGAGATGCGCCGTTGTTTCTTCGCCTCAGCAGGCGTAATCGTGCTCCCAAGGACTTCATACGCCCAGGCACGCTGCGCCGCATTCTGATCTCAAATATCGTTTCCTCGAACTCCGCGGCTTCAACCTCCTCGATCTTTTCCGGAATACCTGAAAACGAAATCCAGGACATCAAGCTCACGAACTGCTACTTCGGGCATAAGGGCTTCACTGCGCCTGATGGCACCACTCAGACGGTCCCTGATTGGCAACACGTGCAGGTTCCTGAAAATGCGGAGGCCTATCCGGATCTAAACCGTTTCGGCCCGACACCCTGCAATGGCTTTTTCATTCGCCATCTCCAGCACCTTGAAATGTCACACATCGAAATAGCGCCCACAGCTCTCGACCCCCGCCCCGCATTCTCGCTAGAGGACGTCCACCGGGCCGACTTCTTTGCCGTAACTGCGCCGGCGCAACCCAACTTCGTCCTGCACAACGTGAGCGACCTACGCATTCTCTGGTCGCGGGCAACCAAGGATACAACGCTCGATCACGTGATCGACCAAACACTCTAGGCAGAGCTTCAAGCGCCAAAAAGCCAGCGGCGATCCGGCGCTGGCCCTTCGTCGCGCAGCAATTAAAAGGTCGCTTTCAAAGCGAACTGAAGCTGCCGGGGGTTGTAGTTGGGGTCATAGGTGGTGACTTGACCGAAATTGGCGGCGCCCAATTCCAGGTTGGTGTTGTTCGCATTGGGAATGTAGTAGTCAGGCGTGTTGGTGATGTCGTAGGCCTCAGCGCGGAACTGCAAGGTCAAGCGCTCCTTGATCGGGAGGTCTTTGAACAGCGACAGATCGATGTGACGAAAGCGGGGTCCGAACACTGTATTACGTTCCTCGTTGCCGATCGTACCAAGCGTTTGCGGGACAAAGGCGGCCGTGTTGAACCACTCAGAAAGTTTCTTGGGTCCATTGCTGCTCTCGATCTGGTTCGGCCGGTCACGTCCGTTATACGTCGGTGTAGCGCGGTTAAGGATCCCGTTCGCCGCTCCGCCTCCACCATTGATAATGGTGATCGGCTTCCCGCTCTCCCATACCGTGATGGTGTTCAACTCCCACCCGGCAAGCGCCTGCTTCTCGATGCCATGCCAGTTTTGCCCGTATTGAAATTGATAGTTGAGAGACAGGGCGAAGCGGTTCTGAATATCATTCTCTGCCACGCCATAATCGATGTGCGTGTTGAACGGATCCGCCTGATATGCGCCCTGGTCGTTTGCCTCTGAGAAGCCCACGTTATTGCTCAGGGCCTTGGACCATGTGTAGTTCCCATCGAAAGCCAGGCCTTTGCTGAACCGACGCTGTATCGAAGTCTGCAGTGAGTTGTAGTTGGAGATGCCTTCGCTCACCAGCCAGGTCACTGAAGTGAGGTTCGGAAGCAGGGGGGCCAATGGACGCTTTTCGCTTACCGCGCCGGAGTTGAACGGAAGAGGAACGTTGATGTCGTTGATCGTTTGAGCAAGGTGCTGGCCAAGGTTGCCGACGTAGCCAATCGTGAACACATTGGCGCCAAATTGCTGCTCAATCTGCAGGTTAAACTGCTGCACCAGAGACGAACGAAACTTCGGGTCTTCGGCCTCGAAGGACAACGAGGGGCTGTTGAGTGTCTGCGGTGTCGGCAGGGGAAGTCCCTGATCGAACGTGGTGGGAGCGCCACTCACCGTGGCGCAGTCTACGCCGTTAGGACCGATGTTGGTCGCAGATTCACCGTTGGCCCTCTCGATATTGTAAGCAAGCGTCGACTGGCAGTTCGGGGTGAACACGGAGACAAACGGAGCGTTCTTCAGGTTGGCTGTTCCGCTGTAATTGGAGGGGAAATAGCTCAGCCCATAGCCGCCGCGCAACACAATGGTCGGTGACACCGAGAACGCAAAGCCGACACGGGGTGCGACGTCACGGTAATCCGTCGCGATGCCGGCGTGCCTGTTGACTCCATTCACATTGGCGATCTGGAGAGCGTTGCCGATGTTTGAGGCTGTGTCGGTTAGCGCCTGTGTGAAGTTGAAGTTCGAGATCTTGTTGTGAGCTTCGGTGAAGGGCGTGAACACATCGTAGCGGGCACCGTAGAGGATGGTCAGCTTAGGCGTGATCTTCCAGCTATCCTGCACGAACCCGCTCGGCTCAAAGGTGCGGTAGTCGGGCGTATCCAGATCGTAGTTCCGGCTATCCGATGTGAAGGCGCCTATCAACGAAGAGGCGAGCTGGTTATCGTCGCGCTGCTGTACGGATGCCGACGTCACGCAGGCGTTTTTTGTGTGTTGTAGCCTGTACCCTGAACGCAATTATCCGTGGTCAAACCAAAGGCATAGGTGCCCGGTGCGTGTTGGCTTTGGAGACTGCGTGCCTGCCGGCGGATGTAGCTCGCGCCTGCCCGGATCTGATGATTGCCCGCGGTATAGCTGAACACCGCGGCATACTGAAAGGTATTGTCGATGTCCTGCAAGGGGATGAAGTTGCCGTCGCCGATGCCCGCGAAGGATCCAAAGGCGATCGGCGTCAGTTCGTTCGAGATCATGTCGAAGTTCATGTTCGGACCGAAACCAACCTGGGTGTCGGCATTGGCGCCGTAGTTCAACGGAGCGGAAAAGTTGTTAATTCGCGTGTAGCCCGCCCGGAGGTCGACCAATAATTTAGGTGAGAAGATGTGCGTAAAGCCCGCTCCCCACTGGTTGGCAAAGTCCGTCGCCAGACCGGCATAGAGACCTGCGCCACCGCTGATCTGGAGTCCATCCACCATGCCCAGAGCCGGCGGATTGAACGTGTTGACCTTGTTGTACTCATACCGGGCGAAGAAAAGGTTATTAGGATTGAACCTGTGATCCACCCGTACATCGAAGGTGTTGCTGAACTGAGTTTCGTTCGGGCTGACGATGTAGTTGTTGGTGATCGCGGAGTTGGTGGGTGCGGGGAAGAGCTTCAGGTAGTTGAGGGCAATCGGGTCGATTGGCTTGCCCGCCGTGCCATTGCCGGCAGCCACAAGCGCTTGAGGAGAGCCTCCATTCAAGCTGTTGATATCGTCATACTCTGAGATGTTCGGAACCGTGCTGATGTGGGTCTGGCCTGTCACCAGCCGGAAGCCTTCGAAATCGCCGTAGAAGAAGGTGCGGTCTTTGATGATTGGGCCGCCGAAGCTGCCTCCGTACTGATTCTGCCTGAGCTCAGGCTTTCTGCCGGTTTTTTGCAACACGTTGCGCGCGTCAAAGACATCGTTGCGGAAAAACTCATAGGCCGATCCGTGAAACGTGTTGGTGCCGGAGCGCGTAATGATGCTCACCACGCCACCGGCGGTGCGCCCGGCCTCCGGCGCATAGCTGTTGGTCTCCACCGTGATCTCCTGGATACCTTCCACATCTGGCCGCACGCCGATCGTGCCGATGATGCGCTCATTGTCATCCAGCCCGTCCACGGTGAAATCATTCAGGACGTTGTCCTGACCGTTTACAGAAAAGCCGGAGGTCTGGCGGCGATCATCGGGTCGTCCACCACTGGTTAGCCCGTTGCCCGGCCCTTCGTTTGCTCCCGGGACCAGTTGCACCAGCTGAACAAAATTGCGGCCGTTGAGCGGCAGATCCTGAACGGCTTTGGCAGTCACCGTAGAACTCACCGTCGCATTGTCGGCCTGGAGCAAAGGCGTCTGCGCGGTGACCGTCACCGTTTCAGAGACCGCGCCGGTTTGCAATTTGACATCCGCTCGCGCCCGATCGCCGGCTTCCACGGCAAGGTGGCTTACGACGGAATCTTTGAAGCCGGCTTCACTCACACTGACATCGTAGGTCCCGACCGGAAGCAGTGAAAAGTCAAAATTGCCGCTTCCGTCCGTCACCGCCGTACGCTGTTCGTGAGTTCCAATGTTTGTCAAAATCACCTTGGCCTGGGGCACAACCGCACCAGCCTCGTCGGTCACGGTGCCAAGAATATCGGCGCTGGAAAGCTGAGCGTGCGCCAATCCCGTACCGACAAACAACAGCAGTCCGGCTGCAAGTCTGCGGACGCCGAGGCGCGGCCCACGAGCCGACACCACAGGTGTTCTGGAGGACGGTGAAGCAACCTCAACACGAGCCCCCATGTCGATCATGCTGTCACCAGCTTTCCCTCGCACCGTACCCGAAAGGTGTCCAAGCGAACCGTTATGTCTCATAAGGTATCCAGTGACGCAGAGTGTTAGAAAGTCTTGTTTGTAGAGGGGATCGTACAAATCTGCTCGTCAGCAGTTAATCAGAGGAGAGCTGGCTACCCTGTTGCACTCACACGAAGCAGAAGCACCCCATGGGACGGGATCTTTGCAGTGTAGGAACCATCATGAAAGCTCACGCTCGTATGCTTCCAGAGATCGCGGGCGGCCTTCACTTCCCCGCCCAGACCAAGTTGGTTTGCCTTGATGCTGCCGGTTGTTTCAGCATCGCCCATATTCACCAGGCTCACCGCGACAGAACCGTCAGCGAGTCGTTTCACCCACATCTCTAAATCGCCGTTCTTCACCGGAGTCGCCTGCTTGCCCAGCGCATCCTGGTCGACCGCAATCAACTCACGGTTCAGAAGAATGGCTTTAATGGCTGGGGTCATGCTACGGATGTCGTTGCCGGCGAGCAAAGGCGCTGCTGACAAGGCCCATAGACTCATGTGAGTCCTGTACTCCTCCTCCGTCATCTTCCCGTTTCCGATTTCAAGCATGTCCGGATCGTTCCAGTGCCCCGGACCTGCATAGGGCGCGGTCGGTACCTGCTTCTCGATGTTGGCAATCATGCTGGTCCACGTGTCGCGAATGTCGCCCGTGGTGCGCCAGAGATTGCCGCCCACCTTCGCACCCCAGACCTGGACCTTGCCGTTGCCGTATTCGCAAAGGCTGTAGACCATGGGGCGGCCGCTCTGTTGAAGCGCCTCTCCCATCGTCTGGTACACCGGCTGCAGAGCATCGTTGCTGTACACCAAACGTGCGCCACACCAGTCATATTTCAGGTAATCCACGCCCCACGCCGCAAAGGTCTTGGCATCCTGCGCTTCATGTCCATAGCTGCCCGGATATTCAGCGCACGTGCGCGGTCCAGGCGAAGAATAGATTCCAAGCTTCAGCCCCTTCGAATGGACGTAATCCGCAAGTCCCTTCATGTCGGGAAATTTCTGGTTTGCGGTCAGGTTGCCCTGTGCATCTCGCACACCTTCCCACGTGTCATCAAGGTTGACGTAAACATACCCTGCATCCCTCATGCCGTTCGTCACCATGGCATCGGCAACTTCGCGCACGGTCTTGTCGTCGATATGACTTTGGAACAGGTTCCAGCTGTTCCAACCCATGGGCGGGGTCTTGGCCAGGTTGTTGTACGGCACGTCGTGCAGGGCCGGCGGCGCGATGTACTTGATGTTGGGATATTCGTCCCCTGGCTTTGCCGCTATCGCCACGATGTGTTCGTCGCCGTGCTCGTCATGCTCTGTAAGGGCAAGTTGATTGCCTGTTACGTCCCCCGATATCGGCGGTTTTGGGTGTGGCTGCGGGTCCGTCAGCTCGAAGTGGCTTCCTACCAGGGCGCCTGTCACGGGATAGGTATGGCCGATGGTGGTTATGGTTCCCGCGATCTGCGTACCGGTCTGGTGAAGATCCAACAACATGCGGTCGCTCTCACCGTCATCTAAAACGCGCCACGGAGCGGCCCACTTGCCGCTCACTGTTTGCCCAAAGCTGGGCAGTGCAACAAGCCCACACACCAGCACGAAAACAACGGCTGAAAAGGTGCAAGGGGCATTCAGATCGGATTTGACCGGAATCGTGAGTACGCTGGACCGGAGACGGTTACACATGGGATGTGCCTTGAAGAAAACGCGCGTTGGCGACCATTCAATTTCGCAGCGACGTTATGCGGATCGAGAAGCGCTTGTCAAGCACGTAGTCGCAGATACGAACTATCTACAGCAACGCATGGGGCGGGAAGCACCATACCAATGGCCTTTGCTCCACAGCCCAGCCTGGCCATCGCATCCTCCGTCACCCCGTCGATTAGACCCAGCGAGGCAGCGGCCCAAGCACCCTTAGCCGGCCGAGGCTCTCTGCCTCTGCCGCTGTATCGCGATGGAAGGCAACGCAAGCCTACGTACAAAGCTGCACGCCGGTGGCCTTCCCCCAAAAACATGTTGCAGCACATCGAAATATTAGCGGGGTTAGCACACCGAACTATGCGGAGGCAGCTTTGTTCTGGGCGTCTCCGGGAGCTCCAGGAACGCGGGTATGACATAGCCGCAGCGTGGCGCCTCGCAGCCGGAGACCATCCGCTCGATTCATAAAATAACGATGGTTGAGTTCCTCGATTCCTAGATCCTCGATGACCCTTAGACCATGGCGGTCCAGAGTTTCGCGAAGCGACGGCGGTGTGAAGAAAAGTTTCAACGGCTCACCCATGCGAGCTACCTTCGCGGCCACAATCCGACGGGTTATGCGGTCGAGTAGGGATGCTGGTGCAGAGGGGTCCCCATAATCAAACACCACGCTTGAGCCCGGACAACAGCTTCTAAAAAGCTCAAGAGTTCCGGCAAAGGCCTGTGGGGAAAGATAGGCAGTCACACCGAGCCACGCGGTCACGGTGATCTGCGCAAAGTCAAAGCCCGCGTCAAGCAGCCTCTCTCGCAATGACTCCCCGTCAAAGTCAACCGGCACCAGTGTTGCGCTCGGCGGCAATTCCGAATTGGCAGCTTGGAGGCGTTCCCGCTTCCAGGCCTGGGTTGCCGGGTGATCCACCTCAAAGACCCGCACGCCCGGATAAGGATTGCGCAGGGCAAAGGTGTCGAGCCCCGCGCCCAGCACCAGGTATTGGACAGCGCCATGCTCGCGCACCGCAGCGGCTAACGTGTCTTCCGCAACACGTGACCGCATCACCATCCAGGCGCGTATAGGCTTCGCGTAGAGATCATCCAGGATGGAGGGTTTGCGCCCTAATTCACGGCCCGCTTGCTTGCCGAGGATGGGTATAGCATACGGGTCACGCAGGATCAAAGGCTCCGCGTCCACCTGCTGATGAAGGGCCCGGCGCATGGCTGGACGCGACGCGGTCCATGAAGGTTTGCTGTGTTCCACAAGAAGAAGTCTACTGTGCTCTCTCGACGCAGCTCTCTCGAAACATCGCACCCTGCTTTGTTAATGGAGCGTGACACTATCATCGACAGAGTTCGCCGGCACGAATCCGTTTGATGACACCAGAAATCCGCTTCTCGCATCGAGCTCTGGCTGAGGGCCCCGTCCGGTATGGCGAAGGTTCAAAGTGTGAAAGCTCCTTCGCCGATCGACTGACGATGCCTTTGATTTTCAGCTGCTAAACACGGCAGAGATGTCTCTTGACAGAGCGGGACCGCTGCCATAGTGTTTACCCGCAGTCAGAAGACTGCATCATCGTACCCACACAATGGAGGTTTCATGTCTTGTTCTGCTCGGCGAAATTCGCGTGCCCTCAAGCTGCTTTTCCTGCTGTTGCTTTCGGGCTTCACTCTGCATCCCCATGCATTGGCTCAGAACATGACCTTTTCCACGCCTACGCTCAGTGCGGGTGTAGCCATGGGCACAGCACCTTCATTTGCGGTATTCAACGGCAAATTGTACGCAGCGTTCCGCTCCAATGACAGCCGGAATATCCTGTTCGTAACGTCATCGACGGACGGCGTCAACTTCCCGGCCGCGACGGGCTATACCAACATCATGATGGGTTCGGCCCCTTCGTTGGCGGTCTTTAACAACAAGCTCTACGTGGCTTTCCAGGCAAACGACCCAAGCCACGAGCTCTTTGTCACCTCCTCGACGGACGGTGTGAACTTCCCGGCAGCGCAAGGCTACGGCAACATTCAGATCGGCGGCGCCCCTTCGCTGGCCGCTTACAACGGAAAACTCTACATGGCTTTCCAGGCAAACGATGCCGGGAATGCTATCTGGATCGGGCAGTCGTCCGATGGCGCAAGCTTCACAACGGCCATTGATTCCGCCGATCAAACGAACGCATCGCCCTCACTGGCGGTCTTCAACAATGCGCTGTACCTGGGCTTCCGCTCCAACGACAGTCGCAACGTGCTGTATGTGGCTTCCTCAACCAGCGGCAGCTTCGGCGCCGCAACGCCGTACACCGACGTCGCCATGGGCACCTCGCCCACCTTAGCCGCGGCCAACGGAGCGCTGTACATCAGCTTTCAGGCAAACGACTCAAGCCACTCACTGTTTGTCACGGCTTCCACCACGGGTACGGGCTTTCCGGCGGCGACCGGCTACGGCAGCACAACATTGGGCGGCGCAACCGCGGCGGCCGCGTTCGGCAACGGGCTTTCCATAGGATTTCAATCCAATGATGGGCGGAATGTGCTTTACACCACGGCAAACAACGCGGGCTCAGCCACCGGCGGCGGAAGCGGCTTTAACTACACGGTCTACCCGGGTTACCTCGGGACCGATCTGGTCAACAACACGAACGGCGCCTACAACGACAGCCAGGTGTATGTGGAGGTGGTGGGTAAAAATCCGGCGAACAACACCTTTAGCTGGGTATCTCCCAACGGCACCATCACGGCCATGTCGTCTGCAGACAGCAATGCGGCAGGGCACCTCACCTACAACGGGGTAAACTACCCCAACTACGCCTTTACGCTGGGGCAGGCCAACTTGCTGAAACTGCCGCCGCTCTATTCGGGACGCATCTACATCTCGCTGGGTTCGCCGATGTATATGCAGACGGTAGGTTCGGGCACAAGCGTGGGCTACGCCGGACCGAACCCACAGAACTCCAGCGATCCCAACAACAACACGCATTATGACTGGTATGAGTTCACCTACGGCAGCAACGGCGTCTACATCAACACGACGCAGGTGAACCAGTTCGGTCTGCCGTTGCTGCTGGATGTGTATGGCAACAACAAGACCTTCCATCAGCAGACAGGCATCACACAATCCATCGCCACCATCGATGCGGCTTGGGGCTCGGAACTGCCGAGCAACTTCACCTCATCTCCCATCAACAACTACCGCATCCTTTCGCCTGCAGAAACGAACTTCGGTGCCGGGCAGGCAAACGGCACGTACTTCGACAACTACATCGGTCAGACGTGGAGCTACTACGCGAACAATCCGCTGAACGTCACCATCGGCGCCCGCAGCTTCACAGGCAATACCCACGGCAACACCTTCACCCTGAAGGAGGTGAACACCGGCAACGGAGCCTTCCAGGGCGGTACAGGCTACGTCATCGGCTACCCGACCACGCAGCAGGTGCTGGTATGCAATGGGGTGTTTGCCACAGGCGATCCGAACCCGGATCGTAACGCCATCGAACTGGCAATCGAAGCGCAGCTGTGCGCCGCGCTGAACCGCCACGTGGCTACCAACGTGGCGCAGTGGGGCACTCCGGCGGCTTACTACCAGGCGGCTCCGGCCAACTTCTATGCGGCCTTCTGGCACCGGCATGGCGTGGGCGGCCTGGCATACGGGTTCTCCTATGACGACGTGTCAGGGCAGAGCTCCACCATCACCACCGGGCAACCGGAGCACATGGTCTTCACCGTCGCCTACTAGGGCTGTTGCACGCAGTGACCCCGCTCACCCAAAGTGAACGGGGTCTCTTTTTATGCGCGAAGTTGACACAGTCAACCAGGGTGTGTACGCTGTCAACCATGAGGGAAATGAACATGGGAACTGCGCTCATCACCGGCGGCAATGCAGGTCTGGGGCTGGAAGCGGCCAGGCGTCTCGCCGCGAAACAACAGAACCTTGTGCTTGCCGGTAGAGACCGGGCAAGCCTTGAAAAGGCTGCCTCCACTCTTCGCGAACAGTTTGGCGTATCGGTGACAACGGTACCGCTGGATCTATCGTCGCTTGCTTCGGTCCATGCGGCCGTTGACTCGGTACGGCAGCTCATTGCCGAAGGCCAGATTCAACCCCTGGATGCCTTGCTCTGCAACGCTGGCGCGCAGTTCCAGGGACCGATCTCCTACAGCAAAGACGGCTATGAAGAAACCTTCGCCATCAACTACCTGGGTCACTTCCTGCTTGTGTACTTGCTGCTGGATAGCCTGGCAAAGGAGGGCAGGGTTGTCTTCACGGCAAGCGGCACCCACGATCCGGAAACGATGGATGGCAAGATGGTCGGCAAAGCCATCGAGCCGGATGCCTTCGCCCTCGCGAACGAGGGCAAAGGGGGCAGAAAGCCAAGTTCAGGCGGAGTACGCTACGCCACATCCAAACTGTGCACGTTGCTCTTCTGCTACGAGCTGAACCGTCGTTTGGCGAAGCGAGGCAGCGGTCTCGCATCCATCGCCTATGACCCGGGCCTCATCCCGGAAACAGGCCTGACCCGGACGGCTCCCGCGTTTGTCGCGAGGCTCCTGCGGACGAAGCCGATAAAGTGGCTCATGCAAAAATTGGGTGTCACCATGGGCAGCCTGGCTTTTTCAGGCGACGCTTTAGCGCGGATCGCGGTAGACCCCGATTTCGCCGCGGCAACCGGGCAGTATCTCCAGTCCAAAAACGGTTCTCTCGTGACTCCACCATCCTCAAAGGCCTCCTACGATAAAGCCAAAGCCGCCAAGCTCTGGACAGACACAATCGCCTTGCTCAAGCTGGAGATCAATGAAACGGCCAAGGCGCTGCGGTGAAGACCAGTGAGCGCATCCTCGAATCGGCAGCCGCGCTCCTTGATGCCGGGGGTATCGCGTCCGTAACGCTCCGTGCCGTGGGACAGGCAAGCGGTGTATCGCACAACGCGCCCTACAAGCACTTTGAAAACCGCGATAGCCTCCTGGGTGCCGTCGCTACGCAAGAATTTCACAAGCTGGCAGCGGCATTCACCGCATTCGGACAGAGCAAGGTGCAACCGCTCACCAAGCTCAAGCGGGCATTGCAAGCCTTCTCTGAATACGGCCGCGACCACCCCAGCCGCTACCAACTGCTCTTCAGTGATCCAGAGATTGCAAAGCAGGGTGGCGAGCTGCAACGGGCCGCCATGGCGTCCTTCTCCGCCTTCGCGCTGCTTGTCGCCGAGTGTCAAAGGGCCGGTGTTCTGCCGGGGGTGCCTACACCCGCGTTGGCTGGGTTGCTCTACGCTTCCGTGCACGGTTTGGTCGATCTCGAGGCCAGCGGTCGCATGAAAACCGAAAAAGGCTTCATGAGCGTGAGTGATGGCATCGCGCTCCTTCTAAAGGTGCTCGCTGTTGAGAAAGATGAGGTGCTGCGATGACAATGAATGAGCTTGCACGATATGCCGCTGAAGAACAAATGATCCCAAAGGCTCCGGTACAGGCCACACGCTCGGTTCGGATCGCTGCTCCGCTCGGCAAGGTATGGTCCACACTGACCGGCGTATCGGATTGGCAGCGTTGGTACCCGTACCTGCGCAACGCCACACTCCATGGGACGTTCTCAGCAGAGACTCAACTCACCTACGGCGGCTTCATCAAGCACAAGCTCCGCATCGCGAAAGTGGTTCCCGAAGAACTGGTCATGCTCTACGGCACCATGGCAGGCTACCAAGGGATCACCCGGTGGAACCTCAGGCACGTCAGCGAACTCCAGACCGAAGCCTCCTTCACGGAGTCCTCTTCCGGCTTTTTGCTCGGCAGCCTGTACAGCAATCAGAAACTGGGCGAACATCTTGGGCATTGGCTGGACGCCCTCAAGACGGAAGCGGAGCGCTCAAGCTGATCTCCGGGCAGAAGCATCGTGCTCAGGCCGAAGCTAGCTGACTGCCCGGATCAACCGCTGCCCCGATCGACCGCTGCCTCCAGCGCCGCATCAGAAATCGCCGGATCGCCTCGACCGTAACGCCGTACATGGCATGAGTGATGATCTCGCTCTTCTGCTCGCGTGCCGGCTGCTGCAGCGGCGGTTCGTTCAGGCCAAGCAGGGGTAAAGTCGATTCATGCGTCGTGAGCAGAACAACTTCGCCGAAGACAACGCCATACCCGCTGGTGACGATGGGGGCGAACTCCGCCGCGGCGCCATAGAGTGCGCCGATGCCGACGCTGAACGTCCAGTGAAACACCTGGGTAGCTGCGGTCTGCAAAGATTTACGAAGGGGATGGCCGGCTATCTTCTCGGCCAGTAGCGCGGGTGGCGTTTGCTGACCCTGCGTACGCGGAGGGTAGATCAGTTCGCCCGCAAGCTTACTGACGCCACCCGCCAGGCCACCGAGAGCTCCGGCAAGCAAACCCTTCGCAACCAAACGATGGCCATAACGCAAGATGTCCATATGCCCGGTTCAGATGCCATTGTGACGCCGCGGAGTTGCGGAACCGGGGAGTTGCGGAACTGCGGAGTTGCGGAACTGCGGAGTTGCGAAACCGCGGAGTTGCGGAACCGCGGAGTTGCGAAACCGCGGAGTTGCGGAACCGCGGAGTTGCGAAACCGGATAAGGC
>CAXSCE010000011.1:0-97868 GCA_964236545.1 uncultured Bryocella sp.
CGCGCCGCCAGATCTCGGCTGAGCGCGTCCATGTCCTCCGCTGGCGTAGCCATGAGTGCGGTTAAGTTAATGCTCTCCTGATCGCGTGGAGACGGGTGAGCTCGCGGTCGAGCTCCATGGAGCCTGCTCTTTTGCCCAGGGCTTTGGCTCCCGCCCCTTCTAACTCGTGCAGGTTGAACACACCGGCTAGTTCGGAACCGCAGCCATTAGGTGACGCCTCAGGGTGGTCGTTGTCTTGGACGGCTGTGGTCGTAAGCTGGACCCTGTTCTGGAAAGTCTTGCGTGCGACTCAGCCGACCATGATGGACGTGACCTGCCCCCGGAAATCTCTTCCAGTTGGATCTGGAGTTCTCTCGTACTGTGAACGGGAGGACGGAGATGAAGAAGAGCCGATTTACGGAAGAGCAGATCATCGGGATTCTGAAGCAGCACGAAGCTGGGGTGAAGACGCCGGAGTTGTGCCGTGAGCACGGGATCAGCGCGGCGACGTTCTATGCCTGGAAGTCGAAGTACGGCGGGATGGACGTGGCCGAGGCGCAGCGGCTGAAGGGGCTGGAAGACGAGAACCGCCGGCTGAAGCAACTGGTGGCTGATCTCAGCCTCGACAAGGAAGCGCTGAAGTCGGTGATCCGAAAAAACGGCTGGAGCTTGCCGGTCTAAGGGCGGAGGTGGCGTTCGTTCAGACCGAGCATGATCTGAGCGAACGCCGGGCCTGCAAGCTGCTGGAGGTCGACCGGTCGAGCTATGTGTATGAGCCTCGTCCGGACCGGAACGTCGAGTTACGTGAAGAGCTGCTGAAGCTGGCGAGACAGAAGCCTCGCTACGGCTACCGGAGGTTGCACGTGCTGCTGGAGCGTCGAGGGCATGCGGTGAACGTGAAGCGTATCTACCGGCTCTACGTGGAAGAGGGCCTGAGCGTCCGCCGCCGTAAACGCAAGCGCGTGGTGCGCGATCGTGCCGCGGAGCCGAGGCTGCTGCGGCCCAACCAGGAGTGGGCGATGGACTTCATCATGGACGGGCTGGCGACGGGGCGGGATGGTGCGTATCCTGAGCGTGGTCGATGCCTGCACGCGCGAGTGCCTGGCGCTGGAGGCGGACTCAAGTCTCGGCTCGGGCCGCGTGACACGCGTGCTCGAGCGGCTGATCGCAGAGCACGGCAGGCCCGAAGCTGTACGTTCAGACAACGGTCCTGAGTTCACGTCTCGACGCATGCTTGCCTGGGCCGAAGACCACCGCGTCTCGCTGGTCCACATCCAGCCAGGCCGTCCGATGCAGAACGGCCACGTCGAGAGCTTCCACCGGGGTCCCCAACGACCTTGGTCGTTGGGGTGGCACGGCCGCCTGCGCGACGAGTGCCTCAACGCAAGCTGGTTCCGCACCTTCGACCACGTCCGCTCCACGCTCGAAGCCTGGCGCATGGAGTACAACGAAGAAAGACCTCACTCGGCGCTCGACTACCTCACCCCGCGGGAGTTCCGCCGAACGCTCGAAGGGAGAGGGGCCATGGCCCCTCTCCCTTCGCAAACCAAAACCATCAACAACCAAGAGAAACTCCAGTTATGAATGGATGAGAAAAAGGGGGCAGGTCAGACGCAAGGTTCTCAATTGAAAACTAACAGTCCAGCTTTCCAGCTCTTCACTGGGCACTTTGCATGCCTCTCCTTGACACAATGACTCAATACCGAATTGCCAGAGGGTCATTGAATGACAGAGGGTCATCTAGTGATGGAGGGCCATTTGGTGATGGAGGGTCATTTGGTGGTATAGGCCTATGTCACTGGATGACATAGGCTCTGTCATTTACTGATAGAGGGCTCTATCACCGGATGACGGACCCCCTCTGTCATCCGGTGATGACCCCCTTTAGGGAAACTTAAAAGAAAAAGAATAAAGAAACGTCGACGAATAATAAATCGGCACCCCATCGTATCCACCAGGGTTTTGCACTCACCCGAACATTTGATATACCGTGGGGAGCTATGAGGCCGAAAGCTACTCCTCCGAGCATGATGCGCTTAACTGAAGTCGCCCGCGTGGTAGGTATCGATCCGCGTACTTTGCTGCGCAAAATAGCCGCTGAAACTATCCCGGAACCTTCCCGTCATGAAACCAACGGCCACCGGCTTTGACGGCAGATGAAGCTCACCAATTGCGCATGGCGCATGAGCAAGGTCTTGACGACCGACGCCGGTCTAGGAGAGAAGCATGATCAGATTGGTTACCTCCAATCAACGCGGAGGCGTCTCGAAGACGGCTTCCACAGCTATCATCGCTCGGGAATTTGCTGATCAAGGCAAGCGTGTCCTTGTGGTGGACACTGATTCTCAAGGTTCTCTTTCCTCGATTCTTGGCCTCAAGCCCAAAAATTCGCTGTATAGCTTCCTTATCGAACGCCTGCGATTTGAGGATTGCATCACGTCGGCCGGGAACAACATTGACGTGCTGTGCAGCAATCGCGACACCGTTAAAGTTGAGGCAATCCTTCTTGGCAACGTGGCGCGTGAGTTTGCCTTTCAGCAAACGTTGGGTGCGGTCGAGGACGCCTACGACGTAATCCTCATCGACTTTTCTCCGTCGATCACGCTCCTGCAGACCTGTGCCATGGTCTACACAGAACAGGTACATCCCCGTAGCAATGGACACGCTTTCCTACCAGGGCGCGGTTGCTTCCATTGAGGCAAGCCGGGGAATGAACAAAATGCTCCGGACGAACATCCGCACTATAGGGTTTCTCCCCGTTATGGTCGATCGCCGGCTCGCAATGACCGCAACCG
This sequence comes from uncultured Bryocella sp., assembly GCA_964236545.1. GTDB lineage: Bacteria > Acidobacteriota > Terriglobia > Terriglobales > Acidobacteriaceae > Granulicella. Next base: position 2,775 of record CAXSCE010000011.1, read on the forward strand.
TACTGCAGGGTTTGGAGAGTATCAGTACCGCTATGGGGTTCCGGTGCTGCCTTCGATCCGCACAGACCAGACCGTGACTAAGGCGGCCCGTGCGGGGCAGTTTCTAGCGATTATGAACCCAAGGCAAAGGCGATGGAAGACTACAAGCTCGTCGTTAACGAACTCGAAAAGCTGGCGGTCTAAGCCTTGGCCCGCAAACACATTATCGCGCCGCTCACCTTGGAGGAGGCTTACACGCCTGGTCACGTGGGTATGTTGTCGTTCCTCGACATAACGCCCGAGGAGGCGCGACGACGTAATACAGAGAAAACCACACAAAATGACAGAGGGCCATCAAACGACAGAGGGTCATCTGTTGATAGACCGTCATTGGATGATAGAGGGTCATCTGCTGACACGGGGTCATCAGAAGGTAGGGGGGTCATCTGATGCCCCTGTACTTACTAACGATGGGGAATCATCGGTGAATCCAGGGTCATATGAAGCCAGAGAGCTACAGGCGATTAGGGATCGCTCAAATGATCGAGAAACACTAGCGTCAAGGCGTGACCGCCTTTCCTTTGCCCGTCGCGACTTCGGTAGCTCAGTCGTGGAGCCACTCCGCCCTAAGCGCGAAATCAAAGTTCAGCCATGCAGTCGAGTTCAGGATGGGCACTCAGCTATTGAGCAGGCCGTGTATATCACGTTATGGTCCCGAGGCAAACCGGAGACGGACGGTTCTGATACGCGCATCGTGCATGTCGGTCATGCGGAGCTAATGCGACAGACGAGCCTAGTTCGGAACGCACTCAAGGCAAACCTCCGCAGCCTTGCGGATAAACAAGCAATCGAGATGCTGAACGGCTATAACGCGGCGGATAATCGCCCTAGTGGCTACCGCGTGCGCGGGTATAAGGACATCCTGCTCCGGCGTAAAGCGGCGGGAATGGTTTATGTGGTCCGGGGTCGGAGTGTGCGGTTTTGCGATGAGCGGGGCGGGGGAACTGACGCCGAGAACCATTACCGAGACTGCACTGGCGCCTCCCGAAACTACTTCGTCACCTGTGTCCGCGCCAGCCGTTGATAAGTCTTCAAAGCTTGCGGAGATGTTTAATGGGCTGGTCGAGATGGATGCCGCTGCTCGTCGAGATCTCATCGCTGCTTGCCGCGCCGAATCGCCTTCTGTTCGAGTAGAGGAGATTGCCCGGGTTGTCATCGAGATGTTCGTAAAAACCAGAGGTAAGGCGAGAAATCTGACGGGCATGTTGCTAACAGTAGTACCCCGTCAATTCGAATCTAGGGGACTTGAACGCTCACGTGCGAAATGGGAAGCCGAGGATATGGCAGGAAAGCATGCCGCAGCCGAAGCGGCCCGCATAGCCGCGGAAAGTACTGAATTTGTAGAAAAGGAGGTACAGCGGATGCGCGAGATCTTGGCAGATCCGACTTCATCAGAGGTTAATCTCCCTTTCGGGGATATGTGCCGGCAGGGCAATGGGCAGCGGACATTTCCCGGCTATGGGTGCCCCTTAACAGCTTCCGGGGCTCGGCCAAAACCAGATGTACACGGCAATGATCTATATCTCGTGTACCGCGTCTGGTTTGCGGCGGGCGTGGTCGGCGGAACGATGTCGGTAACGGTGGATGGGACGGTATTGGCGACGGTGTCGGGGTCGGACCCTGGATTTGGGGGTACGCAAAATGGAACAACAGACACCTACTTGCTGGCGCGAGTGCCGCTCGGCGCGCTGGGCGCGCACACGGTCACGGTGACCCATACCGGCGCCATCGGAACCACCGTGGGCCTGCTGTGGGCGGGGGTGCCGCAGGCGGACTACCGAACCGTCGCCGGAGCGCCCCGTGTGCTGGTGGGGCTGACAACAAACTCGCCTTCAGGCAACCAGACCTATGCGGCGGATGTCTACAATCTGCAGCTGAAGGCAACGGCGGCAAGCCTGGCGGCAGACGGTCTAAACATCACGCTGGTACCGACGGACCGCGTCCTGAACCCGGGATCAGACTTCGTGGATCTGCTCCACCCCAACAACGCAGGACATGCGAAGTTGGCGGCGACCTTCGAGCAGTACCGCTAACCTGTTTACCTCTTGCCATAACTCCGCCGTCATCCTGACCCTGAGCGAAGCCGAAGGAGAAGGATCTCCGTATTTCCTTCGCGGCTGCTCTACACCTACAGGAAATGCTCGAAGTAGCACCGCCCGACACGTGAATGCGTCAACTCACGACAGATGCATCGTTGTTCCCCCTCTTGCTGCTCGCGTTTTCTGGCGCGAGCAGCAGAACGACGCAGGAGACGCTTACCTGACAGCTACATTCTTCTTAAGCCAGGAAAAGATGATCTCGTTTGTCAGAGGAAAAGTCGTTGAGAGCGCCAGAGAGTGGCCCGTGTCGGGAATGGCGAACACGTTCGCAAGTGGAGACTTGGGATAGAAGGTAGGTTCCGTTTTGAGACGTTCTTGTGTGCCGGTGTTTCCAAATAGTGCGTCCTCTGTACCGAACACCGTCAGGACGGGCACCGCGATTTTGCTTTCCCCCAGTTGCGCCGCAAACAATTGCGGAATGGTTCCTTCAGCAAGTGTCACGGTCACTTTGATGGATTCGTTCGTATTGACGATGGCGGGGAAGGAGGTCGCGGGACTATAGAAAAGAGTTCTGATCGCTCCAGGAATTAAGGTGAAGTAGTCGGCCGGGTAACCTTGGACGCTGAGAACGGAGTCGCTCGCAGCAGGAATTACATCCGAAAAGAATTGATTGATTCCCGAACCCGGCGTGTGAGTAATCCCAGTGAGAACGATCGCGTCCACATCATTGTAGGTCGCCACCTCCGGGATGATTAACGTTGAGCCAAGGGAGTGGCCCACTAGAACGACGCGGCTGAAGCCATATTGTGCGAGCTGTCCTGACCTTGCGGCGGACACAATTTGATGAAGGGCAAAAACATCCTGCTGCAATCCGAGAGCGCCAACCGGAGGCCGGCTCGAGTAGCCGGTGCCCAGCTTATCCAGATTCAGAACGGCATAACCTGCGCTGACCGCAGCCGCCACGAAGGATGGGCCTCTGGGAAAATCCCAGTAGCGATGGTCGGTTCCGAGTCCGCTTTGCAGGATAAGTAGCGTCCGACCTTTTGTTTCCGCCGGAGAACGCAGTTCTCCCTAGACATTGTAGGTTTGAGTGTCTCCCGGGTTTAGGAGCACAGGGAAGAAGTATTGTTCGTCCACAATCGTGAACGCGCCGCCCTCAAGCTGAGAAGCTACAGTGCCCAATGGTCCTCCTATGCTTTGTGCTTTTGCGAGTCCTGCACTCAAGCACACGCCCGCAAAACCCGCCAAAAGTTTGTGGTGCAGTTTCGAACGACCTGCCTTGGATTTCATGATGCGGGTGTACGGTGTGCGCACTCTCATAAGCACTCTGATGCAACTTGCAATCTCTTCCCACAACCTTCGTTTGCGCTCGGCCTTCCCTCACCTTCCATCAAGGCCGATGCCCTGCACCCAATCGAGTAAGCTGCTTACATTTCACACACAACAGGAGTCAACGCTGCATGCGAAATCCTCTCAGCGTTCTCTCCATCTCCGTTTTGAGTCTGTCGCTCGCGTTGCCCGTCGCCCGCTCACAGACACTCGCACCGCCCAGCTTTGAAGTCGCAACCATCAAGCTCGCCAAAGAGACCACCGCCAACAGCTCAGGCCTCCGTACGGGACGAGGTGAACTTTCCGCGAAGAATGTCACGCTGAAACGCTGCATAAACGGAGCCTACGGCGTCGGTCCGCAACAAATTCTTGGTGGCCCTGACTGGATGGACAGCACCCGCTTCGACATCGAGGCCAAAGGCGATCCCTCGATCGATAGCGACGACATGCTTATGAACATGCTCCAGCGTCTGCTGGCCGAGCGCTTCGGTCTTAAGGTGCATCGCGAGCAGAGGAACATGCGCGCTTACTCGCTTGAGGTAGTGAAGAGCGGCCTCAAGATAAAACCAGGCGACGCGGGAGAGGCGGTTACGAACAGCTTTAGCACCAACACTTCGAAGACACTCGAGGCAGGGCACGTCAGCATGGATCTCCTCGCGGAGGTCCTTGCGCGCGAAACCGCGCTCCCCATCGTGAACAACACCGGGCTAAATGGCCTTTACACCTTCAAACTTCGCTGGACACCTGACAACGCGCGCCAGGCTGACAGCAAAGCCGAAGACTACGGCACACTTCCTGATGCCCTCCATGAGCAGCTCGGTTTGCAACTTCGCGTCGCGTTCATTCCCGTGGAAAGCCTCGTTATCGACACCGCCACTTTGCCCACGGACAACTAACGAAAACAGTGCTTCGACGATGCCCCGCTCATCGTTCCGTAAGACGGGGTGATCTACGTGAACGCACAGAGCGGAAGCTGAGTTCTAGGAGCCTGACCTAGCGCATTTTAGTGTGTACTCACTGAAACGGCGGGTCGGCTCAAGCAAATCTTCAGGAGGGCGGCGTTAGTTGGGAGTGGGGAGTTCAACATGATCGACGACAAGGGTGGGGACCGGGCCTTTGTCGGGAACGAGCTTCAATCCGAGCTGGTCTTGCGTGGCGGAGAAGATGGATGGACCAGAGTCGGTAGGGTTGCGACCATCGTCCTGAGTGGCGGAAGCGGGGCGTTCAGGGGCCCAGGTGAGGTGCAGGTCGTAGCGGTCAGTAAGACCCGTCTTATCGATGACGGTGCGATGGAGAATGCCGGAGAGGGTATAGGCCAGTGCAGAAACGGGATAGGCCTTGAGGGTCACTTCCCTCTCACCGGAGCTCATACCCATCTCACCGTATTCCTGCTTAGCGCTAAGTTTGAACTTGGGACCATGTGGGGTGACAACGAGGTCGTAGACCGGGAGTTGCTTGATTTCGGTGTGCGTCTTCAAATGGAATCGGTCCGTCAATACCTGGGCGAGCATGGCGCGGCGCTGATCTTCGGTAAGCGTATTAAGAGCGGCGAGATTGGGATCGATCACCTTTGCCTGAAGATTCCAGCGGGTGTACCCGGCCCAGGATGGCAGGCCGAAGATCAAATCAGGCTTTATGCCGAAGGCATTGATCAGAAGAGTTCTGAGATCGGCGTTGGTTGCAATGAAAGTCGCCGCGTGGGTTTCAATACCCATTCCACTGGTGTCTCCTGCTTTGTTGGGGACAATAGAGACTACATCATAGGCGGGCATCGGCCCGATAGGCGCCGCGCTTTGAGCGCCCGAAAGACCCTGCGGCAGGAAAAGAAAAGACCAGGGCAGGAACCGCAAGATAAGCTGACAGCAGCGAAAGTGAAGTAATTCGGCAAGATTCCGATGCATGGTAGCCCTTGGGATCACCTGTAAACGGCGGTGGGATGGTGCCCGTACAATCGCAGAATATAGTGAGCCGGATTGAACATCAACGCGAATTGCGTCGGTAAGGGTTCTCTCTGCTCCTGTCTGTCTTTGTATAGCTAACGCTGATTCGGTGCTTAGGGAAACGTGCGTTTCAGAACTTGTAATATGCGGACCTGAATCCGTTACGCTCCTTAAACTTGTCTTCCTGCAGATAGGAGCTCCTCCGTCATCCTGAGCGTAGCGAAGGATCTCCGTATTTCCCTCGCGGCTGCTCTGGACCTAAAGGAGGATGCTCTAAGAAAAGCTTTTTGAGACCACTTTAGCCACAGCAGGGCATCCGGACTACGGATCCCAACTCCTATCTTTGCGTTCGATCTTGCCTTCACCGTGTCGCCTGCGTTTCATTCCGCCTCAGCAGAATGCCCACATCCGGTCGGGGGCAAGCGGCACGCAAACCATCCCAAGCTGCTGCGAGCCATCGAGATGAGCCGGGATTTCTGCAAGTCATCCCAGAGATACGGGTGGGTCGCCTTCCAGGCGACCGCACCCGCCAGCTTCAGGCAAATACCTCGTGAAACAGCTCCCGCATCGAGACCCACGACCGCTCATCCGCAGTGGCGCTGTATCGGGCAGCCTGCGGCTGGCCGGCCTTCTCGGCCTGTTTGTTGGTGAAACTGTGGACCACGCCGCCATAGGCGTGCAGCTGCCAATCCACGCCGCCGGCCCGCATCTCTGCCTCAAACTCCTTGCGCTGCTCGACATCCACCCATGGATCGTCCGCACCGATACAGGCGAGCACCTTGCCCTTGATATTTTTCGCATCCCCCGGCAGGGAGGTCTGAAGGCCGCTGTGAAATCCCACGGCCGCCACGATCTCCGCTCCTGATCGCGCCAACTCCAGCGCCATCGTGCCGCCGAAGCAGAAACCGATCGCTGCCGTTCGCTTCGGGTCCACCTCCGGCCGGGCCAACAGCGCCTCGAGAGCGCCCCGAGCCCGTGCCCGCGTCTTGATCGGATCCTCCCTCAAGACACCGATCAGTCCCATGGCGGTACCCAGATCCGGGATCAGCGCACCCTCGCCATGCAAATCGCACGCCAGCGCCGGGTAGCCCATCTCTGCCAACCGCTGCGCCCGCTCGCGTACATGGTCACTCAGCCCATAGGCCTCCGGAAAGACCAGCACGCCGGGCCGGCGGCCTTCGCCCTTCACATCACCAGGAAAAAACTCGCTCCGCATGTTCAATCCATCTGCGGTGTAGGTGATCTGTTCCATCTTCATACTCTCCTGTACTACCGTTGTCTTGGGTCTGGACGCACTTCTTTGGCCTCGCCAAAGTTCGACACCCCTCCACTCTAACGGCCTTCTGCCCGGAAACAACAGCGCTGTCCCGCCCTGCTACACATTTACCCGCCGGTCCTGGCAAAATTCATACAGCATCCTTGTCAACCCCGCTGTACTGCAAAGCGCGAGGGGCTGTCATAAGCAACGACAGCTTGCCCATCACGGGGCGTCAACCCGAAAAGACCAGATCTAAAGTCATTTAAATAGAGGACTTTACGCAAAAAGTACAGGGAGGGGCAAATGCCAAAGCACACAGAAACACACATCGGCTACTCTAGGCGTAACCGCTCGAAAGGCCTACAGCATGGATCCAGCCACACTTCCTCCCTTCCGGAACGAACCCTTCACCGACTTCTCCACCGCGGAAGGCAAGCGCTCCATGCTCGCCGCCTTCGACCGTGTCCGCTCCGAATTGGGCCAGCAGTATGACCTGGTCATCGGCGGCCATCATGTCCGCGATGGAGAGGTCTTCCACTCCACCAACCCGGCCAGACCCTCCGAGATCGTAGGCACCCACTTCGCCGCCCCTCCCGCACTAGCCGACCACGCCGTAGCTGCCGCCCAGACCGCCTTCCCCGCTTGGGCCCGCACCCCGGTGGACACCCGTGCCAAACTGCTCCTCGAAGCCGCGAAGCTCATCCGCGAGCAACATCTTGAACTCTGCGCCTGGCTCACCTTCGAGGTCGGCAAGAACTGGGCCGAAGCCGACGCCGATGTGGGCGAGTGCATCGACTTTCTCGAGTTCTACGCCCGCGAAGCGCTGCGTCTCAACCGAGCCACGACACCCATCCAGTTTCCCGGAGAACGCAACCAGTTGCGCTATCTGCCGCTCGGTGTCGGCGCCGTCATTCCACCCTGGAACTTCCCGCTCGCCATCATGGCCGGCATGACCTGCGCAGCGATTGTCACCGGCAACACCGTCGTGCTCAAACCCTCGCCCGACGCCCCCACCATCGCAGCCCGTTTCCTCTCGATCCTGCAACAGGCTGGCATGCCCGAAGGTGTAGTCAATCTGCTCCAGGGCGGCCCTGAACTCGGCCGCGCCATCACGGAACACAAGCAGGTCCGCTTTATCGCTTTCACCGGCTCCAAGAAGGTCGGCCTTGAAATCCACGAGCGCGCCGCCCGCACCCATCTCGGCCAGAATTTTATCCGTCGTACCATCCTTGAGATGGGCGGCAAGGACGCTATCGTCGTCGCGGCAGATGCTGACATCGACGAGGCCGTTGAGGGTGTCACCGCCTCCGCCTTTGGGTTCAACGGCCAGAAATGCTCGGCCTGCTCTCGCGCCATTGTTGAAGACGGTATCTACGATGTTTTCACCGATCGCTTGCGAGAGCGGGTAGAAGCCATCAAGTCCGGCGATCCCGCCAAGAACGCCTACGCCGGACCCGTGATCAACCCCGCCGCCTACAACCGTGTGCTGGAATACATCGCTCTAGGTAGAGGCGAGGGCCGACTACTCACAGGCGGCCACGCTATTGGCAGCCCGGAAGAAGGTTATTACATCCAGCCTACCGTCTTTACCGACGTGGCCCCCCATGCAAGGCTCGCACAGGAGGAGATCTTCGGTCCTCTGCTCTCTGTCATCCGCGCCGTTAGCTTTGACCAGGCAATCGCCATAGCCAATGACACCGAGTACGGCCTGACTGGCGCCCTCTACTCCGCCTCCCAAGCGCATCTCAGCCGCGCTCGCGACGAATTTCACGTCGGCAATCTTTACCTGAATCGCAAATGCACCGGCGCAATGGTCGGCGCCCATCCCTTTGGCGGATTCAACCTGAGCGGCACCGACTCCAAAGCCGGTGGACCCGACTATTTACTCCTTTTCACCCAAGCCAAATCGATCGCAGAAAAACGCGACTTTGTCTCAGATCAGGCCGAAGAAGAAGAAAAGCGAATGGGTATCTAAACCCGGCCACAACAGTTCAAGGGCTATGCCGACTTCACCAGTGTGGCCCGCACCCTCTCTACCGCTTCAGCCAATGTGCGGTGATGCACCGTGAAAAGCGCTAACTCTAGCCGGTCTGAGACGCCGATTTTATCGTAGATACTGCGCAGGTAGTTCTTTACCACCTGCTCTTTCGTACCCAGCCGCACACCGATTTCCCGGTTCTTCGCCCCTTCCGCGACCAGAGCCACGATCTGTAGTTCCTTCGGGGTCAGCCGCTGCACAACCTGTGCGCCGGCATGGTCTGGCGAAGGCATGGCTTTCAGACTGGATCGTTGCGGCACGCTTCCACCCGCAGCCACACGCCGCAAACATTCCAGCAACTGTGGCCCGGTGACGGCACGCGTAACAAACCCATTGACCAACCGAGCCAACCTCTCCGGCAACGTGGCGCCATGCTCCAGGATTACGACGGAACGCGCTCCCTGGCCCCGTATCCACAGCAGAAGCTCCTCAATGTCTGGTGCAAAGCTGGAGGGGAAAATGATCACGGGGCGTCTCCAGGCTTGTGCAAGCTCCTGCAAACGCTCAAGATCAGTACACTCCGCAATTACCCTCAAGTCATTCTCGTGCGCTAATACGCGCGCGGCGCCCGCACGAAATACAGCTTGATTATCTGCAAGGATGATCTCTGTCACCCGCCACCTCTGCCGCGCTCCAAATTCCTTCAGCGCAGCCCTCTCGCAAACCACTACAACGGTTCGAGATAGCGTCCGAAAATCCCACGAAAGTTTCGGCGTTACGATCCCTGGCACACTTGGGAGGTATGTGCCGGTTATTGCACCACCCGCTTTCTAAGCCGCTTTGTGTGCGACGACTTACAAATGTTCCACTTTGGGAAACATGCGATTCCAGCTTGATCGTGCTGGCTGTTATGCTCTGGCATATGTCAGAGTTGCGTCCCTTCCATATAGCCTTCCCTGTTGATGATCTTGCTGCCGCTCGACACTTCTATGGCACGGTACTCGGCCTTCCGGAAGGACGCAGCGCGGAGCAATGGATTGACTTCAATCTTTTTGGTCATCAGATTGTCGCGCATCACAGACCCAAGGCACCGGACACCCAGGACCTGCATAGTAATGCGGTCGATGGTCACGATGTGCCTATTCCACACTTCGGTGTAGTTCTAACCCAAAGGGATTGGGAGACCTTGGCTGCGCGCGTCCAACAAGCAAACGTACATTTCGTGATCGAACCCTACACACGATTCAAAGGAGAGCCGGGTGAGCAGTCCACCATGTTTTTCCTGGATCCTGCAGGGAATGCATTGGAATTCAAAGCATTCGGTGACTTGGGTCAGCTTTTTGCAAAGTAGGACTCGCTGAAAGTAGACCGGCATACCCAAGATCCTTTGTATCGAGTAGAAGCGGTAGAGCTTCAGTTAAACCGCCACAGTGAAGGTATCTTCGGTGCGGGTGACAGCACGGTACAAGGTGTCCCGCTCGAAGGGCACGCGTCCAGCTTCAGTGATCAAGCGTTCCAGGTCACGGCGGCGCATACCTTGCGGTGTGCTGGCACCCGCATCATGATAGATCTTCTCTTCAATCACGGTCCCGTCGATGTCATCGGCTCCGAAGCGTAGAGCAATCTGGGCCATTTTTGGAGTAACCATCTGCCAGTAGCTCTTGATATGAGCGAAGTTATCCAAAATCAAACGGCTTACCGCAATCTGCCGAATATCCTGCATCCCCGTGGACTTCGGGATGTGTCCCAAGGCTGTATTTTCAGGATGAAAACTTAGCGGAATGAAGGTCTGAAATCCACCTGTTTCGTCCTGAACGTCCCGCAACTTCATGAGGTGGTCGACACGATCCTCGTCGGACTCGATATGCCCGTATAGCATTGTCGCGTTCGAGCGTAGCCCTGCTTTGTGGGCTAGACGTGCTGTATCCAGCCACTCTGATCCATCAATTTTGTGATCACAGATAATGGCGCGCACACGCTCAGCAAAGATTTCAGCACCACCGCCAGGGCAGGAATCCACACCGGCATCCTTCATCCGCTCAAGTACCTCGGCTATGCTCATTTTGCCGCGCTTGGCAAAAAACGCTACCTCCACCATCGTGAAGGCTTTCACATGAACCCGCGGGTACCGGGTCTTCAAACCCCGAACCAAATCCATGAAGTACTCAAACGGCAAATCCGGATGTAAGCCGCCGACGATGTGGAACTCAGTTACAGCCTCGCTTAAGCCCTTGCCTGCCGTCTCCCAAGCCTCTTCCAGGGCCATGGTATACGTGTCGGCTGCACCCTTTTTCCGTCCGAATGCACATAGTCGGCAAGAGGCCATACACACGTTGGTGGGATTGATGTGGCGGTTGACGTTGAAGTAGGCCAAATCCCCATGCAGCCGCTCCCGCACAAAGTTCGCGAGCCAACCTACTGCCAGAACATCACCACTTCTATAAAGTGCCAAGCCGTCTTGAAAGTTTAGCCGCGCACCATCTCGCACCTTATCAGCCACCGCAAGAAGGGTAGTGTCGTCCGTTTGAAATCCGTGCCGGGGTTTGCTCAGGCTTTGCATATCGATTAGATTGTAGACCCACTTTTCGGTCGCAAGGCACTTGCGTTAGGCTGCGGCTCTACTTGACTGCTCCTTCAGCCGATAGTGGTGTGGCTACCATCTCTGGTTGTACGACCATTCCGTCGAACAACGTAGCCGCTACGAAATGGTCCCCCACCGGCCGAACGAACCTGAGCTTCCAGCCGGTGTTTGCATACACCACCTTTTCGGTTTTCGCGTCCACGCTAAAGGCAGCGTCGGAGTTCGCCGCCGTCACCAGCATTCGCTGCTTAGCTGTGTCATAGAAGAGACTATCTACCTGAGTTAAGAACAGGTTGCGCAGACTCTTCCACTCCGTCCCGCCATTGCCGGAGAACCAGACACCCTCGCGTCCGCCGATCCAGAGATTCTGCTCCCCGTCCAAGCCAACCGCTCCGATCTGAGTGAGTCCCGGAGGAAGGGGCACGGCGTTCCACGTTCGCCCTCCATCGGGGGACATCACCGCACCTCCAAGATCAGCGGCAAGTAGGACCACCCGGGACCCGCTCGTGGGTTGTAGCACTGCGAGAAAGTGCACGTCCGAGAGATGGGGAGTCTGTATTGTGCTCCAGCGCTGTCCCTCATCGTCGGATTGCAATAGACCATCGCTGGTGCCCGCAAACACTGTGCTCTTCGCGCTTACCAGTGCATAAACAGTGGAAGAGACGCGGCCTGGGGTGTTCCTGCGTGTCGCAACTTTCCCATGCAGGCGCGCTTCATCCTGTTTTGGAGTTGAACTGGCACGGGCGACATTCGCCGGCAAGGCCGCGGAAGGCTTGCCGGTTGTCTGTTTCCGGGGCGGTCGCGGAGTCAGACTTGACTGTGCCGCAAGCACATGGGTGCTCTTTCGCCCAGGAGGCACAGCAGAATGCGAAATAGAGCTCTTTGTAGCGGGGTGGGCGGGAAGTCGCGAATGCGTCGCTGTTCTTCCTTGAGATTTCGACGGGGGCGGAGGATGGTTGAGCCGCTGTGCCCTGCCAGTTGGCGTTGATTGCGTCCGAACGAAACTCACGCCTCGGCCTCCTTGCGCAAGGGCACGTGAAGTCGAGGCTGGCCGTGCTACCGCCGTCAGGGGCGCCTTTGGTCGACCAACAATGGTGTGGGACGCCGTAAGTGCCACCGGCTCCATAGTGGCACTTGAGTCCACCCAAGTTCCATTTGCCAGACGAAAGATGCCATGCGCCGTCCCTGCCAGGAGGTCACCACCGGGTAACGATAAGAGGCTGAAAACATCCCGTCCCTGGAGCCCCTCGCTTTGCTGCTGCCAGTGCACGGCTCCGTCGGTGCTCTGGAAGACACCGCCGGTTAGTTTGTCATTCACCACGCCCACGTACAGCGTGTTTGGGCTTTGTGCATCCTGCGCATAGGCGCTGATTTGCCGCGCAGAGAACCCATCATTGGAGGCCTCAAAGCTGGTGCCGCCGTCTTCACTGCGATACACACCGCCCCGCTCGGTTGCCAAGAGGACCCGCTTGGAATCATTAGGATCAACATAGACGTCGTTGACGATCACCTCGGCGGGCGTCATGCGCTCCCACTGTGCACCTGCATCGAGCGTCCGGTAAAGCCCTTCGGTTGTTCCAGCAAAGACTGTGTCCAACTGCTCCGGATCCTCGGCCAGCTTCCGCGTGCGTCGCGCCGTCGAGGGAATACCCTGCACCTTGTGAAACAGGTCACCGCTGTTCGAGCTCTTGTAAATACCTGAACATGCGCTCGCATAGACGATCTTTGGGTCTTTGGGATCGACAATGATGGAAAACACGTCGGAATCATCAATCAGCCCATCCTTGATGCTGTGCCAGGATGCGCCGCCGTCGGTGGTCTTCCAGGGAAGGTGCCAGGTCCCGGCGTAGATCACATCTGGATCGGCGGGGTCGATCGCAACCGACTCCACCTCGTGAATCTCTCCATTGTCCGCCGGGCTAATGCGCGTCCAATGCACCCCATTATCCTGGCTACGGAACACGCCTGAAAGGGTTCCGGCCACAAGCTCCTTCGGATCTGAATCAGACCGCGCTAGGGATCGCACCGACTGGCCGCGCATCTGCGCCTGGCTGTACCAGTTCTTGCCGTAGTCTTCACTCACGAAGATGCCGCCATCTGTAGACTTTCCAATTACCCAAGCCCCGACAACGAGGCGCTTGGGGTTCGTCTTGTCTACAAGAATGTGATCCACGGCCAGATCGTTACGGCTGTTGATCTGCGACACTCGTTTCCACGTCGCGCCCCCGTCATGCGAGTCGTAGATCCAACCCGTCGCCGTTCCAAGGAACAGATGGTGTGATGGATCAGCCGGATCGGCGGCAAGGGAGCGTACATCGCCGCCAAAGGGACCGAGCGGAAACCAGTTTGCCGCCAGGCAAACTCCTTGTAGCCACCCTGCCGCTACTATGAACAAACACAACCGAATCGACCACAAACGCCACATCTTGTTTCCTGACTCCAATGTTCCTTGCGGCAGACATCACTGCTCCCGGCTATGACACGCGCCCGCTCTTTTCTGGCTTGGATGCAAACCCCTCGTGCCACTGCACACCCGCCACATCAAAGCATTCCTTTAAACCCCGAGGGAACCGTTGTTGCCCTCATGTCCCTTTAACGGCCAAGCCGGTGGAAACTTTAGGGTCCTGCTCCAATAAATTTTCTGCCACGAATCAGTTTGAAGATCGCTTCTTTCAGCGCAGCTAGCCGTGATCCCGGTCGCTCCAACCCTGCCGCGGTGATGCAAATAGATCGACCCCACTGTATCTTTTAACGGCCTTGCGGCATGCGGCAGATTGCGCGCAATCGCCAAAACCTCTCCCGTGCGCACGTCCACCGTCCACTCCTGCCCGCATTCACCCAGCGTAAGGCGCAACGCCCTTCCGTGATCCAGGAAATCTGATCGTTTGCGTGGCGGTGACGAGGCATCTCCGCTTCCGGCTTTGGGGTCGGTATCGAGAGCGACCATACCGCATATTCTACGTTCCCCGGCTGCCCGGCACCTCATCCATCGCTCCCGAGGGTACGCGGCCATTCCAGCCCAAGGCGCACAACCGCACAGCTGTTGTACAGTGAACAAAACTGCAACAACTTTCACGCCTCACCGCGTACCAGGCAGCGCAATGGATCGCACTTCGGTCCCTGACGCGGCTGTAACGGCGACCTGATTCGGCTTTGCGGGCGAAAGGATGGACAGAGATGCGCTTCCCGGCAGCGTACTGGCGGCAGAGGGTCAAACTACACGGCACCGGCTGGTTCCTTGGATTCGTTTCGCTCGTTTTTCCCTTCGGTTCGGTCCTGGCGCAGATGCCGGGGACTGCCTCCACGGACCGCCTCGGCGCGCTCGAAAGATCCGCCGCCGACAACGCAAATGCCATCGCTTCTGCCCAATCGGCCGGCGACAACGCCTGGATGCTCGTCTCCGCCGCGCTCGTTCTGCTCATGAGTGGCCCCGGCCTGGCCCTTTTCTACGGTGGTCTTGTGCGTAAAAAGAACATTCTAGGCACCATGATGCAGACCTTTGCCATGATGGCCGTGATCACCGTGCTTTGGGCCCTGGTCAGCTATTCGCTCGCCTTTGGCACCGGCAACGCCTTCATCGGCGGCTTGCACAACGTCTTTCTGCATGGCGTCGGTCTTGCCCCAGACAAGGAATATGCCGCCACAATTCCGCTGCAGACCTTTATGGTCTATCAGTTGATGTTCGCCATCATTACCCCCGCACTCATCTCCGGCGCCTTTGCCGAGCGCATGAAGTTCTCCGCCATGGTCCTGTTCATGGTTCTCTGGGCAATTTTTGTCTACAGCCCGATGGCGCATATGGTCTGGGGCAAGGGTGGCCTGCTTAACGCCTCGCTCGGCGGCCGTTTTCCCACCCTGGATTTTGCCGGCGGTACCGTGGTGCATGTCACCTCCGGCGTTAGCGCGCTGGTTACGGCACTTTACCTGGGCAAGCGGCTCGGCTACCCGCAAAAGGCCATGCCGCCGCACTCGGTCGTGCTCAGCTTTATCGGCGCCTGCCTGCTCTGGGTAGGCTGGTTCGGTTTCAATGCCGGTTCGGCTCTCGCCGCCAGCCCACTCGCCACCTCGGCCTTTGTGGCCACCCACTTTGCGGCGGCAGCGGCGGCCCTCGGTTGGATGGCTGCCGAATGGTTCCGCAGCGGCAAGCCTTCGGCTCTTGGCGGCATCTCCGGCGCGGTCGCCGGTCTGGTCGGCATTACTCCGGCTGCCGGCTTCGTCACGCCCATGAGCGCCCTTTGGATCGGCCTCATCACCGGCGTTTTCTGCTTTTTCATGGTCGTGACGGTCAAAAACCTCTTCGGCTACGACGACTCCCTGGACGCTTTCGGCGTTCACGGCGCAGGCGGGACCATCGGCGCTCTCCTTACCGGGCTCTTCGCCGACTCGGCTATCAACCCGCTCTTCGGCAAAGACAAGGCGACGGGTTTCTTCGAAGGCAACCACCACCAGATCGTGAACCAGCTCACCGGTGTGGCCATCGCGTGGATTCTCTCGATCGTCGGCACCTCGGTCATCCTGTTTCTTGTGGACAAGCTCATCGGTCTGCGCGTAAGCGAGGAGGACGAGCGTACCGGACTTGATCTCAGTCAGCATGGAGAAGAAGGCTACGATTGGGAGGCCGCCTAATTCCCCCACCGGCCCATTGTGGCCGCATCCAACCGCAGGGGTAAGCCGTAAGTCGAGACAGGAGTTTGCCATGCAGAAGATTGAAGCCATTATCCAGCCTTCCAAACTGGACGCCGTAAAGGACGCGCTGGTAGAAGCCGGCGTCTCCGGCATCACCATCTTTGAGGCTCGCGGGCACGGCCGTCAAAAGGGTCATACCGAGTTCTATCGCGGCCGCGAGTACGCCGTGGATCTACTTCCCAAAATCAAGATCGAGATCGTCGTCCCGGATACCCTGCTCGAAACCGCCGTGGGAGCCATCGCCAACACAGCCCGTACCGGCCGCATCGGCGACGGCAAAATCTTTGTCTCCCGCATCGACGAGGCCATCCGCATCCGCAACGACGAGCGCGGTGAGATTGCTCTCTAGGGGCCGGCGATGGACATGATCGGCTTCGGCGATGCCAACCGCAGCAGTCCCGGCGCGAGCGACGGGCCCAAAGCCGCCTATCACGCGCGTTTCGCCGATCTGAAAGCAGACTTCCTGGCCAGCGGCAGTGGCCGCACCGCCTGCCAGGCCCGCTCCGACGCCCTTGACGATCTGATTCGGTCCCTTTGGACAGCCCAGACGCCGTCATCCGATTTCCCACTCGCTCTCCTGGCCACGGGCGGCTATGGCCGCCGGCAGATGTTCCCCTACTCCGACGTGGATTTGCTATTCTGCACCGGCCGCGGTGCACCGGAGGATCTTACCCGGGACCTTGTTCGCCGCCTTACCGGAGCACTCTGGGACTGCGGCCTTAAAGTATCGCCCGCTACCCGCACCCTCGCCGACTGCTCGCGCTTCAAAGCCGCTGATCCCGAGTTCGGACTGGCGATGCTTGACCTGCGCTTTGTGACCGGTCACCGCGAAACCGCGGATGCCCTCACGGCCAAGATTCTCGACCGGCGTTCCTCCCGCGATGCCCGGGCGCTCGCCGCCGCCGCCGCCCAGCTCACCCGCGAGCGCCACGTCCGCTACGGGAACACCCTGTTTCACCTAGAACCCAACGTGAAGGATTCCCCCGGCGGCCTGCGTGATGCGAATGTTTGTAGCTGGCTTGCCCTGCTCCGCGGCGGCGACACTATCGGGAACACCGGGCTTAACGTTTCACTTTTCACCGAAGCCGTTGATTTCCTGACCTCCGCCCGCGTCTTCCTGCACCTGCGCCACGGTCGCGACAACAACACGCTCGACTGGCACGCCCAGGACGGCGCCGCCGCCCAGGATGTCGGTCTGGAGGCGAACGGCAGCCCGCTCCACCACCATCCCGACTCCGCCGCCTGGATGCGGACCTATTTCCGACATGCCCGCGCTATCGAGCGCGTTCTTTCGCGGGAGTTTGAAGCGAGTGGTCTGGGAGCGCAACCCAGCCGCGCCGTCCGCCGGGTCAAGGCACCCCCGCTTTCGGGTTTCTTCCTGCGCGATGGCGTACTCGAACTGAAGATCCCGAGAGGCGAATACAGTGCAGGCCTCTCCCATGCCCCCATCCTCGACGCTGCCCACGAAGCTGAGATCGTTCTTTCCGCCTTCGGCCTCCTCGCCAGTTCCGGCATTAGACTTGGGTTTTCCAGTGAAGAACGCATTGCCGCCTCGATCCCTTACCTTTCCGGAACCCTTGAGGAGGGCCCACGGCTGTGGTCACGCCTCCGCGCTATCCTGACTGGCTCCCACGCCGGCAATGCCCTGCGCGAACTGCACGCACTTGGCGTCCTTGAACTCATCCTCCCCGAGTTCCATGGCATCGACGCCCTGGTCATCCGCGACGCCTATCACCGCTACACGGTCGACGAACACACCTTTGTCCTGATCGACGTGCTCCACTCGCTTGCCGCCCAGCCGCCGACCGGCGCCCCGGAGTGGCGGAACCGCTTTCGCAACACCCTGCTAGAACTTCCCCACGCCGATCTTCTGTTTCTCGCCGCGTTGCTGCATGACACAGGCAAGGGCCGTGCCGCGGCCGACCACGCCGCCGCCAGTGGCAAGCTGGCCGCCTCTGTCTGCGCCCGTCTTGAACTCGGAACCTACGAAAGCAGCCTGGTCGTGCGGCTCATCGAGTGCCACCTGGAGATGTCGGCCGCCCTTCGCCGTGACATCTTCGACCTCGAAACGGTGCGAACCTTCGCCGACAAGGTCGGCACCCCGGAGCTGCTCCGCATGCTCACCCTCTTCACCTATGCGGACATTTCAGCGGTGCACCCCGACGCGCTCACGCCATGGAAGACTGAAAACCTCTGGCGTCTTTTCATGGCAGCAGCTAACCAGCTCGACCGCAGCGTGGATGAGGATCGCACGCACACCCGGCAGGCCCGCGCCACCAGTATCATTGGCTCGCTGGTGGGCAGCCTCGGTCAAGACTTGACCAGCCGCACCGCGTTTGAGCGTTTCCTTGCAGGTTTTCCCGAGCGCTATCTGCGCACCCGTTCGCCGGAGGAGATCCGGGGGCATTTTGCCCTGTCGGAGCAAACATCTGCCCCTCCGGTGCTCCTCAAGCATAACGACGGAGTGGGCGAGGTCGTCATTGTTTCCCGTGACCGGCCCAGCCTGTTTGCGGATCTCGCCGCCACTCTCGCTGACTGGGGCATGGATGTCCTGACGGCTGACGCTTTTTCCAACGCGCACGGAGTTGTTGTCGACACCTTCCGCTTCACTGACTTCTACCGCACTCTAGACAGGAATCCCGAGGAAATCGACCGGCTTCGCGGTGATCTGGCCATGGCGCTGGAACGCCGGACTACCGACCGGCTCACGATCCGCCGTCGCGGTCATCGGCCAGCTCCTCGTCGGGTGGTGGAAATAGTTATTGACTTCGACAATGACGCCTCCTCCCATTCCACACTGCTGCAGGTAGTCGCCCAGAACGTGCCGGGACTGTTGCGGGCGGCGGCTTTTATCCTGAGCCAGAGCAATTGCAGCGTGGAGGTCGCTCTGATCGATAGCGAAGGTGACATGGCAATCGATGTTTTCTACCTCACCCGCGACGGAGGCAAGCTCGCAGATGCCGATCTGGAGATCCTGCACACACGTCTGTTGGAAGCAATAGAAATCAACGCGCGCTAGCGCTGACAGATGAGCTGCCGCTAATTGAACCCGTGGCCTGTTCCGATTTGGTACAACGCTTTATTTCCTGCAACTTCAGTTCGGTAAAGAGAGTGAACACGACCAACCCCAGGGGCTGACCGGGGCATCGCATGTCTGTTCCCACAGGCCAGAGACTCAGACGTACGGAGGACCCCGGCCAGGACCCTATACTGAGGATAATGAACAACGATCCCAAACAGACGAGTACGAATGGGCGCCCCGTGGCCACCGAGCGGAATGACCGCTACATCTTCGGGACTTTAGACAGCTTTGCCAAAAATCGTGAAAAGATCGATGAGGTTGACTGGGGCAACGAACAGCCTGAAGGTGTGGTGATGGCGTCATTGGACGCCGCCATCAACTGGGTTCGAAAGAACTCCATTTGGCCCATGACCTTTGGGCTAGCGTGCTGTGCCATTGAGATGATGTCAATGGGCGGTTCCCGTTATGATCTTGCCCGGTTTGGTGCTGAGGTTTTCCGGCCCTCTCCTCGGCAGAGCGATCTCATGATCATCGCTGGCCGGGTCTCTCAAAAGATGGCTCCCGTGATCCGCCGCCTTTATGAGCAGATGCCTGAACCTAAGTGGGTGATCTCCATGGGTGCGTGCGCGACTTCGGGTGGTGTTTTCAACAATTACGCCTTGCTGCAGGGCGTAAATCAAATTATCCCGGTCGATGTGTATGTTCCGGGCTGTCCGCCAAGGCCCGAACAGCTACTGTACGCCATTACGTTATTACAGGAGAAGATTCAGTCCAGCCGCGGCACCGTTCGCCAGACGCTGAACCTAGCCTGACCAGGATAGAAATGCCAGAAGGGCCGCAGTGTCTAAGGTGGTTCTACAACAAAGTTGGTACTTGCTGCCTGTTGCGCAGCAGGTAAATATCAAACGATAAACGCAGCAATGAAATCGATAGACAGTCACATAATTTGCGGTAAACTTCTTTGGATTTTCAAAATAAGTAGTGCGGGCCGGTGACGGGCTTGCCTGGATTTCAGGAACATTTAGTGGAGGATTGTCGAATGTCTCATCGCCCCTTTCGCAAATTCGGCCGGTTTACGCTGGCTGCATGTGCGGTCAGCCTCGGAACTGCCAGTCTAGGTGCGCAGACCGCGCCAAGCACAGCAGCAGCAGCCTACAGCGGGCCCAATCCGTCGCGCGTAGACATCTTCCTGGGTTACTCGTACTTCGGAGCCCACGGTCAGGTGAAACCTGCCGATATCGCGTTTTCTTCGGTTGATGTGGGGGCGGCGCTGAGCGGTGCTTACTACTTCAATAAGTACGTTGGCGGTGAGGTAGAGGGCTTTGCCAATCCAAATGGGAACAACGATGGTCTGTTCTCCGGTTCAGCCGGCCCGATCTTCCGCGCTCCCCTGCAAAACTTCACTCTGTTTGCGCACGGCCTGGTCGGCGGCGTCCGAATCGGCGGTCCAAACAGCGAACTGCCAGCCAGCTACGAACATGAACCTTACACCTGGGGCGTAGGCATCACGGCAGGCGGCGGTCTTGATTACAACCTGCCCTTCGCTGGCGGCCTGTTCGGCGTCCGCGTTTTCGAGGCTGACTACCGTTACACCCACGTGGACTACGGTCCGTCCACAACAGTTCCGACCGGTGGCGTTCTGGGTGGCCGGGCCAACCTGAGCTCTGCTGAGCTCAGCGCGGGCTTGTTGATGCACCTGGGCCATATCATTCCGCCTCCGCCGATCGCCTACGCCTGCTCGTTGACGACGCCGGCCGCTGGCGCGACGATCTACCCGGGTGACCCCGTGGAGATCACAGGTACGGCGACCAATGTGAATCCCAAGAAGCCCGTTACGTATAGCTGGACCTCTGACGCCGGCCCGATTCCCAGCACCTCCAACGTAGCCGCCGTTTCCACCGCCAGCCTCAATCCGGGCAGCTACACGGTCAAGGGCCACGTGATGCAGGGCAACAAGCCCGGTCAGTTTGCGGACTGCTCGGTTCCCTTCACGTTGACGCAGTTCCAGCCGCCTACCATCAGCTGCTCGGCAAATCCGTCCACGGTCAGCCCAGGTCAGTCTTCGACCATCACCTCGCAGGGTGTGAGCCCGCAAAACCGGCCACTGACATATAGCTACAGCGCCACAGCCGGTTCGATCAGCGGCAACACTGCGACGGCCACACTCGACACCACCGGCATTGCTCCGGGAACCGTGACGGTAACCTGCAATGTGGTGGATGACAAGGGTCAGACTGCTTCCACGACCACAACGGTTTCGGTCTCCGCGCCGCCACCGCCGCCGCAAGTACAGACACAGAGCCTCTGCTCGATCTCCTTCGATCGTGACGCGAAGCGTCCGACCCGTGTGGATAACGAAGCCAAGGCCTGCCTGGACGACATCTCGCTTGCTCTGCAACGCGATCCGGGTGCCAAGCTCGCCATTATCGGCAGCGCCGCACCGTCGGAGCATATGGCTCAAAACCGCGCTGCGGAACGTGCTGTGAACGAAAAGGCCTACCTCGTCAACGACAAGGGCATCGATGCTTCCCGCATCCAGGTCTTCACTGGCACTGCCGGCACCAAGACGGACAACAACACGTTGATCCCGACAGGCGCTGCAACCCCTGACATGTCTGCCGACACACCGGTCGATGAGTCAACAATCCATCCGCAGCCCCGCACTGCACTGGCTCACCGTACCGCGCACCGCCGTCACCGCACCCACAAACAGCAGTAGCTAACCTGTACGAAAGCGACGGCTGGCCAACTTTGGCCAGCCGTCTCCTTTTGGCCACCGATCGCGACCCCATGTACGTCTTAAAAGCCGGGGAGTAACGCCTGATTGGCGCAATCTCCTCGGTGCCATGCCGGCGTAGACCGAGGCCGACTTCTTCTGCCACAATGAACCGTCGCGATACCCGCTTCGGCGGTATCCGGCTAGGACCCACTCTGGAGCATCTATGAACACCGTAAAAATTGGAAACAAGCAGCTCGGCTCTGGCCAGCCCTGTTATGTCATCGCGGAAATTGGCATCAACCACAACGGTGATATCGACCTTGCAAAACGGCTGATCTCCGTCGCCGTTGCCGCGGGTTGCGACGCAGTGAAGTTCCAGAAGCGCACGGTGGACGTCGTCTATACAGAGAAGGAGCTTTCCCAACCCCGTCCCAATCCCTTCGGCGAAACCAACGGCGACCTTAAGCGCGGTCTGGAATTTGACAGCGAGGACTATGCCGAGATCAGCAACTTCTGCAAGCAGATCAAGATCGATTGGTTCGTCTCACCTTGGGATGAATCTTCCGTCGACTTTGTCGAAAAGTTCAATCCCCCGGTCTATAAGATCGCCTCAGCTTCGCTGACCGACGACAATCTTCTGCGCCACGTTCGGTCCACCGGCAAACCCATCATCGCCTCCACCGGCATGAGCACCTATGACGAAATCGACCACGCCATCGAGGTCCTGGGCAAAGAAAACACCATTCTCATGCACACCACTTCGACCTATCCGGCCAAGTATGAACAGCTGAATCTACGTGCCATCCCGACCATGATGGAGCGCTACGGCATTCCGGTCGGCTACTCCGGCCATGAGACCGGCATTCCCACATCCGTAGCGGCCTCTGTTCTCGGCGCCTGCTGTGTGGAACGGCATATCACGATGGACCGTGCGATGTGGGGCTCTGACCAGGCAGCTTCGCTCGAGCCCAATGGCATTTCGCGCCTCGTCCGCGACATTCGCCTCTGCGAGCAGGCCATGGGCGACGGGATCAAACGCGTTTATGAAGAAGAAATCCCGGTGATGCGAAAGCTTCGCCGTGTCGGAGCCGCCGTCTAGCCCATGCCGCTCTCCTCGCAACAACTCACAGATGGTCTGCAGTTACTGCAGGCCATCGCGTTCGATGTGGATGGCGTTCTCACTGATGGCACCCTCGGCTGGAGCGCGGGCAGCCACGACGAAATTAAACGATTTTCCTTTGCGGACATCATGGGTGTTTCGCTCCTGCGTCGCCTTGGCTTGAAACTCGCTCTGATCTCCGGAGAACCTTCTCCGCTGGTTGACCGCTACGCTGCCAAAATGCACCTTCCCTACGTCGTCAAGGGCACCCGGGACAAGGCCGGCTCACTTCGCGAATTCACCCAAAAATTGGGTGTTCCTCTCGAAAAGACCTGCTTTTTCGGCGACGATGTCAATGACCTCTTCGCGATGGAAATTGCCGGCCTTTGCGCCTGCCCCGCGAACGCCGCGATGGAGGTCCGCGACCACGTTGCGCAGCACGGCTTCCTCAGCACGGAGCCTGGCGGCAGGGGCGCCGTACGTCACTTCGCTGATACCTTGCTGCAGGCGCGCAATCTTCGCGGCCGCGACGTTTTCCTGCTTCACCCGCCCGATTAGCGCGCGACTCGCGCCCTTCCTTTTGCGGTTGTTCTCCCGTAACGGACCTGCTTTTCTGTATCAGCCACACCCTAGGAACCAATGATCAAGCTGTCCGACTACCTTCTCCGGTTCGTCGCCGACCTCGGCATCACAAACTGCTTTCTGGTTACCGGCGGCGGCGCGATGCACCTCAACCAGTCGCTTGCGAGCGAACCACGCGTGACCGCCATTTGCAATTCGCATGAGCAGGCCTCGGCCATCTGCGCCGAAGGCTACGCCAAGGCGACAAACGGACTGGGCTTCTGCATGGTCACCACCGGCCCCGGCGGCACCAATGCGGTCACCGGCGTCGCTGGCGCGTGGCTTGACTCCACACCCGTCCTGTTCGTCTCCGGCCAGGTCAAGCGCCCCGACCGCATGTTCGACGCGATCACCGGCAAGCCCCTCGGCATGCGCCAGCTCGGGGTGCAGGAGGTCGATATCTGCTCCATCGTCGCCCCGATCACCAAATACGCGGTCACGATCCTCGATCCGAACGACATTCGCTACCACCTCGAAAAAGCCATCTATTTGGCTCTCAACGGCCGTCCCGGCCCGGTCTGGATCGACGTTCCACTCGACGTGCAAGCATCGCCCATTGACGAAACCCAACTCCGCACCTTCGATCCCGCCGAGTTCGCCAGCGACGCCGCCATGACCGGCACTTCCAACGTTCCGTACGAGGTGCAAAAGGCCATCGAGGCCTTCAACGCCTGCGAGCGCCCCCTGCTCTTTGCCGGCAATGGCATCCGGCTTGCCCGCGCCGAAGCCGAGTTCGAAGACCTTCGCAAGCTGCTCGGCATCCCGACCGTGGCTACCTGGTGTGCCGCCGATCTCGTCCCCTCCGACGACCCGTCCTATGTTGGCCGCCCCGGTTCCGTGGCCGCCCGCGGCGCCAACTTTGCGCTGCAAAACTGCGACTTCCTGCTCGCCATTGGCGTACGTCTTGACTTCGCCATCACCGGCTATGCTCCGCAGAACCTCGCCCGCGAGGCCCACAAGATCGCCGTGGACATCGACGCGGCCGAGCTCGGCAAACTGCACCCCTACCTGCAACAGCCGGTCTGCGCCGATGCCAAAGCTTTCCTCACCGAGCTTCTGAAACAGAAGGACCAGCTCAAGCCGCGAACGATCGAAGCCTGGCTGGCCCGCTGCGCCGACTGGAAGACCCGCTACCCCGTGGTCACTGACGAGCACCGCAAACCCGACGGCCTCGTCAGCATCTTTAACCTGGCGGAGGTGCTCGGCACCGAAGCCAAACCCGAGGATCGTCTGGTCGTCGGCAATAGCGGTTCCGGCATCGAGATCTACCTTCTCGCCTGCCCCACGCTGCACTCGCAGCGCCTGTACCACACTGCCGGCCTCGGCTCCATGGGCTACGCCATTCCCATGGCCATCGCCGTCGCGATCGCCAATTCCGGGCGCGAGGTGATCGCGGTCGATGGCGATGGCGGCTTCATGTTCAACATCCAGGAGCTCGAGACGATCCACCGCCTCCAACTTCCCATCAAGTTTTTCGTTCTCAACAACGACGGCTACAGCTCCATCCGCGCCTCGCAGACGGCCTACTTCAAGCAGCCCACCATCGGTGCCGACAAAAATACCGGTCTCACCATCCCGGATCTTTCCGCCGTGGGCCAGGCCTTCAAGCTCAGCACTCATATCATCCACGATCAGACTGATCTCCGCGCCGAGGTTAGAAGGGTCCTCGACACCCCCGGCCCCGTCCTCTGCGACGTCCATGTGCTCCCCGACGAGGTCCGCGCCCCCCGCCTGCAGAGCTACCAAAAGCCCGATGGCAGCTTTGTCTCCAAACCCCTCGAGGATCTCTTCCCGTTCCTTCCCCGCGAAGAGTTCCTCGCCAACATGATCGTGGAACCGCTACCCGAATAGATCCGAACCCCCGGGTGATCCAACGCCCGCGTAACCCCAAAGCCCGTCATCCTGAACGCAGCGAAGGATCTCCATATGGACTTTGCCTTATGGTTCATTCCCGGAGGAAATCTGCTGTCACTTTTGCCTCTGCTGTTCTAGTTGTCATCCCGTAGCGCAGCGGAGGGATCTGCTTTCTCCACCGCGCCCCCAAACTTCAGGACACACCCATGCCCCACACCTACGGCGTCATGCAAGGCCGCCTCTCCCCTCCGGAGGACGGCCGCTTTCAATCCTTCCCCCGCCAAGGCTGGCGCGACGAGTTCGCCAAAGCCAAAGCCGCCGGCTTCAGCTATATCGAGTGGATCCATGACGACTTCGACGGCTGGCAAAGCGATGCCGACCCTGGCGTCAACCCCATCTTTACCGAAGCCGGGCTGCGTGAGTTCGAGGCCCTCAAAATTCAGCACAACATCGCCACGCCCGCCCTCTGCGGCGATTGGTTCATGGAGCACCCGCTGATCCGCTGTACCCCCGCCGAGCGCCTTGACCGCGAGCAGCATCTGCATGCTCTGCTCCCCTTGGCTCAGCGCATCGGCGCCACGCGCATCGTCCTTCCCTTCGTCGACAACGCCGGCATGAAGACCGACGAGGAAAAGACGCAGGTTCTTGACGTCCTAAAGCACGCCCTCCCCGTAGCCGCGTCCCATAACGTCGAGCTGCACCTCGAAGCCGACTTCAACCCCCATGATTTCAAAGCCTTCCTCGCCCGTATCAACGACCCCAGCCTCAAGGTCAACTGGGATAGCGGCAACAGCTCCGGTCTTGGTTACGTCGCCACGGAGGAGTTTGCCGCTTACGGCGATCGCATCGGCTCCGTCCATATCAAGGACCGTTATCGCAAGCCAGAAGGCGGGATCGAAACTCGCCCGCTCGGCACCGGCTCCGCGGATTTTGACGACGTCTTCCGCGCCATCCATTCGGTTGGCTATGACGGCGGCGTTACCCTCCAGGTAGCCCGCGGACTCCCCGGCGAGGAAGTCGCCTTCCTCAGCACCCAGCTCGAGTTCGTCAAGCAATACTGGTAAGTACCGCACCTCTTTACCCTTCACCAAGCGTCATCCTGAGCGAAGCGCAGCGGAGTGAAAGACCCCCTGTATTTTGCTCGCAGCTGCACCTCCGCACCCGGAGCCCATTATGCCCATCACCACCCAGGACCTCCAGCGCACCAACCTCTTCTCCCTTGAAGGCAAGACCGCCGTCCTCACCGGCGCTTCCGGCTTTCTTGGTCGCACCTTCGCGCTCGCCCTGCTTGCCAATGGCGCTCGCGTCATCGCCCTCGGCCGCAGCGATCGCCTGCAGAAAGAAGCCGCGACCTGGGCTAACCAGTTCGGCGAAGACAAGATCGCCGTCCACCAGATTGATATGTATGACGTCGAGGCTCTGAATACCCTTTGCGACCAGATCGCCGCAGAAGAGAAAACGCTGGACATCCTGGTCAACAACGCCCATGAGCTCGGCGCTGCCACCGGCTTCAACACCCCCGAAGGCTCGCTCGAAAACTCCACCTTTGACCAATGGCAGCGCAACCTGCAGGGCGGTGTTTACTGGGCCGTGCAGACCACGCAGCGCCTCGGCGCGCGCATGAAAGAACAGCGTCGCGGCTCCATCATCAACATTGCGACCATGTATGCCTCCGTGGCCCCGCGCCCGCAGCTCTACGAGGGCACCACGTCCCTGAACCCGCCCGGCTACTCGGCTTCCAAGGCCGCACTTGCCGCCTTCACCCGCTACACGGCCAGTTTTTGGGGCACTGCCGGCGTCCGCGCCAACTGCATTTCGCCCGGCCCGTTCTCGAACACGGAAGACGTGGGCACTGGGGGTAACGCCGTCGCGGAAGACTCGCCCTTTGTTCAAAAATTGAAGGGTTATACCGTGCTGAACCGCATAGGCCGCCCGCTGGAGTTATGCGGCGCTCTCGTGTTTCTCGCCTCCGACGCCAGCAGCTATGTCACCGGCCAAAACCTCAATATCGATGGGGGCTGGACGGCTGTGTAGTCAACCGCTCACAGCAGGTGGACCATTCTTTCGCATCAGGGTGCCATGCCTCACACGGCATGGCACAACCATATCCATTCTTGGATTCGATGGCATCGCAACGTGGAGGGAAAGTCCGCTCCCCGCCTGGCCTGCAATACAGGCAAAGCCGCAAACCAGCATCTACCGTAGAGGCGGGAGCGAGTTCCCTGCTGCAACACTCTGAGTGGAGGCGTTCTAGTGGTGGAGTCTATTTCTTCTGTTGTCGCAGACGATGCTGTTGTTGAAAACTTACCCACCACAGCACGCCGCCGGGTCGACCCTGGCGATGTATCGGTCCCGGAGGGTTACAGCGTGGAGGTCGTCGCTGTGGGGCTCTCGTTCCCTTGCGGCATGGCGGTAGCTCCCGATGGAACGGTGTTCATCGCGGAGGGTGGCACCACCTGGCCCACACGCCCATGGATGCCGCCGCGGATCCTGCGCCTCGATCCTTCGGGCGCCGTACGCATCCTCGCACATATCGAGGAGGGTGGTCCGCGTGGGCTCGCCTTCCATGATGGACACCTCTACGCCATGGCGAAGGGTGGCTACACTTCACGGCTACTGCGCATCCATCCCGAGTCTGGTGAGATCACCGTGCTTGTAGACAAGCTACCCGACGGCGGCTGGCATGAGCCGGGCGGGCCGGTGTTCGACAGCGCAGGCAACATCTATTTCGCGCAGGGTTCCGTGGCACAGCAGGGCGTGATCGAACCAAGCGGCTTCACCGTGGATATGGCGCGCCATCCACGCGCCCATGACGTTCCGGGACAGGATGTTACGCTCACCGGCGACAACGTCTGGAGCTTCGATCCCGTTATCCCTTACAACGACACCACGGCTACCGGTGCCTTCAAGCCCTATGGCGTACCGGCGACGAAGGGCGAGGTGGTCAAGGGTGAGTTCTGGTGCAACACAAGCGTGTACCGCGCAAAGCCAGATGGCTCGCAACCGGAACTGTTGGCGTGGGGCATTCGCAATCCTTACGGTCTTGCGTTGAATGAGGCGAATGAGCTTTACGTCTCAGACAACGACTTCGAAGAGAAGGGTAATCGCGCCGTTGGCGAAGATCCCGATCGCATCTGGCATCTCAAGAGTGCCTCCGCGCCCATGGGTTCGGTTTCCACGCCGGAGTGGTTCGGCTACCCGGACTACGGTGGCCTCGGGCTTCCTCTGTGGGATGAGCGTCACAAGCCGAATCGCGGTACACAGGCGCGTCAGCTGATTCAGAATCCACCACCACTATCAGGGCCGGCCGCGGTGCTGTTTAAACCGCACACCTGCCTGACGATGATGGATTTTTGCAAGTCCGACAACTTTGGCCATCGCGGCAAGCTGTTTCTTACGCAGTGGGGTACGCTGGCTCCTCTCAACAGCATTCGCCCTGAAGCCCTGAAGCGCGGCTTTCAGGTGGCGCTGGTGGATGTAAAGACCGGTGAGTCCCAACCTTTTATGGTGAATAAGCAACCCGGTCCGGCAGGTGCCTATCCGGGCAGCGGTGGGTTGGAGCGTCCTGTCGACTGCAAGTTCCATCCCGACGGCAAGAGTCTCTATGTGCTCGACTTTGGTTCTGTGGCGATCAAGCGCAACACGATGATGGCCTATGCGCACACCGGCGTGCTGTGGCGCGTCACGCGCGACAATGCCTAGATCAAGCTTCGTACCTCCATAGGCAGCGCTGATCTATGCAGCTGCTCTTACCTACATCACCTTCATCTGCAATAAGGACCTTCCATGGCCGCCCTTGCCCATCCCGTCATCATTGAGCTCGATAAACAAAATTGGAAATTGAGTCTAGATCGCGCGGAGCGCTGGTTTCACTTCGTGCAGACCGTCCAAACCACCTTTCGCAAGATGGCCGAAGACACGCAGCCCAAAATGCACGATTCTCACTTGCGAGGCTATCTCACAGAGATCGCGGAACGAGCGCGCGAGCATGAGGAGAAGGCCGCTGAGCTCCTGCGCCTGATCGGTCGAGAAGCCAAGAATACGCACAGCGTTGCGGGAACACTGTTTGCCAAGGCTCGTGAAGCGACTGCTGATCTGGAGGGCTTTCTCGGTGGTGCTGCGTCGGGCTGGCGCGATCTTTCGCAGCTTACTCACGCCAGCCTTGACGGCATTACGGCCTTTGGCGTGGCCAATGACATTGGCCTCGCCCTTGGCTTAGTAGAGGTCGCAGACCTTACCCTCTCGGTGACGAGTCAGAAGTATATTCACCACTACCTGTTGCAAGAAATCACGCTTGAACTCGGCTCACTGTCGGTCCTCTATCGTTCTGAAGTTTAGAGTGGTATGCCCGCGGTTTACATCGCGGGCACAACGAGCGCCTGGGCAGCCACGGCGCGAATCTCTCTGCTAAGCCATCCCTGCTCCACAGACAGTTCTTCCATGCGTGCTGAAAGGGCCTGTTGTAAGGCCCCATCTTTCAAAGCACTGGCTGCCTGCTTCAAAGCGAAGAATCCGACGCCCAGGTGCCCCGTCAAGGTGTGAAGGTCGTGCAGATCCATTAACATACCTAGATTCCCCGTGCGTAGACCGGTGAAAAGAGCAGAGATGAGCGGTGTGCCTCCTTCGTCGTTGCTTCCATACTGGACCATGAAGGGCTCCAATTCAGCAACGTATCGACGGCTGCGCGCGGCGAAGGCTTCGCATCTTGTCTTCACGTCGGCACTGTCAGAATGACGCTGCGCCACGTTCACATATGCGGCTGCGAGTGCCTGCTCACCCTTCCATACCACCGCCAGGTATACGGGCACATGGAGACCCGGAACTTTGGGTGTTGCCGCGGACTGGAAGATGCTGACCGCGTCATAAGCGCTTCTTTCTACACTGGCTCGCGCGACTTCCGGGTTATAGCTCATCGGTAGGGCTCCTGTCTTATCCCCGATCCGCGACAGTTGGGCTGCGGAGGACTTGAAGTAAGGCTGCATACTCACCGGATCACAATCCGGTGCGGTCATCTCGTTCGCTGCACGCTGCCGGTCGCCAGCTTCACGATCGGTAAGATCCCAATAGCCGTAATGGAAAGGCACAAAAAGATGCCGCGAGCGAATGTTGCCCACATGGGCGCGAGCCACGATGCGGCCCCTGCGTGTCCGCACCTCCACCCATTCATTTGGCCGGACACCAGCGGCCAACGCATCCTGCTCTGAGATTTGCACGAAGGCTTCAGGAGCAGCTTCCTGCAACGCTTGCACGCGACCGGTCTTTGTACGCGTGTGCCAGTGGTACAGCACACGGCCGGTGGTAAGGGTAAATGGATAAGCCTCGCCCGGAACTTCCGCCGGCGGTTCGTAATCAGCAGCCTTGATACGGGCGCGGCCCGCGGGATTGTGCTTCCGGTAAGCCTCTGGACTTTGCTCGCTGCCGCTGAGCAGCGTGTGACCAAACCCCTGGGTATAGCTAGCGTCCGTATTGAAAAAGCCGTCGGTGTAAAGGCGCGGCTTGCCGTCCGGGAACTGCTCATTGCAAGGCCAGCGTATCCCGGAGCTCCCCGTCAGCATGGCGTAGGTCAAGCCACTGTAGTCGCAGGGCCGTCCGGAACTCATACGACACCAGCTGTCAAAAGCTTCTTCCTGCGTCGACCACTTGACGAGGGGCAGGCCGTCTTTATCGCGTAGGTCCATGCGCCGGGCGTAATCCACCCAGATATCGAAGTCGGCCCGGGCCTCGCCGGGTGGCTCCACAGCTTTGTGCGCGAGGTGCACGGTCCGCTCGGTGTTGGTGAACGTGCCCGTCTTTTCTCCCCACATCGCGGCTGGCAAGACCACATCGGCAAGCTGCGCTGTCTCAGTTAGAAAGGCATCCTGCACCACAAGAAAGAGCCCCGGTTTACTCAGGATGCGGCGGATGCGCGACAGTTCCGGCAGAGAGACCACTGGATTGGTACAGGTAATCCAAAGAAAGCGCAGCGAACCCTGCTCGGCGCGGCGGAAGATCTCCATGGCATGGGTTGGCTCCGTGTACGACGGTATATTCCGGGCCTCTACATTCCAAATCCGCGCGATCTCCTCCACGTGGGCCGGGTTCTGCCAATTGCGCATGCCTGGATACGAACCGCTGGCCCCGCACTCGCGTGAGTTCTGCGCGGCCGGCTGACCATTCATCTGGAATACGCTGCAGCCTGGCTTCCCGATCATGCCCCGGATCAGATGAAGGTTATTGACCTGTACCGCCGAGGCTGTCGCATGCGGCGACTGATACACCCCCAGCAGCACTGTTGAAACCAAGGTTGGCGCCGAGCCCAACAGCTCCGCGGCCTCTTCCAGCCGCGCCGGCGGGATATCACAGATCTCCGCTACACGCTCCGGCGGGTATCGCGAAACCAATTCCGCCAGCGCCTCGAACCCAACCGTATGCTTCTCGATATAGTCTGCGTCAACATTTCCATTGCGAATCAGCAGGTGCAGCAGGCCGTTCATCAATGCCAGGTTGGTGCCCATGCGCGGCGCAAGGTGCAGATGCGCCTGCTCCGCTGTTGCAGTTCGGCGTGGATCAACCACCACCAACCGCGGCGGATTTGCCCCATGGAGGCGGTCGAGGATACGGCTCCAAAGAACTGTCTGTTGCGAGGCGACGTTATGGCCTATGTGGAAGATCACGCTCGCCAGGTCGATGTCCTCATAGCAGCCGGGCTGTCCATCGGAGCCGAAGGATTCGCGTAATGCTGTTTCCGCCGTTGACGTGCACAACCGGGTGTTTGCATCGAGATGGGTTGTGCCCAGCCCGCCAAGCGCAATCAGGGACAGCGTGTAATACTCCTCCAACAGCAGCTGGCCGGAGTGGTAAAAGCCCATGGTATTGGCCGTGTAGTCGCGGATGAGCTCTTTTGAGTGAGCGACGATCAGCTCCATTGCCTCGTCCCAGGTCGCCTCCTCCAGAACGCCGCCGCGCCGGATAAGAGGCCGTGTCAGCCGGTCGGCACTGGCATTTGCCCTCCACCCATGCAGTCCCTTGGGGCCAAGCCGGCCCCGGTTTACGTGATCCTCAGGCCGACCTCGCACACCCACCATGCGCCCGTCCTTCACCCCGATGTCGAGTCCGCAGCCATTGGCGCAGAGCATGCAGGCGCTCTGCACCCAGCGATCCGGCTGTTCCGTGAGGTGCTCATCCACGCGCACCGGCCAGCATTCCGCATATGGTGTCCGCGGGCCCCAGACGTCGACGATGCTGTCCCGGGATTGGCTGCCACTCTTGATCATCTCGCTTGCTCTCCGTATTCCATGCAGACTGAGACCCCGCACAGATCTCATTGAACAAAGCGCCTGTCTTGCTGGACAGGTTGTGTGGCGTCGCTTACCTGTTTCTTGAGACGTTGAGCCCCGTGGCTCCGGTCAAACTTTACCCCGAAAAAGTATTTCGCTCCAGTGCGGCAATGATTCATCTATGCATACTTCGCGTCACAAACATTGATTACTACAGCTAGGCATGCCCTGCCCAGATGCCTTCACCTCAACACCACCCCACGTTATGCCCACGCATCTTCTCTACTACCCGCATGGAAACGACGCTCGTTCAAACGCCCAGCTCGTCTTCCGCCCTCCGCACACGTGTTCTTGTGTACTTTCGCCTTCTTCGGCCCGCTAACCTCGTCACCTCCGCCGCGGACATCTTGACCGCCGCTGTCATCCTCCACCTCGGCGGCGTTCGACTTGCCTGGCTGGTGGGCGCCAGCGTCCTTCTGTACGCGGGCGGTGTGGTCTTGAACGACTTCTGCGATCGCCAACTCGACGCAATCGAACGTCCGGAACGTCCGATCCCTGCGGGCGCCATTTCCGCTTCCGCTGCAGGCTGGCTCGGGCTCATTCTGCTGCTTGGGGGCATCGTCGCTGCCTTTGGCGCTTCCCTGTTCTCGGGTGGTATCGCGGTGTGTCTCGCCGCAGCAATTCTGCTCTACGATGCCGTCGCAAAGCCAAGCCCGGCTGGGCCGCTTGTCATGGGAGCCTGCCGCGCACTGAACCTCCTGCTGGGACTCTCGGCAGATCCGGCACTGTTGCCGCATACGTGGTTTTTGACCCTGCTGCCTTTTGCTTACATCGTCGGCATCACAACACTCAGCCGTGGCGAGGTACACGGCGGTACGCGAGCGACGAGCGGCTTTGCTCTTTTCCTATGCAGTTCGGTGCTTCTAGCGCTCGTCTTGCTCAGCTGCCTAGGAACCCACCGCTGGGCATCGCTCCTTCCCTTTGCTTTGCTGTTCACCGCACGGGTTGGCCCACCGCTCTGGCGCGCCTACAGGATGCCGCAGGCAGGAACGATCCGCACGGCGGTCCATGCCGGCATCCTATCGCTCATTGTGCTTGACGCTGCGCTCGCCGCCAGTTTCAGTGGCGTACTTCTGGGAGCGGCTATTTTGTCCCTCGCTGTCTTCACCGGGGAGCTCGCGAAGCTCTTCCCTGTAACCTGAGTCACTCGTGCCAGCTCGCAAAATCATGAACTCCTTGCATCAACACTTTGTTGTCAGTTACGAATACCCCGTTCACTTCACCACCGGCATCTTCGATCTCGGCAATGAAACCCTAGTGGAAACCCTCGGCACACCGGCTCGCGCGCCTCATCAAGTGCTGCTTGCGATTGATGAAGGCGTGGTACGGAGCAATCCAGGCCTTCTGAGCCAGATTCATAATTTCAGCGAACACCA
The DNA here is from genome assembly GCA_964236545.1 of uncultured Bryocella sp. GTDB lineage: Bacteria > Acidobacteriota > Terriglobia > Terriglobales > Acidobacteriaceae > Granulicella. The sequence continues at coordinate 36,632 of CAXSCE010000011.1, forward strand.
CCGGACAACGTTTCAGCTTGTCCGATCCCCACTCGTGCTTCCCGGTGGAGAGGCCGGTAAGAATGCCGAGGATGCCTGCCGCATCGTCCAGACCGCCATACACGAGCACGGGGTTTGCCGGCAGTCCTTTGTTGTGGCTATCGGGGGCGGTGCCTTTTTGGATCTCGTCGGCTATGCTGCGGCCACCGCCCATCGTGGTGTTCGCCTCATCCGGCTGCCGACCACCGTTCTCTCGCAGGACGACTCCGGTGTCGGTGTGAAGAACAGCATCAACGCCTTTGGCAAAAAGAACTTCATCGGCACCTTTGCTCCGCCCTTCGCCGTGATCAATGATTTTGCCTTTCTGAACTCGCTACCACAACGAGAATGGATCGGCGGTATCGCTGAAGCCGTCAAGGTCGCGCTCCTGAAAGATCCGATGTTCTTCCAATACCTTGAAGGTCATGCGGACGATCTCGTTGCCCGCAACGGCACGGCCATGCAGCACGTCGTACATCGTTCTGCGGAGCTGCATTTGCGACACATCGGTACGGGTGGCGACCCCTTTGAGACCACCTCCTCACGGCCACTTGACTTTGGTCATTGGTCTGCTCACAAACTTGAACCGCTTTCAAACTTTGTCCTGAGCCATGGCGAGGCTGTCGCCATCGGCATTGCCCTTGACGCTACCTACTCCCATCACATGGGATGGCTGGCCGAAGCGGAATGGCAACGCATCTTGTCCCTGCTCAAGCGGCTTGGCTTTCCTCTCTCGCTACCGCGCTCCACCGATGGAGAGCACCTCCGCTTTGAAGTGCTTTTACACGGGCTCGAAGAATTTCGCGAGCATCTTGGAGGTGAACTCACTATCACCGTCCTTCGCGAGATCGGCAAGCCCTTCGAGGTGCATCAGATCGATCAGGTGGTGATGGAGAAGGCCTCCGAGGCGCTTGAGGCCTTCGCGTCAACACCGCAACTGTCCATCGCCTGAGGAAGTGCCAATACGATGTCCACCTGCCCACTCGATCTGCCGCAGCTTGTCGAGGAGTACTTCGCGGAAAGTCGCAATCACCTGCTGGAGTTGGCCGCCTTCTTTGATAGGCTCGACCGCGCGCAAGGTGGCGGCGACCCTCAAGGAGACTTTCGCATTGCCGCGTTGAAGCGCGCCGCTGCGCTTCTGCTTGAGGATGGCCCAGGCCGCGTCAAGCGCATGGCGCTGGTGCTCAGCGATCCGACAGAGGAGCCGCGGGATGGCTACGATCGCAAGGCTGCCTGGGGAGCTCACGCGACTGACGGAGACAAAGGCTGATGGACTACATTGAACCGCACGCCCACATGGTTTCGCGTACCACTGACGACTATCGCGCACTGGCCCTGAGTGGATGTGTGGCCCTTTCAGAACCTTCTTTTTGGGCAGGTTGGGATCGAGGCTCAGCCGACAGCTTCGAGGACTACTTCCGTGTGCTTACCGAGTTTGAACCGGCACGCGCCGCACAGTTTGGCATTCAACACTTCGCCTGGCTCTGCCTGAATCCCAAGGAGGGCGAAAACCGCGAGCTTACACGAGAGGTATTGAAGAGAATCCCCAAGTTTCTTGAGTGCCCTAATGTCCTGGGCATTGGCGAAACCGGACTCAACCGCAACACGGTGCTTGAACTCGAGACCTTTAAGGATCACGTTGCGCTAGCGTTGGAACATCGCAAGCTCATCCTGATCCACACGCCGCACCTTGAGGACAAATACAAGGGAACCCGGTTGATTTTACGTGCTCTCGCTGCTTTTCAGCACCTCGACCCACGTCGCGTGCTCATCGATCACGCAGAAGAGCACACCGTTGAAATGATTCGCGATGCCGGGTTTCGTTGCGGCCTTACGCTCTACCCAAACACAAAGGTCTCACTCTCCCGAGCCGCCGACATCATCGAGATGCATGGACCCGAGGGAATCTATGTGAATTCCGCCTGCGACTGGGGCGCCAGTGTTCCACTCGCCATACCGCAGTTCATCTTCGAGATGCGACGACGTCACCATACCGAAGCCACCATCCACAAGGTTGTTTTTGGCAACCCCTTCGACTTCTTTTCACAGGCGTCCAACTTTCGGCTGAACCGGTCACCCATTCGCTCTGCGCGCATGGCGGAGCTAGAAGATGTGGATTAGGCCGGGGAAGCTTGATCTCACCTATTGCACCAACATTCACGCGGGCGAAACGTGGGATGAGGTGCGCTCCAGCATTGAGAGGTATGCTCCGCCCCTAAAGCGCAGCTGCTCGCCCGATGCACCTTTCGGCCTGGGCCTGCGTCTCTCTGCGGTTGCGGCCGCAGAGTTGCTCAACGGCACCCAGATAGACGAGTTCAAGCACTTCCTAGAGGAGCAGGGGCTTTACGTTGCTCTTATCAATGGTTTTCCCTTCGGCTCCTTCCATGGCGAAGAGGTCAAAACGCGAGTCTTTGCTCCAGACTTCCGCGATCCGGCCCGGGTTCGTTACACGCTGGATCTCGTTGAAATTCTTAGCCGGCTATTGCCTGCGGACGCGGATGGCGGCATCTCCACGATTCCGCTCTCCTACAAGCCCTGGATCGTCAACCGCGAGGCGGCCTGGCCCGGTATCGTGACGCACCTTGTAGATATTGCCGAGCGGCTCGTTCGTCTGCGCGAAGGGGAAGGCCGCTTCATCCACTTGGACATTGAGCCTGAACCCAACGGTCTGGTCGAGTCGACGCCCGAGCTTGTTGACTTTTTTGAGGGCCCGCTTCAGCACCTGGGCGCTCCTTTGCTTGCATCCCGGCTCGCCACCTCTCTCGAAGAGGCCGGGAGACACCTGCGCGATCACATCCAGGTGTGCTTTGACAGCTGCCACATGGCCATTCAGTTTGAGGATGCCGCAGAGTCACTCGCGATGCTGAAGTCGCACAACATCGGCATCGGACGCCTCCAGATCAGCTCCGCATTGCGCCTTTTCTTCGATGGCTCCGCCGCACAGAAGAGGCTGATCCACGAGCACCTGGCCTCGCTCGACAACGGCATCTACCTGCACCAGGTTGTGGAGCGCGATGCCGATGGTGGTCTGAGGCGCTTCGTTGATCTCGACGAGGCTCTCTCCGCTTCCGCAGATGCCCGGTCGCGCGAGTGGCGCATCCATTTTCACGTCCCGCTCTTCACTGAGGAATACGGGCTCGCGCTCGCCACGCAAGCGGAAAACCGCTCCCTGCTCGCTCTTGCGGCAAGCGAAAACATCACGCATCACCTGGAGATCGAAACCTACACCTGGAACGTCTTACCTGCACGTCTCAAGACCGATCTCCTCGCGTCCATCGATCGCGAGTTCCATTGGGTGTTGGATCAGGTATGCACAAAACTGTAGTCCTCAACGTCGTTGGCCTCACCCCTTCGCTGCTTGGGGAGCACACACCCGCGCTCACAACCTTTGCCGCCCGTGGCAAACAGGCCTCCATCGAAGCAGCCTTCCCCGCCGTCACCTGCACGGCACAGGCCACCTACTTCACAGGAGCCGCTCCCACCCAACATGGCATTGTGGGCAACGGTTGGTACTTCGCCGAGGAGAGCGAGGTCAAATTCTGGCGCCAATCCAACAAGCTTGTCCAGGCGGCGAAGGTGTGGGACATGGCCCGCGCCATCGATCCGTCCTTCACCTGTGCCAATTACTTCAACTGGTACAACATGTACTCGTCGGTCGACTACTCTGTGACGCCGCGGCCCATGTATCCGGCCGACGGCCGCAAGCTGCCGGACATCTATACACAGCCGCCGGAGCTGCGCACGGAGTTGCAGAAGCGGCTCGGGACCTTTCCGCTTTTTGACTTCTGGGGCCCACGCACCTCCATCCGCTCCAGCCGCTGGATTGCCGAAAGTGCTCTACACACGGACAAGCTATACAACCCGACTCTTTCGCTGATCTATCTTCCACACCTGGATTACGACCTGCAGCGCCTGGGCCCGGGCGATCCCAGGATCGCCCGCAGCCTTGCAGAGGTCGACGTTGTCTGCGCCGATCTGATCTCCTACTTCGAGGAACGAGAGGCACGCGTGCTGATCCTCTCTGAGTACGGGATCACCGCGGTCAGCCAGCCCGTGCACATTAACAGGATCCTGCGGCAACATGGGCTGCTCACGTTGCGCGAAGAACTTGGCCGTGAGCTGCTCGATGCGGGCGCCAGCAAGGCTTTTGCGGTGGCCGATCACCAGATCGCCCACGTTTACGTGAATGATCCTTCAACCCTGACGCAAGTGCGGTATCTGCTCGAACAAACGCCGGGCATCGAACGGGTTCTCGACGCGGAAGGAAAACAAGAGCTCGGCCTGGACCACGCCAGATCGGGGGATCTGGTTGCCATCGCAGCAGCAAATGCGTGGTTCACGTACTACTACTGGCTGGACGACAGCAAGGCTCCCGATTTCGCGCGCACGGTCGATATCCATCGCAAACCGGGCTATGACCCCGTCGAGCTTTTTCTGGATCCTGACCTTCGGTTGCCGAAGCTGAAGGTCGGGTTCAAGCTCTTGAAGAAGACGCTCGGCTTTCGATACCTTATGGATGTCATTCCGTTAAGGGCAGAGCTTATGAAGGGTTCTCACGGTCGTCCACCGGACGACCTGGCCGAAGGCCCACTCGTGATGACGAATGAACCGACGCTATTGCAAGCGGATCGAATCCCGGCGAAAGCTATCGCGGGCTTAATTCTCGATCATCTCCGGGAACAGTCGTCCTCATAAACGTCAGGCTTCGAGCCCGTCGGCAGGACGTCCGCTCCTGAACATAGCACTGCAGAGGTCACAAACTCGGCCAGGCGTGAACCAACTCCCCTCCCCTGCCAGTCAGCGGATCGCTCTGTGGAAATGGCAACGTCCGCATCCTTAGAAGGGTCGTGTCATCCGGCGCAGACCGGCAAATGTCCCAGGTTTGTCCGAATGGGTATGCGCCAACCACCAGAAAGTCCGGTTCTGCCTCTGCAAGGTAGTGGCCGGTGCCCGCGGGTAGAACCAGCACATCGCCGGCGGCTACCGTGGTCCTGAGTCCACCCTCGCCGCCCAAAATCAATTGGGCGCTGCCGGCGGCGAAGCCAAGCACCTCATGCGCCGTGGAGTGGTAGTGGTGAAAGCGATAAACGCCGTTTCTCCACTGCGCGGGCCACCCATTTCGCCCAAAGGTCTCCTCCATGGCGCCCGCCACGTCCGGACCGCTGAAGGCTCGTCGGTAGTGCAACACAGGCAGGCGTTCGTTGTTGGGCATCCATCCGTTGCGGGATAGCCGCAAGACATCAACGTCGGTCTTCGGTTCACCTCTCGAGGTGGACCGAAGACCCAGCACGGCCATTGCGGCACCGAACTGCCGTCGGTTCATCTTCACGCCCTAGACTCCGCCCCAAATCACGCCTCAGACACCGAGTGCCTCGCCAGCTTTCCGCCCAGGCTTCTTCGTACGGGCAAGCAAGGCGCAGGCTGCGATCCATTCACGCACTGAATGGGTTTAGAGGGGTTGGATGTTCTCTGCCTGCCAGCCCTTGGGGCCTTTTACTACATTGAACTGCACGGCCTGACCCTCCTGGAGGCTCTTGAACCCATTTGAGACGATGGCCGAGTAGTGTGCAAACACATCTTCGCCGTTTTGCCTGCTAATGAAGCCAAACCCTTTGGCATCGTTGAACCACTTCACTGTTCCCTGTTCCATCGTGCTTCCCCAATCAATATTTCGGCTAACGTACGAAAGGCAGCCCCAAGAAGTAAGCAGCAAATCATACGAATGCAAGCAGCCTAGCATCTCTGCGGCTAGAAGCAAGATATTTCTTACCAGACGAAGTGTGCCCCTGAAGTAAGCTTCACAAACGTTGTTCAGAGCCAATGCCCGGTAAGCACCGCAGATTAACGGAAGATTACAAACAGACTCTTGCAAGTTGACCCATCACTCTGGTGACGGTGCTGTCCCGGTCACCTGCCAGGGGGAGGCCTGTTTCATTCAGATCCTGAAATGTCACGGGGAGCATCTCATCGGTGTGGAAATCACAGGTAGCCCAAAAACATCTATGGACCAAGAACGCATCAGCGGATCCGACCCGACTCATCCGCGTCCTCTGTTACGTCGAGACGCATGGCGATCCCTGAACGGCAAATGGGATTTCTGCAAAGGCAGAGAAGGAAAGGTCACCCGGCCAGACGCCGTGCGGTGGGAGACGGAAATTGAGGTGCCGTTCAGCCCGGAAACAGAGGCGAGCGGCGTGCACGATACCGGCTTCTACACCGCGGTTTGGTACCGGCGTACCTGGGAGCAGCCCCGGTTAGCGCCAGGCCAAAGGGTTCTGGTGCACTTCGAGGCCGTCGATTGGCGAAGTACCGTCTGGGTGAACGGCAAAAGGGTCTGCGCCCACGCAGGCGGCTACACGCCCTTCGGCGCGGACATCACCGAAGCGCTTGTGGACGGACCGATTCAGGAAATCGCAATCCGAGCCGAGGACGACCCGACCGATCTGGCCAAGCCGCGGGGCAAGCAGGATTGGAAGCGCGACCCGCACTCGATCTGGTACCCACGTACGACGGGCATCTGGCAGGAGGTCTGGCTGGAAACCGTGAACGACATCCGCATTCAGTCCCTTCACTGGACCAGCAGTTTGGATCGGTGGGAGATCGGCATCGAAGCGATCATCCTGGGCGATGGGCACATGGAAGCGGAGGTGGCAAGCCTGGAGGCCCAGAACCCCGGGAACGCCATGCAACTCTCCGTGCGACTTACCGTAGGAGACCAACTCATCGCTGACGACAGCTATGCGGTGATCGCCGGCGAGGTCCACCGACGTATCGCGCTCTCCGATCCAGGAATCGATGATTTCCGCAACACGCTATTGTGGTCCCCCTCTTCGCCGACACTGATTGAAGCCGAACTCAAGCTGCGCCGGAGCACGGGCGAACTGTTGGATACGGTGCACAGCTACGCTGCTTTACGTTCCCTCGCTACCCAGGGAGACCGCTTCATCCTGAATGGGCGCCCACTGAATTTACGGCTTGTTCTTGATCAAGGCTACTGGCCGCGTACCGGCATCACGCCGCCCGACGATGCAGCGATCCGTACCGACATCGATCTGGTCAAGAAGATGGGCTTCAACGGCGTACGCAAGCACCAGAAGGTGGAAAGCGCCAGGTTTCTTTACTGGGCGGACCGCCTGGGTCTGCTGGTCTGGGAGGAAATGCCCAGCGCTTACCGATACACCACACGGTCCATTCACCGGTTGACGCGGGAGTGGCTTGAGGTTCTGGAACGCGACAGAAGCCATCCCTGCATCGTGGCCTGGGTGCCCTTCAACGAAAGCTGGGGTGTGCCGGATCTGCCTGACGTAACGGCCCAACGGAGCTACGTACAGGCCCTGTACCACCTCACGAAAGCCGTAGACCCAAGCCGTCCTGTGATCGGCAATGACGGCTGGGAGAGTGTGGCGACCGATATCATCGGCATCCACGATTACGACGATCAACCCAAGCGGTTGGGGACCCGTTATGGTATCGACGATATCGAATCCAAACTACTCCGGCGCGAGCGTCCCGGTGGACGCATCCTCACCCTGGGCAAGGAGAACGTCACCACTCGGCAGCCGATCATGATCACCGAATTTGGCGGCATCGCTCTGGGCGGAAAGAATGACGAGAGTTGGGGATACTCGCGCTCCGCCACGGCGGACCAATTTCTAGAACGCTACACCGCCCTGCTTGAAACGGTGCGCAACCTGCCGGCACTGGCCGGCTTCTGCTACACCCAGCTCACCGATACCTATCAGGAGGTCAATGGCCTGCTTTATGCGGATCGCACGCCCAAGGCGCCGCTTGAGGCCATTGCGCACGCGACCTCCGGCTCGCCGCTGGACTACGATCCTCACCTGGAAACGCCATGGCGTGAGCACCTGATGCAACAGACGCCAACAACCCGATCCTGATCGGCAGCCGCTGCCTCGAACAAATCAGGCGCAGCAGCAGTAGATGGGACGCCGCGCTGAGGAGGATTGATCTGACAGCGACCGGGGCCGGTGACGGAGAACGCAGTGCCGCAATAAGCAGAAGTGGCTAGTGCCGTGCCCAAATTCCAGGTCGTTCCAGCCGAACTGAGTCGGTGTGTCGCGACAGGTTGGTCAAAGGACGTTGTCCGGCCAGTAAACTATCCCCGATGGACCTCCAACTGCAGCAGCAGGTGGCCTTCGTTGCCGGCAGCTCCCGTGGAATTGGCCGCGCCATCGCTGCGACACTTCTCGCCGAAGGCGCCAGCATCGTTCTTACCGGCCGAGATGAAGCCTCCTTGCGCGCGACTGCGGCCGAGCTGACCACGCCCGCTACGCAGGATCGCATTCTCGCCGTCCGCGGCGATTTCACCCACGCCGACACGGTCGCACGTGCCCTTGATCTCACCGCTAAACACTTCGGCCGCCTCGACCATCTCATCGCCAATCTCGGCACCGGCTCCGGATCACCCGGATGGGATCAGCCCGACGACGAGTGGCGTCGCCTCTTCGAACTCAACTTCTTTGCCAGCACTCGCCTCACCCAGGCCGCACTTCCCCACCTGCTGAAACAGCCCGCCGGCGCTTCCATCCTTTATCTCTCCTCGATTGTCGCGCTTGAAGCTACTCCTGCGCCCCTGCCCTACGCCGCCGCCAAGGCCGCGCTCAATAACTACGCGAACAACCTCGCCCGCCAGCTGGGCCCACAGAAGATTCGCGTGAATACGATCGCCCCCGGCAACATCTACTTCCCTGGCGGCAGCTGGGAGCGTCACCTGGCCAACCGCAAGCAGGCGGTGGAAACCATGCTGCAGACCGAGGTTCCGCAAGGGCGATTCGGCACCCCTGAGGAGGTCGCCTCGCTCGCGGCCTACCTCTGCTCACCGCAGGCCGCTTTCGCCACCGGCGCGTGCTATGTCATGGACGGCGGACAAACTCGCACGGTGTAGGAGCGTCAGCACGCGGCTCGCGAGCTTCCCTGTTGAAAGGACGAAACCCCTTTCATAGCTCCGTCCGCCCCCGCGTACAACGTCAAGCCGCCACTGTGCCCCTTACCCTTTGTGCACGACGCACAACAAAAGGGGATCTATGAATCAGCAAGGGAAGTCACGAGTGGTGAGATCGGCAGCGGTCGCCTTGGCATTGTCGCTAGGCACAGGGATCGCTCTCGCGCAGGCGAACGATAATGACAAGAGCTTCCTGAAGGACACCGCGCAGGATTCCAATTTCGAGATCAAAACGGGCCGGCTTGCGCTCTCCAAGAGCTCGAGCGCTGACGTAAAAGCCTATGCCACCATGGTCATTCATGACCACACACAGCTGCTCTCAGGCATCAGAGCCGCCGACAAGGCTGCCGGCGTGCAGCCCGTGAATGCCGGGAGCATGGACCTGGATGACGATGCAAAGTACGCCGAATTGAAAGTCCTTTCGGGCAAAACCTTCGACGACTCATACATCAAGGGTCTCTTCAAGGGCAATGCTGACACCGTGCAGAAGGAAAAAGCCGAGTACGAAAGCGCCACAATACCCGCGGTCAAGCAGGTGGCGAAGCGCGCCTACGACGACGACACCAAGCACGCCGAAAAAGCCAAGCAGCTCGCCGCCGCACACGGCGTCCAGCCCTAGAGCCGTGAGCGAAGCGATCTCAGGCTCCTGTTATCGGGGCCTGAGATAGCCAGACCTGGAACAGCCGAGCTTGAGACAGCCAGACTTGAGACAGCCGGACCTGAGATACTAGGGAAGATGCCCGGCACTGAACCAAATCGCGCACACTCCCTTTTCGATCTCGCCGGCCGTGTGGCGGTTATCACTGGAGGCGCCGGCTTGCTCGGCTACTACCATGGTGCCATTTTGGCCGCCGCCGGCGCGCACGTGGTGCTGCTTGATTTGGCTGCCGCCAACCCCAGCCTGCGTGCCGACCAGCTACAAGCCGCTCACGGTCCCGAGTGCCTGGGTATTGCCGCCGACATTACCTCCGAGGCCTCACTTTTTGAGGCCCGTGATGCGATTCTGTCCCGCTTCGGCCGGGTCGACATTCTCATCAACAACGCCGCGAACAATCCCAAGGTCGAAGCCGACCCCCAGACAGGGACCAGCCCGAAGCCGACGCAGTGGTCACGCTTGGAGAACTTCCCGCTCGCCGTCTGGGAGGCCGACATCGCCGTCGGCCTTACCGGGGCGTTTCTCTGCTCGCGGATTTTTGGTGCGGAGATGGTCGAACGGAACACCGGCGTCATCCTCAACGTGGCCTCCGATCTGGGAGTCATCGCCCCTGACCAGCGTCTGTACCGCAAGGAAGGCCTGGCTGATGACCAGCAGCCCGTCAAACCCGTGACCTATTCCGTCGTAAAAACCGCCCTGATAGGCCTCACCCGCTATCTCTCCACCTACTGGACCGCGCACAACATCCGCGTCAACGCCATTTCCCCTGGCGGCGTCTTCGCCGGCCAGCCCGAAGAGTTCACCACCAGGCTTCACCAGCTCATCCCCATGGGCCGCATGGCGCACCGCGACGAGTACCAGGGTGCTGTCCTATTTCTCTGTTCCGACGCCAGCAGCTACATGACTGGCCAGAACCTGATCGTAGATGGTGGCCGCAGCGTCCTTTGACCGGCGCTGCATCGAAAACCAAGCGAAGCGTAATCACATACAAAAGGAGGCTGTATGAAAGTCCTGATCTTCGGCGCCGGCGGTAAAACCGGCTCCCTGACCGTTGACCGAGCGCTTGCTGCGGGCCACACTGTCACTGTTTTTGTCCACAATGACACCTACCAGCACGCGGGTGTCCGCATTCTTACAGGAGATGCCTCCGACTCCACTGCCGTCCGGCAGGCCGTCGCCGGCCAGGACGCCGTCATCGACACCCTCGGCGGCAAAACACCCTATAAGGCCACGGAGCTTGAAACCTCCGCTGCGCGCAACATCGTCGCCGCCATGCAGGCGGAAGGTGTTCGCCGCCTCCTGGTCGTCTCCATGATGGGCATGGGCGAAAGCGCCGAACAGGCCCCCTTCTGGTACGAACACCTCCTGTTGCCTACGTGGCTCCACGGCGCGCGCCAGGATAAGGCCGGCATGGAATCAGCCGTGAAGAGCAGCGGCCTTGATTTCGTCATCGCTCGTCCTCCCGTGCTTTCCGACGATCCAGGCAAGGGCTCCTACACGATCGTTCCCGAGGGCACAACCACCCACAAGATCACACGCGCCGATCTTGCCGCTTTCCTCGTCGATCAGCTGCAAAGCGACGTTCACCTCGGCCAATTCGTCATTGTCGCCAACAGCTAGAGCCAGCTCCACCGTGACAGATCGCACATCCGTCCAATCCAACCATGCGGCGGAACTCCGTGTGGAGCATCCGCCGGTGGTTCCGCTGCCGCAGGACCCCTTTCTTCCCCGTCGCCGGCTGCAAAGCCTTGTTAACTTCTTTCCCCGCGGCCAGTTTTTCCGCTACCTGCTGGTCGGCGGCTGGAACACGCTCTTCGGGTATGCGAGTTTTGTCGCGATCCTTGCGCTACTCAACACCGCCGCACCCCAGCGTTTTCTGTATCTCACCGTCGTCGCCGCATCTTTGCTGTCCTCGCCGCTGAACATCACCGTTGCCTATTTAGGCTACAAGTTCTTCGTTTTTAAAACGAAGGGCAATTATCTGCGCGAGTGGTTGAAGTGTTTTGCGGTCTATGGAGCCGGCCAGATCCCCGGCCTCGTCGCTCTCGCGGGTCTCACGCGCCTTCTGCAAGCTCAGATCCACCGCCACGGGCCGGCGCTTCATACCAGCTTGGCGACCCTGGAATCCCATCTCGGCGGCGCTTCACTCCATCTCATCGAGCGCCTGGCTCAGGGCAAAAGTATCGCCGGCAATATCGCCGGAGCCATCGTCATCGGCGTTTCCACAATCTACAGCTTCGTCGGCCACAAAAAGGTCACCTTCAAAGCGTCCTCCCCTGTACCACCCTCGATCCCATCCGAAGCGGGCCCATTCAGCTAAACTTTTCCCAGCCTTTCGCCACAGGAACGTCCGCACACATACCCTGGAGTCCGCTGTACTTTGAGCAACAAGACCATCTCGATCATCACGCCCTGTTACAACGAGGAGGCCAACGTCCTCAACCTGTATAACCAGGTGCGCGCGGTGATGGCCGGCATAGCGCGGTATGAGTACGAGCACATCTTCATCGATAACCACTCGCGCGATAACACCGTCGCCATCCTGCGCATGATCGCCGCCGAAGATCCCAATGTGAAGGTCATCGTCAACGCCCGCAACTTCGGCCACATCCGCTCCCCCATCCACGCCCTCATGCAAGCGCGTGGAGATGCAATTCTGGGAATTGTGGCTGATTTGCAAGACCCGCCGCCCATGATCGCCGACATGATCGCCGAGTGGGAAAAGGGCGCCTATTGCGTGCTCGGCATCAAGCGCACCAGCGAGGAGCACTCGCTCATGTTCTGGCTCCGCAAGCAGTACTACCGCACCGCGGAGCGCCTCAGCTCCATCGAGACCATCCAGAACTACACCGGCTTCGGCCTCTACGACCGCAAGGTCGTCGAACTTGTCCGCCAGTTCGACGACCCCTATCCCTACTTCCGCGGCATGATCGCCGAGATCGGTCTGCCCACCGTAAAACTCCTTTATGACCAGCCCAGCCGCAAATTCGGCGTCACCAAGAACAACTGGTACACGCTCTACGACATCGGTATGCTCGGCATCATCAATCACTCCAAAGTGCCGCTCCGTCTGGCCACCTTCGCCGGCTTCGGCGGCGCCGCGCTCAGCTTCCTCATCGCTTTCGGCTACCTCATCGCGAAGCTGCTCTTCTGGAACACCTTCGTCGTCGGCGTCGCTCCGATGATCATCGGCCTGTTCTTCCTGCAATCGCTCATGCTGGTCTTCCTCGGCGTCATGGGCGAGTACGTCGGCGCCATCTACACCCAGATCCAGCACCGCCCCTACGCCGTCGAACTCGACCGCATCAACTTCGACCAGCCGTTCAGCTCTCCCCGCCCCACCCCCGTGACGTTAAGCGGCCTTTCCGCCGGCAATCCCCTCACGAAGCCCGTCTCCAGCGCACAAGCCGTGCCCTCCCCGAGCTAGCAGCCCCGTCATCTCGACCGAAGCGCAGCGAAGTGGAGAGACCCCTGTATTTACGACGCGAGTGCCGCAGGCACGAGCAAGTCAACAACTCACCAAGGCATTCATGACCGACCTAGTCCGCAAACAACTACAGCAATCCCTAGACACCCTCACCCGCGTCCTCCACGACGAACAAATCCACACGGCCGTCGTCGAAGCCGCACGCCTCACCGCCGAAGCCATGAAGTCCGGCAGGAAGCTCATGGTCTGCGGTAACGGCGGCTCGGCCGCAGACGCCCAGCACCTCGTCGCCGAGTTCGTCAGCCGCCTCACCGTCGACCGCCCGGCCCTACGCGCCATTGCATTGACGACGGACACCAGTATCCTCACGGCGATCGGCAATGATTACAGCTATGACAATGTCTTCAAGCGCCAGGTAGAAGCTCTTGCCAACCCTGGCGATGTCTTGCTCGCCATTTCCACCAGCGGCAACAGCAAGAACTGCGTGAAAGCCCTCAAACTCGCGAAGACCATGGGCATCCACACGGTGGCATACACCGGCAACAACGGCGGAGCAATGCGGGAACTTGCCGACCTCAACGTGATTGTTCCTTCAGACACCACGATGAACATCCAGGAATCCCATCTCGCCCTCGAGCACATTTTTTGCATGGTCGTGGAGTGCTTCATCTTCGGCGAGGACTTTGGCAAGAAGCCGCAGCACCTGGCCGAGTAGCGAGGGTGCTGGCAGCTACCGCAACCCGAGCCCACTCAGCCCGCTGCAGCCTGATCCGCCACCACCGGCTCGTCAGCGCCCCGCAGCAGGCCCATTTCCTGGTAGAGCGGCCGCATCACTTGACGGATCTTTGGCAGTTCCGTGGTGAACCAGGCCGAGCCCAGGATGCAGCAGGCGCCTGTAATGATTACCGTATGCGGCGCGCCCAGCCAGTGCGCGAGACCCCCCGCGAGCAGGCTGCCAAAGGGCGCCATGCCCACGAACGCCATCGTGTAGTAGCTCATCACGCGGCCCCGTTTGTCCTCGGGCACCAGCGTCTGGATGATCGTGTTGCTCGCAGCAAGACCGGTCATCATGCCCCACCCCACTATCAACATCATCAATAAGCTGAACCAAAGGGCATGGGAGAGGCCAAACAGAATCAGACCGCCGCCGAACAGCGCCGCCGCCACCTGGATGTGCGTCGTCAACCCGACCACGCTTCTGCGCGCGGCCAGGGCCAGCGCGGCCGCCAAAGCACCCACACCAGAGGCTCCCGTCAGCCACCCCAGAGTGTGCGCGCCGCCATGCAGCACCTGCCCCGCGAATATCGGCAGCAGTACCGTGTATGGCCAGCCCATGAGGCTGAGCAGCGCAAATAGCAGTAACACGGTCCGGATTGGCCGAAAGCCGACAACATAATCCCATCCCTCACGCATCTGCACGAGCATCGTCGCCGTGCGTCGCTTCCCGTCCGGAGGCCGCACCCGCATCATCTGCAATGAAATGATTACGGCAAAATAACTGATTCCATCGATGAGGAAGCACCAACCCTCGCCGGTCCAGCCGATGACCAGACCCGCCAGCGCCGGCCCTACCAGCCGCGCGGCGTTCACCATGGACGAGTTAAGGGCAATCGCGTTGCCCAGATCGGCGCGATCGTCCACCATCTGCACGGTAAACGCCTGCCGCGCCGGCATATCAAAGGCATTGATCAGCCCCTGAAGAACACTCAGCGCGATGATCTCCCGAATGGTCACTACCCTGGCCAGCGTCAGCCAGGCAAGCAGCAGAGACTGCACCGCCGCTGCGACCTGGGTCCATATCAACAGGCGACGCCGGTCCAGCCGTTCCACCCAAACCCCGGCGAACGGCGCTAGAACGAAGGTTAGGATTTGCCCTGTAAAACCGACGATTCCCAACAGGAGCGCCGAATGTGTCAGCCGGTACACCAGCCAGCTCGTTGCTAGCCGTGTCATCCAACTTCCGATAAGCGAAATGCTCTGGCCCGAGACGAACAGCTTGAAGTTGCGATGACGCAGCGCTCGCCACATGTGCGTCGTACGTCCGGCCAGCGCCGGTGTGCGTTGCTCCGGCCGCGCCGCTTCCGTGGGATGTGTCGAGGGGGAGGCCACTGCTCCATGAGACGTCCTTGCCCGGCCATTCGACGCAGAATCGCGATAAACGTCACCCTTTGTGGGGCCTTCACCAGCCTTGTTTCCGTGTGCAATCGGGCGATACTGAAGGTGCATGACAACGCAGCCACTGGCGCCCGAGGACCTGGCCGAGGTTCTTCACCACACCCGCCCTGTCTTTGAGGCCCTGCGCGGAGGGAGGCTGTTCATCACCGGCGGCACCGGATTCTTCGGTCACTGGTTGCTCGAATCGCTGCTGTACGCCAACCGCGAACTTGCCTTAAACGTAAGCGCCACGGTCCTCACCCGCGATGCGCCGAGCTTCGCCGCACGGTCGCCGCACATTGCCAATGACCGCTCCATCGCTCTCCTGGAAGGCGATATACGCACCTTTTCCTTCCCGGTAGAGGCGCACAGCCACGTTCTGCACGCCGCCACGGACTCAGGCGGCCAGCAGGGGTCACAACCCGCCTTTGAACTGGCTGAAAGCATTCTGGCCGGTACGCAGCGTGTTCTGCAGTTTGCGCGGTCAACCGGAGCAAAACGGCTGCTCTACACCTCAACGGGGGCCGTCTACGGCCGGTCGACGATGCTTGAGCACACGCCCGAAAGCTACACCGGGGGTCCTGATCCACTCCAACTGGCCAGCTCCTATGACGAAGGCAAGCGCATGGCCGAGCACCTGTGCGTGGCCTATGCGCACGGAACGGCGCTGCAGCCTGTGATTGCACGCTGTTTTGCCTTTGTGGGCCCACACCTGCCGCTCCATACCCACTTCGCCATCGGCAACTTCATCGGCGCGGCCATACGCGGCGAGCGCCTCCACATCAAGGGCGACGGAACACCACGCCGCTCGTGGCTCTACATGAGCGATCTCGCCGCTTGGCTCTGGACGCTGCTTGCACACGGCCAGCCGAACCGCGCCTATAACGTCGGCTCCGATGCGAGTTATACCATCGCCGAAGCCGCCGCACTCACAGCCTCCACCCTGCGATTTGACAATGGAGACACCTCTGCGCTGGAGGTTCAAATTGACGGAAAACCCATGCAGGGCGCTCCGCTGAACAGCTACGTCCCCGACATCACACGTGCTCGCGAGGAGTTGGGACTAATGGTGAATGTGCCGCTGCCAGAAGCCCTGCGCCGAACCGCTGCCTGGCATCGGCTGTCTCGAAAGGCGTAGATCAGGCGGTGAAAAACGTACGCTAAGCGCCCACAGTCTCCTGCAGCACATTGAGTCCAGCTTTGGCGTTCGCGACGAATTCAGTGATCACTTTCGCGATGAAGTCCAGCATCTCCGTGGTGAGCCCTGGAAAAGTGCCCACCCAAAAAGATTGGTTCATTACAAAATCCGTGTTCGTCATCTCGCCAACCACCCGAAACTCGCAGCCCTCATAGGCCGGCTGCCGCAGCAGGTTGCCGGCGAAAATAAGGCGCGTGCCGATCTTGTTCGCGTCCAGGGTCTTCGTCAGCTGGTCGCGCTTGAAGGGCGCGTCCTCGCGTACGCTGATCGGAAAGCCAAACCAGCTTGGTTCGGAGCCCGGTGTCGCCTCAGGCAACATCAACACATCGGCGAGCGGTTCGAGCTTCGCGCGCAGGTAGTTGAAATTCTCCTTGCGGCGGTCAATAAAATAAGGCAGCTTCTCAATCTGCGAGACACCGAGCGAGGCCTGCATATCGGTCGCCTTCAGGTTGTAGCCCACGTGCGAGTAGGTGTATTTGTGGTCGTAGCCACAGGGCAATGTACCCAGCTGCCAGTCGAATCGCTTGCCGCAGGTGTTGTCGACGCCCGGCTCGCACCAGCAGTCGCGGCCCCAGTCGCGGAAGCTCTCGATCAGCACCTTCAAGGCCGGCTTGTCCGTCAGCACTGCGCCGCCCTCCCCCATGGTGATGTGGTGCGCGGGGTAGAAGCTCACCGTGGCAATATCGCCGAAGGTACCTACCTTCCGGCCCTTCCACGTGGAACCGAGCGCGTCACATGTATCTTCCACCAGCCAAAGGTTGTGCTCCCTACAGAAGGCGACGACGGCGTCCACATCAAAGACATTGCCCAGCGTGTGCGCAATCATTACGGCTTTGGTTTTTTCACTGCGCGCCGCCTCCAGCTTCGTCACGTCGATCTCATAGCTGGGCAGCGTGACATCGATAAACACCGGCACACAGCGGTTCTGCAATATCGGATTCACCGTCGTTGGGAAGCCTGCGCCGACTGTAATGACCTCATCACCAGGCTTGATCTGCCGGTCGCCCAACTTGGGAGAGGTGAGAGCGCTGAACGCTACCAGGTTCGCCGAAGAACCGGAGTTGACCAGGCTAGCCGAGCGTACACCGATGAACCGCGCCAGCTTGCGCTCAAACTCCTTGGCCCACCGGCCCGTCGTGAACCACGCATCCAGCGCGGATTCCACCACCGCGCCAATGTCGTTCGCGTCGATCACCTTGCCGGACACGGGAACCGCGGTCTGCCCCGGGATAAACGTCCTGGGCGGAAACTGCTCGGCATGAAACTCATGGACCAGTGCCAGGATTTCCCGGCGAAGCTCTTCGGAACGCTCACTCATAGGCTTCTCAAGAGTAACAAAGCCACGGCGAGGCGCGGGGGAACAGCACCCTCGGCTACGCTATGATGCAGGCAGATTGCCACGGGATCGAGCCGCATCAACACAGGCCACCTGGAAGGGTGCAGACCCGGCGATTGAAGGATTTGCACAAATGAAAGCAGTGATTCTCGCCGGCGGTCTCGGCACCCGGATTGCGGAAGAAACCAGTCTCCGCCCCAAGCCGATGGTCGAGATCGGCGGCCGGCCGATTCTTTGGCACATCCTCAAGATCTACTCTCACCATGGCATCAACGACTTTGTGATCTGCTGTGGGTACAAGGGCTACGTGATCAAGGAGTTTTTCGCCAACTACTTCCTCCATACCTCCGATGTGACCTTCGATATGACGGCCGGAACAGCGGGAAATCAGTTAATCGTGCATAACTCCGTCGCTGAGCCCTGGAAGGTCACGCTGGTAGATACGGGCGACGGCACCGGCACCGGCGGACGGCTGCGGCGGGTGGCGAAATACCTGGAAGGCGAAGACACTTTTTGCATGACCTATGGCGACGGCGTGGCGGACGTCGACATTACCGCTTCGATTGCCTTCCACAAGGCGCACGGCAAGGCCGTAACGCTCACCAGCGTGCAACCGGTCGCTCGCTTCGGCGCGTTGGGGCTGAAGAATACGCAGATCTACTCTTTTCAGGAAAAGCCAAAGGATGAAGGCGGGTGGATCAATGGCGGATTCTTTGTGCTTTCGCCGAAGGCCATCGATGCGGTGACCGATGACGCGCAGATGTTTGAACGCGAACCCATCGAATCGCTGGTCACCGAAGGCGAAGTGCACGCCTTTTTCCACCACGGCTTCTGGCAGGCCATGGACACCTTGCGCGATAAACAGCATCTTGACGATCTTTGGCGAGAAGGAAGGGCTCCGTGGAAGGTATGGTGAACCCTCCCCCAGCCACACCAGACACGAATGTTTGGAGCGGCAAACGCGTCTTCCTCACGGGGCACACTGGCTTCAAAGGCGGTTGGCTGGCGCTTTGGCTGGTCTCCAAAGGAGCGGTCGTGCGCGGCTACAGCCTCGATCCCCTCACGCAGCCGAGCTTGTTTGAAGCCGCGCGGGTTGGCAGTTTGGTGGAGGATGTGCGCGGCGACATCCGCGATAGCGATCGCCTGGACCGCGCCGTCAGAGAGTTCGCTCCGGAGGTTGTCTTTCACATGGCGGCGCAACCGCTGGTGCGTGCCTCCTACCAGGATCCCATCGGCACCTTTGAAACCAATGTCATCGGCACCGCCCGTGTGCTGGATGCCGTACGGCGAACGCCCTCGGTGCGCGCCGTCGTCAGCGTCACCACGGACAAATGCTACGACAACCGGGAATGGCTTTGGGGCTATCGCGAAAGCGATCCGCTGGGCGGGTATGACCCATACTCAAGTTCAAAGGCCTGCGCCGAAATCGTTTCGGCAGCCTACCGCCAAAGCTACTTCCCCGTCGACAAACTCGCCGAACACGGGTGTGCCCTGGCTACGGCGCGCGCCGGCAACGTCATCGGTGGTGGTGATTGGTCAGGTGACCGGCTGATTCCCGATCTCGTGCGTGGCTTTGCGGAAGGCAAGCCGGCGCTGATCAGACGGCCCGGGGCTATACGGCCATGGCAGCACGTTCTTGAACCCTTGGGCGGCTACCTGCTGCTGGCGGAAAAACTTCTGACCGGAGAGCCTCGCTATGCCACGGCCTTCAACTTCGGCCCCAGCGACGATGATGCGCAGCCAGTTGGATGGATCGTTGAAAAGATGGTTGGCTTTTGGGGCGGAAACGCCAGCTGGTTGCTGGACCCTGAGCCGGGTGTGCACGAGGCAGGCTACCTGAAGCTCGATGCCAGCCGTGCGCGTACGGAGTTGGCCTGGCGGCCGCGACTCCGGTTGATTGCCGCGCTAGAGTGGCTCGTCGTCTGGTACAAATCACACCTTGCAGGAGACGACATGCAAAGGACGACTCTTGATCAGATTGCAGCTTACGAACGGTCGACCTAGTTAACTCATCAGATCAAAAGCTAAGGGAGCGACACCATGTGGCGCCGCTCCCTCTTGCAACGCTTACACGGTACGGGAAAGCCTCTGCTTGACAGGCGCCTTTGCAGATTGCTCCACCCCATCGCTGTAGACCCGAATCGATCGGCTACCCACAATCGCGGTCTCCGACATCGTTGCCTCGCAGAATGGATCGTTGATGCTCTCGGTATCGATGACCTGCCGCCACGGTGTCTTGTTTGGAGGCTCTGGCAGTTTGTACTCCACCCCGTTATCTGCCGCGTTAATGAGAATCAAAAAGCTGTCATCGCTGACCTGCGTGCCGTCTTCGTCCATCACACCCATCGTCTTGCCGTTGAACATGACGCCGATCGTCTTGTTGCCGGAGTTATTCCAGCTCTCGTCGGGAATCTCCTTGCCATCGGTGTTGTACCAGGCGATATCCCGAACAACCGATCCGCGGATCGAGCGGTCCTGGAAAAAGCGCCGGCGGTGGAGATTCGGATGATCGCGGCGAAGTTTAATCAGCTGTGCAGTAAAGTTCAACAACCGCTTCCGAGGCTCGTCAAGGTTCCAGTCATACCAGGTCAGCTCATCATCCTGGCAGTAGCAGTTGTTATTGCCGCGTTGCGAGCGGGCGAATTCATCCCCGCCACAGAGCATGGGCACACCCTGGCTCAGCATGAGGGTCGTCAGGAAGTTGCGCGTTTGCCGTTCACGTTCACGGTTAATCCCCTCATCCTCCGTCGGCCCTTCCGCACCCATGTTCCAGCTGTCGTTGTCGTTTGCGCCATCGTTGTTGTCATCGCCGTTGGCCTCGTTGTGCTTCTCGTTGTAGCTGACCAGATCGCACAGCGTGAACCCATCGTGCGCGGTGATGAAGTTGATCGACGCCGAAGGTGCACGGCCGTCGCTCTTGTACAAGTCGCTTGAACCGGTAATGCGATAGGCAAAATCCGAAAGCTGCCCCGTATCGCCCTTCCAGAAGCGGCGCACGGTATCGCGATATTTGCCGTTCCACTCCGCCCAGAGCACAGGGAAATTGCCAACTTGATAGCCACCCTCACCCACATCCCAGGGCTCAGCGATTAGCTTGATGCCACTCAGCGTCGGGTCCTGGTGAATGGTGTCGAAGAAGGCGCCAAGCTTGTTCACGTCGTGTAGTTCGCGAGCCAGCGTGGAGGCAAGATCGAAGCGGAAACCATCCACGTGCATCTCTTTGACCCAGTAACGCAAGCTGTCCATCAACAACTTGAGTACCTGCGGGTTGTACACGTTCAAGGTATTGCCTGTGCCGGTGTAATCCATGTAATGCCGGGCATCGCCATCCACCGTGCGGTAGTAGGTTGTGTTGTCGATGCCTTTCCAGGAGAGCATCGGACCCTTTTCATTGCCCTCACACGTGTGGTTGTAGACCACGTCGAGAATGACCTCAATGCCCTCCTGGTGCAGGGCTTTGACCATTTCCTTGAACTCGGTCACCTGACAGCCATCGTCCCCGCAGGAGCTGTAACGCGACATCGGGGCGAAGTAGCCAAGGGTGTTGTAGCCCCAGTAATCGCGCAGGTTGCGGTCCAGAAGATGGCCCTCGTCGATGAAGTGGTGCACCGGCAGCAACTCCACCGCGGTGATGTTCAGCTTCTTGAGGTACTCAATGCTTGCGGGATGCGCGAGGCCGGCATAGGTGCCGCGCAACTCCTCTGGGACATCCCCATTGCGGCGTGAGAAGCCACGAACGCTAACCTCATAGATCACCGAATCAGCGATGGGCGTCTGCGGCCAGCAATCATCACCCCAGTCAAATTTATCGCTTACCACAATGCTCTTCGGCACGGAGGCTGCATCGTCCTGATCGTCCTTTTTTGTGTCGTCGCCCGAGGTCACATCATAGGGATAGATTGGCCCCTTCGGATCCGGGAGCGTCGGCTTGCTCTCATCGGCATGCTGCCCAGTGATGGCCTTTGCGTACGGGTCCACCAGCAGCTTACTAGGGTTGAAACGCAGGCCGTTGTGAGGTTCCCATGGACCTGCCACGCGGTAGCCGTATCGCTGGCCGGGCTTGATGTTGCGCACCAGACCGTGCCACACAAAGGCTGTGACCTCTGCCAGGGCGATGCAATCGGTTTGTTCACCTGCATCATCGAAAAAGCAGACCTGCACAGCAGTCGCGTTCTCCGAATAGAGCGCAAAGTTGGTTCCCAAAGAGGAGGGTGTTGCGCCGAGCGGGTAGGGTTTTCCAGGCAGGAGCGTGCGGTTCATCGATCAAGATTCCTTATAATTTTGCAGAGTCATTCCCGGGATGTCCAGGAGGATGGGTATCAGGATGCAGTCGAGTAGATGCGCAACGGCTGAGGCGCGCTGCTTTCCCGTCGGGGCTCGCTGATTACTGCTGCACAATCAAGGTCGCACTCGTGCTGTGCGTCACGACACCGCCCAGCAGATTGGTCGAGGTTCCCGTGATTTGCAGGGGATAGGTCCTGGTGGTAGGGCCTTTACTGCCCTCGCCCACCGTGCGCGCACCGCAACCGGTGATGACCAGGCAAAAGGCCAGCAACGACAACCGCGCGCCCACACGCCGGCCACGGCGAAATCCAAAGAGGCCGGCCACCCAAAGGCAGGCGAGCCAGGCTCTCTGATGGCGGCTCGATGGCAAAGAAGCCTGTGACGCGGGCGTCTGCACCGTCAAAGTGACCGGCGCGGAACCTGTGCCCGGCACCACTTGCACCGGCGAAAAGACAGCCGTTGCTCCCGTTGGAAGCCCCGTTACAGCGAGTGTGACATCTCCCGTAAAAGGGGCAGGCGCCGCACCCACCACCAGCTGAAAGGTGGCACTTGCGCCGGCGGAAACCGTAACGCTGCTGCTGCCGCTGAGGGAGACTGCGAAATCGGGCAGCGTACCCACACTCGCCAACTGCACGGCTGAGGAACTTGCCAGAAAATTCGCGTCCCCTCCGTATGCTGCTGTCAGAGGGTGCTCGCCGGATGTTGGCGCGGCCAAGATTGCCGAAGCGCTGCCGTTCACGAGCATCCCGGTTGCCACCGCGGTACCCCCATCCAGGAACGTAACGGTCCCGGTCGGTTGCCCTCCGGTGCTCGAAGCCACGTTGGCAGTGAGCCGCAACGGCAATCCGGCGTAGCCCCCAGCCACCGTCCCGAGCGACGTGAGACTGCCCGCTGGCAGGATCCGCAGGCTGCCAGAGTTCGCCGCCATACTCACACGGTAGTTGCCGCTTCGGCTCCCGGTCAGTGCAGCCGAGATAGGATAGGTGCCGACGGGAGGAAGGGCTCCCGCAGTCACGGTAAACACGGCGGTGACCTGCCCCATATCGGCATTCAACACGCCCTGCAGTACCCCCGTCAGCCCTGGGCTGGGCGCACCGTACACCACCGAGGCGCTGTTTGCGACCGCTGTGATGGGCAAAGGACTCACCACCACGGGCAACGGACTGCTGGAGACCGCCGCATTCAGACCATCGCCACTGTAGGTCAACGAGACGATGTGCGAACCTGCCGAGGCAATCCATCCAGCGATCGCTGCACTGCCGCCATTCAGCACAGCACTTCCCAAGTTAATCCCGCCCTCGCTAAGGATCACTGTGCCCTGCGGCGTCCCGATCGGTCCACTGACGCTCACCGCGACGCTCGGCGAACCGTAGACCTGTGCAGGAGGCACGGCTGCCCCGAGGCTTGATCCTGCGCGCCCCGTCACCAGCGCCGCCGGTTGATAGACCGCGCTCCCGGCCGTCACTACGCGGACCGTTCCGTTCAGGGTATCCGCGATCACGAGCTGGCCGAACGACGAAACTGCCAGCGCTCGCGGCGTGCGCAACAGGGTGGCCGTCGGTGCATCGCCATCCACACCCGCACCTTCCACGCCGGAGCCCGCCAGTGTACTGATGACACCCCCGGGACTCACCTGCCGCACCCGGCGAGTGCCGGCATCGCCGATCCACAATGCCCCGCTACCGGCAATGGCCAGCCCGCGCGGCTCAATGAACTGCGCTGAGGGAGCCGGGCCTCCATCGCCTCCGCCTCCACGCACTCCATTGCCGGCGAAGGTGGTAATCGTGCCGGCAGCGGACACCACGCGTACCCGCCTGTTGTGCGTGTCCGCGATAAAAAGGCGGCCGTCGCTGGCCACAGCTACCCCTCCTGGGGAATCCAGCTCCGCAGCCGTCGCGGCCCCGCCATCGCCTGCGTAACCCTGCACCCCCGTCCCTGCCACTGTGCTGAGAAGGCCGCCTGCCGCAAGGTCCACCCGTCGAACCCGATGGTCAGCCGTATCGCAGACCAGAAGGCCACCAGTGCCGTCGAGCGCGAGCGCTGCAGGGGTTCGGAAACTCGCGCCCGTGGGTACGCCTCCGTCACCTCCGAAAGCATGTACCCCCGTTCCCGCCAGGGTGCGGATGCTGCCGCCCGCAATCGCTCGAATGCGCGCGTTTCCCGTATCGGCAACATAGATTGTCCCGTCCGGACCAACCGCCACACCTTCGGGATCATTCAACTGGGCCGCACCAGCCGCGCCACCGTCACCCGTATCGCCCTGCGTTCCAGTTCCCGCCACGACCAGCAGCGAACCCGCAAGGGTCGCCTCAAATACCTGATTCCGGCCGCTGTCAGCGATGTAAAGGTTCCCTGCCGCGTCATAGGCTACGGCAGACGGCCATAAAAGCGAGTTGCCACGACCCTGCCCGAACGCCGGCAGCGCTCCAAGCACGGCGAGTACACACAGCCAAACGAAATTGCTACCGTGGTCTCTTGCCTTTTCAAGGCTCCGCCCCAAGCGCCTTCCACCCTCCTCGCCGCTGCGCATGCGCTGCAAATGGCCCTTAGGGGAAAGCTACCCGCACCCGCTTCACCTTTCCACTCAACATTTGTGTCATCGCTCGAATGTGCGCACCACCATGAGGGCCGTCGCTGCCCGCATCTCGCATAGTCTGGTGGAGACACAAACCACCGTCACACACGAGACCCGACCTATGCAGTTCCACACCGAGTTCCTACTCTCCGCGATGGACGCCGAGCACTTCCCTTCCGCCACCCGTACCGGCGACGCTCCCGAGATCGCCTTTCTAGGGCGATCAAACGTGGGTAAATCCTCGCTGATCAATAAGCTGCTCGGATCCAAGGAGGCCAAAGTGTCATCCACACCCGGACGCACGCGCGCCATTAACTTCTTTGCCCTACATGAGGGCACCGCGGGCAAGTTCAAGCCGCAACCATCGCTGATCTTTGCCGATTTGCCGGGGTACGGCTATGCCAAGGTTTCCAAGTCCATCTCGGCGGAATGGCCCAAGTTCATCGAACCCTACCTGGCCGAACGCGAAACCCTGGCACTCTGCATCTGTCTGGTGGACTCCAATATCCCACCACAGGAGAGCGACACGATGCTGGTCGAGGCCCTGCGCACGATGGGGCGGCCACATCTGATCGTCGCAACCAAAACCGACAAGCTCTCCGGCAATACCCTGACCAAATCGTTGGCTACGCTGCGCAAAGCGCACGGTGAGGAAAGGATTCTGCCTGTCTCGTCCAAATCGGAAAACGGTGTGAAGACGCTCTGGCCCGAGATGCTGGGCGTTTTAGGCTGATGCGATTCCTTTTACGGATTGTCATCCCGCAGCGCAGCGGAGGGATCTGCATTCTGTCAGGAGCTGTACCACTCCAAAAAGAAAGCAGATCCCTTCGCATTCGCCACGGGATGACAACTAGGGGCGTTCAGCAATGAGCAACATAGCTTCAGTCCCCGTAGTACTCGAGCCCCAGATGCGTGATCAGATCCTCGCCCATGATGTGGCGCAGGGTGTTCTTCAGCTTCATGGATTGGATAAACAGATCGTGCTCCGGATAGACGCCGGGAGCTGAGTCGGGGTCCTTGAAGTAGAAGCTGAGCCACTCCTGGATGCCCAGCCCGCGCAACGCAGGCGTTCGCTGCGCCAGATCCATGAACAGGCAGAGATCGAGTGCCAAGGGTGCAGCCAGAATCGAATCGCGGCAAAGGAAATCGACCTTGATCTGCATCGGGTAGCCGAGCCAGCCGAAGATGTCGATGTTGTCCCAGCCCTCTTTGTTATCGCCGCGCGGCGGATAATAGTTGATTCGCACCTTGTGGTAGAGGTCGCCGTACAGATCCGGGTTCTTCTCCGGCTGGAAGATATGCTCCAAAACGCCTAGCTTCGAGACCTCTTTGGTTTTGAAATTGTCCGGATCGTCCAGCACCTCGCCGTCGCGGTTGCCGAGGATGTTGGTCGAGTACCACCCGGCCACGCCCAGCTGCCGCGTCTTGAAAGCAGGTGCCAGCACGGTCTTGATAAAGGTCTGGCCGGTTTTGAAGTCCTTTCCGCAGATGGGCGCATTCATCTTCTTCGACAATTCCTGCAATGCGGGGATGTCGACAGTAAGGTTGGGCGCGCCATTCGCAAACGGAATACCCTCCTTCAGCGCGGCCCAGGCATAGAGCATCGAGGGCGAAATGTTCGGGTCGTCGTCGACGAGACCTTTCTCGAAAGCCTCCAGCGTCTGGTGGACCGCTGACGGCTCAATGTAAATCTCGGTCGATCCACACCAGATCATGACCTGGCGATCCGTCTTGGTTTTGAACTCGGCAATGTCATTGCGAATCTGATTGGCTAAATCGCACTTATTCTTGCCAACTTTTTGCACCTTCGGATCGAGACGCTTGACCCAGCGCTGATCAAAGGCCGCCGGTAGAGGCTCGATCGACTCAAGAAACGGCCTCATGCTGTCAAGCTGGTCTCGGTCCAGCACCTGTGCGGTTCTGGCGGCGTCATACAGGTTGCCGCCAAAGATGTCCCAGCCGGTAAAGACCAGGTCGTTCAAGGGCGCGAGCGGGGCAAAGTCCTTGATCAGCGGGGTGCGGTCGTCGGTGCGCTTGCCCAAGCGAATGGTGCCCATTTGACTCATGGAGCCGATGGGTTTGGCGAAGCCGCGGCGAACCGCTTCCACGCCGGCGATAAGCGTTGTGGAAACCGCGCCCATGCCGGGAATCATGATGCCAAGCTTTCCAGTGTGGGGCGTGATGCTCGCCGCAGACGGCTGCTGCGCGGCGTCGGGTGTGGACATTCTGCTACGTACCCTTCTCAAGAACAAAATTTCCGTGTGGCCGGACAGACAAGTATCGCTCAGGTTTTCCGGTAGGTGCAAACTTGGGAACGCGGACTAGGCTGCTGCGTTCTCCCGATCGCGGTTTTGCCAATGCGTCCAGATGAAGTAGCCGATCGCGACGACGATCACCAGCTCCACGCCATGGTGGAAGCGATCAAAGATCGCCTTGAAGCGGGGATCGGTCGAAAAACGGGATCCAAGCTTCATGCCGACATACGCCAGCGCGTAGCACCATGGCCAGGAGCCGATAAAGGTGTACAGGTGAAACCGGAACTGGTCCATCCGGGCGATGCCCGCCGGAAACGCAATAAACGTCCGCACGATCGGCAACATGCGGCCAACGAGCACCGTGATCGAACCAAATTTCGAGAAGAAACGGTCGGCAAGATCCAGATCGCGCCTGGAAAGCAGCAGGTAACGGCCGTAGCGCTCCACCATTGGCCGACCGCCCCGGGCGCCGATCCAATAGGCCGGCAGCGAACCCAGATTTGAGGCCAGCGACGCCAGTGTGGCCAGAATCAGGAGCTGCGCCTGGGAGTGCGCCAGGGCGAAACCCGCGAAGGGCATGATGACCTCGGACGGGATCGGGATGCAGGCGGACTGGATGGCCATGAGGAACACAACCCCGGTATAGCCGCCGGCGGTGATGACAGCGAGAAGGACAGCGATCAGCTTTGCGGACATGCAAGTCTGAGTATAGCCAGGCGGGACGCCCGGAGACGCGGGGCGTTACCATAGATTTATGTCTGACTCTTCCGTCATCACCGCTCCTGACCCCTCTGCTACAGCCACACCCGAGGCCGCACCGGGCGCGGTGGCGACACCCGCACGACCACCTGTTGCGGGACGGCCGCAGGCAGGTGCGTCCGGGCAACCAGCCGCGCATGGCGGAACGCCGGCAAAGCGCCAAATCGTTTGCTTCACCTTCTATCGGGTGCTGCCGGAGTGGCGTCGTTTGCCCGCCGAGCAAAAGGCCCTGCAGAAGGCGGCGTTTGCGGAGACGATCACCCGCTGGAACCGGTCCAATGAGTTCCTCTCGATGACGTACTCGACCACGGGCGCACGCGGCGACTGCGACTTCTGTATCTGGTCGATCGGCTACTCTCTGGAAGAGATGAACCGTATGCGCAGCGAGCTGATGGCTTCGCCGCTGGGCGGGTATCTCGAGACGCCGCACAACTTCCTGTCCATGACCAAGCGCTCACAGTACCAGATCGACCGCGAGGACGAGTCGGAGGGCGAGGGTCGCGGCGCGATCCGGCCAGGCGGTCACAAGTACATCTTTATTTATCCGTTTTGGAAGACGCGCCCTTGGTTCCTGCTCGCTGCGGAGGAACGCAAGCGCCTCATGGATGAGCACATCCGCATCGGGCTCGCTTACCCGCGGGTGAAGCTGAACACGACCTACAGCTTCGGTCTCGACGACCAGGAGTGGGTTGTCGCCTTTGAGACCAACTTCCCGGAAGACTTCCTGGACCTCGTCCAGCAGCTGCGCGAGACCGAAATCTCCCTCTACACGCTGAAGGATTACCCGATTTTCAGCTGCATTCGGCTGCGGCCGCACGAGATGCTGGAGCGGCTCGGCTAGCGCCCATGGCGACCCGAACGACCGCGAGTAAGAATGTGATCTCGGCGCCGGTGAAGCGGGCTCGAAAGAGCGCTGCTTCACCGGCTAAGGCGCGTGCGATTGCGGCTTCAGAAGCCCCTGCGAAAAGCGCCAACGCAGAGAACTCGAAGGTTGGCGCGAAAGGCTCCAAAGCTGCAAAGGGCGCGAAAAAAGCCAAGAGCAGTCGTGGTGGCACAGCGAAGCCATTGGCTCCCGAGCGTGTGGCGGCGATCCTGGATGCCCTGCGGCGGTCCTATCCTGACGCCGTGTGTGCGCTGGCGCACCGGAACGCGTGGGAGTTGACCGTTGCCACGATTTTGTCCGCGCAGAGCACGGATGCGGGTGTGAATCTGGCCACGCCGGAGCTCTTCCGGCAGTTTCCCACGCCTGCGACCCTTGCGGCGGCCAATCCAGCGGCTATCGAAGAGCTGGTTCACCGGACTGGCTTTTACCGGGCCAAGACCAAGAGCATCATGGGCGCGGCGCGCGTGGTCACCGAGAGGTTCAGCGGCGAGGTGCCGCAAACCATGGAGGAGATGCTGGAGCTGCCCGGCGTGGCGCGCAAGACGGCCAATGTGGTGCTGGGTTCGTGGTATGGCATCGCGTCCGGCGTGGTGGTGGACACACATGTGCTACGGCTTTCGCGGCGGCTGGAGCTGACCCGGAATGATGAGCCGGTGAAGGTGGAGCAGGACCTCCGGAAGATCCTTCCGCAGGATCGTTGGATCGACTTCTCGCATGAGCTGATCCATCATGGGCGGCGCGTGTGTGTGGCGCGGAAGCCGCGGTGTGCCGAGTGTGCGCTTGAGACGGAGTGCAACTCCGGGGACAAGACGTGGAGTTCCCGCTAGGAGCTCTCCCCTCCCCCTGCTTTTTCGTAAAGTATTCATTCTTTGCGGCTTAGGTCTGGCTTTCTTCCCTCCTATTGGAGGAGTGCCGGTCGGGCTTTGTTTGCCTTTCCAGAGTATGGGATCCCTGGCCTTTTCTGTGCAGGGGCGTTGATGGGAATTGGTTCTGTAATGGTTCTCCGGTGAGGTTTGCCGGTAATGGTTCTCCGGTGGGGGTGGAGCAGCCGCGAGCAGAATACAGGGATCCTTCCACTTCGCTGACGAAGTCAGCTCCGGTCAGGATGACGGGCTGTGCTGCGGCGCGCAAAGGTCGAAATGATGGGAGGCTGTGCTGCGCTACGCAAGGTCAGGATGATGGCAGGCTGGCCCCTGTGCGAAAAACAGCTTCAGCCGATTTTCACTCCCTGCAGTGCTTCCATTGTGGCCTGGGCTAGGGCGGCTACGGTGGCTTCCCGGGCTTCTGCGTGGGGTGGGGGGCCCAGAGCGGCGAGGGTCTGGCTGGTGATGGGGCCTATGGAGATGCGCAGCGAGGTTTCCGGGAGCGCGACCCCGGCGGCTTCGCAAAGGGTGAGCAGGTTGCGTGCTGCGGACGAGCTGGTGAAGGTGATGGCTGCCGGCGGTTCCCTCCCATCGGCAAACAGCTGCCGGATGAGCGCGATGGAGGATTGCGGGACCACCGTGCGATAGGCGGGGGCGACCGTGACCTCGGCGCCAGCGGCGCGGAGAGTTTCGGCGAGCAATTCGCGAGCTTCTTCGGCTCGGATGAGCAGGAAGCGGGTGGGGGTGCCGTCTGGCTGGTAGGTGTGCGGGAGAAGGGCTTCGGTCAGAGATTCGGCTACCGCTTGTGTGGGTACGAGGTCGGGGGTGAGTCCGTAACTTTGCAGAGCGCGGGCGGTGGCCGGGCCTATGGCGGCGATTCTGGGTAGTAAAGGCTGAGGGTTGTCCTTTGGAGTGGACGCGAGCAGCCCACCCTTCGACGGTGGAGCTGTCGAAGGGTGGGGTACCCGGGTGTTGCGGCTGGTGTAGGCTTCCACGGCGTTGGCACTGGTGAAGATCAGCCAGTGATAGGCGTCGAGTTCCTTCAAGGCTGCGTCCAGGGTGGCGAACGAGGTTGGTGGAGCGAGCTCTATCGCGGGGATGAGGACAGGGTCAGCGCCAAGAGCGCGCAGATGGTCCGCCAGTTCAGAGCTTTGGTCCGGGGCGCGGGTGACGAGAACGCGGGGGACGGCCACGATGGTGTTGAGATGCGGCAGGGAGCTGGGCGGGGCTTCGCCGGGCAGGCTGTTTGCCTTCGGGGTGTGACGGCTTCATTGGACGAATACAGGGGTCTCTCCGCTCCGGCTTCGCCTCCGGTCGAGATGACAGATTTGTGGAGGGAGGCGCTCATGTCTCCACACCCTAGTTGGCTCGCTGTACACCATCAGGAGATTGGCCTTCAGGCCTTCCAGGGCGAGGACGCGATAGATGGAGGTTCTGAGGTCTGGTGCGAGGATGGCGTAGCTTCCCACGTTTTGTCGATTGGAGAAACATTGTAGGCGGTGTTTACGGATCGTCGGCTTCACCGGACGAAATACAGGGGGTCTCTCCGCTTCGGCTTCGCCTCCGGTCGAGATGACAGATTTGTGGAGGGAGGCGCTCATGTCTCCACACCCTAGTTGGCTCGCTGTACACCATCAGGAGATTGGCCTTAAGGGCCCTCCAGGGCGAGGACGCGATAGGTGGAGGTTCTGAGGTCTGGTGCGAGGATGGCGTAGCTTCCCACCTTGGGCTGAAGGGTGATAGAGACTGTCTGCCAGCTGTATTCCCCCGGGTTGGAGGTGGGGTTGGGGGAGTTGTACAGGAGTTCGGCCTCCCGCAGGTTGCGCTGCACCACCGTTCCCGGTACGCCCACGGCACGGTAGGCCGTTGCCAGGTTCCAGTCGCCGCAGCCGGGTTGCAAGGTGGCGTGGATCAGGATGGCTCCCGACCGGCGATTGGAGGTCAGAGTGGGCGGGGGTTGGGAACAGCGAGCGCCGGACTGGGTTAGGACAGGCACGATGTGTCCGGACAGACCCGCGAAGCGCTCGATGCTTTCTGGCGAAGTGAGGGCTTCGCTAGTGTCGCCCACAAGGAATTGTACCGGGTGTGTATCGGCCCCCAGCTGCGCGACGAAATTGCGAGACAGCGCCCACTGCCGCCGTTGTTCGGCTTGCTGGAGCGGGGAGTAGACCGAACCTAGCGCCGCGGTGTCCAGAGCGATGCAGACGGAAAGAGCTGCAAGCGCGAGCGGTTGTCGCCACCGCCAGACGGTAGGCTCGGAGGCTGCACTCGCATGGCTGGCGAGGAACAGAACAAGCAGCGGAAAGACCGAGGCGCCGAAGCGCACGCCCAGATTGAGCGCCAGAGGCAAGAGCACACCCCAGAGAAGAAAGAGAAAAACGATCCCAAATGCCTGGCGAGACCCCTCCTCGCCGCTGACGAGGGAGGGGCTGCGCCACACCCTAAGCAGAGCGGCGCCGATCAGCAGCCAAAGCGCGCCGCTGAGCAGCAAGGAGGCCCCGTTATGGGCAGACAGGGCGAAGATATGCTGTTCGCCCGGCAGCATGTAGGGCCACTGAGTCCCGCCCAGGATGAGATTGCGCAGCAGTGTCCGGGGTGTGAGCTCCTGCAGGATGTACACACCCGTGACCCCATGGAAGGCGAGGCGGCGCAGCAGGAGGAGACCCACGAGCGGAAGCAGGAATGACCCGGCCTGCAACCAGCGGCGGCCGGCGGTTCGCCGTTCCCGTTCGAGCACCAGGACGGCGAAAAAGCTGGCTGGCGCGACGTAGAAGGCCGTCTCCTTGGAAGCCACAGCCAGAGCCACGCAAAGCCAGGCCAGGGCGAAGCGGCGATACAGCAGGCAGAGCAGCGCGCACAACGACCAAAGGGCACCGAGGTAGTCAAAGGCGAAGGATGTCCGGTATACGACGTGGTAGGTGTAAGCCGGCGAAGTGACAGCTGCCAGCGTCGCCAGCGCCGATAGGCCCCGTGAAAGCCGTAGCGGACCCGCGGCAAGCGCGAAGACCACCGCGCAAAGGGAGGCAGCAATGAGATAGCTGCCCAGCAGATACGCACTCCAGTGGCGGCCAAAGAAGAACGAACCGAGATACAGCGCCAGGTTGTCGCAGGGGCGCAGAAAGTTCGAATAGGGCGTGGAGAAGTCCGGGTAGGGTTGAAAGTAGTCCGCAAAACCACGGGTGATCCACTCCGCCGGATGCGGATGGAACGGAACAGTGGAATGAACCAGAAGGGCGAAGTCATCGCCGGAGGGAAAGTAGGCGTCGTGGATGGCAAACCGCCAATAGATCCACTGCGCGCCGAAGACCAAGGCGCCGACGGCAAGGGCTAGCAGGACCACGCGACGGGGCGGGAGCGAGGTGGAAACGGTCCGGGGTGGCAGACGGTACCTTTTCTGAAGCAGGATTGAAGTGGAGTTGCTTCTATCCTGGTGCGGTTTATCCCTTTTTGACAAGAGAAATCAGCGCACGCGCGCGGGAGGCCGCCAAATGGGACCAGAATGGGTCGTGGTCCCAGAAGCTGCGGTTTGGGAAACGCGGTTTGGGCGGCGGAGAACCGCCGCGTAGAAACGCCACACGTGGCGGCCCCATAAACGAGCGAAACGAATGTGGAATCGCTTCTTGGTAGGAACGTGGGATCTGCGGATGACGGGCATGATCCCCTTATCCCTGGGACCAGGTTCCTAGAAGACCTGCAAGAGCAGATTGTCGTTGGAACGGAGTTCTGCGCGTCCTGGCGCGGTTAGGGTGATGACGCCGTTGGGCGAGGTGAGGGTGGCGCGGAAGTCGAAGCCGTAGAGACCGTGGGCGGTGCTGGAGAACACGCCCAGAGCGCGTGGAAGCGCGGCATTGGGAGCGGTGGTGGGAGTGGTGATGGGAGCAGCTTGGGGAGTGGTGAGGGCGGGCTCTGCGGGCGGATCCGCGTAGACACCGTGGAAGTCGGCGAAGCCGACGCGCTGCATGCGGGTGTTGTCCAGGGTACCGATCCAGTTCGACCGCGTCAGCACATCGCCGCCGATCTGCCGCGTGGTCCAGTTGGCGGGGCTGCTATCGCTGGGATCAGCGATGGCGCTCAAGGGAGCGGATGTGTCAGCAACATCGGTGAAGTTTGCAATCGCCAGCGCGTTGGCCTGTAACGGAAAGTCGTGGTTCCTGTAACGGAGACTGGTGAAGCGCAAGATGAGGGTGGTAGCCCTTGCCCGAGGACCGGAAGCACCTGAAATGGCGTTTGCGGGGCTGGAGATTGCCGAAACCGTGTCCGAGGTGCCGGAGCGGAGCAGCGTTCCGAAGATGGCCGTGCCGCGTGGCAGATAGCGTTCCCGGGCGACCGGCACGCGCTGTGTGGTGAAGGCTTCCACAGGGGTTCCGGGCTGGCTGGAACCGGCCTTCAGTGAATGGTAGAGCGCCACGGGCAGGTAAATGCCGGCCGGCAAGGAGACAAGCTCCTCGACAGCAATCGGTTTAGATTTTTCGGCGGCAGGGAGCGGGGAGGGCCACAAAGCGAGGGCAAACAGGCCGACGGAGGGCATACGGCGCAGCCCTAGGAGTACCGCGGGGCAGCGATGGAAGCTGCGAGTGCGCCGGTCACACATGTTTTGACCTCTTCATGAGGTGGGATGCCGGAGATGGGAGGTGGTGCGCGAAAGATTGTGGGCGGGGCTTGCGCCGAGACGGCGAGTGTCGTTTCATCGAGGCTGTGCGGCATGGCTGCGGTGTACATGCATGTGGGTTCGGGGTGGAGATGTCGTTTGTGGGCGAAGCTGCGGTTGAGGGGGCGAAGGAACGGGGCGGGGAGCCGGCGCAGACGGTAATGCTGTGTGGCCGCGCCCTGGAGCCGAACCGGCGGACGCCGCTGGATCTCCAGGTGGTGGAGGAGGTGCGGGTGAACACCAGTGCCGTGCAGCGGAGGGCGGCGCAGGTGGGCGCGCGGCGGAGCGTAAAGGGCGAGTGGCAGGCGGCGTGGCTGTTGAGGGCGATCGCCTGCATGGACCTGACGACGCTGAGCGGGGATGATTCCGCGGAGCGGGTACGGCGGTTGTGTATGAAGGCGCGGCGGCCGTTGAGCGATGCGCTGGTGCGGGGTTTGGGCATCGAGGAGTTGCGGCTGACCGTCGGCGCGGTTTGCGTGTACCACGCCTTTGTCGAGACAGCGGTGCGGGCGCTGGAGGGCTCGGGCATCCCGGTGGCGGCGGTTTCGACCGGCTTTCCGGCCGGATTGGCGCCGTTGGAGACGCGGGTGGAGGAGATTCGGCGCAGCGTGGCGGCGGGGGCAAGCGAGATCGATATCGTGATCACGCGGGAACATGTGTTCAAGGGGGAATGGACGGCGCTGTATGACGAGGTCGCGGCCTTCAAAGAGGCGTGCGGACCGGCGCACATGAAGGCGATCCTGGGCACGGGCGATCTGCTGACGCTGCGCAATGTGGCGCGGGCGAGCCATGTGGCGATGATGGCGGGTGCGGACTTCATCAAGACGTCCACGGGCAAGGAGGCGGTGAACGCGACGCTGCCGGTGAGCCTGGTCATGGTGCGGGCGCTGCGCGAACATGCCGAGCGGACGGGGATGGCTGTGGGGTTCAAACCGGCCGGCGGTATCAAGACGGCCAAACAGAGCCTGGAGTGGCTGAGCGTGATGAAGGATGAGCTGGGGCGGGCGTGGTTGGAGCCAGGGCTGTTCCGGTTCGGGGCGAGTTCGCTGCTGAACGATATCGAGCGGCAGCTGGAGCATTTTGTGACGGGGCGGTACTCGGCGGGGTACCGGCATGGGGTGGCTTGAAGGTGGGATGGGCCGTCAACCCAGGCGCTGCCGAGACTGAGCTTGGTAGGCTCCGACCCGCTTGTGGCAAAGTGGTTCCCATGAGACTCAAGTGGTTGCTTTGCCTAACACTTGCATCGACAGGTGTAAGCCAGAAAAGCGCTGCTCCAGCAGCGGACGAGAAGCTTGGCGACGCCTTGCCAAGCGTCGCGCTACCAATCGCAGTGACAGCTCAGGGTTCTCTTGCCGGGGCTGGAGGCAGGTTGGTCACAGATGCTGTCGATCACGCCCGCTTTGTGCTCCTTGGTGAGAGCCACTTTAGCCGCGAAACCCCAAAGTTTGCGGCCGCAGTTTGCAAAGCGATGCATCCGGACGCCTATGCAGTGGAAGCGGGACCTTATGCCGCGGCTTACGTGCAAACAGTGCTAAAAAGTCCGGACAGGAAGAGGCTTATGGAGGAACGAGAACACACGCATCCAGCGAGTATGGCCTTCCTCAACGATGAGCAGGAGAACGACCTGGCTGCCGAATGTGTAGCTGCCGAGGGTGCGAAAAAGGTCGCGTTTTGGGGACTGGATCAGGAGTTCCTTGGAGCAGCTTCGGTCCTACTGCAGGAAATGCAACAAGAGCCGAACGGCCCTGCATCGGCTGCGGCGATCCGACTTGCTCTGATGAAAGACAAGCAGATGGAGGCCAAAGCCCGGTCCACCGGCGATTTCTTCAGCTCTTTCTTGTAGGCGCGAGCGACGCAGACATCGACTCCGTTCAGAACGCGTTAGCGGCCGACGGTACTCAAAGGAGTCGGGAAATCATGCGTGAGCTTACGGAATCGAGGCATATCTACCGGCTGAACGCGGCAGGTTCGCCGGAGAGCAACTCGGAACGTGCGAGTTTGCTGAAGCAGCACTTTTTGCAGAACTACCGCGCTCTTCAAGAGCGTATGCCCACGCCACACATCCTCCTTAAAGTTGGCGACACTCACATGGGGAAGGGCTTCAATGATCTTCACCAACTGGACCTTGGTGATTACGTGGCGGAGCTTGCGTCGGTGGAAGGGGTGACCTCGCTTCACATCCAGGTCATCGCTGCAAAGGGCACCTTAGCTGGCCTTGTCGGTTATGCGAGACCGACGACTACGGAGAGTTTCGTTCTTTCGGAGATACCCGAGTGCGCCTGGCTCAAGCCTGTGGTGGATCTCCTTCCAACCGACGGTGATCACCCGGAGGGAGTAGTCCTGGATCTGCGCAAACTGCGCTTCCGCAGATTCGCGATGTCGCCTGAATGGCAGCATTTGGTCTATGGCTACGATCTGCTCGTAGTGCTCCCAGCATTCACCCCAGCAAACCTCTACAAGTAGGAGATTAGGCCTGTATTTTCTCGATCAGCTCTCATAGGTTGCACTGTGTTGACTTCTCAGGTCAGACCTCAACCTGCTTCGCGGCGGTGAAGACTTCCTGGGCGGACGTGGTGCCTTCGATGCGCTCGGTGCCTTCGACGCCGAAGCCGATCCAGCCGGAGTTTTCGCCTTCCATCATTTCTTCGAAGGCCCAAGTTTCGCCTTTGGGCATGCCCATGTGCTCGAGTGCGCCGGCCCAGGCCTCACGCGGGATGGCCTGGGCCTGCACGTCGCGGCCGAGAACTTGCCCGAGTGCCGCCGCCACCTCGTCGGAGCTGACCATGGAGCCTAGTTCGATGGTGCGCTTGCCGGTCCAGTCCGTGGTGAGCAGTTTAGCTACTTCGGCGCCGATGTCTTCGGTGGCGACCATGGGCAGTTTGTGACTTGTAGGGGTGTAGAACACGGGCAGTGTGCCGCCCTGCCCTGCCTGAAGACCGTAGAGGAAGTTTTCGTAAAAGCCGCCGGCCCGGATGAAGGTGATGGGGAACGGCTCGTCGCGCAGGGCCTCCTCCAGGAGATGGGTGGAGGTGATGAGGCCGAGGCCGCTTGTCTGTTGTGAGCCCATGGAGGACAGGGCCACGAGCTTTGGCGGCGCGGCTCCGGCGAGGGCCTGCTTGTAGCTGGCGATCACGGCTTTGGCTTCGCGGAAGTCACGTGAGGGCGTCTGTATCGGAGGCATCATGAGGTACGCTCCCGCGACGCCTGTGAGCGCGCCCGCCATGGCATCGGCGTCCTCCCACTCGCCTTTGACGAGTTCGACGCCCCGGTCAGCCCAGCTTTTGGCCTTGGCCTCATCGCGCACGAGAGCCCTGACTTGCTTGCCTGCCGCGAGGAGATGCTTTGCGGCGGCGCCGCCTACCTTGCCCGTGATGCCTGTGATGAGAAACATAGTTTGTGATCCTCGTGAACGGAGTGCCTGATGGCCTGTGGCAGCCAGAGATGCAGATTCCCTGCGGGAATGACAACAAAAAGACAGCTCCGGACCGGCAGGCGATCGGCTACAGGGGCTCAGATGCGAGGGGCTAGGGTGGGTCGCGTTTTCTTTTTTGGGTGGTGGCAGCGGGTACCATGGAGCGGTCTGGATGAGTGGTTTGGGATGGGCTCGGCGGGCTGGCGAGCGGTAAGGGATGGCGATGGCGAGCGGGATCATGGAGAAGTTTGAATCTATGGAATACGGGCCGGCGCCGGAGGGTGCAGGCGAGGTGAACCGGTGGCTGGAGGCGCGGGGGCGCAGGGTGGGGAGCTTTTGCGAGAACACCTGGACGGTGCCGGAGGGGCCTGCCGATAACAGCCGGGGTGAAGGCACTTTCGAGACGCGGAACCCGGCCACGGGCGAGGTGCTGGCGGTTGTCGCGCAGGCCGATGCGCGCGAGGTGGACTTTGCGGTGCGGGCGGCGCGACGGGCGTTGCCGGGGTGGCAGGCGCTGACGGGGCATGGGCGGGCGCGGTACCTGTATGCGTTCGCGCGCGGGATCCAGAAGCATGCGCGACGGCTGGCGGTGCTGGAGACGCTGGACAACGGCAAGCCGATCCGGGAAGCGCGGGATCTCGATGTGCCGCTGGCGGCGCGGCATTTTTACTACCATGCGGGATGGGCGCAGCTGATGGGGACGCTCCCCGCGGATGGAACGGGGTTTGCCGGGGAGGCGTTTCGGGGGTATCTGCCGGTGGGCGTGGTGGGGCAGATCGTTCCGTGGAATTTTCCGCTGCTGATGTTTGCGTGGAAGGTGGCGCCGGCGCTGGCGGCGGGGTGCACCGTGGTAATCAAGCCGGCGGAGTACACGCCGCTGACCGCCGTGGCGATGGCGGAGATTGCCGAGGAGATCGGGCTGCCAGCGGGTGTGCTGAACGTGGTGCAGGGCGATGGGCGCACCGGGAAGCTGCTGGCCGAGCACCCGGGGGTGGACAAGATCGCGTTTACAGGGTCCACCGAGGTGGGGCGGCTGATCCGCAAGGCGACGGCGGGGACGGGTAAGAAGTTGAGCCTGGAGCTGGGCGGGAAGTCGCCCTATATCGTGTTCGAGGATGCGGACCTGGATTCGGCGGTGGAAGGGCTGGTCGACGGAATCTGGTTCAACGGCGGGCAGGTGTGCTGCGCGGGGTCGCGGCTGCTGGTGGCGGAGAGCGTGGCGGAAAAGCTGTACGCGAAGATCCGAAGTCGTATGAGCAACCTGCGGGTTGGTTCACCTTTGGACAAGGCTATCGATCTGGGCGCGATTGCCGATAAGAGCCAGCATGAGCGGATCGCGCGGTATGTGGAAGCAGGGGTGCGGGATGGGGCGACCTGCTGGCAGCCGGAGATCACGATGCCGGCGCAGGGGCTGTTCTATAAGCCGACGCTGCTGACCGGGGTGGCGCCGGCAAGTGCGGTGGCGCAGGAAGAGATCTTTGGGCCGGTGCTGGCGTGCATGACGTTTCGTACGCCAGCGGAGGCGGTGGAGCTGGCAAACAACACGGTGTATGGGCTGGCGGCTTGTATCTGGAGTGAAAACGTGAATTTGGCGCTGGATACTGCGGCGCAGGTGAAGGCCGGCGTGGTTTGGGTGAATGGGACCAACCTGTTCGACGCGGCTTGCGGGTTTGGCGGGTACCGGGAGTCAGGGTTTGGACGCGAGGGCGGCAAGGAAGGGATGTGGGAGTATCTCCAGCCGGCGTGGACGCGCGGGTTGGGGGAGGATGGAGCGGTTGCTGTGTTGCCGGAGCCTGGGGCGGGGTCGGAGTTTGGGGCGGCGGGTCGTGCCGAACCCACCTTAGGCGACGGTGAAGCTGTCGCCGAAGATGGGGCACCCAGGGTTGTGGCGCTTCGGAGCGAGACGCGGATTCCCTTCGGGAATGACAACCAGAGAAGCGAGGACCATGCAGCGGCGCAGATTGGGATTGATCGTACGGTGAAGCAGTACATCGGCGGCAGGCAGGTTCGGCCGGATGCGGGGTACACGCGGGTGGTGCGTGGGGCGGACGGGCGGGTGATAGGGCAGGTGCCGGTGGGGTCGCGGAAGGATGTGCGGAACGCGGTGGAGGCGGCCCGGGCGGCAGGAGCGAAGTGGGCGCGGCAGACAGCGCATGGTCGGGCGCAGGTGCTGTATTTCCTAGCCGAAAACCTTATCCAGCGGAGGTTGGAGATCGTAGCGAGGCTCGGGGCGTTTGTGGGTGAGGCGCAGGCGGGCGTCGAATTCGATATGAGCGTCGAGCGCGTTTTCAGCTATGCGGCCTGGGCGGACAAGTTCGAGGGTGCGGTGCACAACCCGCCGTTCCGGACCGTGGCTCTGGCCATGCACGAGCCTATCGGCGTGATCGGCGTGCTGGCAGGTGAGGAGGCGCCGTTGCTGGGGCTGCTGTCATTAATTTTGCCGGCGGTGGCCATGGGGAACAGCGTGGTGGCGGTGCCGGGGGAGCGTGGGGCTACGTTGATGGGCGAGTTATACCAGGTGTTGGATACGAGCGATCTGCCGGGTGGGGTGGTGAACCTCGTTGCAGGGGAGGCATTGGAACTGGGCAGGACGCTGGCCGAACACGACGATGTGGACGCGGTGTGGTGCTTCCGGGATGGGGGAGCGGCGGCGATGGTGGAGGCGGCGTCCGTGGGGAACCTGAAGCAGACATGGGCTGTGTGGAATGCAGCGGACGGCGTTTCGCGTGTACCCGACTGGTTCGACCCGGCGCAGGGGGAGGGACGGTGGTTCCTGCGGCGGGCGACACAGGTAAAAACGGTGTGGGTGCCCTATGGAGAGTAGGGTTCTGCTGGGATGTATCGGCCTGTTGTTATGAGCTGCACTTGTGGGAGTAAGCCCCAGAAGTGTCATCTCTGGCCCTGTGCGCCGGGGAAAGGGTAATGGCTGCCGAAATACAGGGGTCTCTCCACTCCGCGAGACGTAAAACCGTCTCGCTCCGGTCGAGATGACGTCGTTGGGGCGGGTCCGGTGAAGGTCAAGAAGACTACGTTTAGGGCAGGTCCGGCGAAGATTGAGAGGAAGTCGTTTGGGCAACTCCAGTGAAGATGTCGATACACGCGGAGCAAATCACGCGGAGCAAATCTTCTGGATTTGCTTGAACGTTCCGGGTGGTACTCGCGAGATGTGGCTTTTATAGGGCCGGGGCGGTGAGGCGGTCGTCCGGTTGCTGGTTTGGGCTTGCCATCAGGAGCTGCCGGGCGCCGCGCTGTTCCAGCAGGCGGGCGGCGCCTGCGGCGAACTCCGCGGCGGGGATGCCCATGGGGGCTCTGTGCCCCACCTGCACGACGGTGTCGCCGTCTGGGGAGACGACGGTGGCGTGGAGATGCCAATGGTCGTCGGCTGCATGGCAGTAGGCGCCGAGGGGCAGGTTACAGCCGCCGCCGAGGGAGGCCAGCACGCCGCGTTCGACGGCGGTGGCAAAGGCGGTGGGTTCGTGGTGGAGGGCGGAGAGGGCATCCGCCACCAGACGCTGCCGCGAGGGGCCTGCGCCGTCGTGTGCGAGCGTGCTGGCGCTCACGGTGAGGGTTTCGAGGGCAAGCGCGCCCTGGCCGGGTGCGGGGCAGAGTTCGTCGACGCTGAAGCGCTGATGGACGTGCTCGGTGCGGCCCAGGCGATCGAGACCGGCGGAGGCGAGCACGAGCGCATCGGCTTCGCCCGCCGCCCATTTGCGCAGACGGGTATCGATGTTGCCGCGCATTTCGACGAATTCGAGATCCGGACGGAGGGAGAGCAGCATGGCCTGGCGGCGGGGGCTGGTGGTCGCCACGCGGGAGCCCAGCGGGAGCATGTGCAAACCCCAGAAGTCTTCGCAGACAAAGGCGTCGCGGGCGTCGGCGCGCGGCGGAATGGCGGCGAGGGTGAAGCGGGGGTCGAGGCTGGTCGGCAGGTCCTTGAGGCAGTGGATCGCGACGTCGATGCGGCCGTCGAGCAGGGCGTCCTCGATTTCCTTGATGAAGATGCCCTTGGCGTCGAGCGGGGTGCCGTCGTCAAAGGCTGCGGGGGCGACGAAGCTGGGGTCCTGCATGCGGTCGCCGGTGGTGCGGATGACCTCGACTGCGACGGTGTGGCCGTGTTTACGGAGGGCGTCGGCGATGTGGTTGGCCTGCCACAGGGCGAGTTGCGAGCCGCGGGTGCCGAGGCGAATGGGTTGGGTGGTCATCGGGGTCTAGGATACGCTGAGGAAGGCAG
The DNA here is from genome assembly GCA_964236545.1 of uncultured Bryocella sp. GTDB lineage: Bacteria > Acidobacteriota > Terriglobia > Terriglobales > Acidobacteriaceae > Granulicella. The sequence continues at coordinate 78,292 of CAXSCE010000011.1, forward strand.
GCCTCCCGTGAAGGGCTGGAGCCAAGGATGTCAGTTGGGGGTCGGCGGCTCCAGATGGTCGATGACGAGCGTATCGGCCATAATCTTGATTGGCTTGAGGGTGAAGCCGCTGGCCTCTAGGTCGAAATAGCTAGGTGGGTCGGGTTCGCTGGGATCGTGATGTTCGCGGGGGTAGGGGATGAGGGTGATGTTGTAGAGGCCTTGCTGACCTGTGCGATCAACAACGGGTCGGGATGCGGAGTCGGTGAGATAACTTGCCAGGGTTTCCATGGAAATCCCGAAAAATCTGACCTGGGTGTCACCGGGAATCATTCTTCCTCCGAGCATCCGGATACTATTCGGTGGATCGGGTTGGTTGGGAATGAATTTTTGGTAGAGCGGCAAACGTTTGCCGAGGGTAAGCGCAAAAGAGGCCTGCTCGCGTTGCGCACGGTGGGCGGCGAGGTGGCAACGCTCCTTGAGCATGTCTTGGAGCGCGGAACTGAGCAGCAGATGACGACGATCCTGTTGCCCCCAGCGGTCAACATCTTGTGCGGCGACCTTTGCGTCAATGTCGTACTGAGTTCTGGCCCAGGAAGCTTTAGGGTAGTCGGTGATGCTTCCGGCAGGATGGAGGTAGGGTTCGTTGGGGTAAAAGGCGATCATCACGGTAACCCAGAGGTCCTGGCCCCGGGTGGAGTAGCCATCAGGCTTTATGCCCCAAGTGGCACCTTGAGAAGCGTCGGGTTTACTGGGCCGGATACTGGCTACTTCGAAGGCGATGTGTTCTTCTGGCTGCTGAGTGCGCAGGTAGGGTACGAGCAAGAACAGGGCTAGGCCCCGCGTCAAGAGCTTAGGCAGGGCGACTCGCAAGATACCTCCGCGGTGATCGTGAGCCTACTACAGGTATATCTGTTTACATGACCCGTTCCGCTGAGTTTTGTTAGCGACAACTTGAGAGATGATCGCTCCTGTCCCAAGCACTTTGACGGTCAGGGCAGCCTTCAGTAGCGGGACTTCCTATCTCGTGTGCCCTGAGACGGTTTTCTCTTGCTGATCCTACGGAATCGTCGCGACAGTTCCCTTCTGCTTTGGCCGGCCGCCCTTTTTACCATTTTCCCGGGCGGCCATGGTCTTCGCTTCGCTTCGGGACTTACCTCCGCGCATGCCCATGCGACTGGCCATCCAGCGCTGGGAGCCGAAAACGCCTTCCAGAAGCGACGGCAGGTAAAGGTCCGCGTCGAGCTTTGGGAAGTGAAGCCCATACCCCGAAGGGGAAATCTCGATCTCGTTCAGTTGCTCCGGCGTAGCGTTCTCCAGCCCTTCCGCATCCCGGGGTGAGAAGAAGATGCCCAGGTTGGAGCTGAGCTGAACCACCACACGCCGGATGTGGCGGTCGTATTTGGCTGAGACTGCCCTGGGAACCCGGGCCTCAAGGTCTTTTGCTTTCCCATTGGCTTTCTCGAATGCCTCATCAGTGACCATGGATTTCCTCCCAGGCCTGGCAGAGCGACGAAATATGCTCCATCAAGGCTTTTTCTATGGCGTTCACTTCATGCTGTGCGAAGCCGTAGTTTTCGCGCAGGCCTGGCGGTCCTGCAGGGCAGTTCAACTCAAAGACGGCCTCTTGCCCATTTGCGATGACGTGAACGTGCGCCGGCCGGTGGTCATTCGTGTAAGTGGAAACGCGAAGACCTGGCAGCCGTAAAACGGTTGGCACCGGAACAGTGTAGCAAACCAAATCGCTTGGGTTTTAGATTAGAGCCGTTATCCTGGGGTTTAGCGACGATCCCAACAGCAGATCCCTCCGCTGCGCTGCGGGATGACAATCAGAAAGGCGATGTCATAGCTACATTTGAAGGTAAACAGGTCTGGTTTATTGCCGACCCTCTAACAATGGGTGTTGTTGTGGGTAATCCAAGGCGGATCAGGGCTTCAATGCTTTGAGTTTCTGTTTGATCGCTGGTATGGTCGCGGCGTTACTCAGATAGGTTACAACCTCATCATCAGACGCGTAGCCGTTCGCTTTCGGGTTCCAGGCAAGGATGACCGGATCCTTACCGAGGGAGTTGAAGGAGCCGCCGTTGTAGAGCAGGATGATACATGGCGGCATGGAACGGTCAGGGAGAAAGCCCACAGCCAGCAAGTTGCCGCAGACCTCCGCTTCGCGATTGTCGTAACCAAGGGTGCGAACGAATTTGTAGCCACCCTCGGCTGAGACAACATAAACGCCGCAGCGGAAGGTAGGCTCCTGGTTGTCCGCGCTGGTGGACTCATAGCGAACAGGCACGATCGAAAAGTCGGAAAACCCTTGGCCCTTGATGCGGAAAGATTGTTGACGATTGGGCTTGATTTGCCCGATCACGTTAGGAATGGACGAATGATCGAGGCGCGCAGCCGTATTTGCGAAGTCTGCCGGTGCCAAGGGACGCGTGGTGACAGGCGTGGTGGGGGAGGGTACCTCCCCGGCCTGCCTAGCATGGGTTTTCGCAGCAACCGTTGGCGGGATCGCTTGGCTTGCACCACACAGGAGCACAAAGGAAAGAGCGGTCAGCGAGAGCGTCAGGGTAAAAGGAGCTTTCATGCGAATCCGCTTCTTCAGGCGGCTTCACGAACAAGACTGATTTCGCCTGAGAACGGTCTGCAAGGACCTGCTCGCTATCACGCGCGGATTGCATGCTCAGTTCCACTGACCCTTCATGCCATCAACGGCGAGGGCCATAGGGTGTACACACGAATGCATGTTTGGTTCTTCCTTCACCATAATCATAATTACGTGGCGAAAAGGCGAAGCCTCGTCCAGTGGACGAGGCTTGTCGGCAGGGCTGGTGCTAGAAGACCTGGCTGTTGCCGCCGTGGTCGGGTTTGGGGTAGTTGCGGGCTGGGGTGGCGGGGGAGGATTTCTGGGAGGCTGATTTGGAGGCAGACTTTTTGGCGGGTGTCTTTTTGGCGGGTGCAGCCTTTTCGGAAGACTTTGCGGCGGCTTTTGCCGGGGCATGGGCGCCAGCAGACTTCTTGGCTGCGGACTTCGCGCTTTTTTTGCCGGCGGACTTCTTTAACAGCGCCTTACCCTGGGCGGATTCGGGATCCGGGTAGGTTAGTTTGTTGAAGTCCGAGATCTGGTGATCGGCAGTTTCTTCCTGGTAGGTGAGCTGCAGGCCGCTCTCGTCGAATTTTTCGAAGAACTCTTCCCAGGAAATCTCTTCTAGGGCGCCGTCATTGTGGTGTGGGGCGTCGGGGAACATGAGGCGGAGAATGCCGGTGGCTTTGTCGGTCTCAGTCGCCGCCACGACGGCCGGCTTGCCGCCGCGCGCCTCGGCCCACTTTTGAATCTCGTCATGATCCTGCGTTGTTTTTGCGAGTGCCATCGTCGTGCCTGCCTGCGGAATGAGATGTTGGTCCCGTACTTCGCTTGGGATGGCAGAAACAGGCGGTGCGCTGTCTCCGCCTGCACTCTTTTTTGTGCGGGCTGTTTGGCGATGGGTGATTGGGTGGGAAGCGGCGGACGGTGTTGCGGTCCAGGGCGAAAGCGGATCCCTCCGCTGCGCTACGGGATGACAACAAAGAGACGCGGATAGGCGCGGCAGGTGTCTAGGACGACTGGGGGTCGCGAGGGCTGCGCAGCGCGGCGATTTGCGGGTGGAGGAGCTTGGCGGCGAGCGAGCGGGTCAGGGCTTCGACGGCGGCCGCCTGCGCGGCGTTGAGCGGGGTGGCCTGCAGCCGGAGGAGGGTGCGGGCGAGTTCGGCCTCGCGGGTGGCTTCGGCTTCGGCGAGCAGCTGCTTGATGGCCTCGGTGGAAGGGGTTTGGGTGAGGCGTTCGGTGTAGCGCTGGACCTCGGAGCTGACGATGCGTTCGGCGGCCTCGGCCTCGCGGGTGCGGCCGGCGCGGTTTTCCTGCGCGACCTGCTGGAGGTCGTCGATGTCGTAGACGAAGCAGCCTTCGATGCGGTTGACCTCGGGGGCGACGTCGCGGGGAACGGCGATGTCGATGAAGAAGACCGGCCGGTTACGGCGGCGGGCCAGCAGTGTGCGCGCCTGGGCCGGGGTGAAGATGTGCGTGCCCCTCTCGGTGTAGGCGCCGGTGGAGGTGAGGATGATGTCGGCGCGGTGGGCCTGGTCGTAGAGCTGGTCGAAGGGGATGACGCCGGTGGTGATGGCGGGGGTGCGCAGGGCGTCGGCGATCCGTTCGGCGCGGGCCTCTGTGCGGTTAGAGACCAGAAGCGTGGTGGCGCCCTGCTGGATGAGGTGCCGGGCGGTGAGGTCGCTCATCTTCCCTGCTCCGACGAGCAGCACGGTCTTATTCCGGAGCGAACCGAAGATCTTGCGGGCTAGGTCGGCAGCGACCGAGGCGACCGAGACCGTGGTGGCGCCGATCTGGGTTTCGGTGCGCACGCGCTTGGCCACCGAGAAGGCGCGCTGCAGCAGAGGGTCCAGCACAGAGCTGAAGGCGCCCGTGCTCCGGATGGCGCCGACCTCGCGGGCGACGGCAAAGGACTGCTTCACCTGGCCGAGGATCTGCGGCTCGCCGACGATCATGGAATCAAGGGAGCTGGCGACGCGAAAGAGGTGGCGGACGGCTTCGGATTCGCGGAACTGGTAGAGGTGCGGCTCAACTTCGGCTGAGGAGAGCTCCAGGAAGCGGTGGAAGAAGCGCACGGGCGTGAGCAGCGGCGGAGCGGCGGCGGGATCGCAGACGGTGAGCAGCTCGACGCGGTTGCAGGTGGAAAGAATCATGCCCTCGCGGACGCCGGGCTCGTGGATGAGCGTGCGCGTGGCTTCGGCAAGGCGCTCGGAGGGGATGGCGAGACGCTCGCGCACGGCGATGGGCGCGGTGGTGTGATTGACGCCCACCAGCAGAAGGGAGTTGGGCGAAACGGCGGCTGCAGCTTCCCTCATGGCGCCTTGAACCTGTGCACCGCGGAGAGTTGATTGGCAGCCCAGACGGCGAGCACGAAGAGGAAGGCGAAGCTGGAGAGGTAGACGGCTCGGCGGCCGCGCAGGCCTGACTGCCGGCGGATAAAGATCATGGCCATGTAGGCAAACCACATGGCAAGCGAGAGAAGGACCTTGGGGTCGGCGAAAAAGGCCGGGCCGACGGTCTGGAGGGCCACCACCGAGCCGATAAGCAGGCCGCCGGTCATGCACGGCAGGCCGAAGAGGAGCGATTTGAGGGCGATCTGGTCCGTGGTTTCAAGCGGCGGCAGCCAGTTGCGGGCAGTGCCGGCGGAGCGCAGGCGCTTCTGCTTGAGGCCGCGCTCCTGAATGAGATAGAGCAGGCTGGCCACGAGCGACACCAGAAGCGCGGCGTAAGCGGCCAAGAGCAGAGCGACGTGCAGAAAGAGCCAGCCGGTGCGGAGATAGGGGTAGGTGAGGAACTCGGCGCCTGGGCGGAAGGCGGGCGTCAGGGTGACCAGCACCGCGACCGGCAGCAGAAACACGCCGAACGAGACGGTGCGAAATCGGACGAAAAGTGCCAGGAAGGCCGCGGCGAGCAGGAGGCCGAGCATGGAGAGGGTTTCGTGGGTATCGACGGGGAGGGCGTGGTGCGCGGCGACGAGGGTTTCGGTCAGCGCCACGAAGTGGAAAAAGACGCCGCCGAGGGCGCAGGGCAGGGCGAAGTAGCGCCAGCGCGGGCGGTCGTAGAGGGCGGCGGGCAGTACCGCGAGCGCCGCAAAGGCGTAGAGAATGACGGCAACTCGAAGCCAAAGGAGAGACATGCGGGAGGGGCGCACCCCGGGGGCGCACACTCCAGTATAGATGTGCGGCGGGGGATGGAGGTCGCTGCCGCTGCCGGGCCGGCACGGTGGCCGTGGCCTATTTGGCGATGTTTTGTTCGACGTAGGCCTTGAGGCGGCCTTCGATCAGGCTTTCGGGGAGGAAAAAGGGTTTGTTGTGGATCGTGATGCGGAGCAGGCCGTCGCTGTAGGTGTAGCTGGCCGTGATGCCCTCCTTGGTCAGGGTGCCGGTGGGACCGCTCAGGTCAAGGCCGTGGCGCTTGAGGCGCTCGCCGGCGGAGGCGAACTGGGCTTCGGTCATCGGGAGTTCAATCATGGGTGTGAGTGTACCGTTTTGCGGTACTTTGTTGGCCGGGTGGGTATGGAGCGCAGGGCCGACGTTGTGGAGTCGTTGAGGTTCGGTGGTGATCCAAACAGCAGATCCCTCCGCTGCGCTGCGGGATGACAATAAAAGGCTGCGGGATGACAACAAAAGGCTGCGGGGCGACAACAAGCTGTGCTGCGGGATGGTGATAAAAGGCTGCGGGATGACAGCAAAAAGCCAGGGGACGACGGGAGGAAGCTGGTCTGGGACGGGAATACCACAGGGGTCTCGCGATATTCTGGGGCCTGACTGAGTGATGGCCTCTTCCTCTATTCCGGGTTCCGCGGCGGGCGAAATCGACGCGCTTTCGCCGGCGATGCGCCAGCATCGGGCAGCCAAGGAGGCGCACCCGGATGCGCTGCTGTTTTTTCGCATGGGCGACTTTTATGAGTTGTTCTATGAGGACGCCGTGGTCGCCGCGCGGGAGTTGGGGTTGACGCTCACCGCGCGGGACAAAGCGCGGCTGGTGCCGCTGTGCGGCGTGCCCTACCATGCGGCGGCTGGTTACCTGCAGAAGCTGTTGCGCAAGGGGTACAAGGTCGCGCTGTGCGAGCAGATGGAGGATCCCAAGCTCGCCAAAGGGGTGGTACGGCGTGAGGTGACGCGGGTGCTGACGCCGGGGACGGCGCTCGATGCGGCGCTGGATGCGGGCGCGAGCCAGTGGCTGGCGGCGGTGGCCGCGGCCGGCAGCGGGACGGCGGCTTGTGTGGGCGTGGCGTCCGTGGATCTTTCAACCGGCGAAATGCGAGCCACGGAGTTCGCGGGCGCGAACGGCTGGGCGGCGGCGCTGGATGAGCTGGAGCGGATGCGGCCGGCGGAGACGCTGGTGGCGCGCGGGGCCGGGTTTGGGGGTGGGTTCTCCGGTGCTGCTCGGCGGCAACCCACCTTAACCGGCGATAAGGCTGCCGGTGAAGATGGGGCACCCGGTTTGCAGGGTGGGGCACCCGGCTTGTCGGCAGATCGGGCTGGCGGGGCTCCGGTTGCGCCTGCCGGGGCGCGGACCGAGCTGGATGAGTGGGTGTTTGGCGAGGAGTATGCCATTCCGCTGCTGCGGCAGGGTTTGCGGGTGCACTCGCTGGACGGCATGGGGTTGGGCGGGCATCCGGCGGCGGCGGTGGCCGCGGGGGCGCTTGTGCATTACCTGCGTGCGACCAAGCAGGGGGCGCTGGAGCACCTGGACACGGTGCGGTTTTATGAGCGGCGCGGCTGCCTGGAGCTGGATGCGGTGAGCGTGCGCAATCTGGAGCTGGTCGATCCGCTATTTTCCGGTGAGAGCACCGACACCACACTGCTGCACGCCCTGGATGCATGCTGCACGCCCATGGGCAAGCGGTTGCTGCGGGCGCAGCTGCTGCGGCCGATGGCGGAGCTGCGGGCCATCAATGAGCGGCTGGACGCCGTGGCGCTGGCGGCAGGGGATATTCGCCGGCGCGAGGGGGTACGCCGCGCGATGGGCGGGGTGCTGGACCTGGAACGGCTGCTGGGGCGGATTTCGCTCGAAGCCGCGGGACCCCGAGAGGTCTGCGCGCTGGGCACGACGCTGCGCTGCCTGCCCGGCTTGCGGGCGGCCGTGGCGGAGTTCGGGGTAGAGTTCGGGGCGGAGTTCGGTGGGCAGGGACGGTGGGCGGCGTTGGGCGGCCTGGATTTACTGGCCGATCTCCAGGAATCGATCGCACACACGCTGGTCGAGGAGCCCCCGGCGGTGCTGGGCGAGGGTGGCGCGGTGCGCGCGGGCGTGGATCCGGAGCTCGATGAACTGCGCGAGCTTTCAGCCAACGGCCGGCAGCGGATTGCGGCCATTGAGGAGCGCGAACGGGAGCGGACGGGGATCGGCTCCCTGAAGGTGCGGTTCAACTCGGTCTTTGGGTATTACCTGGAGATCACGCGGTCGAATCTGAAGGCCGTGCCGGCGGATTACGAGCGCAAACAGACGCTGGTGAACGCGGAACGCTTCACGACGCCGGAGCTGAAGGAGCTCGAGACTAAGATCCTGACTGCACAGGAGCGCTCTGCAGAGATTGAGCGGCGACTGTTCGCGGAGCTGCGGCAGCTGCTGCTGGCGGGCGCGGCACGGATGCGCGAGACGGCGCGGGCGGTTGCTGAGATCGATCTGCTGGCCTGCTTTGCGCACCTGGCGGCGATGCGCGGATGGGTGCGGCCAGTCGTCGAGGACGGGACGGCGTTGGAGTTCATCCATGGCCGGCATCCGGTGGTGGAGCGGCGGCTGGAGGAGACCGGCGCGGGGCGGTTTGTGCCGAATTCGCTGAGTTTGTGTGGCGGAGTTGACGTGATTGCCAGCGCAGACGATACGCAGATTCCCTTCGGGAATGACAAGCAAAGAAGCGGGAGTGACAAGCAAGAAGTCATCGGCAGCCCTTCCCTGCTGCTGATCACCGGGCCGAACATGGGCGGCAAGAGCACGTTTTTGCGGCAGGCCGCGCTATTGACGATCATGGCGCAGTGCGGGTCGTTTGTGCCGGCGGAGCGGATGCGGCTGGGGCTGGTGGACCGGATCTATACGCGGATCGGGGCGGCGGATAACGTGGCGCGCGGGCGGTCTACCTTTATGGTGGAGATGACGGAGACGGCCTCGATCCTGAACACAGCCAGCGCGCAGTCTCTGGTTCTGCTGGACGAAATGGGGCGCGGCACGGCGACCTATGATGGGCTTTCGCTCGCCTGGGCCACCGTGGAGCACCTGCATGACCGGGTGGGCGCGCGCACGCTGTTTGCTACGCACTACCATGAGCTGACGCTATTGTCAGACCGGCTGGCGCGGCTGAAAAATGCGCGGGTGACGGTGCGGGAGCGGGAAGGCGGCATCGTGTTTCTGCACACGGTGGAAGCCGGCGCGGCGAACAAGAGCTACGGCATCGAGGTGGCGCGGCTGGCGGGTCTGCCCGGGGCGGTGATCGAGCGCGCCCGCGAGGTGCTGCGGGTGCATGAGCGCGCTGAGGCGCAAGGGGTGCGCGAGGCGGCGCCGGTGAAACCCGAGCGGGCCCCCGCGCTGCAGATGACCATGTTCACCCCGCTTTCGCAGCGCATCGTCGACCGGTTGGAGACCGTGGATGTGGATGGCCTGACCCCACGTGAAGCCCTGGCGCTGGTGGCCGAGCTGCAACGCGAGCTGCGCGGCGGCGGTGCGGCGTGAATCCCGAGCCGACGCCGAAGCCCGAGGCGATGATTGTCGCCGGGGTGATGAGTGGGACCTCCGCTGATGGTGTGGATGTGGCCCTTTGCCGCATTTCGCCGGGGGATGGACCCGGAGCTCCCCCGGGGGTGGAGGTACTGGCGCACCACGCCGCACCTTACACGGGGGAGGTGCGCGGGGCGGTGCTGGCGGCGATGGAGGCGCAGGCGACCTCGGCGGCGGAGCTGGCGCGGCTATCCTGGCGGCTGGGCGAGGTGTACGCGGATGCCGTGGAGGCGGCGGTGCGGCAGAGCGGCACCGAGCCGGCGCTGGTGGCGCTGCATGGGCAGACGATCTATCACCAGGCGGTCGCGGCGGAGTATCTGGGCAGGCCGGTCCGTTGCACCTGGCAGACGGGCGAGCCGGCGGTGGTGGCCGAGCGGCTCGGCCTGCCGGTGGTCAGCGATTTTCGCACGGCGGATCTGGCCGCGGGCGGTCAGGGAGCGCCGCTGGTGCCGATGCTGGATCTTTGCCTGTACCGTCACGCGACAAACAACCGGATCTTGCTGAACCTTGGTGGGATTGCCAATCTCACCGCGCTGCCGGCAAACTGCGACACAAAGGATGTGCTGGCCTTCGACACCGGTCCGGCCAACATGGTGATCGACGCCTGCATGCAGCGGATGTACGGCCGGGCCTATGACTGTGGCGGCGGAACAGGCGCGCGCGGGCAGGTGCTCGAACCGGTGCTGCGCACGTTGATGGAGGACGCCTACCTCCGTTTGCCGCCGCCGAAGAGCTGCGGGCGTGAGCAGTACGGGGCAGAGTTCACGGACCGGCTGATCGCCCTGTGCCAAAAATGGGATCAGACGGACGGAAGAAAGAATGTTGTCGCCACGGCGACTGCGTTTACGGCGGAGACGATTTCTGAGGCTTACCGCCGCTTTGTGCGACCGCATCTGGACCGGCGCGCTCCCCTGGCGGAGGCGACGGAGGTCTTTGTCTCAGGGGGCGGCGCGCACAATGCGGCCCTGCTGCGGCGTCTGCGGGCAGGCTTTGCGCCCCTGGGCTGCACGGTGAAGACGACTGAGGAGGTAGGTTCGGCCAGTATGGGCGTGGAGGCCAAGGAAGCGGCTGCCTTTGCGTTGCTGGGCTGGTTGAGCTGGCACCGGCTACCGGGAAACGTGCCCGCGGCCACCGGCGCGGGGCGCGGTGTCATTTTGGGACGCCTTACTCAGATTTAGGGAAATTTAGTTTGCGAAAGGGCTGATCTTTTTGCGCGATCTGCCGATAAGGTCAACGATGCTGTTCCGTGCCCTCGCGCTTGTGCTCGTCCTGCCCCTCCTGCTGCTGGCAGGCGGCTGCCGGCGCCCGGCGCCCGAGGCGAACACGGTGCGATTTCTCATTGAAAGCTCTCCAAACAATCTGGATCTGCGGCAAGGCACGGATGCGCAATCGGAGCGGGTGGGCGCGCTGGTCTACGACGCCCTGGTGCACAAGGATGAGCATTTCAACCCCCAACCCTGGCTGGCGACGAGTTGGGAGCGCCCCGATCCACTGACGTGGGTCTTTCACCTGCGGCCCGGGGTGCGGTTCCACGACGGCAAGCCGTTGACGGCAGACGATGTAGCGTGGTCGATTCGCAGCATGACGGATGGAACGCTGGTGACCTCCAAAGCCGGTTCCTTCGCGGTTGTGAGCGCCGTGAGCGTGCGCGATCCACTTACGGTGGAGGTGCGGACGACGTCCCCGGACCCCTCGCTGCTGTTCAACCTGAGCGATGGACTGTTTGGGGTCGTGGAGCGCGGTGCGGGGCGCGATGAAGGGCTGCACCCGGTGGGCACAGGGCCGTTCCGGTTTGCCGGTCAGGTGCAGGACAAGGAAGTCGTGCTGGAACGCAACCCGGATTGGTGGGGCGGTGCACCGCGGATCGAACGGGTGCGATTCGAGGTGGTTCCGGACAATATTTCGATGGCGCTGGAGTTGAAAAAGGGCTCTGCGGACATTGAGAGCAATGCGATCACGCCGGACGAAGTGCATGCCCTGGCAAATGAGCCGCATCTGCGCGCCGAGACGCGGCCAGGGGCTGATGTGTACTACATGAATTTAAACGTCCGAGACCCTGCCCTGCGCGACGTGCGGGTCCGGCAGGCGATCGCTTTGGCCACCGACCGCGGGCCTCTCATCAAGGCCCTGTGGCGGGGCCATGCGGTGCCGGCGGACACGCTGCTGCCGCCGGGGCATTGGGCCGCGGCGCCCGGGGACGAGCTACCGAAGTATCCATATGATCCGGTACGAGCGCAGGCGCTGCTGGAAAGCGCGGGATGGCACGCCGATGCGAAGGGAGTGCGCTTGCGGCTCACGCTCAAGACCTCCACCGATGAGACAACGCGGTTGCTGGCCCAGGTGCTGCAGGAACAGATGCGGGCAGCGGGTATCGAGCTGGGTATCCGAAGTGCCGAGTTTGGCACGTTCTACGCCGATGTCACCCGCGGTGCATTTCAGCTCTACATCCTGCGCTGGACGGGGTCGAATGAGGATCCGGACATCTTCCGGTATGCCTACGCCACGGCGAGTTTCCCGCCGCACGGCGGCAATCGGGGCCACTACTCGAGCCCACGGCTGGATGCGGCCCTGCGCTCCGCGGAGGAGGCAGGATCGGAAGGGGAACGTCGGGCAGAGTACATCCAGGTGCAAACCTTGCTGGCAAACGAGCTGCCCAGTGTGCCGCTCTGGTACCCGGACACCGTTGCCGTGCATTCCACGCGCCTGGAGGGCGTGCAACTAGAGCCGGGTGGAGGCTTCGGCTTCCTGCGCCGGGTGCATTTTGCGGCGGGCTCATCGCCATGAGCGCGGCGTGTTTGCGAGGGATGGCACGGCACGTGCAGCGGGCCTCGGCAGGCCCAAAGCAGACCCATGGCATGGGCAACGATAACCGCACGGAGCCTATGAGCGCCAAGGTGAAAGGTCTAGCATAGAGAGCGTTATGGCTACCAGAACCGCCCCCGAGACGAAGCTTTCCCGCACCCCTCCCAGCCCTGCGCCCGAGATCCCCCAAGCAGCTGCCGAGTTCAAGCGCGAAGAGGTCTTTGACATTTTCCGGCGTTGGGGATTTCTGCAGGCATCGCTTGATCCGCTCGGGCAGTACCTCGCCCCGGAGCCCTTCCCGACACCGGCCCCGGATGGCGCGGATTCGTCAGAAGCACGCGGCTATTACTGCGGCACAATCGGGGCGGAGTACATGCACATCCCTTCGCCGGAGCGGCGGGCTTGGATCGCGCAGCAGCTTGAAAAGAACTACACCCCGCCGGACCCGCGAAGGGTCCTGTCAGGGCTGATCCGCGCGGATGTCTTTGAGCAGGTGATCCAGCAGAGGTATCTGGGAACGAAGCGGTTTTCGTTGGAGGGCCTTACGTCGCTGATCCCCTTTCTGGAGCAGCTGTTTACCACTGCAGCCGACGCGGGGGTGACGCGTTCGCTGTTTGCCATGAGCCACCGTGGACGGTTGAATGTCATGGTGAATACGGTCGGACGACAATCGCATGAGATTTTCTCGAAGTTCGAGGATGTAGATCCACGTTCGACCATGGGCGGCGGCGATGTGAAATACCACATGGGCGCGACAGGGCAGTTCACGACGGCGAACGGAAAAACAGTCTCGCTGCACCTCACATCGAACCCCAGTCACCTCGAAGCGGCCGACCCGGTGGTCATGGGACGCGCGCGGGCACGGCAGGAACGCGTCGGTGAGGAGGGGGAGCGCTGCATCCTGCCCATGATCATTCACGGCGACGCAGCCTTTGCCGGGCAAGGCATCTGGGCCGAAACGATGATGCTGGCCACCCTGAACGGCTACAACGTTGGGGGCACGATTCAGGTGGTCGTGAACAACCTGCTTGGTTTCACTGCCAATCCGGAGGAGTCTAACTCCTCCCGGTTTGCCACGGATCTGGCCAAGCGGCTGCCTGTGCCGATTTTTCACGTGAACGCGGAGGATCCGGCCGCGGTGGTGCGGGTTGCGGAGATCGCCGCCAGCTACCGTCAGACTTTCCGCTCGGATGTCGTGGTCGACCTGATCGGCTACCGACGCCATGGCCACTCGGAGGTTGACGACCCGACGGTGACCCAGCCTCGGCGATACGCCAAAATCAAGGATCATCCTCCGCTTTTTAAGCTGTATGCGGAGCAGTTGGGCGTGGATGCAGCGGCTGAGGTGGCCGAGGTACAGCAGCAATTTCTGGAGGAACAGCACCGTGCGGCCCACCATGAACCGGTGGCCGACGGTCCGGGCGCGTTCGCGGTGAAACGCATGCACGAATTGCCAGCCTATTGGCATCCGTACTGCGGCGGCCCTCTGGCTCCCGACGATCAGCCGCACACCGGCCTAGAGGCGTCGGCAATTGGCGATCTAACGGCGGCGCTGACGCGCTCGCCCGAAGGATTCCACGTTCACCCGAAGGTTGCGAAGCTGCTGGAGCAGCGGGGGGAGATGGGTGCTGGCAAACGGGCCATCGACTATGGTTTCGCCGAGCTTCTGGCGTACGCTTCCCTTCTGAAGGCCGGTACGCCGGTGCGGCTGAGCGGGCAGGATTCGCAGCGAGGAACCTTCAATCAGCGGCATTCGATACTGGTCGACACGGAGACCGAGCAGCGCTGGTCCCCTCTGGCGCACCTGGGACCGGGACCGGAGGGCAAGCCCCAGGGCCGGTGGGAGGTGTACAACTCCATGCTGTCGGAGGCCGCCTGCCTGGGCTTTGAGTACGGGTTCTCCCGTGATTTTCCGGAGGCACTGGTTCTGTGGGAGGCGCAGTTCGGCGATTTTGCCAATGGCGCACAGATCATCATCGATCAGTTTCTGGCGGCGGGCGAGGCCAAGTGGGGTCTGCTTTCGGGGCTGGTTCTGCTCCTGCCGCACGGGTATGAAGGTCAGGGACCGGAGCATTCGTCGGCTCGCGTGGAGCGCTACCTGCAACTTGCGGCGCAGGACAACCTCCAGATCGCGCAGCCCTCCACCGCGGCGCAGTTTTTTCACCTGCTGCGGCGGCAGGCCATGCGCAAATGGCGCAAACCGCTGGTGGTATTCACGCCGAAGTCCATGCTGCGGCATCCGGACGCGCTGTCTACGCTCACCGATCTGGCCGCCGCGCAATTTCAGCCTGTGATCCCGGACACCGCAGTGAAGAACCCGCGCAGATTGCTGGTCTGCACCGGCAAGATCGGGCATAACCTTCGCGTGGAGCGCGCCAAACGCCACGTAACCGATGTGGCCATTCTGTTTGTCGACCAGCTTTATCCGTGGCCCGAGGCCGAATTGCGCGCGGAGCTGGAGTTGCATCCCGAGGCGCGTGAGGTCGTTTGGGTGCAGGAAGAGCCGGCCAACATGGGAGCGCTCTCCTACGTGATGCCGCGGCTGCGGCTGATTGCGCATGACCGGCCGGTGTTGTCGGTGAAGCGCACTGCCTCGGCCAGCCCGGCCACCGGTTCCGCCAAAGCACATGAGATGGAGGAGAAGACGCTGATTGATCTGGCGTTTGGTCACTAATCCTGGTCTTTTGCCCCTGATCTCGGCTTTCAGTTGTGAGGTGACGAGCTGTGGATGTCCTTGCCGGGCCGGTTGTGTGCGCAACGCGGAGCGCCCATCTGGGCGCGATCATTGGACAGCCAACAGGATAGGATGGTGGCATGCGGCGCAAATTCCCCATCGCGCTTCCACTGCTAGCGGCGGCGGCACTGCCATTTTCCGTGCTTTGTTCTCCCACTCTGGGACAAGTCACGGGGGAGCCGGATCCTGCCAAGACGCAAACGCCGAGTGGGCAAGCGGTTGGCTCCGACGGGAGTCCCCTGCCGGATCCGGGCGCGCTAATGCGCGACGTTCAAGCGAACGAGGAGCGCATGGATGCGCTACGGAATGACTACACCTACCACGTGCACCTTCAGCAGGAGCGCATGCGCAAGGACGGCAGCGTCAAGGAAAACGAAGTTACCGATTCCGAGAGCCTGACGCTTGATGGCGTACGGGTTGATCGTGTGGTGGCGCGCAATGGCAAGCCGCTGACGCCCGACGAGCAGGCGAAGGAGAATGATCGCCTTGATAAAGCGGTAGCGAAGGCGAAAGAACGCCGTGCCAAGGCCGCCGCCAATGGACAGATGACGGATCCGCGAGGCGACACGGTCATCACCGTGGCCCGTTTGCTCGAGTTGGGCAGTTTTTCGCACGAGCGACGGGTGGAATACGGTGGGCGGCCGACCATCGTTCTCGACTATGCCGGCGATCCGAAGGCAAAGACACGTTCCTCTGCTGAGGCGGTGGTGAAAGATATTGTCGGAACGGTGTGGATCGACGAAGCCGACCGGGTCGTGGTCCGCGGGCAGGGACACTTCCTGAACGACTTCAAGATCGGCGGCGGATTGGTCGCGGACGTACGCAGGGACTCGAACTTCGACTTCGAGGCCAAGCGCGTGAATGATGCCGTTTGGCTGCCGGCCACGATCAACGGCCAGGGCAGCGTACGTATCCTGCTGGTGGCAGGGTTTGACGGTCAATTGCACCTGACCGCCAGCGACTACCGCCGGTTCCGGACCAGTACGCGCATCATTCCGGCTCCGACTGCGCAGGCTACCCCCGCGGCAAACCACCCAGATACCGCCGCTCCGGTTGCCACAGGCACCCCGCCACCGACGGGCGGTCCTTAGGGCGGCCTCCCTTTCCCGTGAACAACGGCGGTTGGAGGGTCACGCCGGTTACGGATGTTGCCTCAAGGTGAAAGAGGGGTGGAGTTCGGCGATGAGCGGTGAGGAATTGATCGATGAGGGTTAGTCTGGGGCCCCTACGGCATAGTCTGAGGAGACTTCCGCGGGTCTCCTCAGGCTTTGGTTATCGGAGAGGGTTGACGAGCTTAGAGAGGCTGTACGTCCGAGGCCTGCCAGCCCTTGGGTCCCTTGACCACATTGAACTGAACTGCCTGGCCTTCCTGAAGGCTCTTGAATCCGTTGGTGTTGATCGCCGAGTAGTGCACGAACACATCTTCACCGTTCTGGCGGCTGATGAAGCCGAAGCCCTTGGCGTCGTTGAACCACTTTACTGTTCCCTGTTCCATGTCTCGCAATTCCCTTGTGTCTCGGTGTGACGCTGAACGCAAATCGCGGCTTCGACGCCGTTTGTGCCGGCAGAAACTGACTTGTTTCAAACGGTGAGCAAATGTTAGCACGCGCACAAAGAATTCGAAACTATTTTGCAAGGTCTGTGTTTGGCACATTTGGAGCCCGGGGAGAGGCTTCCCACCGCTCGGAAACAATCCGCTCCGCAGCCGCAAGCACCTGATTCAGCGTGAGATGACCCGAGTCGAGCAGAACAGCGTCGGCCGCCGGTCGAAGGGGTGATTCCGCGCGAGTCCGGTCACGGTTGTCGCGTTCGCGCAGTTCGCGAAGGACCTCTGCCTGGGTCTTCTCCCCGCCGGCCGGACCGGCCTGCTCAAAACGCCGCGCACCGCGGATTTCCGGGGCTGCATCGAGAAAAATCTTGACCTCGGCGTCGGGAAAAACCACGGTGCCGATGTCCCGACCTTCCATGACGACGCCGCCCCCGGCGCCCAATAGACGTTGTTGCTCCACCATCCAGGCGCGCACCGGCGGATGGACGGAAATGCGTGAGGCGATCGCGGTGACCTCAGGATCGCGCAAGCGTGGCGTAACCGGTTCGCCATCCAGAAAAACCCGATTGCCTTCGGGTTGGGATTGAAGAACGATCTCCGTGTGAACAACAAGCTGCATCAGGGCCGGCGCATCATCCGGATCGGTTGCTGTTTGCAGGGATTTAAGCGCCAGAGCGCGATACATCGCACCAGTTTCCAGGTTCAGCAGCCCAAAACGCCGTGCAAGATGCGCCGCAACGGTGCTTTTTCCCGCACCCGCCGGGCCATCAATGGCCACAACGGGACGAGATTTGGAGGGTAGCTCCCTCATGCCTCGTCCTCGGGACGACGAGGAGGCACAGGGCGATCGCCTGATGAGTTCTTGCGACCGGGACCGCGTTTGAACCCGCCGGGGGCTCGGCTTGGACCACGATCCGGACCGCCGGGACCGCGATTCGGGCCTCCAGGACCACGGTCGAAACCGCCTGGAGCCCGTTTGAAGCCGCCGCCGCCAGCCCCGGCCGAACCCCGCGAGGGGCGATCGGAGGACCTGGAAGAGTCGGAGGAATTGCCGGAACGGAAGTCAGCGCGATCCCGGAAGTTACTCGAAGGCCCGCTTCGTGGCCTCCCTGCGTCGCGAGCGGAGCGGTCGCCAAAAGGGCGATCCCCCGATGGGCGATCTCCAAAGGGGCGAGCGGGACGATCGCCGAAGGGACGTGCTGGACGATCGGTGAAGGGGCGCGAGGGGCGATCCTCGGAGGAGCGCCCCGCGCCATTGGCGCGGAAGGGCGGGCGATCACTGGAGCGGGGACGCCCGCCCGCACCCTCTTCCCGGGGGCGAAAGCCGCCGCCGGAGGGACGGCCCGGGCGCGCACCTTCGTCCCGCGCCGGACGATCGGAGCTCTTGCGCGGTGCAAAGGGGCCTGAGGGACGGTCGCCCGATGGGCGGAAAGGACGGGGACGGTCGCCGCCCTCACGGTTGTCGCGACGGGGAGAGAAGCCCGGAGAGCCACCCTCACGGCGCGGGGCACCACCGTCGCCGCGGGGTGCGCGGCTGTCCCGTGCACCCGCGCCACCCTCCTGGGAAAAGCTGCTGCGGAAGGGACGAGCACCCCCATCTTCCTGCTCGCGGCGGCGAAAGGGCGGCGCCTCGCCGGGACGTTCACGATGGAACGAGGACCGATCGCGGTCGCCGAACGATGGGCGGGCACGGTCGCCGAACGGCGGCCGGCCAGGTCCGCCTTCACGGCGGGGTGGGCGGCTGTCCCCTGCCCCAAAGGCGGGACGGGAGGGGCGATCCCCTTCAGGCCGGGCAGGGCGGTTACGTTTTTCCTCGTCCCAAGGACGCGAAAAGCTGGGACGCGAAGAGCTGGGACGCTCGCCCGCGCCCTCACGCGGCGGCCGACCGGGGGAGGGCTCTTCGCGACGATCTCCAAAGGATCGCGACGGACGCTCTTCCCCGCGGGGACCGCGGTTGGAGGAACGAGGGGCACGATCGGAGGACTCGCCGGAGCGGGCATCCAAGCGGGGTGGACCGAAGCGGCCGGGACCGTAGCGGGTAGAAGCAGGACGGGCAGAACCGGGGCGGGTCAAGGGTTTGCCGCGGAAGCCGCGGTCGCGTCCGGCATCGGCTCCCCCTTCGAAGCGCCGAATGCGGTCCGTGGAGGGCGCGTCGGAGGAGCTTGACTCACCTCCAGGGCTTTGGAGGAAGGCGGCTTCCCCTTCCGGCTGGGAAGGTGCTTCGATGTCTCCAGCGGAGTCCGTTTGGGGGGTGAAGTCGGGTAGCGAATCAGGGAGGAAGAGAACGGTTTTGCCGTCCAACACGGCTTCGCTGAGCTGCCGGCTGGCGCCCAGGCCGTGAAGCACATCGCGGATGCGTGAACGGGCGGTGAGCGGCGACAGATAGGCGCAGATCTCATCCTCGGTGGCGAGATAGACCTGGCCGAGATAGAGCGAGATCAGCGCGCTGAGGGCGGTCGGCTGGCCCGCGTTGGCGCCGGCCTTCACGGCCTTGAGGAAGCGCGTGGTGGTCAGTTCCCAGACCGTCGAGCCACCACCTACCGGGAGGGATGGAATGACGCGAAGCAGGGACCAGAGCTCGGAAAGCGCACGCGAAACGGCGGAGTCGGTGATCTCACGGCCGACCTCCGCGACGATCTCGGCGACTGTCAGCGCGCCCTTCGCGGTGAGCACCTCAAAGACATGGAGGGCGAGGGTGGTGACTTTGAGGGCGCCGGAGGTTTCGGGGGCGCGTTTCCAGCCCTTGTCACCGCGCAGGGTGAAGACGAAGGGGAAAGCCGCGGTGCTGACGACGAAGTCAGGCAGGTCACCCGGGCCGCCAAGCAGGTTCAGCGGCAGGGCGGAGCCTTCCGCGACCAAGCGCGCGACGAGCGAGCGAGCGGTCCCTGCTTCCTCCGGCGTTACCGAACTTTTTGTCGCACCCAGGGTGGCTTCGACCAGCGACGGGGCAGGCGCCCCCAGCGAGCGCGGCGCAAACAGAACGAGACCGTAGTTGTTGACGAACGCGCGGGCCCCTTCTAGGGTGAGGATGCGGTTTCCTGCCGAGGCTTCCGGCTCCGAGGAGGTACCCTCGGAGCTGGACTTGGATCTGGACTCGGAGTCGGGTTCGGCGTCCGGCTGCGCCTCCGCTGGTTGGGATGGGGCCGATGGGGCGGCCTGGTGCCAGGCCTGGGCGCGGGCTATCGCGATCTGCCCCTCATGTAACTCCGGTGTGCTTG
>CAXSCE010000012.1:0-22664 GCA_964236545.1 uncultured Bryocella sp.
GTGCTCCGCGGCGGACCGGAGAGCCTGGCTGCAAGCAGCGCGGCGGATCTGATTAATCTTTCCCAGGCTTCCTACCGTGCAGGTGAGTTTCAGCAGGCGATCAATGAGGCCAGGCAGGCTGTGGCTTTCCATCCGCAGTCCGCCGAAGCGTGGAACAACATCGGGGCAGGCTATGGTGGGCTGCACCGCTGGCCCGAAGCGCTTGCGGCCGAGCGGCAGGCACTCCGGCTGGATCCAAACCTGGCCATCGCTCAAAACAATCTGCTCTGGTTCGGAGAGCAATCGGCGGAGGACGCAAGCCGGCGGTCGGGCTCCGCAGATCGTACGTTGTCGGTGCCCCACTACATCGACCTGTCGCTGACCCTCAATCAGGGGGGCCGCTATGCTGAAAGCATCCTGGCCGCGAAGAAAGCCCTGCTGCTGAACCCGAACTCCGCAGAGGCATGGAACAATATCGCCGCGGACGAGGCGTCGCTGCACCGGTGGGATGACGCGATTGCCGCCGCAAGAAAGGCTGTGGCGCTCCGCCCCGACTTTCAGCTGGCGAAGAACAACCTTGCCTGGGCGTCACAGCAGAAGTTTGGCGGTGCGCGTTAGGGTTGACGCCTCCGGTGCAAGGAACGAAATAAAGCGAGGTAGACGCGCATCGAATCCCACACAGGGTTGAAGTGAGAGCCGCGATTGCCTTCCAGATAGACGGTCGCGATCGGGATTTCTAGCGGCGTGTGGCCGTTGCGACAGAGATAGGCAAGGGCGGTCATCTCGTACTCGTACCGTTCGCCCCTGAGGGCGAGCAGCTCCGGCAGCAGGGTGAAAGGCAGACCGCGCAGCCCGGTCTGCGTGTCGGAAAGCCTTCTTCCCGTGAGCAGACCGAAAACTCTGCGCGTCAGTGTGTTGCCAAGGCGACTCCGCCAGGGGACGTTCCGGTCAAAGCTGCGCGAGCCGAGCACAGGGCGGTGGCTGGACAGCAAGCCACGCGCGACCTTCTCGATGTCCTCGGGGGTATGCTGGCCGTCCGCATCCGCCGTAATTACGCCGAGCAGGTCCGGATGGGCGCTCAGCAAATGCCCAAAACCGGTTTTAAGCGCTCGGCCCTTGCCGAGGTTCACGGCATGCCGATGCACCTCAACTCCCGGCAGCTCCGCCATTCTGGCAAACAGGTCTTCGCAGACAGCCGCGCTGCCGTCATCGACAACAAGCAGCGTGCCAAAGCCCCGCTGGCACAGGTCAGTCACCAGCGAAAGCAGGGTAGCCCCTGGCTGCCAGGCAGGGATCAGCACGCCGAGGGAGGCAAGCGAAAGGTCGGTGGAAGTCGTTGCTCCACCGGCCAGGCTCTCCCCCGTGGTCTGGGGCGCAGACATTCCGTTCAGCATAGCGCAAGGGAAGTCGGTACGCTGATGCGAGCGCACCCCCTTGCGGGCGATGCGTCCCTGATCCCGGGCCGTAGCCAACCCCCTGACGGCCATACACTGGAAGGAGTGAAGCGCATATTGGTTGTCGACGATGAACCGCAGATTACACGCATGCTGCGCGCAGCGCTGCAGAGCAGCGGGTACAGTGTCATCCTCGCCAAGGATGGTCAGGAGGGATTCCAGCGTTTTGAACAGGACCACCCAGACCTGATCATCACCGATCTGGCCATGCCGGAGATGAGCGGCGTGGAGCTGACGCAGGCGGTGCGCCGCTCCTCCGAAACACCCATCATCGTGTTGAGCGTGCGCGAGGGTGAAACCATGAAAATCCGTGCACTGGATGAAGGCGCCGACGACTACATGACAAAGCCCTTCAGCATGCCGGAACTGCTGGCACGTGTGCGTGCGCAGCTGCGGCGCGTGCCCACCGAGAAACAGGAAACGCATCTGGAAGCCGGTGATTTCGTCATCGACACGGAGTTGCACGCAGTGCTCTTGCGCGGCAAGCGTCTGCGGCTTACCCCGAAGGAGTTCGAGCTGTTGCTCTACCTCATGCGTAATCCGCATCGCGTGCTGACCCATAAAGTTTTGCTGCGCGCCATCTGGGGCGTTGCAGGCAGGGATCAGCCGGAGTACCTCCGTGTGCTGATTGCACAGCTGCGCAAAAAAATTGAAAACGGTCCGGATGTGCGATATATCCACAGCGAGCCCTGGGTGGGTTACCGTTTTGAGCCGGAAGGCGCGTCCGAGGAGAGCGCGACGGAAAGCCCGGCGCTTACGGATTCTTAATGTCTTCCGAACGGACTTTTCACCGGAACCAGAGTTCTACTGATCAAGAGGTTGTAAGGAATGTCTCTCCCTTCGTGTACGCGTCTTTTTGGTTCAATTAGCCTGGCTGGTTGCCTTTTGTCTGTTTCCCTTTCTGCGCAGACTTCGCAGAACAGTACTGGCAGTACCTCCAACAACCCCGCGGCTCCTGCCCCGGCGGTAACCGGCAACTTCTTCGAGCGCCTCGGCGCGGCGTACAAGGCCGATTGGACCCCAGCATTGACTCCACCCCCGTCGACGACGGAGCCGACCGTGCCGTCCGCGGCGGTGCCGGCCAACACCGAACCAGCCACTCCCGTGCGCAGGGGCTATCCGGCGCCGCTCGATTCGCCCCCGTTCCCCGGTTCCGACTTTTCCGTGGGTGGTACGCCCGTCATTGGTGCGCCCGACACGCAGACCTACATCCTGCAGCAGGCAATCAACGAGAACAGAACCCGCACCAAGATTTACGGCTGGTTCAACGGCGGCTTCGACGTCAGCACGTCCAATAAGGGTGACGGCGCCAATTCACCGGCGGCGTACTACTACAACCCGAATCGCATCATCCCGGACCAAGAGGTGCTCTATGTCGAGCGTCTGCCAGACACCGTACAAACCGATCACGTGGACTGGGGCTTCCGCCTGGCCCAGTTATGGGGCCAGGATTATCGGTACACAACCCAGAAAGGCATCTTTTCCCAACAGTTGCTCGCGCGCAATCATGAGTATGGCTACGATCCCGTGATGTTCTACATCGACATCTATGTGCCTCACGTGGCCAAGGGCATGAACATCCGCATGGGCCGTTACATTTCCTTGCCTGATATTGAAGCGCAGCTGGCGCCGAATAACTACACCTATTCGCACTCGCTGTTGTACACCGTTGACCCATACACGCAGACCGGGATTGTGGCCAGCATCAAGCTCTCGGATCACTGGCTGCTGCAAACGGGATTTTCCGGTGGCAACGACGTGGCTCCCTGGACCCCCGATGCGCAGCCGACAGGAACCGTGGGCGTGGACTACACCTGGCACCAGGGTAAGGACGCGTTGTACACCGTGGCCAACAGCTTTAATAAAGGAAATTATGCCTATAACAATCTGCAGAGCTATTACGAGACCTGGTATCACGTCTTCAACAAGCGTTGGCATACCGACACGGAAGCGTGGTACATGTACGAGCGCAATGTGCCCAGCGTGGCTCCGGGCTTAGCCAATCCCGTGCCCACCGAGACCGGCGCCAACGGCGCCTACTGCGCCTACGGCAAGCAAAGGTGCTTTGCGCCTGAGACGGCCATCGTGAACTATGTGGAAGACAAGATCGATACGCATAACTACATCTCAATCCGGAACGAGTTCGTAGACGACATCAGGGGCCAGCGTACCGGCTATGCCACCAAGTATTCTGAACATTTGATCAGCTACGGTCACTGGATCGGATCAACGATCCTGTTTCGCCCGGAGCTGCGGCTGGAACACTCCTATGATCTAGCCGCCTATGATCTCGGCACCAAGAAGACGCAGTTCGTCGCTGCCGGAGATCTTACCTACCACTTCTAGTGTTGAAGTCCACGGGAGTGTGTCAACTCAGGTCACCACATAGAAGATCTGACCCGTTTGGGTAGTACGGCCACGGTGTCCGCGCGAGATGCGCTGCCTATAATAAGGCAGGGTAGCGCGGACACCATGCCGACTGTTGACATCATTCTGCCGGCCTTCAACGCGGCTCATTTTCTCCCCATGGCGCTGGATAGCGTGGTGGCCCAGACCTTTGCCGACTGGCGCATTTTGCTGGTGGACGACGGCAGTACGGACGAAACAACCGTGGTGGCCGCGCGGTACTCCGAGCAACTCGGTCCGAAACTGCGCTACATCCGCCAGGAGAATCGAGGCCTGCCGGCCGCGCGCAACACGGCGATCCACCATGCCGAAGCGGAATTCCTAGCATTGCTGGACGCGGACGATGTCTGGCTGCCGCACCGGCTGGAGGCTTCCTTGAAGTTGTTCGCAGGCCGTCCCGAGGTCGGCCTGAGCTACGGACTCATCGAGGGCATCGACCCTGCCGGGGCGGTCGTGGGTAGATTCACGGACCGCAAGCAGCATCCGGAGGGCTGGATCGCGCCGCTGATTTACATGCGAACCATGGACCTGCCGTGCCCGACCGTGACCTTTCGGCGTGCCTGCGTGGAACAGAGCGGCGTGTTTGATGAAACGTTGCGGGCCACCGAGGATCGCGATCTCTGGGTGCGCATCGCGCAGCGATTCCAGGTTGCGTGCGTGCCTGAGGTGATTGCGCAGTACCGCACGTCGCCGGAGGCTATGACCACCGATCCGGAGCGCATGCTGCGCGCTCAGCTGCAGTTTGTGCAAAAGCATTTCCGGTCCCCGGGCTGCGGTGTCCGTGCCCGGCGCGTGGCCCTGAGCTGGGTGTACCGGCAGCGCGCGGAAGCGCTGGCCACGCAAGGCCGGATGCGCGAGGCCGTGCGCAGCGCGCTGCATGCCTTTGCCCTGTATCCGCTGGAGGTGCGCAACGCCAGAACGGCGGCCGGCGTGACCCGGCGGTGGCTCCTGGGACGGCAAGCATGAGGGAAGAGGGCAGCGGGACCGAAGTGAAGAGGGTAACCGGAACGTCGCCGCAGACGGGCAGCATTTCGGTGGCGATGTGTACCTATAACGGGGCGAAGTTCGTCGGGGAACAGCTGGAAAGTATCGCAAAGCAGACCCGCCAGCCGGCCGAGCTCATCGTGATCGATGACCGTTCGACGGATACAACCGTCGACCTCCTGCGCGAATTTGCGAGGTCCGCGCCATTTCCCGTGCAGGTCCATGTCAATGAGCTGAATGTGGGCGGCTCTGCGAAAGGAATCACTAGGAACTTCGAGGCTGCGGTGGCGCTGTGCCAGGGGGAGTTTATTGTTCCCTGCGATCAGGACGATATCTGGGTTGCTCACAAACTGGCCCACATGGCCGCTATGCTGGAGCAAACGCCGGGTCTCGACGGCGCCTTTTCCGATGCGCAGCTGGTGACCGAGGCCGGTGCTCGCAAAGGCGTCCTCCTATCGCAAACCACAGGCCTGAATGCAGCGGAGCAGGCGCGCATCGCTCGCGGGCACGCTCTTCCTTCCGTGCTCTCGATGACCAAGGTCTACGGATCGTCCTTAATCTTTCATAGCCGCTTAAAGCAGTACCTTCCCGTTCCGCCGCATTGGTGGTTTGACGCCTGGATGGGAACGGTGGCCGCGGTGCACGGCGGGCTGCGTTTCCTGCCTGAAGAGCTTTATCTGTACCGCATCCATCCCAACCAGAGTGTGAGCGCCTCGGTGCAGACTACGGCCAAACGCATGCAGCGCTGGCGCAGCTCCGCCGGGGAGTATTGGAAGGTCTCGGAACCACAGTTGAGGGAGTTGTACGATCGTCTCGCCGACGAAAATAGCCCTGTCTGCCAACCTCATCTTGCCTATCTGCGCGGGCGCATGAGGCTTCTTCAGTTCCGGGCGGAGCTTCCGGAGAACCGCCTGCTACGCCTGGGCAAGATTCTGCCTCGAAGCCGAGACTACCATCGTTTCTTCAACGGCTGGCGCAGCCTCGTGAAAGACCTTACAGCGTAGTAGCGAAATAGGGTATTGCGGATTTGAGGGAACTCGCTGCCCTCCAGGTGTATACCTAACTCGATGCGTCCCTGTCTCGTCCCCCTCGCTCTTCTCGTGCTGTTGGCGTTGCCGCTCAAGGCTGAAACCTGGTACGTGCGCGCGGATGGTGGAACGCGCGCTTCGAAGGCCTTTCCTGAAGGCCAATGTGATGGCAGGGGAGATGCGGCGTACCCTGGCAAGGGCGCCAACCGGCACTGTGCGTTCAATGATGTGCGTTGGCTTTGGGATGACCAGCACACCTATGGTGTTTTGAAGTGGGCGATCGCCGGCGGCGATACGGTCATCCTGGACAACACAAAGGCCTGGCGCGTCGGCTTTGACACAAACGGGCAGGGCGGCCAGGAACACTGGTGCTCCGGCTGGAGCGGCAGCCGGTATGGCTGTTTCAATCCAACGATTCCCGCG
This sequence comes from uncultured Bryocella sp., assembly GCA_964236545.1. Taxonomy (GTDB): domain Bacteria; phylum Acidobacteriota; class Terriglobia; order Terriglobales; family Acidobacteriaceae; genus Granulicella. The sequence goes on from CAXSCE010000012.1 coordinate 6,275, forward strand.
GGAACGGCGAGCCAGCACACGCGCATTCTGGGCCGCAACTACGCTTCCTGCCACATCGGAGGCGAAGCCAACAAGACGAAGATGTCGCAGATCTTCGGTGGCAATGCGGTTGCGACTGTGCTGAATCTGAACGGCGCCCAATTCTTGGACGTAGAGTGTATCGATATCACGCGGCACTCCCAGTGCGCCTCGCACGGAGAACCGCGTTTGCCCAGCAACTGCAACGGCAACACCGCGCCCACGGATGATTTCGACAGCGACGGCGCGAGCACCGATGTGCACACACATGACCTGCTGTTGCAGGACTTATGGATCCATGGCCACACGGACCGCGGCATCATCGGGCCGATTGGCGGAACCGTGACCGCGAATCGGGTTGATATCTCCACAAACGGCATGGCCGGTTGGGATTTCGACGACGGTCGCGGCACCCCGAGCGTCGATGCAGTCTTGCGCATGACCGATTCGATCATCGAGTGGAGTGGGTGCAATCAGCAGTACCCCGCGAAGGATCCGGTGCCGGTGGCCACCTGTTACGGCCAGAGCAGCGGAGGCTATGGCGATGGTATTGGCACGCCGTCCAACGACGGCATGGACGTGTACATCGATCATTCAACCTTCCGCTACAACACGCAGGATGGCGAAGATTTCGGGCACGTCGACATCGGCTCGCACAAGCTCAGCATCACGAACTCGCTGTCGTACGGCAACAGCGGCGGTCAGTTCAAATGGGGTCCGGGCTTTACCAACGTGGTCTTTGCCAACAATGAAATCGTCGGCAACTGCGCTCGCCTTTCACAGCCGATGACGGGGGTGCCGGACGGCTATGATGCGCATTTGGCCGACTTCTGTCGCGCGCGCGACACCGTTTCCTTCACGATCAAGCAGGGCGGAACGGTCTTCTTCGACAACAACACGATCGTGAGCACATCACCGACAACGCTTGACGTGAGCTGCATCGATGCGAGCTGCTCCCGCAGCACGCTGCAATTTCGAAACAACATCGTGTTGGGCTACGACGATCCATCCACCTATAACCTGGGCGGAGAACGTGGGGGCGCCGGCGGCTTTTATTTCGACAAGCCCCTGGGCCACTTTCTACGCTCAAACAACGTGATCTACGGTTTGCGCAACGGCCATTGCTCGGCTACCGACATCTGCAAAGATCCGCAGTTTGTGGGAGAGCCGCGGTTCACGCGCGAGAGCGATCTGGATCACTTCAACTTTCATGTGTCCGCCTCCAGCCCGGCTATTCATGCGGGTACGCCCATCCCGGATCTGCATTCCGATTACGACGGCAAACCTCGGCCCGCATCCGGCAAATCGACGAGTGGCGCGTTGGAGCAGTAAGAGTAGAGCAATCTTCCGGTAAAGCCGCGCTCCTGAATCGGTGGGTGAGCGCGGCTTGCGGTGGGTGAAGCGGCTCCTTGGGCTTGCACATCAATCTGTTGAACTGAGTAGCATTGGGTCTGGCTTGAGGCGTGTTCCTCACGCCGCGTGCGTCGTGTGCGCCTCGCAGCCTGCAACTCTCCAGCAAAATCATAGCCAACTTCGTCGCCCCTCCTGATACCTCCGTGTAGGTAATGGGAAAGTCACGTGATGATGCGAACTCCAATGTTCGCGTTGCCCTTGACTGTGGGGGAGTGCCTTACCCGCGTGCCGGCGCGACGATCTTCCTACACAGATTGCGGCGACTGTCACTCAAGTCGCCAGCTCACAAACTCTTGCCCAAGAGACCCAAGAGAGACCCTATGAAGCGCGTTGTGACTCCGCTCCTTTTCATCTTCGCTTTATTGATCTTCTGTCAGAGCTCCTTTGCGACCACGTGGTATGTCCGTGCCGATGGCGGTACCCGCTACTCCGCAAGCCGGGTGGCCAATGGACTCTCAGCGCAGTGCAACGGCAAGTATGACGCTCCGTATTCCGGTGATGGCGGCACCAATGAAAACTGCGCCTTCAACGACTACCGTTCCCTCTATGATGACCAGGCGACGTACGGTGTCCTGCAATGGGTGATCTCGGGTGGAGATACGGTCATCCTCGATAACACCAAGCAGTGGCGTGTTGGCTGGGATGGCGACACCTCGCAGACCTCCGGTTGGTGTGTGGGTAACGGTGGCGGACCGTATGGTTGCTTTAACCCGACGATTCCGGCCGGCACCGCAGCCCAGCCGACGCGCATCCTGGGGAGAAATTACGCGGACTGCAGCGTTGGCAATACCGCCGACCGGACCAAGCTGACGCAGCTGTTCGGCGGTCACGGTATCTATGCGGTGTTGAACCTGGATGGAACGCAGAACGTGCAGGTCGAGTGCGTGGAATTGACTCGCCATTCCGATTGCGCCGTACACGGTTCGCCTCTGTTTCCGAGCGACTGCCATACGCCGACCGCAGACGGCGGTCTTCAGGATTACGACAGCGACGGCATCATCACCAACCAGCAAACGGCCGGCATCCTGTTGCAGGACATCTGGGATCATGGTCACACCGACCGCGGCATCATTGGGCCGATCGGCGGTCTGATCACTGCGAACCGCATCGACATTGATACCAACGGTGAGGCCGGCTGGGACTTCGATGACGGCAGCTCCACGCCGAGCCTCAACGGCACGCTGAAGATGAGCTACTCCACCGTGGAGTGGAACGGCTGCAACCAGGAATACCCCGCGGTGCATACGATTCCGGTCGCATCCTGCTATGACCAGAACAGCGGCGGCTACGGTGACGGCATTGGATCGCCCACCGGTACAGGGCTCAATGTCGCCATGGATCACGACACCTTCCGCTACAACACGCAGGACGGCGAAGATTTTGGACACGTGGATACCGGCAACTTCACCCTGTCGATCACCAATTCGTACAGCTACGGCAATATGGGCGGCCAGTTCAAGTGGGGTCCGGCCTTCAGCAGCGTCACCGTGGAAGATAACATTGCCCTGGCAAACTGCTTCCGCATGCAAGCGGCAATGACCGGTGTACCTTCCACCTACAACCAGAACCTGTCCGACTTCTGCCGTGCAGGGGACGGGATCAGCTTCGAGGCCTACAACGGCAACAACACCACCTTCGCGAACAACACCGTGGTCTCCTATAGCCCCACCACCGTGGACTTTCAGTGCGCCACGCAGAATGGTGTTCAGACCTGCGCGAATACCACCTTTAACTTCACGAACAACATCTTCCGGGGCTATGACAATCCCACGACGTACCCAGCGGGTGGGCAGGCCGGCGGGCCGGGTCTGTACTGCGGCGCCAGCTGCAACAGCTCTACCGCGCCCATCGGTACGCTGAACCGTCTGAACAACAGCTACTACGGCTTCCGTGGTTCCTGCCAGGCGAACCAGCTTGCCTACGCGAGCAAGGGAGCCGCTGCGCAGGAGTCCTGCACCGATCCTGGATTCCAGGGTGAGCTACCGTCTTTCACGACGGAGGCAGCGTTGGATGGCTACAACTACACGCTCTCCGCGCAAAGTCCGCTGCAGGCTGCCGGCGTACCCGTAAACGGTCTAGCGACGGACTTTGATGGCGTCGCCTGGAAGAATCCTCCCAGCGTGGGTGCCTTGCAGTATGCTTCGTCCATCGTGCTCCCAGCTGCACCGGCACTGCCGCCGCCGGTGGTCGTAGCCCCTGGACCGATTGCCACCACCACAACCGCGAGTGGTCAAAGCTACTCGAAGGTTAATCAGACGGTGAAGGTCACGGTAACGGTGAAGGCTGCTTCTGGCGAAGCCGTTCCAACCGGTACGGTGGTGCTGAAAGTTCTTGGTGTCAAGACACTTTCTGCCAAGCTGGTCAACGGCACGGCTTCTTGGACGCTTCCGGCCGCGGTGGAAGCTTTCGGGTTCACCGCAAACTTTACCGGCACGCCGACCTATGCGGCTTCCGCCTCCAGCACTGTCACGGTTCTCGCGAGCCGGTAGTCTGTAGGAGATGTAAGCCGCACAAGTCGTAAACCGTAGGACCGAAGCTCTCCCCGTGCCATCAAAGGCGGGGAGAGCTTCGCCTTTGTGATGATGAATCGTCCTCCCCGCGCAGTGAGTCAGCAGCTCTGATGGCGGTCGGTGAGGTGAAGCCGCCGCGAGCGGAGTTTACAGCGTCTCTGCGGAGACAAGCTCAGCCCTCAGCGCCGGGTCGAGATTGCCTCCCGAAATCACGGCAACGATTCGATCGCAGGCAGGGAGTTCTCCGCGATGAAACAGCGCCGCCGCGAGGGACACAGCTCCAGAAGGCTCCGCGACCAGATCCGTTGCGCTTAGGATCAGCTTGGTCGTCAGGCGGATTTCCGCTTCGGTGACCGTAACGATTCCGTCGACATACTCGAGCACGTGCTGGAAGTTTCGTTCGCCCATGGACTGGGTGCGCAGGCCGTCGGCCAGGGTGCGCAGGGTGTCTTCGGCGGGCCACTCCACCAGAGTTTTGCTGTAGAAGCTCTCGCGCGCGTCGGCGGCGAGCTCCGGTTCGCAGCCCCAGACGGATGGCACGGGCTGACCGGCGGCGGCGCTGGCGAGCTTCACCCCTGTCGCGACCCCGGAGAGCAGGCCGCCGCCGGACACGGGCGAGAGCACCAAGGTTTGCTTGGGCGTCCTGGCGGCAGACGCAAAGGCAAAGCCATCAGGGAGGGGAAGCGAAGGCGTGTTCACGGCGACGTCGTTGTCCTTCAGTTCCTCCAGCTGTTCCGCGATCTCGAGACCGCAGGTGGCTTGGCCGGCGATGATGTAGGGATCGTCATAGGGTGGCACCATGGCATAGCCATGCGCGGCGACGAGCTCCTCGGCCCTGCGCTTCCGCTCGCTCGAAGCCGGGCCCACGGTCACGATTTCGGCGCCGAGCGCGGCGGTGGCGTCCCGCTTGATGCGCGGCGCGTTCTCCGGCATCACGATGACCGCTTTTGTGCCCAGCGCCCGCGCGGCATACGCCACGCCCTGCGCATGATTGCCGGAGGAGAAAGTAATGACCCCACGGGCCAGGGCCGCCGGGTCGCGCTCCGCCAGTGCGGCCACGTGGTTGAAGGCGCCTCGTAGTTTGAAGGAGCCGATGGGCTGCGCCGCCTCGTTTTTCAGGTAGATGGCCGGGAGAGCTTCGGCGAAGTCCAAATTCAGGCCCATGTGTCTGGCTGCTATGACGAGCCTTCTGCTGTCAAGCGGCACCAGGGGCGTTCGCACAGCCGCTCCGGCGATGCGATCACGGGCGGCAAGAATGTCAGGCAGGGTAAGGAGCGGGTGCATGGCATTTACCTCGTTTCTGCTGCGCGTAGAATCAAGCCGAAAAAATGGACAAGGCGGAGATTGTCGAGGACCCCGGGGTATCCACCGTTGACGTCAATGTGGGATAGAACCGGCGAGATAAGAGCGGCGCGCAGCGTTGTGGTGGGCAGTTCACTCTCCATCCAAAGCGTCTCCGCCGCAGGAATGATGTTGTCTCCTGCGCCATGCAGGAGATAGACGGGCACTGTGAGGTGCTGGAGGTGTCCATGTGGACTCACGCCTGCCATGGCGGCGATGTGTTTGGTTTCCGCTTTGGCCAGCAGAGCGCGGGTCACCTGCGATTCCGTGTTCATCAGCAGCCTGGCTTCGCCGGCCTGAGACGGCGTTAGCCCTCCCATTGCCGTTTTCTCTGCGGCTACATCCTCATAGAGATGGGCCCGCAGCACCAGCCGAAGCGGGGCGACGTCCGATTTCGGGACAAAGTCCTCCAGGTGCTCATATTCCAGAACCAAGGCGCCGTACTCGTGCGGAGGTAGTAGCTCTTGTGTACCATTCGGCCGCTCGTCCTCTCCGGTTCGGTAGTAGCTCGCCACACGGGACATGGCGTCCTGCGATCCGATTGCGACAACGAACTTGATGCTGTCGCGATACTTGGGATCACCGGCCGCCAGCAGGGACAAACCACCTGAAAAGCTGAATCCCATAATGCCGACCGGCTGTCCGCCGGTCCGCTGTGAGAACCATTCAGCAGCATCGCCAATTACGGCGATGCTGCCTGCGCCAACCTGGTAATCCTTGATGTCCGGCAGCTCGGGGGTTAACACCCGCAGTCCGCAAGCGCTCATGGCTGCAGCAATGGCGAGCATACGTGGGTCGTCAATACCCAGATGGTGCACCCCATGCAACAGAATGATGGCCGGGGCGTGCGGCTTTCCTACAGGGCTGTACAGCCGAGCGCGTAATGAGCCGGCGCTGGGGGGCAATTGAATGTCATCCACCGCCACGCGGTCCTGCACCGTCCATCGAAGGGACGGGGGCACGGGTTGATTGGCCACAAGTTTTAAAACGGCGGCAGCCTGAAGGTCGGCTCGAACGGCAGGCCAGCTAAGGATGGAGATCAACGCGGCCAGGGTCATCAGAGCCGCCGTCCAAAGTACATGCCTCCTTTTTCCAGGACGGCGCTGCGGCTGCTGCGGTTCTCGGGCCGTACGCTGCCGCTGCAGGTTTTGCGCCAGTTCGCGTAGGCCGCCGCGGTGGTGCAACGTAGTGTGAGAAGCGGTGGTTTGCGAAGGCCTGGGGTGCTGTTTTCTTTGCAGGTTTGTAGGAAAGTTCACTGAGGCCTAACGTCCCCGCACCAGCAGAGCGACGAGGGCAGCGAGCAGGATCAGATTCGAGAGAACCAGCAGCAGCACAACCGGCCCGAGGCGGACCCGTTCACCGACGCGCTGGAGGTGCGCATCGATGACGCCAAGTCGGTCTTCCAGGGTGGTGAAATGGGCTTCAACGCCAGCGGCCCGGGTCTCCGCACCAGCGGCCCGGGCCTCCGCACCGCCGAGGCGGCTTTCAAGAGACCCCAGGACTGTTTTGACGGCACGTGCTTCACCTCCCAGCGCTGCCACGCCGTCGCTGACAGCGCTTATCTGCTTGGCAATCCCACCCTGAGCCGCGGCGATGCGGCCGAGTTCCGCCTGCAGCCCTGCTGAGGCCGCCTCCATTGTCCGACGGCCAACATCCTCCGTCGCCGTTTTGCTTTGCAGGAAGCGGTCCGCCATGGGCAACAGGCGGGAGATATGCGGAGCGAGCTCGACGAACTGGGCAAAGGCCTTGGGCCACATGGAACTGATTGTATGGCTGGCCCTCCTAAAGCTTCCGCCGTCAGAAGGCTTTCCGTGCGGAGCGTACCGGCCTTGCCATAGCCACCCTCCGTGACGAGGTGTAACAGGGGACACCTTGGCCCACGTCTAATCCAGCATGATCCTCTACCGGCCTGCCATTCTTGCCGCTCTGATGACCCTTTCAGCCGCCGCCCAGTTCCACAAAGACCCGGAGCGCGAAGCCGCCAACCGTGCCGATCGCGCCACCCTGCTGCACAACGCCAGTGTGTATGCCACCGCTGACTCGGCCGACCCGCCCATCGCCAGCATCACGCCCGGGCACGAGGTTGTCGTCAATCAGAAAAACGGCCCCTGGCTGAGCGTCTTTGCCAATACCGATCAAAAGGAAGAGGACGCCGACGATAAGCCGGAGTTCACCGACCCCCATGTTCAGTCGCAGCCTAGCTCTGGGTGGATCCGCGACAAGGGGGTCGTCGGCCCGAAGACGCCGCAGGGCGCTGTGGTTCTTTTCGGCACCGCCGCGGACATGGAGGCGCAGGCCGCCGAACCGCATGCGCCGGCAGGCGCCGCCGAGTCGGCCAGCCTGCTTTACCGGCGCGTCTGGGAGTACTACCCGGACTCGCCACTCGCGCCGGAGGCAGCCTTTCGTTCCGCCGACATTCGCTGGCAGCTGGATAAGGCCGATAACAGCACACTGCCCAGTGCCCACGAGCAGGAGGCCTTTCTGCGCCCACAGATCTATGAGGGGCAGCTGAAACGCGTGATGAAGAATTACCCGAACTCGCCGGATGCCGCCAAAGCCGCCTTCGATCTGATCGACAACAAGCTGTGCGGCGACTGGCAGGGTCTGCCCAAATGTCCGGAGATGGAGACCGGCCTCTACGTCAAATACGCCGACCGCTACCCGGGCGGCCCAAAATCTCCCGAAGCGCTCTTTCAAGCCGTCTACCGGCAAGGCGCGCTGGTAACGATGTACCTCGTTGACGATGACCGGAAGCGTTCCGAGCAGGCCGCGGGGAACTGTCAGTCCCTCGCCGATCGCTTGCTCAAGGAGTACCCGCAGTCGGATTACACCGATCGCGCCCAAAGCATCGCGTTTCGGGTCAAGGGAGGTATCTCGGTCTACGGCAGCGATCGTGATTAGAGCAAAGGAAAGGGCCTCTGGTTCTGAGTGCGGTAGCACCGGAACGCCGAGACCCTTTCTGTTACCAAAACTTTTGACCGGAAGCGAATTTAGCTGTTTGTGGTCACAGGCTCCGGAGCCTGCGCTGCAGCTGGCGCTCCCTTGCCGGCAGCACCGGCTTCGGCACCGGGCTTGCGGATGTCTATGCCTCCCTTGAAGAACGCGCCGTCCTCGATCGAGATACGTGCGGCGATTACGTCGCCGGTCAGCGAACCTTCCGAGCGGATGTCCACACGGTCAGAGGCTTGGCAGTTTCCACGCACCTTGCCTAGAACCACGATCTCCCGCGCCGAGATGTTCGCGGCAACCTGGCCGTTGCGGCCGATCGTGACACGATTGCCGGGGAGCGTGATGGCGCCTTCGACTTTGCCGTCAATGTAAAGGGATTCCGAGCCCGAGAGCTCGCCCTTGACCACTAGGCTTTTGCCGATGGTGGCCTGCTCGCCCGTCGCATTTGCACCCGGGACGCCGGCCGCGGTGGGACGGGGGGTGTCGAAGCTTGACGTTGGCGTGCTTGTGGGCGCACTTGGGCGCACTGGCTCAGGGGTTGGAGGTGTCTGAGTGCCTGGCTGATTCGGTTTCCACATCTGGTTTGTTGCTCCCTTCCTCGTCGGAGGATATGCCGCCGAACCCCGGCCGCCACGCATGCGTGTATCCCACCGTCTGTCCGTGCTCTGTCCACGATACTACTTCGTCAACGGGGGCTGGATTTCCACCCCGTGCGTGCGGAAGCATCGAGAAAGGCACCTGCCTCTTCGCCAGGGCAGGGCGGGCTAATCCTCCTCGCTTTCCCCCTCTTCGATCAGGGAACTGGTGCCGGCTACGTCGAAGGTCACAGGCTGGCCGCCGGTGAGGCACAGGGTCGCCCGCATCGGGGTCCGCTGCCATTGCGCCGGTGCGCAGACCGGATACGCAGGTTTGTCGAGCGGCCAGTTTGCGATCACCCGCGAGGCCACGGCCTTGTGCGAGCCAAGCTCGACCACAACAGCCAGGACGCCTCCCTTCAACGTCGGAACGAGCCCGCAATAGGCTCCATAATCGCGAAACCACACCACATCCGAGATCTGCGGATCGAAATTGGGCAGGTGCAAAGGGGCGATGTGCCCGGAGGTGCGATCCACCTGCAGCCAGGGGCCGGGCTGCCAGGTCCACCTGGGGGGCTCGCCCGGCAGGGCATCGTTGATGCGCAGGGCGCGCCGGATCACAAAGGTCCGATCCGTCACCTCATGCAGTTCGCCGACGGTCCACTCACGCGGCTTATCGTCCACTACCAACGGCCGGATGCGGAGCGTGGTCGCCTCGTCGCTTTTGTTATCCGGGGTGGCCTCGGGTGGTGTGTAGGGCACCTTGCGCACAGCACCCAGGGTGACGATGTGCAGCTTGGCCGCGTAAATCTGGATTGGAAACAGAGTGAGGAGCGCGAGCAGGAGCGGCAGCGCAACACCCGGGCGAAGGGTCTGCATGGTTCGAGGCTAGCAACGAGGGGAAGGATTGGCTCTCCCTCTTTCGCCGTATTACCTTTTGCTCTTGCCGTATCCCCTGTGAAAGTGAAACAGACATGGAAGTGGAGCAGATACAAACCCATCTTCACAATCTGGGCGACTTCGGGTACACTTGCAGGTGGTGCGTGACCCTTCCGCAGCCTCCGTGTGTCCGGCAATGATTGCGGATGCCGGAGACATCAGAAGTCCACGATCAGGTACGAGGAAAGCAGGAGTTGACCTTCCGGTCGGCTTCCAAGGAGAGCGTTTGTCGAAGGAAGATGCAATTGAGGTAATGGCAACGGTCGTTGAGATCCTGCCCAATGCGCTATTCAAAGTGGAGCTGGAGAACAAGCATCAGGTGCTGGCTCACGTCTCCGGCCGTATGCGCAAGAACTTCATTCGCATCCTCACCGGAGACCGTGTCGCCATTGAACTGAGTCCCTACGATCTGAATCGCGGCCGCATCGTGTACCGCTATAAATAGCCGTGAGTTGCTAGTTTTTAGTTGCCAGTTCCTAATCCAGGGCTCAACTAACGATTAGGAACCAACAACTAGCCACTGGAGTTTGATATGAAGGTTCGTGCATCCGTTAAACCGATCTGCGACAAGTGCAAGGTGATCCACCGTAAAGGTGTCGTTCGCGTCATCTGCTCGGCGTCGGCCAAGCACAAGCAGCGGCAGGGGTAGAGGCGCAGGCTGCGGGTGTGTAGAGCTTTCACCCTGGCTCGATGTCTCATCACTTTCTCCTCTTTTTGCGGCCCCACCGGGCGAGTTCGCCGAAGTCAAGGCGTGCGTTGAACCCGGGGAGACCGGAGCCACCAGCAACGGCTGGGGGCGTCTGTCAGCCGCTCCACCACAGTCCCGCTCCCCGGCAGCACATGTAAGTCCGGCCCGAGCCACTACCTGAAAGGCACACCATGGCCCGTATCGCCGGCGTCGATCTGCCTGGAAACAAGCAGACCCGCATCGCCCTCACGTACATCTACGGCATCGGCAACCCCCGTGCGCTGACTATTCTCACCAAGGCGGGCGTTGACCCCTTCGTCAAGCTGGCCACCCTGGATGAGGATCAGCTCAACAAGATTCGTCAGGTTATCGAGCAGGAAGGCGGCATTGAGGGCGATCTCCGCAAGGAGATTTCACTTAACATCAAGCGCCTGATGGAAATCCAGAGCTTCCGCGGAATCCGCCATCGCCGCAATCTGCCTGTTCGCGGACAGCGTACCCACACCAATGCCCGCACCCGCAAGGGACCCCGCAAGGGAACCGTTGCCGGCAAAAAGAAAGTGACCAAGTAGACCATGGCAAAGACCGCACAAAAGAGCGCCGGCGCCAAGGCCGGCAAGGGCAAGAAGTTCAAAAAGCGCGAGCGGAAGAATGTTCCGTTTGGTCTGGTGTTCATTCAGGCCAGCTTCAACAACACAATCGTCACCATCACCGACCAGGGGGGCAATACGCTCAGCTGGAAGAGTTCGGGTTCGCTCGGCTTTCGCGGCTCGCGCAAGGGCACACCCTTCGCGGCGCAGCAGGCTGCTGTGAACGCCGCCAACGCTGCCCGCGATCATGGTCTGCGTTCGGTGGATGTACGGGTTTCGGGTCCGGGGTCCGGTCGTGAAAGCGCCATTCGCGCACTTGCGGCCGCCGGGGTTGAGGTTCGTTCAATCCGTGATGTCACGCCGATGCCGCATAATGGCTGCCGTCCGCCCAAGCGCCGCAGAGTGTAAGGGGATAGTGAGGAAGGGAGAAGTGAAGAAGTGAGAAGAGGAACTTAAGACTTTCTTCACTATTCACTCTCTCACTCTTCACTTTCCTCCAAAAACGGATCGCGACGAAGGGCCAGGCCGCCTGTAAAGCGATCGTCACCAGAACTGTCAGTTAAAGGAAAACTATGGCTCGTTACACAGGACCCGTCTGCCGTATGTGTCGCCGCGACGGCGTCAAGCTCTTTCTTAAAGGCCCCAAGTGCTTCACGGACAAGTGCCCTGTCGAGAAGCGCAACTTTCCACCGGGTCAGCATGGCCAGTCCAAAAAGGTGAAGAAGGTTGTGGGCTACGGCCTGCAGTTGCGCGAAAAACAGAAGGCCAAGCGCATCTATTTCACACTGGAAACTCAGTTCCGTGCCTACTACGAGGTCGCGGCCAACAAGACCGGCGTTACCGGCGATCTCCTTTTGCAGCAGCTTGAGACCCGTCTGGACAACGTGTGCTATCGGTTGGGCTTTGCCTTGTCGCGGCGTCAGGCTCGTCAGGTGGTCCGCCACGGTCATATTCAGGTGAACGGCCGCAAGGTCAACATTCCGAGCTACCAGTGCAAGGTAGGCGATGAGATCGCTATCCGTGAAGGGTCGAAGTCACTCACCCTGCTGGAAAATGCGAAGGACTTCATCTCGGGCCAAACACGCGTGCGCTGGATCAATGCCAACCCCGAGCAGCTGTCGGGCAAGATCGTCGCCCTGCCCCAGCGCGAGGACATTCAGTTGCCGGTCAATGAGCAGCAGATCGTCGAACTGTACAGCAAGTAAGGTACAGGGGCCGGGGCGCAGTATGTGAGACTTATAAGTTTCGCCTTCTGCGGCCTGGTACCCGGACCCCCAGCCTATCTAACCCGCATCACCGTTAGCCGCGCAAAATGCTTCGTGCGGCAGCGAAGAAAGGACACCCCATGCTTTGGAGAGGTTTCCAAAAGCCCAAACGCCTTGCCGTTGAGCAGGAATCACTCACGGACACCTATGGCAAGTTTTCCGCCCAGCCCTTCGAACGCGGTTTCGGCACCACAATCGGCAATGCGCTGCGTCGTACGCTGCTGAGTTCGATTGAAGGCGCTGCCGTAACTGCCGTCAAAATTGAAGGCGTGCTGCATGAGTTTCAATCCATTACCGGCGTCGTTGAAGATGCAACCGACATCATCCTCAACCTCAAACAGATTCCTTTCAAGCTTCATGGAGATGGACCCAAGGCGCTTTACCTGCATGTCGATCAGCCCGGTACGATCACCTCCGGCATAATCGAGGCGGATGGCGATGTGGAGATCCTTGATCCCGACGTGTACATCTGCACGGTATCTGAAGGCGGCCGCATCGACATGGAGATGCGGTTGAAGCGTGGACGCGGCTACATTTCTGCTGACAAGAACTTCGATGGTGATCTCGGTCTTGGCTTTATTCCCGTGGACTCCGTTCATTCGCCGGTGCGTAAGGTGAACTTCCTGGTAGAGGCCGCGCGCCTCGGCCAGGTAACGGACTACGACAAGCTCAACCTGGAAATTTGGACAAACGGAACCGTTTTTCCTGCTGACGCTCTTGGGCTCTCCGCTAAGCTGCTGAAGGATCACATGTCCATCTTCATTAATTTTGAAGAGGAGATGGAAGCAGGCGTTCATGGCGATGGCGATGGACCGGCTATCCGCAACGAGAACCTCAATCGTTCCGTCGAAGAGCTTGAGCTTTCGGTGCGCAGCTACAACTGCCTCAAGAACGCCAACATCGCCACCATCGGCGAGCTGATCCAGAAGACCGAAGCCGAGATGCTGAAGACCAAAAACTTCGGCCGCAAGAGTCTCAACGAGATCAAGGAGATGCTGGCGCAAATGGGGCTTTCGCTGGGGATGCGCATCGACGAGAGCGGCAATCCGGTACCCGGGCCGACGTCGATTCTGCCGGCAGCCACCCTCTCCCAGAGCTATGGCAACTTCGATGACGATGACGAACTCGACGACGAAGATTTGGATCTGGCGCCGGAGACGGAAAACTTTTAACGGGTGGGCAGGCCAGAGAGTAGAACTGGCCTGCCTTCTCACTGCAAATTAGAACACCGGTCGACAGGCTGAGCCGGACCGAAGGAGACGAAGTATGCGCCATCGCGTAGGTGGATTCAAGCTAGGTAGAAACACAAGTCACAGAAGGGCGCTGCTTCGCAATCTGGTCACCAGTGTCGTCCTGAACGACCGCATTCATACCACGGTTACCAAGGCCAAGGCATCGCGGCCGCTGGTAGAAAAGATGGTGACCCTGGGCAAGAACGGCAGTGTGCACGCGCGGCGTCAGGCGCTTGCGTACCTGATGACGCCCGAGGCGGTGGATCGTTTGTTTGCCACCGTTGCCCCTCGCTACACGACTCGTAACGGGGGATATACACGCATCATCCGTACCGGTGTGCGTCAGGGCGATAGCGCCGAGACGGCCTTTCTTGAACTGCTGGATGCAGAGCAGGAACTGAATGCAAAGGCGCAGAAGCGCGCGGAGGCCCGCCAACGTCGCCAGGATGAGCTGCAGCGGCAGATGGAAGAGGGTAATGCCGCCGAGGGTGCCGGCGATCCAAACGCCCAACCGTAGATGCAGGGTGAACGCGGGGCGGGGCGCATCTTCGGGTGCGCCTTCCGCTTTTGCGCCACGGAAGCGGAGCTGTCGCGGTTGTGTTTCGGCTCTTTGGCCTGCGCTACACTAGCCCCACGCCAATGCCCATCGTTCGGCTCAATAACATTCGCAAGGTGTACGAGGATAAGGTCGCTGTCGAGGGTCTTTCGCTCGTCATCGAGCCCGGCACGATGTTTGGGCTGCTCGGCCCGAACGGGTCCGGCAAGACCAGCTCCATCCGCATGATGATTGGGATGACGACCCCGGATTCAGGGAGCGTTGAACTGTTCGGCCGCCCATTCGATCGCACGGCGCTCAGCCGTGTCGGGTATCTTCCTGAAGAACGTGGGCTGTACAAGAAGATGAAGGTGCTGGATCAGCTCATCTTTCTCGGTCAGCTTCACGGCTTAGCGGAATCGCTGGCGCGCAGCCGCTCACTGCATTGGTGCGAGCGGATGCAGATTGCTGACGTGATGGAAAAGCGCACGGAAGAGCTTTCCAAGGGCATGCAGCAGAAAATCCAGTTCATTGCGGCGCTGCTGCACGAGCCCGATCTCATCATCATGGACGAGCCCTTCAGCGGCCTGGACCCGGTGAACGCCACGTTGCTGCAGGACACGCTGCTGGACCTGCGCCGGGAGGGCAAGGCCATCCTGTTTTCCACCCATCGCATGGATCAGGTCGAAAAGCTGTGTGATGCCATCGCCATCATCTATCGCGGCAAGCTTGTACTGGAGGGGACCATGCGCGAGGTGAAGGGGCGCTACCCGCATAATCGCGTGCAGATGGTGTTTTCCGGCAGTGACCGGTTTCTCCAGCATCCCGGCGTGCTCGAAGCCAAGAACTATGCAGGGATCGCGGAGATTACCCTGCGCGGTCCTCAGGATGCCCAGGGCGTACTCGCGGCCGCGATGGCGGGGGGCGCGCAGATCACCCGCTTCGAGGTGGTGGAGCCGACTCTGGAAGAGATCTTCATCGAAACTGTAAAAGGAACGCCGGAATTTGCCGAGGCAGGGGGGGTGGTCCATGCCTAGGGAAACGTTTGCTGATGGTCTGAAAAACGTTGCTTTGGTGGCTCGCCGTGAGTACCTGGAACGGGTACGCGCCCGGAGCTTCATCGTGATGACTGTGCTGATTCCCCTGCTTATGGGCGGGGGACTTGGCGCCTTGTACTTCATGAACCGGGATCTAGGTTCGGCGCAGCACATTGCGGTGGTGACGGACCAGCCAAGATTTGCCGCGGACCTGGGAACCGAATTGTCCGGCAACGGCGGTCTGCATGGGCCTACCGTCGATGCCTATGGACTGGGTACTCCCGGCATCCGCGAGCGGCTGGATGGCCAATTGGAAGCCAAGGACTCGCATCTGGACGGTTACCTCGTCGAGATACCGGCTGCCGTGTCAGGAGGACGTCCCTCGTTCGAGTGGGTTCCGCGAGTTCAGTCCGATCTTGTCACCCGCGGCCGCATGGCAGATGCGGTGCGCGGCGCCCTCACCCGGGAAAAGTTGATCGGCTCCGGCATGTCGGCCACCGAGGTGAGCGCTCTGCTGGCTCCCATTGATCTTTCCGCCGCAGGCAGATCTGGCAACCACCCGCGAACCGCCGTGGCCAGTGCCTGGGGCATGTATTTCCTCATGTACTTCGTCATTCTGTTCTACGGCATGAATGTCGCACGATCGATCATTGAGGAGAAGACCTCGAGGATCTTTGAGGTGCTGCTGGCCACCGTGAGGCCGTCGGAGATGCTGGCTGGCAAGGTGATTGGTGTGGGTTCGGTCGGCCTCACGCAGGTGGGTATCTGGATCACCGTCGCTACGGTGGCCTTGAAGTCCCAGGCCATCGGCCGTGGCTTGCACATTTTGCCCTCCCCGGGACAGACCGCGCTGTTTGTTCTCTTCTTTATTCTTGGCTACGTGCTGTACTCTTCCATCGCCTCGGCACTGGGCGCGATGACCAACTCCGAACAGGAGCTGCAACAGTTGCAGATTTTTCTGATGCTGCCGCTGATCTTCACTTCGCTGATCATCTTCAACGTGGTCAGCAATCCTGACGGGCCCGTTGCGCAGGTCTTTTCTTTTGTGCCCTTCACGGCGCCGCTGATCATGTACACCCGCGTGCTTGTGGGCAAGCCGGATGCACTGGCGGTAACACTCTCGTTGGCCGGCCTCCTTGTCACGATCGCGATCGTGCTCTGGCTCGCGAGCCGCATTTACCGTGTTGGCATCCTCATGTACGGCAAGAAGCCGAATTTGCCGGAGATCATGCGCTGGCTGCGCTATAGCTGAGCTGGGTTTCTGCAGAGAGCGAGTCATCCTCGACGCGAGGACGCAG
>CAXSCE010000012.1:22764-92542 GCA_964236545.1 uncultured Bryocella sp.
GGCGACGGCTCGTACACAGGGCGACGGCTCGTACACAGGGCGACGGCTCGTACACAGGGCGACGGCTCGTACACTCAAAAGGTGCTCCGGTTTACTGTCAAACAGCGCATTCTTCTGGCCGTCGTGCCCCGGCTGGCGGCGGGGTTGATTCGGCTGCTTGGCTCCACATGGCGTATACGGGATCTCCAGGCAGCAAGCACGCCTACCGGGCATACTATTCCGGGCCCCACCATATTTTCCTTTTGGCATGAGTCGCTGCTGGCCTGTGCATACCGGTTCCGCGGTTTGGGCATCGGCATCCTCAGCTCGCGTTCCTTTGACGGGGAATTGATGGCCCGCACCGTCGGGCTCTTGGGCTTCGTGGTGATCCGTGGCTCCAGCTCGCGTGGCGGCGCCCTCGGGCTGCGGGGCATGGCGGAGGCCTATCGCGCCGGCCACATCTGCGCCTTTACCCCTGACGGACCCAAGGGACCGCGGCGCGTAGCCAAGGCCGGAGCCGTGCAGCTGGCGCAGCTGACCGGGGCCGGGTGGGTGGGCTGCTTCCACGCCGAGCCGCTGCGGGCCTGGCGACTGAGGTCGTGGGACCGCCTCGCCATCCCCAAGCCGTTCACGACCGTGCGCTTCGGGTGGTCGGCGCACCTGCACTCGCCGGATCAGGCAGCCGTGCAGAAAGGGCTGGAGCAGGCGGTAGCCCTGGCAAAGACCAGAGCATAGCGAAGGATGCGCACTGCCGGCGTCAGGGCTCCGAGCGCCGTTAGAATCGGCTCCATGCTGGTCTCAGATTTTGATTTCCCGCTGCCGGAGGAGCTGATCGCTCAACGCCCCCCCGCGGTCCGCGGGACGAGCCGTCTGTTGAGCCTGGGACGGAAGACCGGGAAAATCCAGGATCTGTCCTTTGCCGATCTGCCCTCGCTGCTTCAGCCTGGCGACCTGCTTGTACTCAATGATTCGCGCGTGCTGCCGGCGCGGCTGTTTGCAACCCGGTCCGGGTTGCACACGCAGGCCGGCTCACCACGGCCCGGGGGCGCCGTGGAGGTGCTGCTGACCGAGCGACTTGCAGCCCAGCCTGCTCAGGCTGTCAGCTCGGACCACTCCGGCCAGCTCTGGCGGGCACTGGTGCGTCCAGCGAAAAAGGTGGGCGTCGGTGAAGTGCTGTTGTTTGCCGCAAGGCTGGGCGGCGATCCGCTGCTGCGGGCCGAGGTGATCGCGGCGGGTGAGTTTGGGGAGCGCACCCTGCAGTTTGCCCCGGCCGACGACTTCCTGCAGATCCTGGAGCGGATTGGGCATCTGCCTCTGCCGCCGTACATCCGCCGGGGGCGCGACGAGCCGAACACGGCAGAGGACCGCGAGCGGTACCAGACGGTTTATTCCTCCCCCTTTGCACAACGCGGGGAAGCGATCCCTGCTTCGGCAGACGCGGCGCAGGCTGTGGGTTCTGCCGCGGCGCCCACGGCCGGGCTGCACTTCACGCCGCAGGTGCTGGCGGACCTGCAGGCGCGCGGCGTGGAAACGGCAACCGTAACCCTGCATGTGGGGCTGGGTACCTTTCAGCCGGTGCGTGTGGAGCGAACGGAGCAGATCCGGCTGCATGCGGAGCCGTACACATTGAGTGCAGGGACGGCCGAGGCGCTGAACCGGGCGCAAGCTGCCGGGCGGCGCATTGTGGCCGTGGGCACCACCACGACACGGACCCTGGAGCACCTGGCGCGGCAGTTTGAGGCACAACAGGGGGCGGTTTCAGCTGGCAACCCGCTGCGGCTGGAAGCGCACTCGGGCTCCACAGGGTTGTTCCTTTCACCGGGACCCGAGGGCGATGACCGTTTTCTGCTGGTAGGCGGGCTGCTGACCAACTTTCACCTGCCGGAGTCGACGCTGCTGATGTTAGTGAGTGCGTTTGCAGGGCGGGAACGGATACTGGCCGCGTATGCGCATGCCGTAGGGGCGGGGTACCGGTTTTTCAGCTACGGCGACTGCATGCTGGTGCTGTAATCCTGCATCTGCTCGCAGAAGCCAACATCAATGGCCGTTTAGCCTGCTTTGGAACTGCGCGATGAGGTCATGCACCTGAGCCGGCCAGGGCCTATCCCCCTGGCCACGCAGGGTCTCCGCCCAGACGAGATCGCCGCGCTGGTTGCCGGCATCAACCGTGTACACGCGCAGGGTAGCAAGATCGTGATCGCCTGGCCCGTAGTTCACACCGCTCATCTGCACCGGGGTGAGCGCGACCGTCAGATCCGCCGGATGATCGGTTGTCGCAAGCTGCTTGCCCAGGGAGCCCACCAGCCGGCGAAGCTGCGCCGCGGCCATACGATCCATCGGCTGAGTTTCGACCGAGAGATTGCGTGCCGCGGCCAGTGTTCGCTGAAACGCCGGCAGACTGCAGCGGTAGATGCCGCCGTCGAGTGTGCAGGTGGCTGCGGACACGTCCGGCAACATTTTTGGCGCGGACGCTAAACTTTTCCCGGGAACTGCCGATAAGAGCAGAAGAGAGAACAGAGAACACAATACCGGAGCCGCAAAATTGCGCATAGTGCACTTTACCGCAGGCGCACGCCGAGGAATGGAGGAGGGAAAGAGTGAAGAGCGAAGAGCGAACAAAGCACGAGCCGGTAACACCTCGCTGATTTCCGCCGCATGGAGCAAACCGGTGGCCTTCGCTGCTCCGGCATTTGGTGGCTGTTTTCGTCCAGATGCACCCCGCCGTCACCCTGACCGAAGTGACGGAAGGATCTCTGTATTCCGCTCGCGTCTGCTCTAAATCTGCTGGAGCGCCTTTCTAAGCTGAAAAGAACGCCCATCAAGAAACATGCTCCAACGGAACGCCTGCAGCCCAGTCCGACTCCGAGCCGCCCGTTGTCTCGGGAGCATACAGCGAATCGTCACTCTTCGGATTGGCTCGGAGTGCTTGAACTCAGGGTCTACTTGTCCGATCCCATTCCATCGGCATACATAATCCATGCTGCCGAACAGCCGAGGGTCACTTCCGACAACTGCGTTTACCGGGATCTATAGCTTCTTGTTGTGGGGACGGGAACTCACAAGGGCAGAATGATTGATCTGAGAGTGCAAGCCTGCGTCGAGCATTTGTAAAAGTGCGCTGAAGCTTCCATCGACATCCTGCAATAGGCCAAAGCCGCCGCCCAGTTCGAGATCGATGAACCCCCGCAGGGAGGCTCGCATGAACCGGGCTGCGTGAATCGCCGCATCGCCTGTTGTTCCGTAGCCGCGAAGAACGGCCAAAACCAAGGCAAGGTAGGCATTCGCTGCCGTCTGCGAAGCTTCACTCCATCCAGCCACGGGCAGGTGCGTCGCCGCCCACAGCCCTGGATGCTCTTTCGCAAACTGGCGTTGCGAATGCCCCAGCGCTTCCAGCGCGTCTTGTCCTGCCACGCCCGCCATGGCGTCCCGCGAGCGGTCCAGAAGCGATCGCAATCCCTGGTTGGTCAGCTGATCTTTAACTGCCTCCAGACTGCGAATGTGGTTGTAAAGGGATGGAGCCTTGATGCCGAGAAAAGAGGCCAATTTTGCGATCGTCAACTGCCCCAAACCTTCGGAGTCCGCAAGCGCGACCGCGGCCTGCAACACGGTGTCCGAATCCACTCCCGCGCGTGGCATCTATGACCTGCCACTGCGCAGAAAGTTCAGCACAGCTGGCCCCACCTGTTCCGGCATCTCTGTATGCGGAAAGTGACCGGCATCCTGCACCAGGAGCAGCTTCGCCCCGAGGCGGTCTGCCACCCACCTAGCCTCGGCAGGTGGGTCCGGGAAGTCGGCGTCCTTGGTTCCCATCACAACGAGCACGGGCAGCTCCGTTTTCGTAAGCATCGCCTCAGTATCTGCCTTGGACAGGTAAAACATCTTCTTCAAGGCGACCATCCGGCCGGGTTCTCGCAGGTTCTCTCCCAAAGTCTTGCGATAGAGGGCAAAGTCTGCGGGCTTGCGGCTGGGAAAGAGGCTGGTCCAGTAGGTGAGCCAGAAACCGACGCGCCACGGGCCGCCCAGACCCACTGCAAGCACGGGACGTAGGTACCAGGGAATGCCCTTGGGGGGATCGCGCAGGATCGGCCCGATCAACACGGCCTCGCTCACACTCCCCGGGGCCTCATGCTCGGCCCACAGCGCCGAACCAGCCGAAAAAGAGTTGCCGATGATCGTAGCCCTGCTCCGCCCGAGGTGCTTCATCAGCGCCAGGATGTCCCGCCCTACTGCATGGGCTGAGTAGTCATCCCATTGAGGGCTGGTCGCCCCGTGTCCCCGCACATCAGCCGTGACGACGCGGTACCCTGCCGCCGTCAGGTAGGGCGTGAGATACCGGTATTCACTGCGAAGATCTCCCATTGCGGGCACGGCAATCACTAAGGGCCCCGAACCGCCTGTATCGTCGTACCCGATGATTCCACGACTAGTTCTCAGCTGCAGGGTTGGTTGCTGCTCGATCCTTGACGGCTGGACGGCAGGGGCCGAGTAGTTGGGGAGTGTATCTGCGGAAGAGCGAACAGACATGTCGATCACCTCGAAAGCTAATGTAGTTAGTTTTAGGGCTAATGACAAGAGTAAGCATGTTGCATATTAGGCGCTTCCGCTCCTCCTTTTCCGAGAGATTTAAGAACTACCCTGAAAGGCAGCAGGGGCGCGGTGATTTCTCGGTAACGTTATGTCGCAATATGAGGTTATGCAGGCCTACGGGCGCGCACTTACCTCTGAGCTGCCTTGACGGATGGCATCCCGCTGGGCGAAGCCGGGCTGGGCGGGTCTCTGGCATCCTAGGGTGAGAGAGAACTGTATGCCTGCCAACGTAAGCACGACCTCCCCTGCCGTCTTGGGCAAGCCGCCCGTGTACCTGCTCGACACGATGGCCTTCATCTTCCGCGCGTACCACGCCATGCAGCGTTCGCGGCCCATGTCGACGCGCACCGGCATTCCCACCGCGGCCACCTATGTCTTCGTGAACATGCTGAACAAGCTGCGCGAGGACTTCAAGCCGGAGTACCTGGCGGCGGTCTACGATGTGGGCCGGCCGGTGCACCGCAACGAGCTTGCCGGGCAGATGAAGGACGTGCAGAAGTTCAACATCAAGACGCAGCAGTTTGAGACCACCGAGTACGGCGGCTACAAGGCCAATCGCGTTGAAACACCGCCCGACCTCATCCAGCAGCAGCCCTACATCCGGCGCGCGCTGGAGGCTTTCCGCATCCCGATCGTCTATTACGAGGGGTACGAGGCCGATGACGTGATCGGCACGCTGAGCTGCGAGCTGAGCGCGCTTGGACACCAGGTCTTTGTTGTTTCGAGCGACAAAGACATGATGCAGCTCGTGAACGGCCGCGTCTCCATCCTGAACCCGACCAAGGACAATTTGATTCTTGATCCGGCAGGTGTGGAGGCAGCGCTGGGCGTGCCGCCGGAGAAGGTCATCGACGTGATGGCGCTGCGAGGCGATGCGATCGACAATATCCCGGGCGCGCCGGGAATCGGGGACAAGGGGTCAGTCGAGCTGATCCAGCAGTTTGGGACCGTCGAGGCAGCAATCGAGGCGGCTACGGCCACGCCGGAGGCCATCAAGCGCAAGACCTATCGCGAATCACTGGCGAATAATCGCGAGAATATCCTGCTGAGCAAGGAACTGGTCACCATCCACACGGCTGTGCCCATCGCCGCCGATCTGGACCTGATGCGCACGCCGCCGGCGGACACCGCCGCCCTGCGCAAACTATTTACGGAGCTGGAGTTCACGACGCTTTTGCGGGATCTCGCCCCGGATGTGGAGGAGGTGGTCCCGGAGTACCTCCCGCAGGCCACCGAAGCGGACCTGACGGCCCTGCTGGCCGAGGCTCGGAGCGCGGGATATCTGGCAATTGCCTTGGCGGAGACCTCGCAGGCGGTGAGTGAGGAGATCGCGGCGGAGACGGGCGATGCCGGCAGCGATGCGGAGCTCGAAGGCGAGGCGGAGCCGCAACCCGCGACGACGATGTCCCTGTTTGGTGGGCCGACGGATGCGGCGGAGGCAGACAGTGAGGCTGTGAGGCTGACCGCCGCAAGCCAGTCAGCGCAGCTGGCCGGCCGGATCGGGCTGGCCGTCAAGGCAGGTTTTGGCCTGGAGATTGGGATCGATGCGGCGGGTCTGCGGGAGGCGCTCGGCGACCCCTCCCTGGCCAAGCAGGTGCATGATCTGAAGGGTGTGTTGCGTGCGCTGGAACCGCAGGGGATCGAATTGCACGGCGAGATCACCGATGTCATGCTGCAGAGCTATCTGGTGAACCCGACCCACGGCTCGCACACCCTGGTGGACATCGCTGCGCGGACCACGAGCCGGGCTCTGGTGCATCAGCCGACCAAAGAAAATCCCGCTGATCCGAAGCGTCTGCCGGAGGCCGCCGCCGCTGTGGCGCGGCTGGCCGTGGCATTGCGGGAGCAGATCACCGAGGCGTCGCTTGTGGAGCACGCGATCCCGAAGGACGAGCCGGGGCTGGGCGGCGCGCTGACGGCGGAGATGCTGTTTGCGGACGCCAGGGACAGGGAAGCCCGCAGGGAGACGCAGATTGCCTCCGGGAATGACGACAAAAAAGGCGAACGCGAACGCGACGGCGAAGGCGACGGGACGGGACTGCACGAGGCATCCCCGTTAACGGAGGTCTATCGCCAGATCGATCTGCCGCTGGTTCCCGTGTTGCTGCGTATGGAGCGCGCCGGCGTTCGTGTGGATCTGTCGCTGCTGGGCGAGATGGGATCGCGGCTTGGGGTGATGATCGACGACCTGGCCGAAAAGGTCTACGCCAGCTCCGGCCACCGCTTCAACATCAACTCGCCCAAGCAGCTCGGCGATGTGCTTTTCAACAAAATGGATCTTCCCAAGCCGTTGAAGTACGGCAAAGGCAAGGTGATCTCGACCGCACAGGACATCCTCGAAGACCTCGCCCAGCACCATGAGGTCCCGATGATGGTGCTGGAGCACCGCCAGCTGCAAAAGCTGAAGTCAACCTACCTGGACCAGCTGCCGGTGCTGGCCGATGCGGGAGGCCGCGTCCATACCACCTTCAACCAGGTGGGTACGGCGACCGGCCGGCTCAGCTCCACCAATCCCAATCTGCAGAATATCCCGATTCGGACGGCGGTGGGCCGGGAGATCCGCGCCGCTTTCATTGCGGCGCCGGGCAATGTGCTGATGTCGGCGGACTACTCTCAAATTGAGTTGCGACTGATGGCGCACTTCTCCGGCGATCCGCTGCTGGTAGATGCCTATCGCACCGGCAAGGATATCCACACCCTCACCGCAGCCGAGGTCTTTGAGGTGGATCCGGAAACGATGGATAAGGAAACGCGAGCCCGGGCCAAGGCAGTGAACTTCGGCATCGTGTACGGCATTTCGCCCTTTGGTTTGGCGGCCAATCTGGGCATCGATCAGAAGACGGCCAAGGAGTACATCGAGCGCTATTTTCTTCGCTACAAGGGGGTAGCCGAGTTCATTGAACGCACACTGGCCGAGGTGCGCAAGACGCAGGCCGTGCGCACCGCGTTTGGCCGGCTGCGCCCCATTCCGGACATCCAGTCGCGCAACCCGAACCAGCGCGGCTTTGCCGAGCGTACCGCGGTGAATACACCTCTGCAAGGAACTGCCGCGGACCTGATCAAGCTGGCGATGATCAGGATTGACAGCGAGATGGGACGACGAAAGCTGCGCTCGCAGATGACCCTGCAGGTGCATGACGAACTATTGTTCGACGTGGTTCCGGCGGAGTCGGAAGAGATGCAGGCGCTGGTAAAGGCGGAGATGGAGGGCGTGGCTGAATTTAGGGTGCCCATCGTGGCCGAGGTTGGTGTCGGGCAAAACTGGCGCGACATCTAGGCGGCGCTGAGAAGCGCCGTGCATCCCCTTCAGCAGGCGGTTGCGAGTGCATCAGGGGCGCGCGTCTTGGCTCGTCGCGAGGGACGCTTGGTCACGTGCATTTGGATGGATCTGCCGGGCATGCTCTGCCCGTCCCAGCGCCGAACCAGGCGCTTGAGCGCTTCAAAGCAGGCCCCATCGAGTTTGTGGGGGACGTCCTGGGCAAGAATGGCAAGAATATCGTTGGCGGCCATACCCACACGGTAGGGACGGTCTTCGGCCATGGCGGCATAGCAGTCGGAAAGGGCGATGACTCTCGACTCCAGCGAGATCTGGTGCGCTTGCAAACCGTAGGGGTAGCCCGAGCCGTCAAGCCGTTCGTGATGCTCGGCGGCCAAAACGGCGAGCTCGCGGAAGGCGCTGACCCGCTTGAGAATGGAACCTGAAAGAGCAGAGTGCCGGGTAACAATCGACCACTCCTTGGGAGTGAGCCTACCGCGTTTGTCGAGAATGTGATTCGGCACGGCAAGCTTGCCGATGTCATGCAGAAAGGCCGCCCGGCGGACCAGGGTGAGCCGTTCCGGCGGTAAACCGATCTCTCCCGCGAGCTGAACCGCGACCTCCGTCACGCCGAGCGAGTGGCTGTAGGTAAAAGGTGACTTGGCGTCGACCACGTTGCCAAACGCTTCGCAGATGTTGTCCACGCGCTTCGGCGTAAGCGGTGCACAGACGCCGGGATCCTGGCGCAGGACCTCCGCCCGCGTTTCTTCCACGTCCGAGGGCTGACAGTGCTGCCAGAGTCTTCCAGAGGTGTGCAGGGATTGGGCGGCGCGCACGACGTTCAGGTCAAACCACGTGCCGCGACGGCTGCGAACCATCTTGAGCGCTGCCTCCGGCCCGGATTCGGAAGCGAAGGCATCAAGCGTCTGCGCCACGGCGCAAATGCGGCTAAGCAGCGGGATGGCGGCCCCGCGTTGTCCTAAGGGGAGACCGGTGCCATCCCAACGCTCATCAATGTGGTACACCGCCTCAATGGTGGGTCCGGTCATACCCAGGTCCCGCATGATCTGGACGCTGCGCGAGGACTGCACCTCCCATGCGCGTCGGGGATCGGTCTCAAGCGTCGCTGTCTGCCCGAGTTGCCGCCCGATGTGCGCCGGCAGGGGCACCTCCGGCAGGACTTCACGCCAGATCCGTTCCAGCAGCAGCGGATTACTGCGGAGGGCTGCCGCCATGGTGCCCGGAAATTGACTTGGTCCGCCTATTATTTGCGAAAGACGAGCTGCATTGTCAGAACAGCCGATGTCCTTCAGCAAGAGAGCGTAGAAGAGGCTGGTGAGGTCGGCTTCCGGGATCTCTAGTGCCGTGGCCAGGCGCATGCCGATCACGCAGGTGCGCAGGCTGTGCCCAGGAATCGCGCCTTCGGTCAGATCCAGTGCAAAGGTCAGGGCGGAAATCACCTCGGAAAGTGAAACGGCGCCTTCCTTGTAGGAAATTGCTTGACCGTAGCTGGCAGAAGTTTCCAAGCTGTCCTTTCCCTGGCAGGTGTGTGCGGTGGCCCCACGCTGCGACCGGCGGAGGAGCTCTGCCGGTCCTCTCAGATTGCTTGCCGCCACACGGAATCGGCTATGCCTCTCCATGCAGGTTGGCTCCCCAACCGAGGCATTACCATCGGGTGTGCCGGCCTGGCTTTGTACTGAGAGACGGCTCCCCTAGCGCTCTGGCAGTCCTGTTGCGGCGTGATCGTGTGGGCCGAAGCATAGCCAGTTCGGGTACACTGAAGGGCAAATAGAGGCCGTGAAGCGGCCTTGCAGGGGAGCAGGATTGCACTACGGCGGTTTGAAGAACAGAGCTAGGATCGGGGCACGAAACGGGGCACGGATTGGGTCATGGAAGCGGGCTCAGCTGTGTGCACCTAACATGTATGCACCTAAGCTGTGTGCACCTAAGCTGCGTGCACCTAAGTTGATGGCCGGTTTAGGCCTCTCGCTTGCACTCCTGGGCTGCGGCCAGCAGTATCGTCCCGTGGTGAGCGCTATTAACCCGGTAGGACCGGCGGCTCAGCCGACCAAGTACGCGATTGCGGTGGCGAGTCCAAGTGCGGCAGTCGGCGGCTTGCTCTCCATCATTGATTTTTCCGGCGATACCGTGCTTGCCTCGCCGCAGATCATCCCTTCCCCCACCTACTTCGCCTTGCTGGCCGGTGGGTCGGAGGGGTACGCCGTGAATGCGCAAAATTCTTTGAGCACCATACCCACCAGCAATGCTTCCACTCTGCTGACAAGTTCGGTGGTTCAGACGACGCTGCCCACCGACGCCAATGCGCCCAGTTTGAGCGCTTTCACGCTGGGCACTGCGGCGCGATTGTTTGTGCCCGAGATGGGGCGCTCCTCGGTTGCCCTGCTGAGCTCAACCAGCCCCGCCTTGCAGCAGGAGATCGGTGTCGGCCTAAACCCGGTGTATGTTGTGGGTGCGAACAGCACCCCGCGAGCCTATGTTCTCAGCACCGGGACGGGCACCACGCCGGGACAGGCAGCCGCCATTGAGGCCACAAGCCTGGGTGTTTCCGCCACCATCCCGGTCGGCATCAATCCGGTATACGGCGTGGAGACCCCCGACGTTCGACGCGCCTTTATCTTGAATAAGGGTTCAGGGACGGTCTCCGTCATCAACGTCACGAACAACGCCATCGACAATGCAAATCCCGTGATCCCGGCAACAGGAACTCTGGGAACCAACCCGGTCTGGGCGGATCTTTCCACAATCACAAATCAGCTCGTCGTGTTGAACGCAGGCAACGGCACCACGCCGGGGACGCTGAGCATCATCAGCATCCCCCTCTGCAGCGTGCTGGCCAATGTGGGCAACAGCACCTGCAACGCCGCGAACCCGTCGGACGCGGCCGAGTTCGGCACCGTTCTGGCGACGGTAACCGTGGGCGTAAATCCATCCATGGTGTCGGTACTGGCGGATGGCACACGGGCCTACGTCGTCAATCAGGGCAACAGCACCGTCCCCGGCTCAGTGAGCGTCGTGAACCTGGCAAGCGGCACCGTCACGGCCACTATTCCGGCTGCGACCGCTTTGAATGCAAACGGCACAGTGAATCCGACCGGCTCGCCGGTGTGCCCGGACGGCAGCATTCTTACCTGCGTGTACGGCCATCCCAGCACGGTCGCCGCGACCACGGGCACGCCCACCGGCAAGGTGTACTTTACCTCTCCGGACAGTAACTACATGACGGTCCTGGAGACGGATACAGACTCCGTGGACACCCACGTCAACCTGCAGGGTGCGGGTGTGCGGGTGCAGGTGTCTGCTCCGTAGGCGACGTTCCAAGGCAAGCTTGGAACCTCGCCGAGGTATGGACTCAGGTGATGAAGCGTTGTGGCTGCGTCCTTCAAACTTGGTGAGTAGGAGCGGAACCTGAATACCCGGTTTGGTACAGCTCACATCCGCTAACCGCGTTAGCAGGACCAATCAGATCGCCTCTGTTTTACTTCGGAGAAGTCGGGCATGAGTCACCACAATGTGTGTTGACCAACATAGACAACATCGCCATGTAGCTGGACGGGAAGACCTGGGCCGAAGGTTGGCTGTCGCGGTCGACCTGGTGGACGACAACCATGTTGTATGCCGGAATCACAGTGATGTAGTTCCCCCCGGTGCCCATTGCCGAATAGGCGCCGTCATAAGCTCCAGTGTAGGTAGGTCCAGGGCCAGGGCGTTCGTTCCAAACCCACCAAAGATAGCCATAGCCCCAATGTTCACGAATGCCATCGTCGGGAAACGACTCAGGGTGAACATCGCTGCGAGGGGTCACAAGCGAAGTCAGGAAGCCGACCCAAGCGGACGGAATCACCTGCTTGCCTTGCCAGCGTCCCTCATCCAGCATTAACAAGCCGAGACGGGCCATGTCTCGCGTAGACAGGCTCATTGCGTACTCACCGAGGTTGCTTTCAGGCAAGAACTCCTTCTTCTGCTGATTGGCATGGTAATCCTGCATCTGTAGAGGCGTCGCAAGATCAGTTTGCAGGGCGTCGTAGATCCCGTGTCCGGTCAGCTTCTCAAAGGTAACGCCGGCGGCGTCAAAGTCCCAGTTGTTATAGACGAAGTAGGCTCCCGGAGTTTGTGAGCCACGCTTCGGCAGGTATTCCGCCTGACCTGAACTGCCAGTTGGGTGATACACACCGGAGCGGGATGCCATGATCTGCTGCAGGGTGGCCGACTCTTCTACCGGGAGCAGCGGCTGCTTATCGACGATCCCAATCTCCTTCACTGTCTTTGTGAGGTCTATTTTTCCGCTTGCCAGATAGTTGCCATAGAGCATTCCGAGAATGCTCTTGCGAACGGAGAAGATCTTGCTGGAGTGGCTAACATTCCCATACGAGAAGATCAGCCTGCCGCGAACCACGACCATCATGGAAGAGGTATCCTGGGTCTTCACCCAGGCTCGCAGCGCTTCCAGGCGAGGAGTTGAAAAGCCAAGAAACTCAGGCTTTTCGACCTGCCATTGCACCCCCGGAACGATCTCGCTGGTGGCTTCAGGTGGCGTTACTTGCGCAAAGCTGTGTACAGATGGCGTCAGACATATTGAAACGAGTAGCAAGTGTGTTCGCGCAAACGTCCTAGACGGATCGAGGTACATCATGCCTCCTACCCACGCCTTTGTAGCCTAAATGGGTATACGCCTCCAATCTGAGGCGCGATGATAACGACAAGTTGCATTATTGTCAGTGATCCGATTCGGCCAGCCCTCTCAAGCTCCCTCGCAGCGTGTGAGCTGTTTACGGCAAATTTCTCAGGAGCAATCTTCGAGCGCACTCTGCACCTGCTGCAAATCGTCATAAGCTCGCATGCAAACCTTAAGCCTCTTATCTTCAGAGATAGCGGTTATCTAAACAGCAGATCCCTTCGCTGCGGGATGACTAAAAAGAATATGTCAGAGCCACATCTGAAGGTCAGATCGGTCTGGAAGAGGCCCTGATCTCACCGCTTTGTAGTTCGGCCGCGAGGCTAGAGGATTAGGGCATCTCTTCCCTGACTCAGCCTCAGCTGTGCAGGTGTCAGCTGTTTAGGTGCCAGCCAGCAGAATTGGCGGGGTGGGGTTTGGGGAGCCGCCTTCTTCCTCTTCGGTGACGCCGAATCCCTTGGCCGCTACATCACGCGGTAGAACCGGTAGGACGACAGAGGCGTTGCCGCTGGAGTCGGGGCGGAACAGCCCCGCGGCGACCGGGTTGCCCGAGATGGGCAGTAACCAGAGTTCATACGTCTTGCCCGGCGCCACCGGTTGCAGGTGGGAAGCGACAAAGACCAGCGAACCGCGGATGGCGTCATAGGCGGCGTGTCCCTGCGGCTTCGCGGGGGCACCCGCCCCTGCTGGAATGCCCAGGGTTACCTGCATGGCGTGCGGGTCGGTGAGGGTATGGAGGACCTCTCGAGCCCGTTCCACCTCGGCGTCTGAGCGGTGCAACTGATCAAGGGCTATGGCCTCTGTGAAGATCTGCCGCTTCAGGTAGGACTCCTCGTGTAGGCGCCAACCAACCGTGGCCGCAAGTCCAGCGGCCACGGCCCAACCTACCCAGGACCAGGCTGGGATAGTTGCTCGGCGGGTCATACCTCCGGTACCCGCCGCGAACTCGCGCTCCCGGGATGCGGCCGTTGCTTCCCGGGGGACGAACCTGGGTTCACGGGTGACGGCCGCCAGGAGGCGCCCCCGTGATGCCGGCGGGCAAGCCTGGACGGGGGAGGTCAAGGCCAGGACAGCCATATCGCCCTGCAGGCGGCTAACGGATTCACTACAGTTTTTGCAGAAGCGCAAATGGGCAGCAACTTCAGCAATCTCCTGCGAGGGCAACATACCGAGGGCAAAAAGCGCGAGATCGTCTTCTGGGATATGAACTGTGACGGTCATGCGCCGAATGCCTTTCTCAGCGTCAACAGCGCGCTGCGGATGCGTGTTTTCACTGTGCCCAGGGGATCGCCTGTCAGCGCAGCGATTTCGGTGTGGGTCAGGCCGTCAAAAAAGGCCATTTCCAGTGTCTTTCGTTGTTCGGCCGGCAGCTGCAGAATGACCGAGCGTGCCCGCTCCATCATGTTGTTGCGTTCAGCTTCATCGGCAAGGTTGAAGGGCGAGGCCAGGGAAATCTCCTCCACCGAATCGGTCGGGCGTCTGCGCCGGAGTGCGTCGATGGAGCGATTGCGCGCCACGACGGCCAGCCATCCGCCGAGACTGCCCTTGGTCTCAAGAAAACTACCAGGGCTGCGCCAGACCTGCATGAAAATCTCCTGCAGTACATCTTCAGCGGATGCCGTATCCCTCAACACACGGAGAGCAACCGAGTAGACGACTTTCGAGTAGCGGTCAAAGAGGGAAGCCATGGCAGCCTCATCTCCCCGGCGTACACGATCCAGCAACACCGCGTCGCTGTTTGCGCCGGTTGCGCTTTCTGCCCTCTCGACTGCTCTACTCATCTAACGCACCTGGCGGCGTAGCGGATTTCGACTAAGCCAAGGGTTTTCTGCAACCGCCGTATTGCGTGCCGGTCGGCCAAAGGCAGGGTAAAAGTTCCGTAACGGATCGAGTGTAGCCCAAAGGCGGTGAGAAAGGGCGCTCGGATCGTAAGCTCGACTTGCATATGCAAAATCCCACAACCAAAGCGCACGAGTCTCCGCCACGGGCCGTCAAACTCCGTCTAGACAAGTTGCTGGTGGAGGGTGGTTTCGCGGCCTCGCGTGAGCGGGCGCAGGCCCTCATCCTTGCCGGGCGCGTCCTGGTGAACGAGCAACGAGAGGACAAGCCGGGTACGCCCGTCCCCCCTGGGGCCGCCATCCGCCTGTTGGGCGAGGACATGCGCTATGTGTCGCGCGGCGGGCTCAAGCTGGAGGGCGCGCTGACCGCCTGGGGCATCCGGGTGGAAGGGCTATCCTGCGTGGACATCGGTACCTCCACGGGGGGCTTTACCGATTGCCTCCTGCAGGCCGGTGCGGCCTCTGTGCTGGCGGTGGATACAGGCTATGGCCAGATTGCGCACAAGCTGCGCGTGGATCCACGGGTGCGCCTGCTGGAACGCACCAACGCCCGCACACTCCTGCCGGGCGCCCTGGTCGCAGCATCTGTCGCGGCGAGCGAGGGAGTGCCGCGGTTTTTCGCAATGGATGTATCGTTCATCGCGGCTTCGCTGGTGCTGCCGGCGGTGGTGGCGGCCCTGGCGCCGCCCGGCGAGCGCTGGCCCGGCGAGGCGGTGGTGCTGGTGAAGCCGCAGTTCGAGGCCGGACGCGAGCACGTGGGCAAGGGCGGCATCGTGCGTGATCCGGAGGCGCACCGCCTGGCGGTCAATCGCGTGCGGGAAGCTGTCGTGGAGCTCGGCGGGGAGGTCGCCGATGTGCGGGACTCGCCCATCCTGGGCATGGAGGGCAACCGCGAGTTCCTCTTGCATGCCCGTTTTGGGCAGGCGGGAAGTGCAGGGGTCGTGCCTGGTGTGCCGCTCGATGCCTAGATTTCTCCCGGCGTGTCTGCGATGTGCCGTTGTGCCCACTGACGCCGTTGCGCTCCGGGTACCGCACCTGGCTTTCGCGTGAAACCTCGTGCGAGAGCACTGTCCAACGCGCGTACACTAGAGGTCTCATGCCTCTAGCCGCCATTGTCTCCAAGCCCCAGAAGCCGGAGCTGGAGGGGATCCTGGCCGACCTCCTCGCATGGCTCACCGGCCATGGGTTTTCGTTCCTGCTGGATCCCAACAGCGCCAGCTATCTGCGCCGTGAGAACGATGCCCTTGAACGGACCGAGATGCCGGAGCGCTCTCCCGACATCGCCATCACCCTGGGCGGCGACGGCACGCTGCTCTCCGCTGCACGCGCCTTTGCCTATGCCGACGTGCCGTTGCTCGGGGTGAATCTTGGCTCGCTGGGCTTCCTCACCGAGGTGCCGCTAACGGAGATCTACGCCACGCTTGAGGCCTGGCTGGCCGGCAAGGGCATCTTCGACACCCGCAGCCTCATGCATACCGAATTGCATCGCGCTGGTCGGGTCTTCCGGCAATGGGACGCGCTGAACGATATCGTGCTCGCCAAGGGCTCCATCGCCCGCATCGGCGAGTACGCCATTGAGCTTGATGGACAGTTTGTCGCCCGCTTTCGTGCCGATGGCATCATCGTCTCCACACCCACGGGCTCCACGGCCTACACCCTGGCCGCCAACGGCCCCATCCTCATGCCCGCGGTCGATGCCCTCGTGCTCACGGCCATCTGCCCGCACCTGCTCACCATTCGCCCCATTGTGGTCCCAGGCTCCTCCGAGATTGCCGTCACCGTCGATGTCGTGCCGCATGAGACCTATATCACCGTGGACGGGCAGGAGGTCGTCGAACTCCTGCTGAACGACCGCATCGTCTGCCGCCGATCGGACTATTCGGTAAAGCTGCTGCGCATGCGCTCGAACGGGCTGTTCAATGTGCTGCGTTCGAAGCTGAGTTGGGGCGAGCAGTAGGCACGTTCTTGCCTGAGTGATGCGGGACTCCATCGTGTCTCCATCTGTGGGCCCGAGCTTCGGTATGCTGTAACGATGCGTTTTGCCCAGCCTTTGCGTGCTGTTTTCTTTACCTGCCTGATGTGTTGTTTCCCTTTCCGTTCTTTGCTTCAGGCACAGGAAGCGATTCACGGCGGGTCAGCGGAGATCGCGATGCAGCCGCTGGCGAATGACTTTCTCACCGTGCGTGCCAGCGTAGCGGGGCACGAAGGGACGTTTCTCTTCGACACGGGCGGTGGTGTCAGCTACATCACACCGGAGTTCGCCGCAAAGACCGGATGCAAGCCGTGGGGCCAAAGTTCGGGTTTCCGCATGACGGGCGAACGGCTGGATATGCAGCACTGTGACGGGCTTTCTGTCCGGCTCGGTGGATACGAGTCGGCTCCGGTCACCCTCGGCGTGTTCGATCTCGCAAAGGTGACGCCACCTTCCATGCGCGGCATCGATGGGGCGCTTGCGCTTGACCTGTTCGCCTCGCACCAGATCAGCTTTTCCTACTCGCGGCACCTCCTTCGCGTCCTCACTCCTAGCCAGCTGGCAAGGAGCACCGCCCGCCAGCCCCCTATGCCGGTTCATCTTGTGCGGGACGCGGAGGGACTGGCGCTCACTGTCGATGTGCCGATTCCCACAGCGGAGGGAACGGCATGGTTTGAGCTGGACTCCGGCAACAACAGTTCCCTGGTTTTGGTCGGAAAGCACCTCGCCGGCTTGTTTCACCTCAACCCGGAGGGCAAGTCGCCGGAGCCCGTTACCCTGCATCTGGCCAACGGCGTCAGCTACACGGGACCGGCCAGGGTGCTGAACCTGATCCTGGATGGCAATCTCGGAACCAGCTTTTTGGCGCAAAATGACGTGATCTTTGACTTGGCGAACGCCAAAGCCTGGGTCACGCCCGCAGCGAAGGCAGGGCAGTAGGGCTGTCTTCGCACAGGTGTATGTTGCTCTTACGAAGCCCTCTCCCTGCGGATGCGAACCACCAGGTAAACCACGACCGCCACGTTGATCAGCGTCACTAGAATTTTCGCAGCCGTGGGATGACGGTGTATCTCATACAGTTCCAGCGGCACCAGCGAGCCCGTGATGATGGTCGTGAACCATTCCGCCCATCGTTTCCGCAGCCAAAGCCCGGTACCCTCGGTCAGGAACAGGGCTGCATACACAAAGCTCCCCAGGCCGACATCTCTCAACCGGTGCGGCGGGATGCTTGTGATTCGGCTCACCGCGAGGTCCACATAGCGTGCGCCGGGAGCCAGCCCGATGCGCGACGCCCAATGATCCAGGGCTGCGGTCTGGTCCGTATGTGTCAATTTCAGGACAGCGATGCCCAACACAATCAGGGAAACTGCCTTGAAAAATTTGAAGATCGCGATCAGCCGGAGGACGCCGCCACTGGAAACGTTCATCGAGTGTCCCCGGTGTCCGGTGCTCGCAGTTGCAAAGAGATCATTGAAACTCTGATGCCGATAGAATGGCTCACACCTCCGAGGAACAGGCCGATCAAGCGGAGGATTTCAGGTCTCTTTGGAGGAACATGCTCTCTCGCTCTTGCCTAAACCTGTGCTCTTTCCTCATATTTTCGCTTGTGTTCGCGGCTGCTTGCCTCAAGGCCCAGGACCCACCACCGGCAAAATCGTTTCAGACGGTCCATCTGCTTTGGATCGATCTGCAGCAGCCGAATGCTGAGAGCGCCGTTCAATCTGCAATCGCCGGCTTGAACCAGGCGATCACCAAAGCGGGCTGTCCCGAATGCACTTACCACTTATGGAAGGTCGTGGACGCCGCGCAGGGAAGCTACAACTACGTCCAGGTTTCCCATTGGCCCAGCGGGGCGGTCTATGACAAAGTTCACAACAGCCCTGGCTACATCGCGGCATCAAAAAACTGGGTGAATCTACGATCAGTTGTGACAAAAGAGGCCTACAACCGGTACGTCGAGGTGCAGTTAGAAAATTCGAACACGACGACGGCAGCAGCAATCGAGCCCTAACCGCTGTGATTTGGTAGTCCTTAAGGTTCTGTCTGCCATCGAGATCTGTACTTAGGAGCGGCAACCAGATCGTCGGCTCCATTGAACGGATACAGGGGTCTCTCCACTCCGCTGACAAGTCAGCTCCGGTCGAGATGACGAATCTGAGGAATGCAGTCTGTATGTGTGTGTAGCGATAACCTACATCAGCCGCATCAATACCTGGTTTACCAGCAAAGCCGCCAGGTACGCCACGCCGGTCATGTAGCAGAATTGCAGGGCGGGGAAGCGCCAGCTGTTGGTCTCGCGGCGCACGATAGCCAGTGTGGACGTGCACTGCATGGCGAAGGCGAAAAACACCACCAGCGCCACCGCACCGCCCAGCGTCATGTCATGCCGCAACGCCTGTTGCAGGCCCAGTGCGTGCGTGGCGGGGTCTACGCCGTAGAGCGTGCCCAGGGTGCCGACGATGACCTCACGCGCCACGATGGAACTCAGCAGGCCGATGCCAATCTTCCAATTAAAGCCCAGCGGGTGCAGCACCGGCTCAATCCACAGGCCGAGCCGCCCGATGAGGCTGCCGGTGAGCTCGGCGAAGTGGCCGCCGTGGACCGGAAGCACGCTCAACAGCCACACCAGGAACGTGACACCCAGGATGATCGTGCCGGCCTTGTACAGGAAGAGTTTGGCGCGCTCATAAACGCGCAGGCCCAGCGCGCGCGGCGTCGGCCAGCGGTACTGCGGCAGCTCCAAAATAAATGGCGTGGGCGAGGCCTTGAGGACGGAGCTCTTCAGTAGACGCGCTGTGATGAGCGCGGCCAGAAATCCCAGGGCGTACAGGCTCAACATCACCATTGCGCGCAGGCCGATGAGGTGGCCTGCGAAGCTGCGGTCAGGGATGAAAGCCGCGATAATCAGCGTGTACACCGGCAGGCGTGCCGAGCAGGTCATGAATGGGGCGACCAGAATCGTCGCCAACCGCTCACGCTTATTTTCAATGGTGCGCGTGGCCATGATCGCCGGCACGGCACAGGCGTAGGCGGAAAGCAGCGGGATAAAAGCCTTGCCGTTGAGCCCGATGGAGCGCATGGCGCGGTCGGCGATCAAAGCGGCACGAGCCAGGTAGCCTGAGTCTTCCAGCACGCCGATGAATAAGAACAGCAGCAGGATCTGCGGCAGAAAAACCATCACCGACTGCACGCCGTTCCACAGGCCATCGCGCAGCAGCGGCCGCAGCCAATTGTCCGGCAGGAGGTTGGCGGTGTGCGCGCCCCAGTCCGTGAGCAGCGTGCCCAGACCGTCTGAAAGCGGCTGGCCCAGCGTAAAGACCACCTGAAAAACCGCAATGACCACCGCCAGGAAGACCAGCGGTCCCAACACGCGATGCAGCAGTACGCTGTCCAGCCGGCGCGTCCATAGGTGGGCTTCCGGTGCGCGATAGGCGGTGCGCTGCGACACTTGGGTGGCCCATTTGCGGCTGGCAGCGGGGCTCTGCAGCACCGGCAGGCGCAGCGACTGGGGACGATGCTCCACCGACTCGCTCAGGCTGTGCAGGTAGCTCGTGATCAGCTCCATGCCCGTGCCGCGGGCACTTGAAATCAACGCAACCGGGTGGCCGAGCTCCTGCGAGAGCGCCAGCGGATCCAGCCTGCCGCCCCGCTGCTCCAGCAGATCGCTCATGTTTAGCAGCACCATGGTGGGCAGGCCGAGCGTGAAGATGGTCTGCGCCAGCATGAGCTGCCGGTTCATGTGCACGGAGTCCAGGACCAGCAGAACGGCGTCCGGCGGCGGGACGCCCGGCATGCGCCCGGTGAGCACGTCCACGGCGACCCGAGCGTCTTCGGAATATGTCGCCAGCGAGTAGATCCCGGGCAGGTCGATACAGGTCAGATCCCCGCGGCCGATGCCTTTCATCCGCCCGGAGTGGTGTTCCACGGTCACGCCGGGGTAGTTGCCGACCTTTTGCCGCAAACCGGTGAGCCGGTTGAACAGCGTGGATTTGCCGCAGTTCGGCGGCCCGATCAAGGCCACCGTGCGCAGACGCCCCCCTGTGACGGGGATCGTCTCGAGCGGTTCGGCGACCGCGATATGGCAGCTCATGCCCGCGCCTTGCCGTGCCGCCCCGGCTTCGCGCTGGCGGCGTTGGCGACGGTACGATCGAGCTCGATCAGGATGTGGCGGGCGGTCTCGTGGCGCAGGCCCACCTCGATGCCGTCGATACGGTACACGGTGGGATCGCCGGCCGGCGCGCGACGCAGCACCTCAAAGGTGGCCCCTGGCAGAAATCCCAGGTGTGCCAGATGATCGCCGATGTCTTCGGGAAGATCGAGGCGCTCCAAAGTGCCCGAGCCGCCGACCTGTACCTCGCTTAGAATCGCCACGCTGCCGCCCCGCTTCGATGTGGGACCAGATTGGTCCAAGATCATCATAGACCAAGAACGGGCAGGCGCACGGCTGCGCGTGAAGATCGAGTCAGGGGTAATTCATAAGGGGAAAGGGAGGAATGGTGCGCCCGGAAGGAGTCGAACCTCCGACCTACTGGTTCGTAGCCAGTTGCTCTATCCAGCTGAGCTACGGGCGCACATTGCAACAGCGGCAACTTCGCAAGAATACCGGAGATGCTGCCGGCGATCAAGGGCTCGGGAGCTGGGAAAGCGGTCGTCCTTCTTTCCCGGCAGGCTACTTGGCAATGGCAGGTGTAGTGGAAGGCTCCGCCAGTGGCTGATTGGGCAGCAGCGAGATGCGCTCGATCAGGTCCAGGCCGGTCCGGCGCAGCAGGCCGTGGATGACGGCCTCTGTCAGGCGTGAGGCGTCAAATTCGATCCGTACCGTGCGCGCGTTTTCGTTCACGGACAGGCTGCGCACCCCGTAGACCTCACGAACCTTCCCCAGCGCCATTCCGGTGGCCTCGCCCGGCGGCTGGCCGTAGCGATACATCACATCCAGCTGTGTCATGCGCCTCATGCTAGCAGAGCCACGGCTCCAAGGCACTCACCCGGCCCACTCCCGCAATCGGGTTATCCGGCCGGCTCACTCGCCAGCTTGCGCATGAAATCCTCGATCTCGGGACTGGTCCAATCCTGTGAGCTGATGAACTTGCGCCGGATCACGCCGTGTTTGTCGATCAGGTAGCTCTCCGGAAACCGAAACGTGCCGTACATCAGATTGGACCGCCCGGCCGCGTCGAACACCGTCAGGAATGGTACCGGCCGGCGCTGGAGGTAGGTGCGGTAGTTGGCTATATCATCATCGGTATCCACGGCGACGACTTTTACCTGCGGCAGCTCCTGTTGCATGGCCTCAAGCGACGGCATTTCCGCGATGCACGGTGCGCACCACGTGGCCCAGAAATTCAGCAGCACCACCTGCCCACGCAGCGCCTGCAGATCCACCGCGTGCTGGCCGTCGTTCAGGGTGAACTCCGGGGCGCTACGCCCCAACTGGCCGGGATGATCGCCGCGGTCGCAGCCCGTCGCCAGCAGGGCAAGCAGCGCGGCAGCGCAGACTGCCCGCCGGACACCGTGTTTGGGAGGAAACTTCATTCTTCCTATAATACGAAGCTGTGCCCGGCGATCCCGACAGCCCAGACAAAGCCAAACGCGCGGCGTCAAAAAGTTACACGCCCGTGCTCGGCCTCTTCGCCGAAGGCGAGCCCAGGCCGGTGCCTGCTCCCGATCCCGTCCCCACCGCTGAGTCCGCGACAACCTATCCGCTTCAGCTTTCAGTGATTATCCCTGCGCGCGACGAAGAGACGGACCTCCCTGCCTGCCTCGGAAGCCTGCTCGCGCAGGCTGAGCGTATCTTTGCCCTCGGCACCGATTGGGAGCTGATTGTTGTCGACGATGATTCCGCCGATGCCACCCGCACCCTGGCCGAGGCCCTTGCCACCGGGCATCCGGGCCTTCGGGTGCTGTCCGCTCCGCCGCTTACGGATCCGCAGGCTGCCGATGCGCTCACCGGCAAGAACAACGCCTGCTGGGCCGGCGCCCAGGCCGCGGCGGGCCGCTGGCTCCTGTTCACCGATGCCGATACGCTCCACGAGCCCGGGAACCTGCGCCGCGCCCTCCATGAGGCTGAACGGAACGAGCTGGCCCTGCTTTCCTACTCGCCCCGCCAGATCCTCAGCGGCTTTGCCCAACACACCGTAATGCCGCTGATCTTTTCCGAGCTGGCCAGTGTGTATCCGCCGTTCAGAGTGAATGACCCTGCCGACCGCACCGCCGCCGCCAACGGCCAGTTCCTGCTCATTGAACGCGAGGCCTACTTCGCTGTCGGAGGCCACCGCGCGCTGGGTCGCAGTGTGCTCGAAGATGTGGAGTTGGCAGCCCGGATCAAGCGGGCAAAGAACACGATTCGCCTCCGCTATGCCCCTGACGCGCTTTCCACGCGCATGTACCGCGGTTTCGGGGACATGGCGGAAGGCTGGACTAAAAATCTCGCGGTGCTGTTCCCCCATGCCGTGCGGCTGGTTTTGTGGCGGCTGCTTGACCTGCTCCTGTTGCTGCTGCCGGTCCTGATCTGGTTGTTGCCGTACCTGATCAGCTGGCAGCGGCTGGCGCTTCTGGCGTTGTGGATACGCACCCTGGTGCGCTTTTATCAACGCGTCGCGCGCGCCCATTTTCCCTTGCTCGACACCGCCGTTGCTCCGCTGGGCCTGCCGCTGTTCGTCTATCTGCTCGCTGCCAGCTGGGTCCACCACAGGGTGCTGCACAGCGTACGCTGGAAAGGACGCGAGTACCGCACCTAGCTCCATTTTCGGACCCGGTTTCCGCAACCGCGTCCCGCTTCGGAACCGTAGGAGCCCTACCCGGCATCTAGCTACCTTGTAGCGCGCACCTTAAGACACCATGGTCCTGCTCACCCGCAAAGCCGACTTCGCCGCCGCCCACTTCTACTGGAATCCAGCCTGGAGCGAGGAAGAAAACCGCCGCGTCTTCGGCAAGTGCAGCAACCGGCACGGCCATGGCCACAACTACACGCTGGAGGTCACGGTGCGAGGCAACGTGGACCCCATCTCCGGCTTCGTCGTGGACCTGAAGGAATTAAAAGATGTGATGGAGCGCGAGGTCGTCTCCGTCTACGACCATCGCCACCTCAACCACGAGGTCCCCGAGTTCGAGACCCTGCAGCCAACCACGGAAAACATCGCTCTCGCGATCTGGCGGCGGCTGGACGGCAAGATTCCCGGCGCCACCCTGCACCGTGTGCGTGTGTACGAGGCCCCCGACCTGTTTGCCGACGTGTACGGGGAGACTGCATGAGCGGCGCTGCCCCCGCGGTGGAACTGCGGCCCATCGCCCACCTCAGCCGCCGCTACCGGTTTTCGGCCTCGCACCGCCTCCATGTACCTGCCCTGGGTGAGGACCGCAATCGTACGCTGTTCGGCAAGTGCAACAACCCTTTCGGCCATGGGCACAACTACTTTGTGCAGGTCACGCTGGCTGGCCCGGTCGACCTCGGCACGGGCATGGTGGTGAACCTGGCCGACCTGGACGGGTTCGCCTCGACCGAACTGCTGGAAAGCTTCGATACCAGCAACCTGAATGAGCTTCCGGGCTTCCGGGCAAATGTGCCGAGCACGGAAAACCTCTGCTTTGTCCTCTGGGAGATCTTCGCTCGCTTCGCCGGGGAGCATCCCCCGGCGCGGCTTGTGCGGCTGCGCGTGGAAGAAACCAACAACAACGCTTTTGACTACTTTGGCGAGGGTGAACCCGTGCCGTCGATCCCGGGCGCATAAGACGCAGAGAAAGGCCGCATTTACAAAAAGATGAAGATCACCCAACCCACAGAATCACCATTCCCCCAGGGGCCGAACGGCGTCGCGCACCCGGGCCGGACGGCGGCCGAGCAGGCCGCAGCCGCCCAAAGCGTGACTTTAAAGCAGGCGAGTCTGCGCGAGATCTATGCCGAGGTGCTGACGCGCATCGGGGAGGATACTGCCCGCGACGGCCTGGTGAACACGCCGGAGCGCATGGAAAAGGCAATGCACTTTCTTACCCGCGGCTATCACCAGACGGTCGAGGAGGCCATCCACGGCGCGCTGTTTGATGTGGACTATGACGAGATGGTGATCGTCAAGGAGATCGAGTTCTACTCGCAGTGCGAGCACCATCTGCTGCCGTTCTTTGGCCGCGCCCATGTGGCCTATCTGCCGCAAGGCAAGGTGATCGGACTGAGCAAAATTCCGCGCATTGTGGATGTGTTTGCACGGCGGCTGCAGGTGCAGGAGCGTTTAACCCGCGAGATCGCGGAAGCCATCGAAGACGCGATCCAGCCCCAGGGGGTGGCCGTCGTACTGGAGGCGCAGCACCTCTGCATGATGATGCGCGGCGTGGAAAAACAGAGCTCCACCACGATGACCAGCGCCATGCTCGGGGTATTCAAGACGCAGATGCAGACCAGGAACGAATTTCTATCGCTGCTGGGGCGCTCGGGGCGTCCATGAAGCTACTAGAGTTTTACTCATTTGCCCCGTACTGCCCTGATGGATCGGTCAATCTATGAACGGCTTGCTTGTGCTCGATAAACCCGGCGGTATGACCTCGCATGACGTGGTTGCGATCGTGCGACGCGCCACCGGTGAGCGCTCCGTCGGTCACCTGGGCACGCTTGATCCCATGGCCACCGGCGTGCTGCCGCTTCTGCTGGGCAAATACACGCGGCTGGCGCAGTTTTTCGGCGCCGCGGAGAAGCGGTACGAGGGAACGGTTCGCTTCGGCTGGGCGACGGACAGCTTTGACGCCGACGGCGAGGCCGTCTCCGCGCCGCTGCCGCTCCGTCAGACACTGGAAGAGCTTCGTGCGCTGGCGGTGCGGTTCCGTGGCGAGATCGATCAGATTCCGCCGGTCTTTTCCGCTAAAAAGATCAACGGTGTACCCGCCTACAAGTTGGCGCGCGCCGGCAAAGATGCCCCGGTGAAGCTGGCGCGCATCACGATCCATGATTTCGCCCTGACGGAGCTGGCTGGCGAGCTCGCCGGGTTCACGATGCATGTCTCCGCCGGCGGCTACGTTCGCTCGGTGGCGCAGGAGTTGGGACAGCTTGCCGGCTGCGGTGCGCACCTGGCCAGCCTGCGCCGAGTCGCCGCCGGGCCGTTCACGCTGGCGGAGGCGATCCCGGTTGCGGAGCTTAAGGCCCTGGCCCCGACAGAGATCGAGGCGCGCACGGTGCACCCGCGGCTCTTGCTGCCGGAGATGCCGTCCGTCACCGTGGATGAGGGGGTGGCCGGCCGTATCCGCAACGGCATGCAGGCCAACGTGCCGGAGTTTTCCCGCGCGCCGCTGGTGAAGCTCTTCACGGCGCAACGGGATCTGCTGGCAATCACCAAGCGCGTGGCCGGGACGCTCATGCAGCCCACGGTGGTGCTCGGGTAGCCTCCGTGATCGGGCTGTTTCGCGTGATCGGGCTACTTCTTCAGCAACGGCGTGACCAGCCTGTCCACGTTGACCGCCACCTGCTGCGCGCCCTTCGCCGTGGGGTGGATGCCGTCGTCCTGAATGTCTCCTGGGACGCCGTAGACATTCTGCAGGATAAACGGCAGCAGCGGCACGCCATTGCGCTTGGCCACGGCGGGAAACATCGCGTTGAAGCTCTGGATGTAGGGGCCGCCGTACTGCGCAGGCAGCGTAATGCCGGCGAGAGCCACCTTTGCGCCGCCGGCTTTGATCTGCCGCACGATGCTGTCCAGGTTGCGCTCTGCCTGGGTGGCGGGCAGGCCGCGCAGGCCGTCGTTGCCGCCGAACTCGACGACCACCACCTGCGGATGCAGGCGCAGCACTTCGGCTAGGCGATTGAGGCCGTCCTTGGTTGTGTCGCCGCTTACGCCGGCGTTGACGACCTTGTAGCTATACCCCTGCCCATCCAGGAGATGTTGCAGATCGGCGGGGTATGCCTGGTCGGGATCGATACCGGCACCTGCGGTCAGGCTGTCGCCGAAACAGACCAGCAGGGGTCGGTCGCCATTTGCAGGGGCCGCGGGGCCGGAGGCCAGGACGTACCGGGGCAGGTTGTTGTGACGGGCTGAGGGGGCGGCGGCTATCCCGTTGCCCGGGGCAAACGGTAGGCTCGCCAGAGTCGCTATGATGGAAAGGACTTTGCTGTACGGCACACCTGAGATTTTATCGGGAGGAACCCCTTTTTGCCCGGAGATGCTCCCATCGAATCGACCACGGCTTCTACCTCGTCCCCATTCCAGACCCAGACACTCCGGCGCGGGGGTGAAGCGGCGCAGCCGGCCATGATCGACGTAAAGGCGTTGCGCAAATCGCTGCGCACCGGCACCAGCACGCTGGAGATCCTGAAAGGCATCGACTTCGCGGTCACCCGCGGTGAATTTGTTGCGATCATGGGCGCCTCCGGCTCTGGTAAATCCACCCTGTTGGGCCTTCTGGCGGGGCTGGACAACCCGACCTCCGGCACGGTGAGCCTGAATGGCACGGTCATCAGCAATCTCCCTGAAGACAAACTGGCGCAGCTGCGCGGCCGAACATTGGGATTTGTTTTTCAAAGCTATCAGTTGATTCCTACGCTGACGGCGCTAGAGAATGTGCTGCTGCCGTTTGAGCTGAACGAGGACGCCCGCGAGCACAGGGCCGGTCTGGACCGCGCCCGGGAGCTGCTTGCCTCGGTAGGGCTGGCCGCGCGTGCTGACCACTACCCGGTTCAGCTCTCCGGCGGCGAACAGCAGCGCGTCGCCCTGGCCCGCGCCTTTGTGCTGAGGCCGCCGATCGTGCTGGCGGACGAGCCCACGGGCAATCTCGATTCAGCCAACGGAAAGCACATTCTTGACCTGCTACTGCGCTTGAACCAGGCCGAGGGCACCACGCTCGTGCTCGTAACGCATGATCCCGCGCTGGCCGCACACGCCGGACGGCGCATCGTTCTGCGCGATGGCCTGGTCATCGCGGATGAGCGCAGCGCGCAGGACTCGTCGTCTTTGCAGCCGGCCGTAGCGGCCGGGGCCTGACCGCAATGCCGGCCCTAAGTTTTGCCACTACCGCCCGCATCGCCACGCGCGAGCTGCGCTCGTCGCGCGGCAAATTCGCCTTTGTGGTACTTTCCGTTGCCATCGGTGTGGCCGCGCTCACGGGCGTGCGGGGATTTTCGGCTTCTTTCCGGTCCATGCTGCTGCTGCGCGCACGCACCATCATGGCGGCGGACCTCGCTGTCCACACCAACCAGGCGCTGACACCGGGCGAGGACGCGAAGCTGAACAGCCTGGCGGCGGGCAGCGGCGCGCAGCAGACCTTGGTGACGGAGCTGCTTTCCATGGCTTCGGCGTCCACCTCGCTCGACCCGCTGCTCGTGTCGGTCAAGGCCGTGGATCCCGCGCATTACCCCTTTTATGGCAAAGTGACCCTTTCGCCCGCGATGCCCATGGCGCAGGCCTTGACGGATTCCAGCGTGGCTGTAGGGGATGATCTGCTGGTTCGGCTGCATCTGCACGTGGGCGACTCCATTCGGCTGAACAACAGCTTGTTCCGCATTGCGGCGGTGGTTGGCGAGGAGCCGGATCGGCTGTCCAGCGCCTTTGCCGCGGGGCCGCGGGTGCTGATGACGCAGAAGGCGCTCGACGCCAGCGGCCTGATGGGTTTCGGCTCGCGCGCCTCGCGCCGCGTCCTGCTGCTGCTGCCTGGGGCGGGGCCGGGCAGAACGGCGCCGGATGCAAACGTCGCCAGGTTGCGCGATCAGCTGCAGGAAGCCCTCCCCGAAGCCGGGGTGTCCGACTACCGGGACGCCAATGAGGGCCTGACGCGGGCGCTGGACGGCGCCACCGGTCTGCTTTCTCTGATGTCGCTGGTAGCGCTGGTGCTCGGGGCAATTGGCGTCGCCATGGCGATCCGCGCGCACCTGGCGCAGCGACTCGATTCCATTGCGATCATGAAAGCGCTGGGCGCGGGCTCGGGCCACAT
This sequence comes from uncultured Bryocella sp., assembly GCA_964236545.1. Taxonomy (GTDB): domain Bacteria; phylum Acidobacteriota; class Terriglobia; order Terriglobales; family Acidobacteriaceae; genus Granulicella. The sequence continues at coordinate 50,991 of CAXSCE010000012.1, forward strand.
CATCCGGATTTACGTGCTGCAAACGCTGATCCTGGGGCTGTGCGGCGGCGTGCTGGGCATTCTGCTGGGGTTTGGGGTGCAGCTGGCGTTGCCGCTGTTCCTGGCGCGGTTGCTGCACCTGACGCCCGCGTTTCACCTCGATCCCGGTGCGCTGGCGCTGGGACTGGCTGCCGGCCTGCTAACCACGCTGCTGTTCAGCCTGCCTCCGCTGCTGGACATCCGCGATGTGCGGCCGATCCTGATCCTGCGCCGCGCCGTGGAGAGCGCCCATCCAGCGGAAGGCTCGTTTCCTGCACGGCTGCTGGGAAATATCCGGAAATCGTGGGTGCAGATCCTCGCCTTTGCGATCATTCTGGGTGGCCTGATGCTGCTGGCGACACGGGTATCCGACTCCCGGCAGATCGGCTCCATCTTTGGCCTGGGGCTGGCCGCTGTGCTGCTGATCCTGCTGGCGCTGGCGGCGGGCCTGCTGGCGCTGCTGCGGCTGCTGCTGCGCCGGGCCGGCATGGGGCTGCCGTCGGCTCTGCGCCACGGGCTTTCCAACCTGTACCGGCCGGGCAATCCCTCGGCGGCGCTGCTGGCGGCCTTGGGCCTCGGTGTCATGCAGATTGCCACGGTTTACACGGTGCAGCACGCGGTGGTGAGCGACATTTCCACCTCCACGCTGAGTAAGCTACCGAACCTTTTTCTGCTGGACGTGAGCCCGAACGAGGTCGCCGGCATTCGCGATTTACTGCGCCATCAGCCCGCCGTGCAGGGCGAGCCGGAGATGTTGCCGGTGATCGCGGCGCGGCTGGCATCTGTGGATGGCACACCGACCGACCAGCTCAAAGTCGACCACATGCCCAAACGCTTTCTGCGCGCACTCAACCTGAGCTGGCCGCCCACGCCCGACCGGCCCCCGCCGGGGGACCGTGTGGTTGAGGGTACGTGGTGGAATGCGGAGCAGAGCGCAGCCGCCGGCCACGCGCCGTTGATCGCGGTGGATCGCACCTTTGCCCGCAATCTGCACCTGCGGATCGGGCAGACGATGACGTTTGTTTCCGCAGAACAGCCGTTCACCGCCAGGGTTGTGGCGATCTTTGAGCCGGACTCGCAGCACGCCTACTCGCGCGCCCAGCTGCTTCTGCCCGAGGCCGCGCTCACAGGTTTGCCCGCGATCTGGTACGCCGGCGTGCACTCGGACCCGGCGCGCACGGGCGAGGTACGGCGCGCGCTGTATGCGCACGACCCCTCCATCACCGTGATTGACGTGGCCGCCACTATCGAGACGGTGCGCGAGGCGGTGCTGCAGATTGTGTACGTGATTCAGTTCCTTGCGGCCTTTTCCACGTTTGCCGGTATCGTCATCCTGGCCAGCGCAATCGCCGGCACCCGCTATCGCCGCATCCGCGAGGTGGTGGTTTTAAAAACCCTGGGCGGCACACGGGCGCGCATCGCCACCATCTTTTCGATCGAGTTCGCTACGCTGGGCTTGATCGCCGGCGCGGTGGGGCTGCTGTTTGCCAACGTGGTCTCGCGCATTTTGCTCAACCGGGCGCTGCACTTTGAATACCACTTCCAGCCCGGGTTGACGATCGTTTTCTGGCTGGGCGCGGGTCTGCTCACCGTTGCCTGCGGTTGGCTGGCAAGCCATCGCGTGCTGGGACAAAAGCCTTTGGAGATTCTGCGCGAGGAGTGAGGCAACAGCCGGGGTTAGGAAGTACTCGTATCTCCATTAGCTTTGGAGAAAGACAATATGAGATTCGACGCGCTCGCAGAGTTCCAGGAGCCGACAGCCGATCACGACAAAATCCTCGACTGGGCAAAACGACATCACGCGATCCCGGCCGAGGTGCGGACCTTGAAGTTCGACAGCCAACCCTCTGTACTTCGTTTTCTTTTCAACGAACTGCGCAGCGGCACTCCAGACCTCAGGCCCATCACATGGGAGGACTTTTTTGCCCGGTTCGATCTTCTGAATCTTTCCGTGCTGCTCGACGAAGCGCCAGGCTTCGAGTTTGTCGAGGTTGAGCAACCCCATCCCTTTCTCGGCAGCGCAAACTGAGCGGTTTCGAGCAGAGATCGAGCAGCCGCAAAGAGGCCAGAGATGCTCAATTCATTCAGGATGACGGCCTGAGGTCAACCTGAAGGTATCGGCTCATACGAAGTCTGAACATGTTGTCTCATTCAGACCAGCGCGAGAGACCGGCAAATGGTTGACCGGCTCGCACAATCTTCGTACACTCACAAAGGCAGCCGACGTTGCCTCGCATGCCCAGCGAGGCTCCGGCTTCAAAGTAACACCGGGTGTTGCCCCCTCGTTCAATGGTAGGACAGTCGGCTCTGAACCGATCAATCGGGGTTCGAATCCCTGGGGGGCAACCAACACTCTACTGCCCGCGGTTATTCAGAGCGGCCAGTGCCCGTTTCAGATCCTCAAGTTTTTGCCCTGCCTCCGCCAGCTTGCCCTGTGCCGTTAGGCGTTGGTAGTCGTCAAAGGCCTGGCTGGCCTGCACGACCAAACCGTGTACGTCCGTTGGAGCCTTCGCCGTGGTGGTCGCGACGCCGTCGCCACTCCCCAGGCTTGCCGAGGTCGTAGTGGACGAAGCTGCCGTTTCGCTGGCATTCAGTGAGGACGCCTCCCCACCAAACAACGAGGACAGCGCTGCCTGGAAATTGGGTCCATAGGCCAGCTTGTCCTGCAGCGCCAGAACCACGAGCCGAAGCTCCGGCATGGGGCTCTGCTGCGCCTGCAGATAGATCGGTTCGGCGTAGAGCAAAGCTTTGCCCGTAGGGATCACCAGCAGATTGCCTCGCAGCACATGCGATCCCTGCTGGTTCCACAGCGTCAATTGACCGGAAAGCTCCGCGTTCTGGTCGATGCGTGCCTCGATCTGTTGTGGGCCGTCCACCAGCCGGGTCTTCGGGAAGTCATACACCACCGCCGTACCGTAGCTGTCGCCATCGCAACGGCCGGCAACCCAGCCGATCAGGTTATTGCGGTTCGCCGGGGTAAACGGCAAAATCTCTACAAACTCTTCACTAGTGCCCCCGGGCAGCTTCATCAGGACATAGTTCGGCTGCATGGGGGCGGGCGACTGCTCGCCGTCCGTGCTTTCCGTTTGCGTCGCTACGGTCCAGAGGTCTTCGCGATTGAAGAAGACCTCCGGTTCCGTCATGTGGTACAGGCCATATACGGCGGATTGCATTTTGAAGAGCAGCTCGGAGTAACGTACATGCCGGCGCAACCCCGCAGGCATGGCCGAGGCGTCTTTGAAGAGCGTGGGAAAGAGCCTGCGGTAGGCCGCGATGATCGGATCACGCGGATCAAAGACATAAAACGTGGTGTCGCCGTTGTATGGATCGATGACGACCTTCACGCTGTTGCGCATGTAGTTGATTGTGTTGTCGCCCAACTGGTAGTGCGTGGAATACGGGTAGCTGTCCGAGGTTGTAAACGCATCCAGAATCCAGGAAAGCCGTCCATCATCGTTGACGACGATGTAGGGGTCCTGGTCGAAGGTCAGGTAGGGCGCCAGCGTCGCTACGCGTTCACGGATGCTGCGCCGCATCAGCAGCCGGCTCTCCGTACCTATGTCATCGCTGAAGGGCACCTTGCCCAGGTCGCCGCGATCCAGTGAAAGCAGCGCTCGACGGAAAAACCCACCCAGGGCGATGCCGCCCTCACCCTGGTAGGTCGTCAGATTGTTGGTCTGTCCCTGCGGGTAGTCGAACTCCTGCTGGCGCGTCTTTACATAGACATCGCTATCGGTGAGTTCACCAAAATAGATCTCCGGGCGCGTGACGGCAAGATTGGGCACCGTGCTCTGCACGGGCATGTCCCGGAGCAGGAACAGCGGGAGGCCTTCTGCCGTGAAGCCGTTGACGGGGTTCATCGTCAAGCCGTAGCCGTGGGTGTACACCAGCTTCTCGTTGATCCAGTTGCGGCTGCTCTCCGGCAGTTTGTCCACATTGAGCTCGCGGGCGGCGAGCATCACCTCGCGCAGATGCCCGTCGATGACGTAGCGGTCGATGTCGATGTCGGGAAAGTCATAATAGGTGCGGATTTCCTGAACCTGGCGCAGTGTGTCCTGCAGCGCATGCCAGTCCCACAGGCGAATGTTGTTGAGTGTGGGTTGGTTATTTGCCGGGTCGGCGGCGGCGATGCTGGTCTCGGCTGGGAACTCATGTTGCGTGAAGCGGTCCAGCCCGTACGCCTGCCGCGTGAGTGCGATGTTATTGGCAATGTAGGGCGTCTCGCGGACCAGCTGGTTCGGCTTAACCACGAAATCATCGACATACCAGCTCACGATGCCCAATGCCACGTAGCAAACGATCGCAGGTAGAACGGCTAACGCCAGCGCCGCACCACCTCTGCGAGTGAAGCTGCTGGCAAAGGCGATCACGGCGCCGGCAAACAGGGCGAAGCTGACCAGCAGAAGCCCGGGCAGGGTGATGTGCGCATCCGTGTAGTTCACACCATCAAAGAGCGTCCGGTGCTCCAGCACCTGGCTGAACCGATCGACATAGACGTTTAATGCAAAAACGAGCAGAAGCGCAGACACCGTGAGCAGGAGACCGCGCCATGGCGAAAGGTCGCGATTGGCAGAGGGCGGAGCACCGTCCTTTTGCAATGCCCGGGCGCCGGTCGTCACCGCAAAGAACAGAACAGCCGTCACGACGCAGAGAAAGGCCAGCGTTAGCAGCCAGTTCAGCAGCAACTGCCAGACAGGCAGGGTAAACAGGAAAAAGGCCAGCGGCCTGCCAAAGATGGGATCCGTGACGCCGCCCGGCTGACCCCGGGAAGACCAGTAAAGCGCCAGCGTGGGCCAGGCAGAGGCCATCGACAGCGCGGTGAGAAAAGCTATGAACGCCGAGGCGGCCAGCCCCACCCAGCGGAGCGCGGGCTCCACGGAGAAGTTAAGGGGTTTGCCGTTCAACACCAGGCTGCGCGAGGTCGGCAGATCGGCCCCATGCAGCCGTTTCAGACCCCGGAAGCAACCGTACAGGACAGAAAATGTGAGGAGAGCAAAGGCGCAAAAGACGCCGGTCTGCCACAACCGTCCCGTCCAGAACACCTCGCCATAGTGCAGGGAACGGAACCAAAGGAGGTCGACCCAGTAGGAGAGAAGCGTTTGTCCTGAGGCCACCAGAATGACCAGAAGAACGGCAAGGGCAATCAGTGAGCGGCGAATGCGTCGTGGAGATCGTTCGTGGTCCCATGCATCGAGCGTGATGGGCAAGGTAGTCCGCCTTTGGGTGAACTGAAGCTGGTAGAAGTCTATCGCCCTGGACTGGACGACGCTGCCCCGGTGAACAAACCACAGCGAATCCGGTCAGCCCGTCAATGTGGGCCCAATCGAACCTGTCGGCTGTGTACATTTCTGGTTCTCGGGCCTGCGTGGGTGAGAAAGGCGGTTGGGGCGGAGGTAGGGTTAAAGCTCAACCGGCTGGACAGGGGAAAGCTCTTCCTGCGAATCTGGCATCAACTTATTACTGTCAGCCACCAAGCTCTGAGACTTCTAGCTCGCCAACCCGCGAAGGTCCGTTGAAGCAACTCGCTTGCCCAGGATGGGTCAAAAAGGGAAGCGGTCAGGGCTTTTAACCCTGATCGGCTTTCGATATCGAAGCCTGATGTGAGATCAGAATCTTTCTATGGCACTCCAGACCACCGTCGACACCTTACGCAGCCGCTTCGTCCTCCCCCTGGAACTGCTGCATGGGGTATTGGGGGAGTGGGACGTCGCCTGGGGTAGCTCCTCAGACATAGAACCCTTTGCCGAACGCCTCGAAGCATCCCGGCCCTTTGCCGAGGCCATGACCTCCACCCTGCAAGCGGTCGTGTACGCGGAAGAGGCACCCCTGACCCGCATCGAGCTGTTGGAACTGCTCTGCATCGCCGTCAGCGGGATGGATACCGAGAGCTCAGGTCCAGCCCTGCGCCGCCCGCTACGCGACATCCTTGTGTTCATCAACGGGGTTCTTCTCGCCATGCAACAGCCCTTGTCGCCGGAGCGAAGTGACCTCAAGACGACCCCGCCTGCGGCGGAGGCCGAAGCCACTCCGGAGACCGATCCGGGCTTCTATGTTCTTGAAAGCTTCGCTCTTGACGCACCCCCCGCGGCCGCCGTCACGCCGGGAGGGGCAGGTAAGCCGGACAAGGAAGTTCCCGTTGTTTCCTGGCCCTCCTTGCTCGGGCCTAAGGTAACTACCGCAGAGGCAGACTGGGAACTTACCAATGCCAGCTTTGTAGAAGAGAATTTCAGCGGGGGGCTAACCGCATTCGGGGTGACTGACCTCCACAGCGCAGCCGACGTGAGGGAACCCGAGGAGCGAAGCATCATCGGCAGACCCATCTTCGAGAAAGCAGACGCATGGGTGCGAGACGACGTGCCGAATGCTGAGCCAGCTGCTGAACCGGCTGCTGAGCCAAATGCTGGACCGGCTGCTGAGGCAAAGGCCGAACCGGATGAGGACTTGGATCCGCATTTGGACTGGGGTCTGGCCCAAGGTGCGGTGCGGCGTCGGTTCCTGTCCCAGCCGGCATGGATCGCCTGTGCCGTCGTTGTGGGTTTTGGCGCCGGGATGTTGGTGCCGCGCAATAAACCTTCGGCCCCGCCGCAGCCCACGCCGAGCGCACGCGCCGCCGCCAGCCAGCCGCAGGCAGGGATGGAAGTTTTGCCGGACGACCCGTCCGCACAACCGCCTGTGTCATCGCCGAACCCAGGTGCAGCCGCGTCCGTGCCCTCCGGGTACCGCCGCGCCGATGCACCCAACGATGCACCCAACGATGCACCCAACGATGCACCCAACGATGCACCCACCAATGCACGCACCGCGGCGGCCACGCCGTCCGGACCTGCCCCGCAAAGCGGCATGGCTGCCCCAATGCAGGCGGCGCTGGCCCATCTCGTGTACTCCCCGCAACCACAGTACCCCGCGCTTGCCAGCCTCACCCATGTGGAAGGCGACGTGTCTCTTACGATCCTTGTCTCGCCGCAGGGACAGGTTCTTGCCACTCAGGTTACCGACGGGCAGCCGCTGCTGCGGGGAGCGGCCGAAAGTGCTGTTCGCCACTGGAGGTTCCGGCCGTTTCTCCAGAACGGCCGGCCGGCCCAGATCGAAACCTCGGTGGTGGTCCCCGTTCGCCCGCCCCTCTGAAGCGGGATCTGTTCACCACGGCGCACCGGCGTCATTTCCGGTTCGCGCCGACCGCGTCTGAACTGTACCATGGTAGTGCCATGCCGGTGATCGCGAGAAACACAAGACAAAAGGAGGCGATCAGGTCCGCCTTCCTTAACACTGACCGTCCCCTGTCCCCCGAAGAGATCCTTTCCCTGGCGCAAAAATCCGTCAGCGGACTGAGCATAGCGACCGTCTACCGCAATGTAGGCTCGCTGGTCGAGGAAGGCTGGCTGACCCCCGTCGAACTGCCCGGCGAAGCCCGGCGCTATGAGGTGTCCGGCAAAGAGCACCACCACCACTTCAGCTGCACCTCCTGCGGCAAAGTCTTCGAACTCCAGGGCTGCGAGATCGAGGTCAAGCACAATCTGCCGCACGGCTTTCAAGCCAGCGGGCATGAGTTCTTCATCTACGGCAGCTGCGCCGACTGCCACTGATCACTTGTTGTTCCACTCCGATTGCTTGCTGTGCCGCTCTACAACTCCCTTTGTCATCCGTAGCGTCGCGGAGGATTCTGCATTTCCCCCCGGCGATCTATTAAGCCTCCCGAAAGTGTATTGCGAGGCCTTTCGCGACAGCGCCGCTCTAACGTAATATTGCGAAATGACTCGCGATAGCATTCTTGTAGCGAATCCGGCGTCTTACCGACCCTGGGTCGACAGGCTCGGCATCTGGTCTTCAGCCCTTTGCGTTGTCCATTGCCTTTTCACGCCGGTGCTGCTGTCGTTTTCCGCTGTTCTGGCGCACGTGCTGCCCGGGGACGAAGTCGTTCACCGCTCGCTGGCTGCGCTGATTGCCTGCTTCGGCGCGTTGGCGCTGGTCAACGGCTATCGCCGCCACCGCGATCTGCCGGTGCTGCTGATGATGTGCGCCGGCCTGTGTGTCATCTTCGGGACAGCCTGGTTCGGCGACCGGCTGCCCTCTCATTTCTGGGAAGCCGGGGTGACCATGGTGGGAAGCGGCCTGATGATCGCGGCACACCGCAGAAATCACCTCTCCTGCAAGGTCTGCGAGCGGCCCTGCTGCGCGGATTGACCTGCCGTGGCAGAAGATCTGTCCTAGTGGTGGGCGCAGCAGTGCTCGCCGCGAAAGGTGAGCACACCGGCGCGGAAGAGGATGGGGACCAGCACCAGCGCTGCGGCGCTGTCAGCCCAGCCGATGCCGAACAGCGCATGGACCGCCAGACCGAAGAGCACGATACCGGCCTGGTACATGCAGAAATCGGTCTGTTTGGCGTCAGTCATCATGGCATTGCTGGAAAGCGCGTTACCCACTCGCCGTTTCTCCCGTGAGAGCAGGGGCATCGTGATTACCGCCGCTGCCGTGATGGCGACTCCCGCGGCACCGACCTCCGCGTAATCATGCCGGTACAGGCGAAGGCAGGCCTCGATCAGCACATAGGCCGCAAGCGCGAACAGGCAACTCCCGGAGATGCGTACGCTGATGGTTTCTGCCTGATGCCGCCGGTGGTGATTCATCTCGTGCGACATGCGCCACCAGACGGCCAGGGCGGAAACCACCTCGATCAGGCTGTCCCATCCAAACCCTGCAAGCGAGATGCTGCCGGTCAGGGCAGAGCTCCAAAGGGCGACAGCAGCCTCGGTTGCCGCCCAGAACACCGTGAAGATCTCCAGGGCTTTGCCGTATTTCGCGAGCGAAGCACGATTGCTGTCCAACAGGTCGGTGGTTCCCAACATGTTCCTCCCAGGCAATACTGCGTTGGACGGTGCACCCCTAGTGATTGTTCCCAATCATCAGGTTGGCAAGATAGATCACGGCAGCTCCCAGCAGCACCGAAGGGAGCAGAAAGCGGCGCGGCCCATCGTACTTCCGGATCTCCGGCAGAAAGTCTCCGGTGGCCATCTGCAGAAAGAAACCCGCGGCCAGAACCAGAAGCAGAACGGAGCCTCTGGGCGAAAAGCGCCACCAAGCCGTGAGAAGACCGCCCAGAAAGGGCGCGATCGCGTCGGCCAGCAAAAACAGGTAAGTGACCCAGGAAGGTTCCTCGCCTCCGCTGGTCAGGATCACGGTGTTCATGCCGTCACCGAGGTCGTGCGCCGCGATGCCGAGCGCCACCGCAAAGCCCGCGCTGTGGGCAGCGGCATACGCAGCGCCAATGGCCATACCATCCCGAAAGCTGTGGAAAACCAGCATACCTGCCGCGGCACGGTGTACGAGGGTGGCCGACACATTGCGTTCGCGCAGCTTTCGGCCCATAGCGTCCAGGGCTCCTTCGAGCGCATGAAAGAGCAGGAAGGAAAGCAGCGCAAAGGCAAGCACATCCGAAGTGGAAAGCCCGGTCGCGGCACCGATCGTGATCGCCTCCGGTAGAAGATCCAGGAACGCCGCGCCCAGAAGAATGCCTGCCCCGATAGCGATGAGCAGGGTAATGTAGCGCCGGAATCGAACCGCAAGCGCTCCCCCGACCAGGGTAGAAAGGATCGGGATGGAAAAGAGCAGCAGGGGCACAATGCCAATGATAAGGTATTCGCACTAGCGCGGCCTGTCCTCTCTTCCATGCTTCAGGGAGCCAGTCATGCGCGAAGCTGATAATGCGAGTAGACTCGCAGCAGGAGTGGATCACTGGCCACTCTGGATCGGGGGCCCATGAAGAAGCCGGCTGTTGCACTCGCCATCACCTGCTCTTTACTCTGGTTTGCCGGCTGCGCCGAAGTGCCGCAGACCGAGAATCATCCCGCCCTCACCGGCGCCCTGGACGGTGGTGGGCCAGACGACAGCGTCCAGCCGGGCTCCAAGGCCCAGCCAAGCTTCAAGACGCCGCAGCCGGTCTATCGTCTGCGGCTGCACCACCTCCATACAGGCGAATCGATTGACGTGGCCTACCGGGCAGGCGGGCAGCCGCTTCCAAGCGGCATTGCCATGCTGGATCATTTCCTGCGAGATCACCGGACGGGTGCGGATGCCCACTATCCGGTGGAGGCCTTTGATCTTCTTCATGCCGTGATGGTCCGGCTCGGCGAGCCGGGTGGTCTTATCGACATCATCTGCGGCTACCGGTCCCCCACCTCCAACGAGTTTCTGCGTACCCGCAGCCGCAATACCGGCGTCGCGGAAAACTCGCAACACATTCTCTCTCACGCCATCGACATCCGGGTGCCCGGCGTCAGCACGGAGCGGCTTCGGGATTCGGCTCTGTCGCTGCAGATGGGCGGCGTCGGTTACTACCCGCGCTCAGGCTTCGTGCATGTCGATGTCGGACCGGTGCGGCAATGGTCCTTTGGCGCCGCTCCGCGTGTCCTGCACTCAGGCTCAAGAACTTCTCACAAGCCCCATCACCATAGGGTGTGAACGCTTCCTGAGCGCACATGGGGCCTTTTTGGTTGTCATTCCCGCAAGGGAATCCGCGTTACCGTTGCAGTAACCGATCCGGGACCGCCGTCGCGGGTTCCTGCCGAACCCCAAAACGTGGGAACAAGAAAGGGTGAAGGCCAAGCCTCCACCCTCCTCGATCTGCGTGACCGAACGCCTACTGAACCACATCTACATTGCCGTGATTGTCACAATGGCCGTTGTGAGGATGGTGCAGGTGACCTTCTACCAGGTAATCCACATGGTCGTCGTGTGGAACCGCCTCATGGCCGCAGTCTGCGCCGTGCGTATGCTGTGCGTCGTGGCCGCCGCAGTCGTGGCCATCCGTGCAATCTGCGGGGTTGGCGGCGCTGACTGCCAGCGTGTGCTCATCGATGTGCCCATCGTGCGGGTGGTGCATGTGCCCGCTATGAAGAAAATCAACGTGACCTTCGTGCTTGATCGCCGTGTGGCCGCAATCGGCGCCATGCTCGTGGGTGTGTTCAGGGTGGATGATGTGCTCTGTCATGGTGTTCTCCTTTGAATGTGCGGAAATATCTGGAATGGGTGCGTGGACGAGTTCGGCCGCGTGAGCCAGGCCGTTGGTGACCAGGCTGTGGGTGTGTGCGTCGGCAAGGGAGTAGACCACATGCTTACCTTCCCGTTTGCGGCGGATGATGTCTTCCGTGCGAAGAACGCGCAAACGCTGGGAGACGGCTGCCATGGTGTCCCCACCGGGCTGCACCAGATCCCCGACACAGGCAGGTCCTTGCGCCAGGGTTGCCAGCAGCCGGAGGCGTGAGGGCTCACCCATGGCACGAAAGATACGGGCGCAGCGCTCGAGGGTTTGCTCATTGGCCACCGGCGTCCGCGCCCCGCTCCGGTGATCGTCTTCGGTGCACTTGGTTTGCATCGCCCCCCCCATCTCTTTGTACAAACAGTTGCACAACAATGCAAGTGTGTAGAGCCATTCGTTCGCGTTAGCCCATGTCAGACGCTTGGCCTGGCGTGGAACGGGCCGGCGGCACGAACGCCCGGGAGGGCTAGCGCCGCGGAGAACGCCTGGAAGGAGTCGCCGATGGTATTCTGAGCCACGTTATGGATGGAGATCAGAGCCAAGGCCGAAGCAGTGTCGCGGTGGTGGAGGAGACAGCCGGGCCGGAGCCGGCGCCAGTACCGAAACGAACCATGGACATCACCGAAATTATGGCGATTCTGCCGCATCGCTACCCGTTTCTGCTGATTGACCGTGTGCTGGAGATGGAACCGAAGCAGCGCATCGTGGCCATCAAGAACGTCACCGCGAATGAACCGCAGTTCACCGGCCACTTCCCGGATTTTCCGATTATGCCGGGTGTGATGACGGTGGAAGCGATGGCCCAGGCCGGCGGCGCACTGCTGCTGACCGAGGTGCCGGATCGCGAAAACAAGCTGATGGTGTTTACTGGCATTGACAAGGCCAGCTTTCGCCGGCAGATCGTTCCCGGTGACCAGCTGCGTATCGAAGTGACGGTGCTGAACTGGCGCTCCCGCGTGGTGAAGATGCAGGGCATCTGCAGCGTGGATGGCAAGCTGGCGGCCGAGGCTGAGATCACCTGCATGCTGGTGCCGCGCCCTGCGAAAGGCGCCCCCGGCGCGGACTCGCGGTAGGACCCACCGCATGGCGAACGTCTGGGAGCAACGCAGCGACAGGGAAGAACACGGGGGGCAGTCCAACATTCACCCCATGGCGGTCGTCGCCCCCGGGGCGAGGGTGCCAGAGAGCAGCACGGTTGGTCCTTTCTGCACGGTGGGGGCCAATGTCGCGCTGGGTGAAGGGTGCCGCTTGCTCTCGCACGTCGTGCTGGAAGGCCATACCACGCTTGGCGATGGGGTGATGGTCCATCCCTTTGCCGCTGTGGGCGTGAGCCCGCAGGACCTGAAATATGGCGGTGAACCGACCGGCTGCACTGTCGGTGCACGCACGGTCATCCGCGAGTCGGTCACGATCTCGCGCGGCACCGCGGGCGGCGGCGGCACCACGCGCGTCGGCAGCGATTGCCTGATCATGGCCTATGCCCACATCGGCCACGATTCGCAGATCGGGGACGGCGTCATCCTGGCCAATGCCGCCACCCTGGCCGGGCACGTCACGGTGGAGGACTATGCCGTTGTGGGCGCGCTGAACCCCGTCCATCAGCACTGCACCATCGGCCGCTTTGCCTACATCGGCGGGGGCACCACCATTACGCAGGACGTGCTGCCGTATTCGCTGACCAGTGTGCGCCGGGAAAATCGTGCCTTCGGTCTGAACAAGGTGGGGCTCCAACGCCGGGGCTTTTCGCCGGAGGAACTGGGGCAGCTGCGAGCGGCCTACCGTCTTCTGCAGCTCTCACACATGAATACGACGGACGCGCTTGAGGCGATTCAGGCCAAGGTTGCCAGCGGCGAGTTCGGCGCACGCGTGGCCTACCTTGCCGAGTTCATCGCAAGAAGCGAGCGCGGCGTCATCAAATAGAGAAGCAACGCCCGCGCGGTGGTGTAAAACACAACCGCGAACCCAAGCCAAGTGTCCGCCTCCATGACTCTACAAGCGGTGGCAGCACTGAGATCAGGGAGCTGGAGACTGTTGATCGAACCAGCTTCGTGCGGCTTCCACGTCCGCGCGGCGCGAGTATGCCCACATTGCCAATGCGGTTACAGGAGTGAGCACATCTGCGCCGAGCTCGGTGAGTTCGTAATCCACCCGGGGTGGAATGCTGGGTGTCACCTTGCGCGTGATGTAGCCATCTCGCTCCAAGCCGCGCAGGGTCGTCGTGAGCACCTTCTGTGAGATGGAGCCGAGGCTTCGCTTCAGTTCGCTGAACCGCATACTGCCACGAGAGAGCATGGCAATGACGAGAATGGACCATTTATCGCCCACACGTGCCAGCACATCGCCGACAGAATGGCAGACATCCGCAGGAAGATCGCTGAAGCCAACCAATCGGCACGGAGCGGTTTCCTTAAAGTGACCCGGTTTCATCAAAGTGCCTTCTTGTGACCAAAAGCAGTCACTCTTAGTATGTCGGTATGCAAGGGATACCGCAAGAAAACATCATCAACTCCGACCCTGTAAAGCAGGAAACGGTACTGGTCACGGGCGGCTCGGGCTACATCGCCGGCTGGATCATCGTGCATCTGCTGCAGAGCGGCTACCGTGTTCGCACCACTGTGCGCAGTCATTCGCGTGAGGCCATTGTGCGCGATGCGGTGGCAGGGCAGACTGACGCTGGGGACCGACTTTCTTTCTCACTTGCCAATTTGTTGGAAGATGACGGCTGGAGTGAGGCTGTCCGTGGATGCAAGTACGTCATTCATGTAGCTTCCCCGATGGGCCAGAGAGAGCCGAAGGCGGACCTCCTCCGGCCGGCGCGCGAAGGAACGACTCGCGTTCTGAAGGCCGCTCGGGATGCTGGTGTGCAACGCGTTGTGCTCACTTCGTCCACCGTCGCCGCCAAGCCTTCGCACAAGGGCGGTGAAGCCGCATCGGCGGCAACCAACGAGAGTACGTGGACCGATCCCGAGCAGAAGGGACTTAGCACCTACGCGCGTTCCAAGACGCTGGCGGAACGTGCCGCGTGGGAGTTTGTTGAGCAAAGAAACGGCACCATGGAGCTGACAACGATCCTGCCCGGTATGGTTCTCGGCCCCGTGATGACCGGGAAGGTCTTCGGCTCGGTCGAGCTGATCTCTCGCCTGCTGGCCGGAAAGGTACCCGCCCTTCCAAGAATCGGCTTCAGCATTGTCGATGTGCGCGATCTCGCCGCGCTGCACGTCCGGGCGATGCATGCACCGGAAGCTGGGGGCCAGCGCTTCTTGGGCGTGGGCGACTTCCTCTGGATGGCGGATATAGCCAAGATCCTGCGGGACAACTTTGGCCAAGAAGCCACCAAAGTGCCCACCCGCCTGCTTCCAGATTTTGTCCTCCGCATGGCGGCGCTGTTTCAGCACGAGGCCCGCTTCATGGCGCCGATGCTTGGGCAACGCACACACTTCGACGTGAGCAAGGCGGCTACGCTGCTTGGCTGGCATCCCCGACCAGCCTCGGAGGTTGTCATCGGATGTGCGAGCGACCTCATCCGGCAGCGCCTCGTTTGAATGCGCGACGCGGATATTGTGGGGAGACGAATGCTTCGTGGATCAAGGTTGTTTTCATTGGCATCGTCAGCATCGCTTCCGTGCTTACGCTGGTCGAGCTCGGCATGCTGATCGTTCAAGGCCGGCGCCCGCCCGACCGCACGGCCCCGTACGTCGCTCTGGGGAGTTCCTTTGCTGCGGGATACGGCCTTGGCCCCCGGCTGGAGGATAGTCCCTACGCTTGCCTAAAGAGCAGCAACGGCTACCCGCAGCAGTTGGCGAAGATGCTCAACCTCTCGTTAGAGAATGTGACCTGTTATGGGGCAACGACCACCCACGTTCTTCATGGGGGACAGAATTTCCTAGGATTCATCCGACATTGGCTGGAGCTTCAGCCACGGCAGCGGCGATCCGGAAGGCCATACAAACCATCTCGCAAAAAGAATGATGTGTTGTACGTATGGTGAAATCACAGCCATGCGACGTGCGCCCAACCTTCTCCGCACACGGCCGATCGCTTGCTGATCCCATTGTCTAACGGTCTTCTAATCACGGACACGGTGCCTCGATGTGAGATACCCGTCGGCAGCCGCGTACTGGAGGAGGAGTCGCGTCGTGCATACAATGGCGGCATGGAAGCGGTAAACCTCGAGGCTCTCGAAAGATCAGTTGCCGCGTTGCGGCGAGCCTTGACTTTGTCCCGAGAGGAGCGAAGCGAGAGGCTGACTGTTTCGCTACGCAATTCCTTGATTCTCGAATTTGAGATTTGCTTTGGGCAGGTGAAAGCGCCGTTGCAGCGATGCCTGATTCGCCTGGATGCTTTGCCGCCCGCCGAGGTGAACACAATGAGCTATCCGGAGTTGATGCGCACCGCGAATGTACGCGGTTATTCCGACGTGGAATGGGAGCGCTGGAGAGCCTTCCGCGAAGCCCGCAACGAAACGGCGCACGCCTACAGCGAGACGAAAGCCGAAGAAATTGCCGCTCTGATTCCCGAGTTTCTGGAGGCTGTGGAGTGGATGGTCAACATCATGCACACAAAGCAGGCGACCTCATGAGTGAGACCGCGGACTCTGCGCCTGGCACCCTGTTTCCCGGCAGTCTGTCCTCCGGCACCTTGTTTTTGGCGCGCCGCCATTTTGAAACGCTTCTGCACCTGCTCGCAAAGCACGCGCCTGGCAAAGAGGTGTCAGCGTTCGGCTCACGAGCGACCGGGAGGTATGTTTGGCGATTTTCCGATATCGATCTGGCCGTGGAGGGTACGCTTTCCCCGAAGGAGCGTTATGACCTCCAGGAAGCGTTCGAGGAATCAAATCTACCCGTGAAGGTGGATGTGGTGGAGCTTGGGCGTGCCGACACCGCCTTTGCGGAGCGCATCCGCCCGGACTTGCGCAGCCTGCGATCTCCCGCTTCGAGGACGGTGGAAGGGAAGGGGTAAAAGCTTACGAGAGGGTTCAGTGTCGATCATGGCGGACTGGCTTTGAGATCCATCCCTAATGGGAATCACCGTGATAGGAGAGAGGTGTGAGTGCTGTGGAAGCGGCTCGGAGGTCAAAGGTTAGCGGGCACAAGCCGCATTTTGTTGTGCTCGACGGCCTGCGCGGAGTCGCCGCGCTCTGTGTCGTGATCTTTCACTTTTCAGAGATGGTCATCTGGAACTACAGCAAGCTCTGGATTGGCCATGGTTTCCTTGCAGTCGATTTCTTCTTTTGTCTTTCTGGCTTTGTGCTCGGTTACGCGTACGACGACCGGGTGGCAACCATGGGCTTGGGCCATTTTTTCCGAATGCGCCTCATTCGTCTTCAACCTATGGTGGTCTTCGGCGCTGTGCTTGGGGTCATCGCCTTTTACGCCAACCCATTCGGTGTGACACCCGGCTACAGTCCCGGCAGGATTGCCTTGATGTTTGCCGCTACTGTGCTTCTGGTCCCATACGGCGCCATGAGGGAGCGTGGTCAAAATCTTTCAGCTTAAACGCGCCTTCTTGGTCGCTGCTTTGGGAGTACATCGCCAATGTCGCTTTTGGCTTGGTGTTGTACCGGATCCGGCCTCGTACGCTGGGCGCGCTGACCTTGATCTCCGCGGTGGTGCTGTGCTGGGCAGGTCACCGCGCCGGCAATCTATCAGGAGGCTGGAGCACGCGCAATTTCCTGTATGGCGGTGCACGCGTGGCGTTCTCATTCCCAGCAGGGCTGATGGTCTACCGTATGCGCTGGCGTCTGCGCACCCGCTTGGGCTTCACGGCTCTCAGCATCCTGCTGGTGCTGGCGTTCGTCATGCCTTACGCACGAGGGGCGTGGCTACGCGAGGCTGCCGTAATCATGGTGTATTTCCCTCTGCTTGTCGCGCTTGGCGCGGGCACGACCGTCACGCCAAAAACGCAAACACTTTGCCGCTTCCTGGGGGAGTTGTCGTACCCGCTCTATATGACGCATTACGCCGTGATCTGGATCTGGGGTGATTACGCCGAAAAACATAGGCTCATTGCTGGGCGCTTATGGCCTGCGGTGGCGCTTGGAGTGCTGTTGATGGCTGTCTTCGCTTGGGCTGTCTTCCGGTTCTATGATCAACCCGTGCGTCGATACCTGCGTGCGAAGTGCTTCCATCCCTGTTAGGTGGAGTAATCCGCATTGACGGTGACGTATTCATGGGTAAGGTCGCAGGTGATGAATTTGGATTGGCCGTTGCCCTGACCGAGGTCGAGGGAGATGGTGTATTCGCGGGCGCTCATGGCGGTGCGGGTGGCTTCCTTGTCGAAGAGGGGCGAACGGACACCTTTTGCGAAGACGGGCAGTTCGGCAATGGAAATCGACACGGTCGCCGGATCGAAGGGAACCCCGGCATACCCGGCGGCGCAGAGCAGCCGGCCCCAGTTCGGGTCGGCGGAAGACCAGGCGGTTTTGCACAGCGGCGAACGAGCGATGTTGCGGGCGATCTGTTTGGCTTCTGCATCACTGCGGGCGCCGGTGATGTGCAGCGTGACGACGTGGCCCACGCCCTCGCCATCGTCTACGATCTGATGAGCGAGCGATTCGCAGACCAGCCGAAGGGCTTCCCCGAAGGCAGCCAATACCTTTTCGCTGGCGGCTACGCCGCTCTTGCCGCTGGCCAGCAGGAGCACCGTATCGTTGGTGGACTGATCGCCGTCGATCGAGATGGAGTTGAAGCTGCTCTCCGCGGCCGGGGCAAGAACCTGCTGCAGTTGCGTGGAGGAAGCCTCCAGATCCGTAAAGAGATAAACGAGCATGGTGGCGTGCGGCACCAGTTGCGGCCCGATCATGCCAGCGCCTTTGGCGCATCCGAACAGCTGCACGGGACGACCGTCTTCGGCTTCCACCGTGGCGCGAGCCACCTTGCGTTTGGTGTCCGTCGTGAGGATCGCGTTGGCAAACGCGAGCAGATGGTCAGCCGTTCCGCCCAGAGCCGCTTTGGCGCGGGGAAGGGCGCTGATGAGCTTTTCGGCCGGCAATGGAACGCCGATGATGCCAGTAGAGGACGGAATCACCTCATCGAATACGCCCCCGAACTGCTCGGCCAGGGCGATGCAACAACGTCTGCAGGCGTCCATGCCGGGTTCGCCTGTGGCGCAATTGGCGTTGCCGGAGTTGACCACCACCGCTGCGACGCGACCTCCGGTGGCCTGCAGGTGATGGCGGCCCACAAGGACAGGGGCGGCCACCACCTGGTTGCTGGTAAATAGCGCGGCTGCATTGGCGCCGCCCTCACAAAAGGCGAGGGCAAGATCAGGTTTGCCGCTGGCTTTGAGACCGGCGGTGGCGGAGGCCCATTGGAAACCTTTTGGAAGCCCGGATGAGATTGACGGCGAAGAGGAGCTGCCCACAAGCATCACTGTATCAACTGGAGGGCCGGTATGCGGTTCCGGCTATCGTTCGTGACAGGCCTCCGCGACCGGCGCAACCCGCTTCCACTTCTCCGTGCGGCCCAGGGCGGGAAAAAGTATGTAGCCGCGCAGATGGAGAACATCATCCGTGCTGTGCATTTCGCCATGGTAGGTCTTACCCGACTCGGGGTCGTACACGCGTCCGTCCACGGCCTTCTCCGGCCCTTGCGGCTGAAAGCCATAGCCGATCTGGAGACCGCATAATGGTTGCGCTCGCTTGGCGGGGTCTGGGTCGTGCGCATTCAGGTGTGGCGTGTTGGGACGAAGCGTCATGATGCGCATGCAGACCTCTGCCCCACAGGCGAACACACGCAGGGTGGAGCCGCCGGGCTCACGCCAGTCGCCGGTGACGCCTCCGCTCTGCGCACGGAGCGCCGGGGCCAGAACGAAAAGAAGGGCGAGGAAGCGGAAACGAGCCATGGTCCATGGTAGCCGCAGCCGCCGGGGCGGCATCCCGCGACGGCGTATACTTTGGCGAATGGCGGGCGACGCGCGGGGAGCGTACGGAGCGCGCCCAAACGGGGGACTTGGATCATGAGCATACTCGAGAACGGCCTGGCAGCGGCGGCGAACGGCAACGGACCGGATCACGGGGTGGGGCAAGGCAAAGGTCAGCAAACGGGACACGATGTGGAAACACGCTACGGCGTCCCGCAACCCCGCAAGGATTGGATCGTGAAGCGCGCGGAGGAAGCGGCCCGCAGCGGCGACTGGAACATGAGCCAGATGCACTTCGCGCGCAAAGGCCTGATCACGGAAGAGATGGCGTTTGTGGCGCACAAGGAGAGGCTCCTTCCGGAGTTGGTGCGTTCTGAAGTCGCCAAGGGAACGATGATTATCCCGGCGAACATCAACCACCCTGAGCTTGAACCCATGTGTATCGGGGTGGAGTCGCTTTGCAAGATCAATGCCAACATCGGCAACTCCGCGCTGGTGTCGAATGTGGAAGACGAGTTGCGTAAGCTGCATACTGCGGTGCACTTCGGTGCGGACACGGTGATGGACCTGTCCACGGGCGGCGATATCCCGATGATCCGAGAGGCCATCCTGCGGCACTCGCCGGTCCCGATCGGAACCGTTCCGCTCTATGAGGCGCTTGGCCGGGTGAAGCGGGTGGAGGATCTGAATATTGATCTCTACCTGGAGGTGATCGAGGAGCAGGCGCAGCAGGGCGTGGATTATTTCACCATTCACGCGGGCGTTCTGGTGCAGTACCTCCCCATGGTGTCGAAGCGGATCACGGGCATTGTGAGCCGTGGCGGAGCAATCATGGCGCAGTGGATGACGGCTCACCACAAGCAGAATTTCCTCTATGAGAACTTCGATCGCATCACCAAGATCATGGCCAAGTATGACGTCAGCTACTCGCTCGGAGACGGATTGCGGCCTGGTTCGGTGGCTGACGCCTCGGATGAGGCGCAATTTGCCGAACTGAAGACCCTTGGCGAGCTGACGCGGCAGGCCTGGAAGGACGATGTTCAGGTAATGATTGAGGGTCCGGGCCATGTGCCAATGGACAAGATCAAGGAGCAGGTCGATAAAGAGGTCGAGCTCTGCGATGGCGCGCCCTTCTACGTGCTTGGGCCGCTGGTTACGGATATCGCTCCCGGCTACGATCACATCACCTCGGCGATCGGCGCTGCCATGATCGGCTGGCACGGTGCAGCGATGCTGTGCTACGTCACGCCGAAGGAACACCTTGGACTGCCCAACGAGAAGGACGTGAAGGACGGCATCATCGCCTATAAGATATCGGCGCATGCGGCCGACATCGCTCGCCACCGGCCAGGCGCGCGCGATCGGGACGATGCGATCTCGCACGCTCGATACACGTTCGATTGGGACAAGCAGTTTGCCCTTTCGCTTGACCCTGAGACAGCCCGCGGTATGCATGACGAGACACTCCCGGACGATTACTACAAGGAGGCGGCGTTCTGCTCCATGTGCGGTCCAAAATTCTGTTCGATGAACTGGTCCAGCAAAGTGGACAAGTTCAATGAAGAGGTGCATGGCCTCAGGAAGCCGGATCTAACCCAGATTGTCACCGAACAGATGGCGCTTCGAGGCTAAGCCGTTAGTAATGCCACTGTGACCTGGAGCCACCTCCCTGTGAGGTGGCCCTTCTCTTTTCAGCTAGGGAATGAGGACTTCCTCGATCTTGCTTAGTGCGAGCGCTGGGACGCGAAGGCGAGGCCGGTGGCTTCGCGTCCGGGGGCAAAGCTACGCTGACGGCGCATGTCCTGCCACGTGAGGATCGCGTCCAGAAGCAGGGGGCAAAGGGTGAGAGCGAGGATGCAGCCGATAAGAAGAAGGGTATACATGCGAGCCTCCGGCGGGTTTGGGTTCTCTGTGCCCGCAACCCAATCATCGGCAGAGATCCGCTTTTCATCACTGCCACGCGCCGGGGATACACGTTCGTAACTACATCTTTGCCTTCTCAAGGACCGTCGCCGCTCGCGTGAGCGCAGCGGTCAGGGCGTCCAGCTGGGCTTGCGTGCGAGCGGAATCACCTGCATCTACGCCCTCATTCACGCCGGGGATGACGACAGCGGCATAGCCGGTGAACTCACCCGGAGCGTAGATGGTGTGTCTGAACCAGGGACGTTTTGGGAGCCCCTGCTGGTTTAAGAGGGCGGTCTCTGTGTCCCGTAACGCGACATTTAGGGCATGAAGCCCCTGTGGATTTCTCGCTTTTGCGCCGGGAGCAAGGGCCAACTGTATCGAAAAAGTACGCTCGCCGGCAGCCCGAAACCGGTTTGCCGCCTGAAAGGCCGGGCGGAAGTCGACTTGCAGGCCTTCGGCAACCGCTCGCGCCTGCGCCGCGGTGATGTAGCTGAGCACCTCACGGCCATAGAGCCGATAGTCATAGGGCAGAACTTCGGTATCGGCCATATGCAGGATCTCCAAACCGAAGACGCGCGCCTGCTGTTGTTCGTAAACAAAGGTCGGATCCGCATTGCGAACAAACCAGTCGTAATCGTCAAAGGTGGAGTGGTAAACGCCGTAGGGCCCGTCCGAGCCCATGTCCGTGGAAGGTACGCCCAGGTGCTGAATAAACGGTGTGTAATCCGAGCCTGAACCGAGATCCCCCACACGCACATCCTCCGCATTCACCGTGGAGTTGGAGGCAGCGGTGAAGGGGTTGGTGGCGGTCCCGCGACGATGTGGAGTTACGGCCTGATCCTCCTTCCAATGCTCATAGACGGTGCCCCCGGCAGGGCTTGGCACCTCCCGCGTAATGTCGCGCACGAATGGTTTCAGAGACGGAACGGCAGAGGCGGTAAAGTTCGGCCCCGAGACCCCGACGTCCGTGTTGAAGTACGCCACCGCGTGCCCCAACTGCGCCTCATGCGCCTCCGCCCACTCGGTTGAGCCGATCAGACCCTCTTCTTCGGCGTCCCAGCTGGCGATCACGATGGTGCGCGCCGGTCGCCAGCCCCCCTTCAGGAGTTCCCCGAGGCCGTGGACCGCCTCCAGCATGGCCGCTGTGCCGCTATTGGGGTCAACAGCCCCGTAGACCCAGGCATCGCGATGATTGCCCGCAACCACCCAATCATCCTTGGCTGCGGGGTCGGTACCCTCTATCGTCCCGGTCACGTCCCAGATCGTTCGCAGCTTGTAATCCTGTTCCAGATGCATGTGGACCTTCACCGCGGAGGTTCCACCCAGGTGATAGGCAAAAGGCAGGCCGCCTTGCCAGTCGTGCGGAACCGAGGCGCCGTCCAGGGCCGCGAGGATCGGAGCGGCGTCCTTGTAGCTGAGCGGATTGACCGGAATCGACGGCTGATTCAGCTTCGCCGGGTCGGTGAGGCGTTGCGAGTCAGGCAGCTCCGGCGTCGAGGCCACACCGGGCGTCTGAGGATCCCCAGGGTAGAGGGGAAGAAACTGCACAGACCCGCGCTGCACAGCTGATTCCGGGCGATACGGTCCACGAGGATAGATATCGCCGCGAACGTACCCGTCGTCTGCCGGGTCGGAGTAGATGATGACCCCGGCAGCACCGTATTTTTGCGCGATGTAGGCCTTAACGCCGCGGAAATTTTCCCCGTAGCGAACGAGAACGATCTTGCCTTTTACGTCGATACCCAGCTTGGCCAGCTGTTTGAAGTTGTCGAGCGTGCCGTAGTTGGCATACACGGCCTCGGCGGTGATATCGCCTGAAGCAGAGGAGCTGTTGTAGGCCGGCAAGATGCGTGGATCGTCCTGGAAGGAGTCACCGCCGTAGGCAGTCGGATCGACGTGCTCGGGCGTGGGACCGTCCATCAGCTGCTTGCCGGAGGCATCGACCGCGGTGATGTGAATGCCGTTCGGCACCGGTTTGTTCATCCAGATGCGGAAGGGAACGATCTCGGTTTTGAGACCGGCTGCGCGAAATTTGCTGGCAACGTACTCTGCGGTGGCGTAGTCCTCGGGCGAGCTGGCCCAATGCGGAGCCTTGGTGAGCTCTTTGAGGTGCGCACCGGCGAGCTTGGCGTCAGGAACGGCCATAAAGACACGATCCCAGTGAGCCTGCTCCGTAAAATCGCCGTAGCCGAAGACATGCTGCGGAACGGTGGGAGCCTGCCCGGAAACAAGATTGACGGAGAGAAGGAGGACGACCGCCGCCGTCCGAAGACCTGCCATGATGGACCCCAAAGGTTGGTGTGCGTCCAGAGTAAAGCAGTTGGTTACAACCTGCGGCATGGGCGAACAGGCAATCTGCCTGAAAAATGACGGATGCAGCGTCAGCTTCGCTACGAAACTTGAGAAATCGTTGCTAAACGGAGAGCATAGGGGCGACCGGCTGCGCGCAGAATTTGCATCTTGTGGCCGCAACAGGAATGTCGCCGAGGCACTCCGGGCAGGCGCGCGTGGTGGGCGGCGCGGCCTTGGGCGGGTTGAACTTTTTGAGCAAGTATTGCGTCGGCACCACAAGAAAGAAATACACGACAAAAGCGAGGATAAAGAAGTTCACGACCGCCGTCAGGAAATCGCCGTACCGGATGACACCGCCGTTGACATTGGCAACCAGGTAGCCGAAGTCAGGTTTGCCGATAAAGGCCCCGAGAAGAGGCTTGATGATGTCATTGGTAAGAGCCGTGACAATCGCGGTAAAAGCGGCGCCGATGATGACAGCCACCGCCAGATCCATCACATTGCCGCGGAGAACAAAATCGCGAAAGCCTTTGATCAAAGTCGGAAATCCTTAGATGGTGAGAGATAGGTGAGATTTTGGATTGCTGGGTCTGCGCCGAGTATACCGGACCCAGCCTTCGCAGGCAGCTTGGAAGGAGTTTGCAACGTTTCTCCTACCGAGCCCACTCCAAGCAGCGCAAGGGAAGACACATGCCTACCAAGAAATCAGCCAAGACGACGACGGAAACTGCCAAGTCGAAAGCAAAGAAGAGCGCCAAAAGCAGCCAGGCGGACGCCGTGCCGGGAGCAATGCCCAAGGGCGGCAAAGATCCCCAGGGCGGCTTGACGGCGAAGGGAAGGGAGTACTTTGCCGCCAAGGAAGGCGCTCACCTTCGGCCAGGTGTTCAGGGACCGGCGGACACGCCGGAAAAAATGGTCCGCAAGGGCTCCTTCCTACGTCGGCACTTTGCTAACCCGCGCGGGCCGATGAAGGATGAGAAGGGTGAGCCGACGCGCCTGGCCCTGAGCGCCCATGCCTGGGGTGAAGAGGTGCCGCAGAACATGGCTGATGCGAAACACCTTGCAGAGGAAGGCCATGAGTTGCTCGAGCAATACCATGAAATCAAGGATGGCAAAGGCGCGTCAGTCACTGCGGCGAAACGCGGAGGAGTAAAAGTTTCAAGCCGAGCCAAAGTGGGAGCTGCGGTCGCCAAAACGGCCTGGAAAGGCGTAGGCGGAGCAAAACGAGCCCGCGGCACAAAAGCCGCTGCGAAGAAGCTGTCACCGAAGGACACCACGAAGCCTGCCGAAGCCAAGACTCCGGCGAAAAAGCGTGCTAAGCGTACCTGAGGACTGCGCCTCTGCCGTGAAGGTTTGCGGCCCTGTGGCCGGCAGGACCCCGTGAAGTGAGATTCAAAGTAGCTTTGGTAAGAACAGCCTGCCTCGAAGACCTCTGCGACGATCAGACGTCGAGGTTCCCGGGTTTTTCTCTGTGGCCTGATTTGCCGCGGTAGCGCAGGCTGGCGGTGTTGTGAATCAGCAGCAGATCTTTGCCCTGCGTGAGCAGATCCTCTGCGCACTGGATCGCGCGTTGCAGGGGCGGCCCGGTGAGATGACGCTCGGCTGGCCGAGGCAGGTGGTTGTACCAGACATCCTCAAAGGCGTAATCGAGGCAAATCCGCTTGAAGCAGTGATCGAAGCGGATCGGCCATCGCTGTTGGTTGGCGAGCGCCGGCAAATCCCTCTCGGTGAGTTGCTTAAAACGCTGCATGTCCGGCTCTTCGAGGGGAGGGCGGCTCCCCTCGGCTGTTTTGTAGGCCATTGTTCTCCCAAAACGGAGAGGCCGGGATTGCTCCCGGCCTCTCCGTTAATCGCTCCTGCCTAAACGCCGACCGGATCGGGTTCGCGCTCCTTGGCGGCAGCGAGTTCGGCCATTTGCAGCTGTTTCTTCTTTTCGGCGGAGTTCTGGCCCAGGTCCGCGGCCAGCTTTTCGGTGGTGAAGGCTTCGATGAAGTCGCCCACGCGGATGTCCTTGAAGCCGGCGAGGTCGATACCGCACTCCATGCCACTGCGAACATCGGCGACGTCGTCCTTGAAGCGCTTGAGCGAGGCGATCTTGCCCTTCCAGACCTCTTCGCCGCCGCGCGTGACGCGTACCTGCATGTCGCGCTTGATCTGGCCGTCGCGCACGGTGCAACCGGCGATCTGGCCGACCTTGGTGATCTTGAAGACGTTGAGGACTTCGGCGCGACCCTCGTAGTTTTCCCGATAGACGGCATCGAGAAGCCCGAGCATGGCCTTGGTCATTTCGTCCTGCAGCTCGTAGATGATGGAGTGCAGACGAATTTCGACGTTTTCGCGATCGGCGAGATCCTGCGACTTCTTCTCCGGCCGGACATTGAACCCGATGACGACGGCGTTGGATGCCGAGGCCAGCAGGATGTCCGATTCGGTGATGGCGCCGACGCCGGAGTGCAGCACCTTGATCCGCACCTTTTCAGTGGACATGCGGACGAGCATATCGGCCAGCACTTCGACCGAGCCCTGCACATCGCCCTTAAGGATGAGGTTGAGGTCCTTGACGCCGGCGAGCTTGATCTGCTCGGCGAGGCCTTCGAGCGAGACACGCGAGCTCTTGGAGAGCTGTGCTTCGCGCTCCTTGAGTTTGCGGTACTGCGCAATGCCCTTGGCCTTGTCGCGATCCGCCATGACCAGGAAGGTATCGCCAGCGTCGGGGATGCCTTCGAGGCCGAGGATTTCGACCGGGGTGGAGGGGCCAGCTTCGGTGATGGCGCGGCCACGGTCGTCGAACATGGCGCGGATCTTGCCGAAGGTGTTGCCGACGATGTAGCTGTCGCCGGTGCGAAGGGTTCCGTTTTGCACGAGGATGGAGGCAACCGCACCGCGGCCGCGATCCAGCTTGGCTTCGATGACCGTGCCGACCGCGGGACGCTCGGGGGTGGCCTTCTGCTCGTTGACGTCGGCGACGAGGCAGATCATTTCCTCGAGCTGATCGAGGTTGAGCCGCTTCTTCGCGGAGACTTCCACGAATTCGGTATCGCCGCCCAAGCTGGTGGCCTGGACACCGCGCCCGGCCAGCTGTTGCATTACTCGGCTGGAATCAGCTTCGGGCTTATCGATCTTATTAACAGCCACGATGATCGGCACCTTGGCGGCCTTGGCGTGATCGATGGCCTCAAGGGTCTGCGGCATAACGCCATCATCGGCCGCCACGACCACGACCACGATGTCAGTGATCTTGGCACCGCGGGCACGCATGCGGGTGAAGGCCTCGTGGCCCGGGGTGTCGAGGAACACGATCTCTCGGCCAAAGGCCGGGGAATCGGGCTTGGTGACATGGACCTTGTAGGCGCCGATGTGCTGCGTAATGCCACCCGCTTCACCGCCCGCCACATCCGTGGAGCGGATCGCATCCAGGAGTGAAGTTTTGCCGTGATCTACGTGGCCCATGACCGTGACCACGGGAGACCGGACAACCTCGACCATGTTGGAGGTGTCTTCGAGCAGACCCTCGATCGCCTCGTTTTCCAGCTGCTCTTCGACGGAGATGATCTGGGCATCGGCTCCGAAGGAGCGAGCAACGTCTTTCACCAGTTCGGAGTCGAGTGACTGGTTGACCGTGACCATGACGCCGCGGATTAGCAGGGTAGCAATAAGGTCCTTGCCGCGCACATCGAGCTTTTCGGCAAGATCCTTGACCGAGATGCCCTCCGTAACCGTGATGGTCTTGGTGATCGGCACCGCGCCCATGGGGATCTGTGCCGCGCCCATGCGGGGGTTGTAGCCCTTGATGGCTACTTCCTTGTTCTTCTCATAGCGAGGACCGCCGGGACCGCGCTTGGTGTTGCGTGCTGGCCGACCGGGGGCCGGAGCGCCCTCCGCCGGAGGCAGCAGGCCCGCACCAGGGCCGCCCATGCCGGGACGGCCACCCATGCCAGGACGAGCGCCGAAACCGGGGCGCGGCGGGAAGCCGGGACGACCACCTGGGCCTCCTGGACCACCACCGGGACTGCCGGGGAAGGTCCGGGTGGGATGCATCGGGCGGCGAGCTCCCGGGGGAAGCCCCGGACGGGCACCGGGGGCACCCGCATAGGAGGCACCCGGACCCCCTGGGCCGGCTGAGCTGCCCGGACCGCCGGGGCCTGTTCCAGGACCCGCAGGACGGGGACGCTCAAAAATAGGACGGCGCGCGGCATTTGCCGCACCCGGAGCAGCGGTGTAGGTCGGACGGGGGCCGGTCTGCGGCATCACCACGCGCCGGATCGGAGCGGCCGGCGCAGCGGGGGTTGCGGCAGCTGGCGTCTCCGGGGAGACGGACTCAGGGGCAGCGATGGCCTGAGTGGGCGGGGGGGCCGCCTCCACAGGGGAGGGGGCAGAGGACGGTGCTGCCGGGGGTGGAATCACCACGGCAGGCTGGACTGCGCTGGAAGGAGGAGCTGCGGGCGGACGCACGGGAATGCCCGGCACGCCGAGGGGCGGCCTGGCGACGACGGGTCCTTGCACGGGACGGGTCGCAATGGCCGGCGGACGCACCACAGCCGGTGCCGGACGCGGCTGGGGCGTAACCAGCCGGCGCACCGGCGTGTTTGGGTTGGAAACCGTGCTGGCTATCGTGGGTGCGGGTGTGGCGGTCGGAGCCGGGGTTGCCGGACTTCCAGGCCGCGGCGTGCCCGTGGCCGAGTTGCCGGGCGCGGCAGGGCCGCGAACGCCGGCAGTCGGCGTGGAGGCGGCATTGTTTTGCGCGGCGCCTTTGGCGGAGACGATCGATGAAGCGGCACCCGCGGGTGCCGCCGGACGTGGCGCGGTGCTAACGGATGCATTGCCAGCAGCCGGCATCGTGCCACCTGCAGGCGCAGTTGCTACTGGACGCTGCGGTGCAATCACGACGGGTGGTGCAGGACGTGAGGCCGCGACACTGGCGGGGGTGACAAGCCGGGGCGGAGGCGCTCCAACCGCGGGCACCGACGGGCGCAGCGACTGAGCGATCACGGGCGACGGAGCAGAGGGAACATTGGCAGGCGGCCTGCTGGAAGCGGGAGCAACGGCGATAGCCGGCGCTGCCGGCTGAGGCGGCCGCGAGGCAGCGTCAGCTTCGGCCTGCTTGCGCTCCAGGATTGCTTTTAACGCGTCGCCCGGCTTGGACACATGGGATAGGTTGAATCCCTGGCGATTATCCTGCTGCGGACGCGCAGGTGCACCAGATGAACGGCTACCCCTGTTCACCCAGCCACGGACCTTTTCCGCCTCATCTTCTTCGATGGAGCTGGAGTGTGTCTTCTTTTCAGCGACACCGACTGCGGTCAGAGCATCCAGAATGGTTTTGCTCTTTACTTCTAGCTCTCTTGCCAGATCATTGATACGAACTTTGCTCATCCGGTCCTTTTAGGTGAACTCCCTTAGCGCGTCTAGCTGGTCATCAGCAGCCCCATTCGTGTTCGGGATGGAAATAGGTGCAAGGGTATTATCCCTCGAAATCGAAAAATTACCAGCCCCTTCCTCGAAGCCATGTGTTTGCCTCGAGAAAGGGGCGACTACTCTTTAGAAAACATCTTCGTGAGCTGACACCTGGTAACGTGCTTTTCTACTTACGGTCGTGCCCGTCGGTGTCGATGCCTTCGTCCGAGTAGTCCTGGGCGTTGTCAACCAGGGTGTCCACTGAGTCGTTGTCCATCTCGATCCGCTCCTCGCGGGCATCGGCCTCATCGTTGGCATCGGAACGGGAAAGTGCATCTTCGGCAGCGACGATGTCCTCGGTGGAGAACTCTTCAAGTTCAGTGGCTTCGCTGCCGTCACCGGCTTCGGCGGCGAGGATCGCTTCGGGTGTTTTTGTCATGCTGTGTACCTCGTCTCCCGCTTCATCTGATGCAGCCGCGGCAGCTACGGCTTCTTCCCCCAGCGGCAGCACGGGTTCGGGGACCGCGGGATCGGAGGGGCGAGCCTCGCCTTCCTCGTACTGGCCAAAGTAGTGGCGCACAGAAAGGGCAATGCGTTCCACGGAACGCTCCCCGATGCCGGGGACTTCGCCGAGCTCCTCCTCGGTCATATCCGCCAGTTGTTCCACGGTGGTGACCCCGGCCGCAATCAGTTTTTCCATAACGGCGTCGCCAAGCTCGGTGACCTGCTCGATCGGCGTCTGCGGCGCGCCCTGCATGGCCTGCATCTGTTGCTCGACCTCCTGCCGCTTTTCTTCCTCGCTCTTGATGTCGATCTTCCAGCCCAGGAGCTTGGCGGCGAGGCGAACGTTTTGGCCCTTTTTGCCGATGGCGAGCGAAAGCTGGGTATCGTCCACGATGACTTCCAGCTGCTTTTCGGTGAGGTCGGTGATGCTGACGCGGCTCACCTTGGCCGGCTGCAATGCCTTCTCGGCAAAGGTTGTGATCTCCTCGGAATACTCAATAATGTCGATCTTTTCGCCCCGCAGCTCGCGGATGATCGACTGCACACGCATGCCTTTCATGCCGACGCAGGCGCCCACCGGATCGACGTCTTTATCGCGGCTCTGGACGGCGATTTTGGTGCGCTCGCCGGCCTCCCGGGCGATGGCGCGCACCCCCACGGTACCGTCGTAGATTTCGGGGACCTCGGACTGAAATAAGGACTGAACCAGGGTGGGCGCGGCACGGCTAACGATCACCTGCGGGCCCTTGGCGGCGCGGTCGACGCGCAGCAGAACGACGCGGATGCGTTCGCCGAGGGAAAAGGACTCCAGCCGTGACTGTTCCCGTTTGGGCATTCGGGCTTCGGCCTTGCCCAGATCGAAGATGACGTCCATGGGCTCGAGCCGCTTGACGGTGGCGTTGAGGATCTCGCCAATACGATCGCCGTACTCATTGAAAATGGTGTCGCGCTCGGCTTCGCGAACCTTTTGAAAGATGACCTGCTTGGCCATCTGGGCGGCGATGCGACCAAGGGGGGTAGTGTCCTTGTAGAAGCGCAGCTCGGCACCGGCTTCGACCTCGGGGGCCATCTCGCGCGCGGCCTCCAAGGTGAGCTGATTTTCCTCGTCCTCGAGATCCTGGCCTTCGTCAAGGACAGTTTTGAAGATGTAGGCGCGAATTTCGCCGGACTCGCGGTCGAGTTCGCCACGCATGTTCTCGGCGGTTTTGTAGTACTTGCGGGTGGCGAGCGCGATAGCGTCTTCCACGGCGCCGACCACGATCTCCGGATCGATCCCTTTTTCGCGGCTCAACAACTCAATCGATTGGTACAGTGCACTCGCCATGGTGTTGTTTTCCTTCTATGGCGGGCTCGGCCGCCGGTCTGGTCCAGATTCTTACTTCTCTAGCTTTGTTACTTCTTGCAGGTCTTCTTGTAGATCTCGACGCCTGCGCCCGTCGGTGTGAGATTTGCCTCTGAAGCTGAGGAGGCAACTAGATTTCGGCGATCAGGTTGGCCTTTTCGACGTTCTCGAAGCCGACCGCAACGGCGGGGGAGGCAGTGGCTACGCTTTTTTTTGCTTTGCCCTTTTGCTTGACACCCCGAAGATCCAGAGTCAGCGTCGTTTCATCCGCTTCGGTGAGGCGGCCGGTGAAGTGGCGATTGCCCTCGACCGGATGGAAGGTTTGCAATTTAACGAGGCTGCCGCGAAAGCGGCGAAAGTCGGCCGGTTTGTGGAGCCGGCGTTCGAGGCCCGGCGAGCTGACCTCGAGGGTGTACTCGGCGCCGGGAACAAGGTCTTCGACATCCAGCACCGTGCCGAAGTCATTGGCAAAGGCGGCGCAGTCCTCGTGCGTTGTGCCGGAGAGCAGTTCAGCGGGAACTCCTTTGGGCAGAACGGCCGCACCCTCTTCCGTGGCTGCGAGTGCGGCGAGTTTTGCGCGGCCCTCCGCGTCTTTTTCGACAAAGACGCGAAGGGCGCGATGCTTGCCGGCACCCCCAAACTCGACCTCGACCACCTCGAGCCCAAGGCTGGAGGCGACACGGTCGGCGGCGGCGCGGATTGGTTCAATCGGAAGAGCCATGATGTGTGAACGTTTCGACGTTTTGGGCGGAGGTAATGCCTCCGTTCCACCGAACAGCGGCAGAAAAACCTTTTGGGCAAATAAAAAGTGGGCTTATCGCCCACTCACCTCATCCGCCAGACCGCCTGAAGCTGCGGAACACGGAGGACCGGACTCGTCTGCTACTGCCAGTATAGCCCTGGAAGAAAGGACGTTCAAGATGGGAGACTGCGCCCCACGTCCCCCAGCCTCTGAAGCCATCGTCAGAAGCGGCAGCCTGGACGCCCTGTTTGTGGATACGCCACAGTGAGATGGGTGCCTTTTTGAACGGTTAGGCCCAGAAGAGGCTGACAACGGCCAATCCTGATAGGTACGATGAAGAAGAGTTCCCGGGCACAGCCGTGCGCATGTGCGCTGACCGTGCAGGCGCTAGCCGCACCGTGCACGTGCAAAGGAGTCACGCCATGAATCCCTACCTTGGTCACTTCGACTGGGACATCCTGTACATGACCTGCTTTGGGGTGGGTTTTGTCCTGAGCGTCGTCGGCTTCATCAGCGGA
This sequence comes from uncultured Bryocella sp., assembly GCA_964236545.1. Lineage (GTDB taxonomy): Bacteria > Acidobacteriota > Terriglobia > Terriglobales > Acidobacteriaceae > Granulicella. The sequence continues at coordinate 82,598 of CAXSCE010000012.1, forward strand.
TTCATTCACTGGCACATCGGCGATTTCCGCTTCGGCCACCTCCACGCTTTGAAAGCCGCAGGTGGGGCGCACGGTGGGCACGGCAGCCAGATAGCCCCGGTGAACGGGTTCACGATTGTGGCCTTCCTGTGCTGGTTCGGCGGAACGGGCTACTTGCTGGCCCGTGGCTCCCTGGTATGGGGGCTGGTGATGGGCTTTTCGCTGCTGAGCGGTTTGGTGGGAGCGGGGCTGGTGCTGTGGTTCTTTACCAAGGTAATGCTGCCGCGGGAACGCAGTCTGGAACCTGCGGACACACCGATCATCGGCGTGCTGGGACGGGTGAGTGCGGCGGTGTCGGTGGGTGGTGTGGGAGAGATGCTGTATAGCCAGGGCGGGGCGCGGCGATCGATTCCCATTGCTGCCGAGGATGGGCTGCCGATCGGCCGCAATGCGGAGGTGGTGGTGCTCCGTTACGCGCGCGGCATCGCCTATGTGCGGCGGTGGGATGAAATGCAGCAGATTCTGTTGGGCGGCGCGCCGGCATCGCAGACCACCGATCTGGGCAAAGAGCCGGGCGGCGGCCCTGGCGGGGAATTGGGCACGGGCCCGGCTGGCAGCTAAACTCTGTAGCAGGTTTTAGATGGACCTGCCTGCCGCGCCTGAACGCAGAGGTGCGACCTTTAATGAACGCTGATAGAACCAGGCAGATGCAGGCACCTCTCCTGGAGCGAGGAAGCCATGTCGCAGACGCTTTTCCTTGTTATTGGTTCCATTGTTCTGGTCACCCTGATCCTCATGGCCGCCCTGGCCCGGCTGTTTCGCAAGGCAGGGCCAAATGAGGCGCTGATTGTTTACGGTATGCGTGGGCAGCGCGTGGTGAAGGGCCACGGTACCTTCATCTTTCCCATGGTGGAGCACGCGCGGCTGCTGTCGCTGGAGCTAATGAGCTTTGATGTGGCGCCGCAGCAGGATCTGTACACGCGGCAGGGCGTCGCGGTGACGGTGGAGGCGGTGGCGCAGATCAAGGTGCGCTCCGATGCGGAGTCGATCATGACCTCCGCCGAGCAGTTCCTGTCCAAGTCGCCGGCAGAACGCGATGGATTAATCCGGCTGGTGATGGAGGGCCATCTGCGCGGCATCATCGGCCAGCTGACCGTGGAGCAGATCGTGAAGGAGCCCGAGATGGTGGGTGAGCGGATGCGCGCGACCTGCTCGGAGGACCTGAGCAAGATGGGGCTGGAGGTCGTGAGCTTCACCATCAAGGAGGTCCGCGACAAGAACGAATACATCACCAACATGGGCCGGCCCGATGTGGCGCGCATTCGGCGCGATGCGGAGATTGCCTCCGCCGAGGCCGAGCGGGATACCGCCATCCGCCGGGCCATTGCCTTGCGCGAGGCGGCCGTGGCGAAGGCCTCCGCCGACCAGGAACGCGTGCTGGCCGAGACCATGTCCCTGGCCAAGCAGGCCGAGGCGCAGCGCGATCTGGACATCCAGAGGGCGACGTTTGAAGAGCAGAGCCGCCGCCAGCAGGCGCAGGCCGACAAAGCGTATGAGCTGCAGACCAACGTAATGCAGCAAAAGGTGATCGCCGAGCAGGTAAAGGTGCAGCAGGTGGAAAAAGAGGCGCAGGTCAAGGTGCAGGAGGCCGAGATCCAGCGCAATGAAAAGGAGCTGATCGCTACGGTGTTGAAGCGCTCCGAGATTGACAAACAGCGTGTGGCCAATGTGGCCACCGCGGAGCGCGCCCGTCTGATCGCGGAAGCCGAGGGCCGCGCACAGGCCATTCGCGTGCAGGGTGAGGCCGAAGCCGCGGTCATCTTCCAAAAGGGCGACGCCGAAGCGCGGGCCATGAACGTGAAGGCCGAGGCCTACCAGGAGTGGTCGCAGGCCGCGGTGGTCGACAAGCTGCTGACCAACATGGCCGATGTCGTCCGCGCCATGGCCGAGCCGCTGGCCAACGTGGATAAGATCACGATCGTGTCCACGGGAGAGGCGAAGTCCACAGGAGCGAGCAAGATCACAGGTGATCTCACGGAGATTGCCGCGCAGGTGCCGGCGCTGTTTGAGGCGCTGAGCGGCATGAAGATGAGCGATCTGATGAGCAACGTGAAGGGCATGGCACCGCGGCCAGATGGGACACCCGCACCCAAAACGCTGGACGGCACACCGCCCAAAACCAACTAAGCCTCCCTGGAGTGCAAGCCATAGCGTAACCCTCGGTCTTTGTTGTCATCCCGCAGCGCCGCGAAAAGACCTACTTTCGCCTGTGCCATTACCCGCTGAAAGGAGCAAAGCATGGCTCTCATGGAACGTATCGCCACCCTTCTTCGCGCCAATGTCAACGATCTGATCGAGCGTGCGGAGGACCCGGAAAAGCTGCTGAAGCAGCTGGTGCTCGACATGGAAGACGGGCTCCGACAGCTGAAGACGCAGGTGGCGAGGGCGCTCGCCAGCCAGCACCTGCTGGAAGGCAAGGCGCGCGAGGAGGAGGCAGCGACGGCGGAATGGCAACGCAGGGCAGAACTGGCCGTGAGCCGAGGCGAGGACGGCCTGGCTCGCGCGGCGCTGGAGAGGGCCCTGACCCAGGAGCGCACCCTGGCTGCCTTTCGCGCGGAGGCTGCGGATCAGGCGGCCGAATCCGAGGCGCTGCACTCGACTTACACCCGCTTAGGAGGCAAGCTGGCCGAAACGCAGGCGCAATGTCAGCTGTTGATCGCGCAGCATCGCCGCGCCGGGATCGCCTCGGAGGCGGCGAAGGCGCGCAGTGCTGTGGAAGAGGGCATACCCGGCGCCTCGCACGCTGCGACGATCAGCCGGGCGCAATCTCGCATCAGGGAAGCGGAGGCAGAAAATTACGCGGCCCAGGCGATGCTGCCTGGCGAGGCGGGGAACGCCGGGGCGTCGCTCGAAGATCGCTTCGCGGCGCTGGACCGAGAGGAACGCGTGGAAGGGATGCTGGCTGAGCTGAAGAGCAGACAGAAGAGCAAGCAGAGCCGTATTCTCCCCGCGAGCTAACGTTCAGGGAGGTCGCTTGGCTACACTGTTTTGGTGAGCTTGCCCCAGGTAAACGCCACGCGCTACATTACCTCCCTGCGTGAGGGAGGCTCGTTGCCGGCGCTGGTCGATGCGGATGACGGGCGGCGCTACGTGGTGAAGCTGCGCGGTGCGGGACAGGGTCCGCTGGCGCTGGTGGCGGAGATCGTCACGGGCGAACTGGCGCGGGTACTTGGCCTGCGGGTACCCCGGATCGCCCTGATTGACCTCGATCCGGCATTTGCGAAGAACGAGCCGGATGCGGAGATCCAGGATCTGTTTCGGGTCTCAGCGGGGCTGAACGTGGGACTTGAATTTCTACCCGGGGCGACGACCTTCGACGTTGCCGCGGGAGATTTCCTCGATGCGGAGGAGGCAGCGCGCATTGTATGGCTCGATGCATTCACCCTGAACGTGGACCGCACACCGCGCAACCCAAACCTCCTGTGCTGGGAGGGCCATGTCTGGTTGATCGATCATGGGGCGTCGCTGTACTTTCACCACAACTGGCCCACGGCAGCGAACAAGGCTGCTTCGCCGTTTTCGCAGATTGCCGATCATGTATTGTTGCCCTTTGCCGAGGGGCAAAACGAGTCGGCTGCTGCCTTCGCTCACCGGCGGTTTACGCCTGCGGTGCTCGGGGAGGTGCTCTCGCTGGTGCCCGCGGCCTGGCTCGTGATGCCGGGGGATGAGACTGCGCCGGAGCGGCGCCGGGCAGAGTACCTCAGCTTCCTGTCCGAGCGACTCCAGTCTTCTGGAAGCTTCGAGGAGGAGATTCTCCGTGCCCGCGCCCTATAGGTACGCCGTGGTGCGGGTGGTTCCTCGCGTGGACCGCGAGGAGTTCCTGAATGCCGGCGTGATCGTCTTTTCACCCGAACGGCACTACCTGAGAGCCGAGACAGAGCTGAGCGCAACGCGTCTGCGGACGCTCTGGCGCGCGGCCGATGCAGCTGTTATCCAACGACACTTGGAAGCACTGCGACGAGTCTGTGCGGGGGAGCCAGCGGCGGGGCCGATTGCGCGATTGCCGCTCAAGGAGCGTTTTCATTGGCTGACCGCCCCGCGCAGCACGATCATCCAGACGTCTCCGGTGCGGACAGGGTTGGCGGATGATCTGGATGCAGAACTCTCTCGATTGATGCGCGAAATGGTTTAATCCCGGCGTTTGTCGGACGTTTTTCTTTCGGACGTTGTTCTTTCGATCAACACCTGTCATCCAGTAGCGCAGCGGCGCAATCTGCTTTTCGCTCACCTGCACCGCAGGTTGGGAAAAAGCGGATCGCTTGGCTGCGTTACGGGATAAAAAATGGTGTGACGATGAGAGAACCAGCAGCCCGGGGAGCTCAGTTCTTGGGCTGCTTGCCGACGCCTTTGGCGGGGTTTGAGGCGTTGACCAGATCGGGCGTGGAAACCGCGCTGAGCTTGACCACCTGAGCCTCCGTGTCGATGCGCTTAGTGCGTGTGAACGGCTCCAGTTGCACGGATTTACCGGTTTCGAGCGCCTCAATCACGGCCTCGAGCACGCGCACATCGGCATACCCTTCCTCACCGTCCGGTTCGACCTCGGTGTTGTTTAAAATGCAATCGGAGAAGTACTTCATCTCCCCGCCGAAGTGATCGGTGTTCTTAAAACTTTCTTTAGACTTCTTCTCGCCGACAGCCAGGGTCTGTTCGACTGGTTTGCCGAAGGTGTAGGCGGGATCCAGCACAATGCTGCCCTTCGTGCCAATGGCCACAAAGCTGTTTACCGGACCGCCGTAATAGCCCAGGTTGAATTGCGCGAGACGTTCTCCAGGAAAACGCAAAGTCACGGCAACGGTGTCGGCAAAATCCTGGTCGAAACCTGTTTCGGGGTGCTTGCTGCCCGTGGCTGACACCACCTCCACCGGCTCGTCGGAGAAAATATAGCGCGCGGCGTTCACGGGATAGGGACCCATGTCGAGCACCGGCCCGGCCAGTTTGCCGGAGTGGGCGCGATGATTGGCCGGATCTACCGGCTGAGCAAAGCTCGAGGAAAAGGTGTGGACCTGGCCGATCTCGCCCGAGCGCACCTTCTCGATGGTGTCCAGCGTGCCCGGCTCAAAGTGCAGGCGGTAGGCCACCATGAGCTTGGCGGAGCTGGCCTTTTCCGCGGCAAGGATCTCCTTGCATTTGGCCGTCGATACCTCCAGAGGCTTTTCCGTCAGAACATGGATACCGGCTTCGAGCGCCGGAACAATGAACTCGGCATGGCGCCAGTTTGGGGTAGCGAGATAGATCGCGTCAAAAGTGCCCGATTTCAGGGCCTCGCTGAATTGCTCATACGTGTAGGTGGCCTTCACCTTGTACTTTTCGCCGAGCTCCTTCGCCTTCTGCGGGTCCGAGGTCACCAGCGCGGTCAGGGCGGAGTTGCCCGTGTGCTCCACGCCAGGCATCATGTCCTCCTGCGCGATATCGCCCAAACCGACAATCGCATAACGAACCTTCTTGTCCGAACCGAACCCCAAAGCTTCTTTAATTCCCATGATTCCTCCTGTGCAGCGGCATCCTGCCCAGCGCAATAGCCGCACGTCGTTGGATGCATGGCTCGGCAGGTAACAAGCCGGCGAGTTTGATCCCGGTGAGCCGATGAACTGAGTCGTTCGGCTTTGGGCGGATCGAGATTTTGAGTTCCTAGTCTTTTGCGAGGCGCTGGGCAAGCTCGCGCAGCTGGTTGAAGCCGGCGGGGGTAAATGCCTCGTGGGTCGACCAGCGTACCGCGCCGGAGGAGTCCACCAGCAAAACATATGCGGCCTCGGACTGGTCGGAGACGTAGCCGACCGCCGTCTTCCACTCGGCCTCCCCGTCAAAGATCGGCAGGAAGTTGGGCTTAAGGACGTCAGGAACCTTTTTGCGGATGGAGCGAAGAGCGAAGGAGTGTGCGAAGGAGGGTATTTCAGCGAGCATGGCCATGTCATAGAACCCGATCGCGGGTGTGTGGGCCAGCTGCGTGCGAACAGGTTTCTCCCACGCCGTGGTAGCGTCCTCGGAGTGGCGTCCAAAGCCCAGGATGAGCACTGTGGCGCGTCCGGGAAGCGCACCGGGTAGATCGACGGGGTGACCATCGAGGGCTGTCGCGTGCGTCGGGGGAATGTGCGCAGCGGCAGCCGGCCGGGACGAGGCGGCACTCTGTGCTGAAAGAGGGGACGAAAGAACAAACATCAGCGAGAAGGCGGCTGCCCAGGGCACCATTGTCCACATACCAAAATCCAATCACGGTTGGTTCACTTGAGATGAAAAGAGCCCGGCAGGTGTTCTAGCCAGATTGGCTTGCAAAGTCAGGTTTGTTCAGAGACAGGTTCGTCCAAAGAGACGTGTTCTTCCGCTGCTGAAGGGCATCGCTGACCCGGCGGTTTGCTCACCGCGGAACAGCTCCAGTCCCTGGTTTCGGTTGTGGCAGCGCGGGGGTTTGGGGCAGGGCATCCGTTACATCTGGCAAGGATTCCGCTTCATGAGCCGTGGGCAGGTCCTCTCCCGAAGCGAGAACCCGGGCCTCCGGGAGGTTCACCGCGGCGGTTAACACGGCACGCTCACCCTGCTGCGCTGTTTTGACGGAGCTGAGCAGGTCGCGCATGGCGGATTCCCGCGGCGTGTGGGGTTGAACTTCGCTGGCGACGCCGCGCACAACGCCCAAGATCTGGTTAATGGTGTCGGCTGTGTGTTGCGCGGCCAGGGTGTCCGGTGCGATTTCCTCTACTCGGAGGTGCAGGGCGCCGCTATAGCGCATGCTGGCGACGAGCTCCGTATCCACAGGAACGGGCAGCTGAAACCCCATCACCGAGAGGTGGCCGTCCTGGCCAAAGGGTAGGCCGATACGGCCGATGCCCCAGGCGACGGCCAACAGGGGAACCTCATGGAACCGGGCGGCGAGCAGCGAAGAGCCGGGCCTCCACAGGGCGGCGGCGTTTCCGCGATCCACCATGGAGTGAATCTGTTCCGCCGTAGGTGTGTTTGAGGCAGCCACGGTGTCATAGCCGAGCTGGGTGACGCGCAGGGTGCGGCCTTCTACTGGAATCAGGAAAATCTCGCGGCCAGCGTAGGTTTCGGTGCCGTGGGCGAGCCCGGCGAGGTAGGAACGGAGGCGTCCGCCGTCAAAGTGCCCAACAAAGATCTCAGAGTATGCGACCGGTCCGTTGGGACCGTGGGGATCGGCCGTGCGGTGCAGTGCAAAGGCGGCACTGTCGAGATCGTGTTCCGGATCAATGCCCGTGGAGTCGATGAAGCGTTGCAGGTCGCGGCTGCGACGAGGTGCGACGAGGTTGCCGGGTTCATCCCAACGCGTGATCGTGCGCAGCGGCCGAAGGTTGATATAGACGATGGCGTCGCTTTCCGGCAGCAGGCGCGCGGCCTCCGGCGGCGCCTTTGCGCGCAGAAGAACGAGTACGGCAAGCAAGCCGATGAGCCCTAGCCCTACCCACAACGGCCATCGAGAACGCTTCTGTACCATGCCTTATTCGCGTATGGAAAAGGTAAAGATCTTGCCTGCGTTGGAAAGCCCCGGCACATTGGAAGAGCCCGGCGGCAACATGCCGTACTCCCCTTTTTCTATATCGACGGGAACGGTGAAGACGTACATGTCTTTGGCCATTTTCTGAGGATCAAACTGGATGTCGTTTCGTCGCGAGCCGGTTTCGGAGTGGAACAAACCACCGGTTTTGACACGGAAGTCGCGGCTGCCCGAATGCTCGTCGAAGCGCAGCAGGTCATACTCTTCCGCCTGGGTTCCGGCTGGGGTATAGATCAAAATCTGAACTCCGGTTGGGAGAATAAGGGAGGACCTGGGGCCGTCAAGGTGACCGTTCATGTCCTGCTTGACCAGACCGTCGGTGGCGGCATTCTTCAGCCAACCGCTGGATTTGAACTGCACGCGTTCGGTCTTGAGCGGAACCCACTCGCCGGTTCGATCCTTGTAGTAGACGCCGATCTCATCAACACCAGCGGTCAGGGGCGAAGGCTCCACCTTGGCAATCCCAGGGGAATGGATAGCCAGTCCTGCGCTCCGGGCCTGCATGGCGGCGATGACGGTTTGCGAGACACCGGCGTTTTTGAGGGCGATCAGGTCGTCTGGAGCGGTGTCATAAGCACCGGGCTGAATTTGTATCGTCTGTACGATGACGCTGTCCTCTAGGCCGGCTCTGCTCATACGAACAATGGCGTCGTTGGTGAGGGCATGGGGCCGGCTGGTGTCGACGCCTTTCTGCAGCGGGCCGTCAGAGCCCGTATCGGACTGCGCTCTCGCGGCGGCTGCCCAGGTGGTGAGCAGACCCACGGCCAGTCCAGCGGCAAGAACGCGTCGTGCGCGAAGCGGCATGCCGGTCATGCTATCACCCTGTTCCAGTGCGATGCCCTTGTACGTTTCATCGTGTTCTGCGTCTATGATCCACGTCTAGTAAACGTGAGGAGCGGCCCTGGGGTAAACCCCGCGAAAGGGTGAGTGAACTCGCCGAAAGTGTGGCAAAGTGGGACGCACTGGCATCTTTGCCGGAGAAGGGCCTTGTGGTATCGTCTCCCTAGGCGCTGCGCTCTCCTGGCGGCGTTTCCTGTTGTTGGGCTGGCGTAGCTCAGCTGGTAGAGCACCTGATTTGTAATCAGGCGGTCGGGGGTTCGAATCCCTTCGCCAGCTCCAGTTCCCACAATGGGTGAGTAGCAATGCTGTTGAAGCTGTCAGTTGTCACCGCCCGCGGTACATCTCCTTGAACATCCCTTCGCGCGCAGTCGGTCTTTCGCGCGTCCGGCTGGCACAAAGAGAACGGGGTCGGGCAGCGGGCAGGCAGGGCACAGGTGGCCGAGTGGTTAATGGCAGCAGACTGTAAATCTGCCACGCATCGCGTTACGGAGGTTCGAATCCTCCCCTGTGCACCATTCTCTTCAAGTTTCCCGCAAGGCTCAGGTGTCTGTGAAAGACAGCTCCGGATTCCGGATAACGATGGAGCCGGCGGGCTCGGGCCGGCTAGTCGTCTCCCTCGCCATCCTTACGGCACTCGCGCTGCTGGTACGGAGCACCATGCAGCCGGGGAAGTACCAGCAGGTAACCTGGTTGCTTCTCGGATTTTTTGCGCTACGGGTTGTGCTGGGCTGGTCCCGATCGCGTAGGATGTCTACAGAGCGCCCGTTGCATCGACGGGATGATACGGATGTTTGAAGGCTGATGTAGCTCAGTGGTAGAGCACTCCCTTGGTAAGGGAGAGGTCATGGGTTCAAGCCCCATCATCAGCTCCAGATTGCATGTGTGACGTTTTTGTCCCACATGAAGCGGGCGTACCGGTCGGGCTTCAGTCCGAGGTGAGTTACTCCCGCGAGCGCGGGAGTAACTCAGTGGTAGAGTCACAGCCTTCCAAGCTGTTGGTCGCGGGTTCGATTCCCGTCTCCCGCTCCAAATTATTGGCAAAGAAGGGCAGCAAGAGGCAGATGGAGCAGGTCGGGCAGTCTGGCATGGAATCGGTTGACCGCACACGCGCGCTATATGAGCGTCCTGCGCTTGGCGTGGAGGACGAGACCACGTTTCTCGTGGTGAAGCGCGCCGTCGAGGCTCGCCTCTCGGAAGCGGGGATCTCGGATTTCCTCCGCTCCCTGGAAAAGAAAAACTTGCGTATCCGGGACTTCGCGGGTGTGCTCGCGGCCGGCAAACTGGGCACCGAAGCCGGGGCGCAGTACGGCAGGCTTTCGCCCAGCGACCAGGGCCAGATTCGAGAGTTGTACTTGGCATCCCTCGAACAGATTGCCATGCCGCTTCGCGATCGTTTCTTCAAGCTTTATGCGTACTACTAACCCCAGCATATGTGGTTGAGCAACACGGCTTCCGTACTGATCCGCACTCAGCCATTCCAACTTTAGTAATCGGGGCATCAGCCCCTCCCAAACACGGAGAAGGACGATGGCGAAGGAAAAGTTTGACCGCAGCAAGCCGCATGT
>CAXSCE010000013.1:0-92179 GCA_964236545.1 uncultured Bryocella sp.
CAGCGCAAAGGCCGCCTCGCGTAGGGACGAGGGCACGGTCGCCAGCATCTCTTCCGTGGTGCGGGTGATGGTCGGCACCATCATGATCGCCAGCGCCACACCACCGGCCAGGGCCGAAAAGTGGTGCTGCTTGGCCACAATCAGTGCATAGGCCGCGATGCCCATCACAATGGACGGCACGCCGTTCAGCACATCAGCCGTGAAGCGCACGACATTGCCGAGATAGCTCCCGCGGCCATACTCCGCGAGGTATACCCCCGCGCCGATCCCGAGCGGAATGCCCATCACACTGCCCAGAAGCAAGATCAGCACGGAACCCACGATCGCATTTGCCATCCCGCCCCCCGGATCGCCCACCGGTGCCGGAACTTTGGTAAAGAAGTTCAAACTGAGTGAGCTCGCGCCCTTGTATACCAGGTACACCAGGATCGCCACCAGCGGGACCAGCACCACGGCCGTGCTGATCACAGCCAGAGCGGTGACACCATGGTCCAGGGTGCTGCGCCAGCGGTTGCGCCAGGCCACGCCCGATGCCGAACGGGGCGGCAAACCCATGGGCCGCTGCCCATTGGGTGGCTGGGGCGAGGGCGAGGCCACCTGCGGCACCGGCGCCGATGTGGCCGGCACGGGTCCGGAGCCCGGACCGTTTCCTTGCGGAGTCGTATTCATGCGGTGGCCCTCGCTGCATTGCCGCGCGTCACCGCCCACATCAACAGTCGCGCAATGGCATTCACCACGATCGTGACCAGAAACAGCGCCAGGCCAATCTCAATCAGAGCGCTGAGGTAGAGATCACCCGTGGCCTCGGTAAATTCATTGGCGATCACGCTGGCCAGCGTGTACGCCGGACTAAACAGGTTTTTGCTGATTTCCGGGTGATTGCCGATGACCATCGTGACCGCCATGGTCTCGCCCAGCGCGCGTCCCAGCCCCAGGATCACCGCGCCGACGATGCCGATACGCGCATTGCGCAGCACCCCGATACGGATCATCTCCCAGCGCGTCGCGCCCAGGGCCAGTGCGGCCTCCCGCTGTGATGTGGGCACGGCCCGCATCACGTCCCGTGAAATGGAACAGATCACCGGAAAAATCATGATCGCCAGAATCAGGCTCGCCGTCAGGATGCCCACGCCGAAATTCGGCTCGGCAAACAGGCCCGTCCATCCCAGCGTCTTGGTCAGCACCGGACCGAGCCGGTCCCGAACCAGCGGCACCAGCACAAAGATGGCCCAAAGGCCGTACACCACGGACGGGATCGCAGCCAGCAACTCGGTCAGGAACGCCACAACCCCGCGCAACGGGACCGGGCAGACATCCAGGATAAAGATCGCCACCGCAATCGACAGCGGCACCGCGACCGCCGTCGCCAACAGCGACGACACCACGGTGCCATAGATAAACGGCAAAGCCCCAAAGCTCCCGTTCACCGGATCCCACTCGCTGGAGGTGAAAAACCGGAAGCCAAATGCATGCAGGCTCAGACGTGAATTGTCTACCAGCACAAAAATGATCAGCAGCACGATGAAGATGACGCTCAGTGCGCACACTACCATCAAGCCGGCAAAGGAAGAGTCGGCCATGCTGCCGCTCGATCGGCCCTGCAGGAAGGAGCGAATCTCCGAACCTTTTCCAGAACTCGGCGGCGAGGCAGCCATGGCCGTAGCCGCTGTGCCGGCCGCGGCTCCACTCCCCATTCCTCCTGCAGGAATCGCCGGTACGCGAAGCATTGGAGGTCTGGGCGGCTCAACTCGCGTTGGAGTTGCTGGGGAGGGGTTCGCGTCAGGGGTATCGGCGGGCGGCATGGAGGTTCAAACCTATGGCAAGTAAAGCAGGAAAGTGTTGCAGGCACAAAACAAAGCTGGCACGGGACCGCTTCCCGCGCCAGCCCACTGGATTTAATGGATCTGTTTAATGGTTTGCGCCACGCGCGTCGCCACGGCCTGCGGCAACGGCGCATAACTTAAACCCTGCGCTTCAGCCTCCCCATGTTCCAACATCCACTGCAGGAAGTCACCCATCACCTTTTCCTTGGCCGGATCAGCCCACTTGGTGGGCACCAGCAGCCAGGTGAAAGAGGAGATCGGGTACGACGCCGGCCCCGGCGCGTTGGTGATTGACACACGATAATCCGCCGGAATCGCCTTGGCATCGGCCGCCGCAGCCGCCGTCACCCCTTCGATCGAAGCCTTGACATACTTTCCATCATGGTTGCGCACCAGGCCGAACTCCATGTGGTTCTGCAGGGCGTAAATGAGCTCCACATAACCAAAGGTGTACTGGCTGCCGTGCACCATCCCGGCGATGCCCTCGTTCCCCTTTTGGCCGATGCCGACCGGGAAACGCACACTGGTCCCCTTGCCGATCCGCTGCTCGAACGACGGCACCACCTTGCTCAGGAAGTCCGTGAAGATGTACGTTGTACCCGATCCATCCGAGCGATACACCGGCAGAATCGGGTGGTCCGGCAGCTTCACACCGGGGTTGTCGTGCTGGATGTTGGGGTCGTCCCATTTGGTGATCACGCCGAGGTAGATGCCCGCGATCACCTCGGGAGCGAACTTCAGGTCGCCCGTGACACCCGGCACGTTGTACACCGGAACCACCGCGCCCAGCACCGTCGGAATGTGGAGCAGCGGCACCTTGCTGTCCTTCAGCTGCTGGTCGTTCATCGGGCCGTCGGAGGCGCCAAAATCCACGACACCGGTAGACACCTGACGAATACCCGCCCCCGAACCCACGGACTGGTAATTGATGTGCACACCCGAGTGCTGATTGGAATACTCGCTGAACCACTTCTGGTAGATGGGGTTTGGAAAGCTGCCGCCCGCCCCGTTGAGGTCCTGCGCAACGGCCGGAAGGAGGGAAAGCGCGGCGCCCAGCAGCGCGGCAATAGACAACCTGCATTTCACGGAGACATCTCCTGGGAACAAGTTTGAAACGTTCAGGCCCTGTACGCCGGGCACCTTTTACTGGTGCCCGGCGTATCCGATCACGTCCCTTGGCCTCGGGGAAGACCTAGGGAATGTAGTACCGCATGCTGACGTGGATCATATTATCCTGCGCGCGCGGTCCGGTGGGCGCAGGCACCGGCTCAAACGCCGCGGCCGAGGCCGTTGCGGTCGTGCCCGACCACACATTGCGCTGCAGAAGGCTATACGTCGCCTGGTACTGCAGGCGGCCATAGGTCGGGCTGTTGATCAGCCGGTAGGTAAAGCCGATCATGCCCTCCTGCAGGTAGCGGGTCGGCGAGGCGCAGGTAGCGGGCGAGGCAGGCGAGCCGCCCATGCTGGAAATACCAGCCGCATTCGTGATCGTCGGCAGGGCATAGCAGCCGGCATCGTTCAGGTTGCGCGGACCGTAGCCGATGGTGGCGCCCGTCGCGGTTCTGTACGTGGTGCGCTGGTCGTACTCGCCGCCGTAGTACGCGTAGATATCGAGCTTTTTGCCCTCGTGCGTGACCAGCGAGAACAGGCCGTGGTAGTTGCGGATGGGTTCCAGCGTCCCATCCGGCCGCACCGTCGCATCAGCCAGCTGCCCCGAGCCGTAGCGGCCGACACCCGGACCCGCCATCGCCTGCACGCCCACCTCGGCATATTTCGCCGCACTGAAACGCATTGCGCCGAACACGCCGCCCGCCGTAGCCGTGTTGTTCTGGTAGCGGGGCGAGTAGGTGTAAGTTTCACTTGTTCCGCCCGTGGCCGGCGCGGTCGTCAAGATGGGGTAGTAATAGTCACGCAGGAAGCGCGCAAGGCCGCCGACTTCAACGTGCCCATGCGGGAAGTCGGCGGCGATCTTTACGATCGCATCCGGCGCCACGTTGTTGGCATAGGTGGCAAGGTTCGCCCCGTTCGTACCCGCCGCGGCGTTGTACAACCCGCCGTTCTGCCCACCGCCGCCGAAGAAGAAATTCGCCGGCACCGCGCCCGTCGTCGCCGAAGCCGCCGTAAAGTTCGTAATCTGCGCCTGTTCCGCGGCCACGGCCAGGGTAAACGTGCCGGTCTTCGGATCACCGAAGCGCTGCTGCAAGCGAATGGCCGCTTGCCGCTCCCAGTTAAAGCCGACCATGTACTGCGAATCCACCGTATTCGGCAGAATCTCGGTCCGGTTGTCCGTGCCGCGCGCATCTTCGGTCACCAGAGACCACATCTGGCCGCCGGTAACGCGGGTACCATGGGCGTTTTCACCCTGCCCCCAGATCTGGCGCACACGGAATACATAGCTGTTGCTCTGGTTGTTGTTGGAGGTGGTGCCCACACCCAGGAAGTCGCTCTCGAAGTAGCCCGCCAGCTTGTAGCTGCCCGCGTCCCCCGTAAATAGCGCGCCCAGCCGGCTCTGCCGTCCAGTAAAATTCAGCTCGCTCACGTGTCCCTGGTTGGCCGAGGGGAACGGAATGGTATTGAAGGGTGTGTTGATATCGGAATTGAGTGCCCGTTGCCGCCACACACCTTCGAAGGCGAAGAAACCGACTGGCTGAATGGTTACGCCTTTGTAATGAAGGGTCGTCGGGGAGTTGATCTCCTGCTGCACCTGGGCCTGGTTGGCGACCACGGTATCGGTCAGGGTCTGGTCTTTGGTCTGTAGATCGCCGACGGAGCCCTTCAGCTGCTGCACATCCTGGGCGTTTTGCGTGGCCTGCTGCGTCGCCTGCACGCTCGCGGCCGTGGCGGTAGCCGCCTGCGTCTGCGCATCGGCCAGGTTCTGCTGCGCCTGGGCAGCCGCCTGTTCGCGGCCCACAAGCTGGTCCCGCAGCGAATCGATCTGCGTCTGCTGGCTGGCAACCTGGTCATGCAGCGCCGTCAACTGCCGCTCCGTCGCGCCGGCCACCGGACGGCGCTCCACAGGACGGCGCGCCACGGTACGACGCGTCCTCACCACCCGGTGCTTGCGGTGGACAGGGTGCTTGGTTGTGGTCGTCTGCCCCTCGGCGCCGGCAGAGGCCAGCAACGCTGCTACCAGCGCCGCCAGAACCTTTTTGTGCTGTTTCATCAATCCCTCGTCAGAGAACCTCCACTCAGACACACGGAACCCGAGGTCCCATCTCTGGTGCTCGAAGATTTCTCTGTAGGGCTATCGTCCCAGCGCAGGTTGAACAGCGGGAGAACGGGAGATGAAAGGAGTGTAAATCTAAGCTAACGGGAGGGCTCTGCATCCCATTCCGGGTCGCCCTCAGGCAACCCGTCCGCCTCAGGCGCAAACGCGCTGCACGGCAGCGTGAAATAAAAGCTGCTTCCCTGTCCGAGTTCGCTTTCCACCCAGATGCGTCCCCTGTGGACTTCCACAATATGCTTGACGATCGCTAGCCCCAGCCCCGTGCCACCCGATTCCCGCGAGCGAGCCTTGTCCACCCGGTAGAATCTCTCAAAAATTCGCGGCTGGTGATCGTAGGCAATACCCTCGCCGAAGTCGCGCACCCGGAACTGCACGGCCGGCATCTCGCCCGGCGCCGGCGCCTCGACCAGCCTGGCAGAAAGCTCCACAATGGCCCACCCATCGGCGCCCCGGCCATAGTTCAAGGCATTTTCCACCAGATTGCTCAGAATCTGCAGGATGGCATCTGAATCGGCCAGCACCTCGACATCCGGCATCTCGCCCGCGATGGCCAATGTGCCGCGCTTCTCCTTGAAGAGACCCGCCACGGCCTCCACGCACTCTTCCATCAAAAGGCCGACCGGGGTAGGTTCGGGCGTCATCTTGCGTTCGCCGCTCTCCACATTTGCCAGCGCCAGCAGGTCATCCGTGAGCCGGCCCATGCGCCGCGCGCTCTTCTGGATGGCTTCCAGAAACTCCCGCCGCCGCTCCGCCGCCGGATCCGCCGTCGGGGTCTCCCCTAGTTCATCGAGCAGCACCTCCACAAAACCCTGGATGGAGGTCAGCGGGGTACGCAGCTCATGCGAGACGTTGGCCACAAACTCCCGTTGCGTGCGCTCCACCTGCTCAATGCGCGTGATGTCATGCATCACGATGACCGCTCCACCCGCGGGCATGGGCGCCGCGGTCACCTCGACGATGTGCCCTGGCAGCACCGCCACGGGCCGGCGCTCCACCAGCTCCCGGGTCTCCAAGGCAATCTGCACACATTCCAGGATCTCCGGTGCCCGAACCGTCTGCACCAGAGCGTACCCCGTCCGCACCGAGCCATGCGAAACCAGCATCAGGTGCTGCATCGCGCGATTGACCCAGCTGATCCGTCCCGCGGCATCAATGGCCGTCACCGCGTCCTGCATCGCATCAAGAAGCGCTTCCAGCTTGTGTCCGTTTTCCCCCGCCGCCTCCAGCTGGGCCGCCAGCCGGGGTGAGGCCGCGGCCAGCGCCGCGCTTACCTCTTCCAGCTCCCGCATGCCCTCCGAGGCTGGCGGCACCGGCACACCCCCTGGCAGGCGATCGATGCCGCGGTACAGGTAATCCGCCTGATCCCGAACCGCACGCGACACCAGCAGGGACACTCCCCCGGCCACAGGGAGCGAGCCGAGAATCGCCATCCAGCCGTGATCCTGCCAAAGCAGCAGCAGACTCAGAACCACGCAACCGCCTCCCGTCCACAACAGGCAGGCAAACAGCAGGCTGGAGCGGGGTTGCATACGCAAGTCTACGTCCACCTCGCCTTAGGCTGCCGGCGCATTCTCCGGGGAGGCATTTGCACGCGAGGGTGGGATGTCGAAGCGGTAACCTGCCCCCCGCAGCGTCTTCAGAAAGCGTGGCGTCTCCGGCTCAGCTTCGATCTTTTCCCGCAGCCGCCGCACGTAGACGTCCACGCTGCGCGGCGTCACGAAGCGGGAATCGCCCCACACCGCGTCCAGCAGCTGATCGCGGCTGAATACCCGCCCCGGATGCCGGGCCAGGTACTCCAGCAGCCGAAACTCCGTGGTGGTGGTGGTAATCAGTTCGCCGCGCACCCGCACCTGCATGGAACCCGAATCAATTTGCAGATCTTCCACCTGCAGCATCGGTGTCGCGGCTTCTCCCGGTGCCTCTGTCCGCCGCAAAACGGCCCTTACCCGCGCCAGCAGCTCACGCATGGCAAAGGGCTTGACGATGTAGTCGTCGGCGCCCAGCTCAAGCCCCAGTACACGGTCGTCTTCGGAGGCGCGTGCCGTCAAAAAAATGACCGGCACGGTCGCCAGCACGCTGCTCCGCCGCAACTGCCGGCACACATCCAGACCGCTGCCGCCCGGCACCATGATGTCGAGCAGAAACAGCGCGGGCCGCTGCCGCTCCGCATCCGCGACAATCAGCGCGGGCGTTGAATACAGTCGCACGGCATACCCAGCGCTTTCCAGCCGGTATTGGATCAGCCGGCGAATCTCCGTATCATCTTCCAAAACAACAATGGTCTGACTCAACTGCGGCTCGCTCCTGCCACTACGTTACGGCCCCGTAAAGAAGGGATTTGCTAATAGACGGTAAAATCCATGCCTGAACCCTATCCGGGGGTGGCATGTCTGTCCGCCGGCATCCAACAAAACACCACGTAGACTGAAACTCTGAACGCCCGACCCCAAAGGGGTCCTCCCGAAAGGCATTCGCCATGACAAAGGCCGACCTCACGGACCGCGTCGCCGCCCTCAGTGACATGACCCGCCATGACAGCGAGGTCATCGTGGAAACCCTGCTCGACTCCATCGTCAGCGCCCTGCAGTCCGGCGACAAGGTGGAGGTACGCGGCTTTGGCAGCTTTCGTACCCGCCAGCGCAAATCCCGCGTCGGCCGCAACCCCAAAACCGGCGTCTCCGTCGCGGTTCCCGCCAAAAAGGTCTCCTACTTCAAGCCCAGCAAGGAGCTGCGCGAGCTCATCGGCGTCGATGTGGTGGACGATGACGAAGAAGGCGATGAGTAATCCCGTAACCCGACCGATTCCGTTTCCGTTCGGCTGAGGCCGGTGTGTACCTTGGAGCCATGTCCACCCCCGCCATCGAGACCCGTGGCCTGTGCCGCTCGTTCCAGGGTTACCAGGCGGTCGACCGGCTGGACCTCACCGTCGCCGGCGGCCAGTTCTTCGGCTTTCTCGGCCCCAACGGCGCCGGCAAATCCACCACCATCAAAATGCTCACCGGCCTGCTTTCCCCCACCGCCGGCAGCATCCGCATCTTTGGCCAAGACCTGCTCGCAAACGCCGTCGAGGTGAAGCGGCAGATCGGCGTCGTCCCCGAGGGAATGGCTCTCTTCGGCCGCCTCACCGCGCCCGAGTACCTCCAGTTCGTCGGCCGCATGTACGGCCTGGATAAGTCCACCGCCGCGCAACGCACCGCGGAGCTGCTGGAGTTCATGGGCCTTGCCCAGGAGCGCAAAAAGCTCATCGCCGACTTCTCGCACGGCATGGGCAAGAAACTCGCCCTCGCCGCCGCCGTCATTCACGGCCCCAAGCTCCTTTTTCTCGATGAACCCTTTGAGGGCGTCGACGCCATCGCCGCGGGCCTTCTGAAGTCCATGCTGGGCGGCATGATCGCCCGCGGCGCCACGGTTTTTCTCACCTCGCATGTGCTTGAAATCGTCGAACGCCTCTGCACCCACGTCGCCATCATCAACAAAGGCCGCATTGTCGCGCAGGGATCTCTCGATGAACTGCGCAACGGCGTACAGGCCCGCCTCGCGCACACGGAGCCGGAGACCGGTTCACCCCACAACGAAGCTGCCCGCAAGCTCACCCTGGAGGAAATCTTTCTCGCGGTCGTCGGCGGCGATTCCCCCGGTCAATCACCCCAACAGCCCTCCGAAGGCGAGCTGCCATGGCTCAGCTGAACGACGCCACGGCTCACCCCGCCGCCGCTGTCACGACCGCACCGGCGTCCCCTCCCCGCACCGCCGCGCAGCTGCGTGCCATTGCCTGGCTGCGTTGGCGCGTCCTCGCCAACAGCTTTCGGCGCAAGGGCGGCGCCGGCGAGCTCATCGCGCGCATCCTCGTTCTTCCCCTCTTCGCCGCCTTTGCCCTCCTGCCCACCGGGGCTGCCGGCTTCTTCGCCTACACCCTCACGCGACAGGACCGGATTGACGCCCTCAGTTGGATTCTCTGGGGCGCCTTCGCCCTCACCCAGATGCTCAACATCAACCTCGGCCAGCCCGGTACAGCCTTTGATCCCGTCGAGCTCATCCGTTTTCCCATGCCGCTCGCCCGTTGGGTGCTCATTCGGCTATGCTTCGGTCTGCTCAGCCCCGGCAACATCATCGTGAGCCTGATCTCCGTCGCGGTTGTGGCCGGCGTGGCGGCTGCCTCCCCACGCCTGCTCATGCCCGCCCTCTTTGCTCTGATGATCTTCGGCCTGACCAACATTCTCTTCACCCGGGTGATCTTTGCCTGGGTCGACCGCTGGCTCTCCACCCGCCGTGCCCACGAGGTCTTCACCGCCTTTCTCTTTCTGCTCTCCCTGGGTGTGCAGGCCCTGAACGCCCGCTATAATCCCGGTCTCAACCCAGGCTTCGGCGGCGCCCATGCCGGGCGCGCCCCCACGGACAACGCACGCTTTCTCATCGCACTCGCACACCACACTCGACCCGTGACGAGGTGGCTGCCGCCAGACCTCACCGCCGATGCCCTGCAATCCATCGCACACGGCAGGCTGCAGGATTACTTCTTTCGCACCCTGCTCTGTGCCGGCTTCGGGGCCTTGTTTCTGGCGATCTATACCCTCCGCATGCGCACCGAATTCGGGGGCGAAAACCTCAGCGATGCCGCCAACCTGACCCGACCCGCCCGGAAGAGGGCAGCGCAGCCGTCCATAGCGCCATTCCCAACTGCGCCCCAACCGACTACGCTTCAACCGATTGCGCCCCTCGCGGCAGCCGCTAGACGCAATTTCCCAGGAAGCTGGTTTCCGCCCACATTCGCTCCGTTGCTCGGCAAAGAACTCCTCACGCTTCGCCGCAATACGGGTCTCTTCTATGGCCTGGTCGCTCCCGCCGTGATGGTCTTTCTCTTCGCGGGCCGCATCACTTCACGGCACGACGGCCACTGGGTCCTGCTCGTGGCCGTCGCTTATGCGCTGCTCAGCGTCGCTCCGCTCGGCTACAACGCGTTTGGCCTGGAAGGCACCGGCGCCCAGCTTTACTTCATGGCCCCGGTAGCCCTGCGCGAGGTGTTTCTCGCAAAAAACGTCTTTAGCCTGCTCCTTGCGCTCGCCGAAGCCGGCCTCATTACGCTGATTCTCAGCTACGTGAGCGGCCGGCCCCACTCGCTCGACTGCCTCTTCGTTCTGATCTGGGCCATCGGCACGCTGCTGATTAGTATGACGGTGGGCAACCGCCGCTCGCTCGCCGCGCCGCGCAAGGTCAACCCCGGCCGCACGATGAATAAAGCGCAATCGCCGCTCAGCACCTACATCTCGCTCGGCATCATGATCGGCTGCGCGGCCCTGGGCTTCGGTGCGGAACTGCTGTCTGTTTACCTCGACAAACTCTGGATTGGGCCCGTCCTCATGCTGGCCTTTGCTGCCGGCTCCGCGGTCCTTTACGACGCGGGTCTCAACGGGATCGAGGCCTACGCGCTCGAACACCGCGACACCCTGTTCGAAGAGCTGGGCAAAAAGATCTGATCCCGACCAAACCTGGAGCAGATCTTTCATCCCTGTTTACCTTCAGATGTGGCTATGACATCGCCTCTCTTGTTGTCATCCCGCAGCGTAGCGGAGGCATCTGCTGTTGGGGATAGCCACTACACCCTGAGGTAAACCGCTCTATACCGTGGGTGGAGATTCGCGCTAACGCACCTTCTTCAACAGCCGTTCAAACAGCTTCAACACCGCCTTCGGATCCTCGCGCTGCGGAAAATGCCCCGAGCCCTTGATCATGTGGCGTTCGTATGAACCGCTGAAATACTTCTTATCGCTTTCTGAAGACTCCGGCGTCACGCAACCATCTTCCGTACCATGACCGTACACGGTGGTCACGGAGATCTTCGCCTTGGGCTTGGCGTCCAGTACCGCCTGCTGCGCCGCATAGGCCGGCCTGCCCATTGAATTGCCCCAACGGTTTCGATAGGAATCGAGCACAACTGTCGCAAACTGCGGGTTCTTCCAGTAGGCCGCCGTCTCCTCGAACTCCCCGCTGGAGAACTTCCACGTCGGCGACCACACCCGCCAGATGGTCTCGCACAGATCATGCGCGTTCTCGCGCAAACCCTTCTCGCCTTGCGCCGTTTGGAAGTACCACTGATACCAGTACTGGTGTACCTGCTTCGGCGGCAGGTCTTTGCCGTCGAACATCACATACGGGCTTGAGAGCGCCAGGTGCCCGATTACCTTTTCCGGAACCAGCACGGAAAGATCGAAGCCTGTCCGCGCACCCCAATCATGCCCGATGACCAAAAAGCGATCGATGTTCAGGGCATTGGTAAGGACAAGAATGTCGTCGGCCAGCGCCGCCTCTTGCCCCGAAAGGAGGTTGTCCTGCCGCACGGCCGTCAGCCCGTACCCACGCATTGAGGGCACGATTAGCCGCAGCTTGCGCTTCTTCGGATCGATCAACTTCGCAAGCGGGTCCCATGCGTTGGCCGCATCCGGAAACCCGTGCAGCATCAACACAGGCAGCCCATCACGGGGGCCGAACTCGCGGTAACTGAACTCCACACCAGAGGTTTGCAACAGAAGAGGTTCATTCATCCGTGTATAGATGCGGGCTCCTGGGCCGTCTGGTGCACCGGCTCCGGCAGACCGCTCAGCTTCAGCCGCCGCAGCAGGGGTGAGATGGTAAGACCCTGCACAAGAATCGAAAACACCACCACCACGTAAGTCGTCACCAGAAGCAGATTGCGTTCAGGACCTGCGCTTCCCGGTATGGAAAGGGCCAGTGCCACCGCCAGCGCTCCCCGCAGACCGCCCCACGTCAACACCGATACAGTGCCCTCCACATGCTTCCTGAAGATGTTCAACACACCCACCGGGATCACCACACTCAACCAGCGGGACGCCAGCACGACGGGGATGGCCACCAGTCCTGCGACCAGGTAATGCCGTCTCAACGGCAACACCAGCAGTTCCAGCCCGAGCAGCAGAAACAGCACGACATTCATCATGTCGTCCACCAGCTCCCAGAAGCGCTCCACGTGCTCGCGCGAGTTTTCGCTCATGGCGAATCGCCGCGCGCGCCCGCTCACCAGCAGACCGGCCGTAACCACCTCCAGCGGTGCGGAAACATTCAGCGCATCGGCCAGGGCATACCCGCCCATCGCCAGCGCCAGCGTCAACAAAATCTCCAGCCGGTAACTCTCCACCAGCCGTAATAAGCGGTAGGTTAGGTAGCCCAACAGCGCTCCCAGGGCGATTGCCCCGCCGGCCTTGAAGACCAGCGACACGAGAAAGCCGCCGACCGAGGGCACGCCGCCACCCGCCGAAGCACTCACCAGCGCTAAAAAGATCACCGCGCCTACGCCGTCATTGAACAGTGACTCCCCCGCCAGCTGCGTTTCGAGCGCCGCTGGCGCGCCCACCCGGCGCAGCATCTCGAGCACGGCAATCGGATCGGTCGGCGAGATGAGCGCGCCGAACAGCAGCGCGCTCATGAGGCTGAGGTGGACCCCTACCAGCCGCAGAGCGTACTCAAACAGCGTGGCCACAAAGATCGTGGAAAGCGCGGTCGCACCGATTGAAAGCGTCGTGACGGACAGCTTTTCACGGCTTAACTGCGGTAGATTCAGCTGCAGCGCGCCCGCAAACAGCAACAGCGACAGCATCCCGTGCAGCACCACGGCATTGAAGTCGATGCCGCCCACCAGCCGCTGCGCCCCGCTGTGCAGCCCCGGCGCAAACTGGCCGCATAGCAACAGGGCAGCCGCGGCGGCCAAAGATAGCATCATGGTGCCGATCGAAGTCGGCAAGCGCAACACACGAAAACTCAAAAAGCTGAATAGCGCGCCGACGGTCACCAGCAGGCTCAGCAGCGCAAAGATCGACATCTTTATGCCTCTGATTGTTTGGATGTCGCAGGAGGGTAAGCCTATACAGGCCAGCACTCGATTGGGAGATACGCAGCCGTCAGCACCTTCAGGTGCCGCAACAGCTTGCCGCTGGCCAGCTCACGCATTAGCCAGCGTCCACCGACCAGCGCACACTCCACGCCCGGAGCTCGCCGCCCGCACCCGTTGTACCCTCGGCCCAGATCACCTCGCCCGACGCCTCGCCAAAGCCGCCACGGGCTTCATGCCATAGATTTGCCGCCAACTGCAGTCTGGCTCCCCCGGCCAGGGTCCAATCGATCTTCAGCGCGCCGGGCCCCAGCACCTCATGGTTCCCGCAGCGGCCACAAAGCCCTCGCAGCAGCGGTTCCAGCCGCTCACGCCGCACCCGCAGCAACTTCTTGTACAGATCAAGCCACGCCCCGTGTTCGGGAGTCTCCAGCTCTTCCCATTGCAGCTGCGCGGAACGGTATGTGCTCTCCGCCTGGCAGTTTGGCGCATTCTTCAAATCTTCCTGTGACACTCCAGGCAGCTTGCTGATCTGCTCGCATCGCCCCTTCTGCACGGCCTCGCTCAGATCACCATGGAAATCGCAGAAATAGGGAAACGGCTGGCTCGCGCCCCACTCCTCGCCCATGAACAGCATCGGCGCCTGCGGCAATAACAATGCCACGCTCACCAGCGCGCGTACCACCTCGGTCGGCAGCAGGCTGGTCACGCGCTCGCCGAAAATACGATTGCCGACCAGGTCATGGCTCTGCAAAAACGAGATAAACGCGTTGGGCGGCACGTGGCATCCGGCCTCAAAGTCGCGGCCGCTGTCCTGCGCGGCGATCACAAACCCTTCGGCCAGCGCCTTGCCTAGCCGCTCCGTCTCGCCTTTGTCGTCGGTATTGCGGTCGTCGAATCTACCCATGAAACCCGCGCCCAACAGGTGGTCGATATCGTGGTTCCACTGCGCCGTATAGCATGTAGGGCAGCCGCCACCCTCCCGCACCAGCTTGCGGGCGATGTTGTTCTCATCCTCGCGAATCAGATGGATGTGCCGCTCGCCCGCAAAGGCATGCACCCGTTCGGCCAGTTCATCCAGAACGTGCTTGGGCCCATTGTCGATGATGGCGTGTGCCGCATCCAGCCGCAGGCCGTCCACCTTGTACTCTTCCAGCCAAAACATCGCGTTCTGCAGCACAAATTCGCGCGCTTCGTGGCTGCACTCACCGTCAAAGTTCAGCGCGGGTCCCCACGCCGTTTGGTGTTCTTTCGAGAAGATCTGCGGGAAATACCGCGGCAGGTAGTTTCCCTCTGGCCCGAAGTGGTTGTAGACAACGTCCAGAATCACCATCAGTCCACGTTCGTGCGCGGCCTCAACAAACGCCTTGAGCTCCTCCGGCCGGCCATACGCCGAATCCGGCGCATACCAAAGCACCGCGTCATAGCCCCAGTTGCGTGTACCGGCAAAATCGGCGATCGACATCAGCTCGATCGCCGTCACGCCCAACGCCGCAAGGTGATCAAGCTTGCTCCCTGCCGCCGCAAACGTGCCTTCCGGGGTAAACGTACCCACATGGAGCTCATACAGCACAGCCTCCGACCAGGGCCGACCGTGCCAGTCGCTGGACTTCCACGCGTAGGAGACCGGATCGACCACCTCACTCGGCCCCGCCACATCCTGCGGCTGAAACCGCGATGCGGGATCGGGAACGTCCGCATCATCCGGCAGCAGGTAATGGTACAGAGCCCCCGCGTCGGCGTCTTTCACGGTCAGTTCATGCCAACCATGCCCATCCGTTTCCATCGCCAAAGGCTCACGCCCCTGGATGGCTACCCGCACCGCAGCGACCGCAGGCGCGAAGAAACGGAAGCGGGTGCCGACCCCAGGCTCATACCGTGCACCAAAGTCACCGTCGTGCTGCCGCTGCTCCGTGGATGCGACAACGGCAACCCGTGCCGCTGTCGTTGTTTGGGTCGTCTCCGCCGCTGCCGTACTCACTCCGCACTGCTCCCCACGCCCGGCTGTCCTGCACCTAGGCGACGGCGTCCTGCAGGGTCCAGCGAACCGTCCAGGGTTGGAACCGGCTGCCTTCCACCTGCGGACCCTCGTGCCATAGGATGCGTCCTTCGGTCTTTGGAAAGTTGTCCTTCACGTCGTCGCACAGATTTGCATACAGACGCAGCTGACGGCCATCTTGCACCCGCCAGCTCACCACCACGGCACCGGCTCCCATCATCTCCAACATGCCCGCGTTGCCCTGAATCTGATCCAGCAGAGGCACCACAGACTCCCGCCGTACCTTCAGCATGGTCTTATACCGCATGAGAACTTCGGCATGAGCACCCTCATCCGCTTCGCTCCAGTCGAGCTTGGCGGAAAGAAAGGTCCGCTCCGCCAAGGGGTCAGGGATGGCATCCCGCTTGGCCGGATCCTGAAACTCCGGAAAGCCGGCGAATTCATTTTTGCGGCCTTCGCGCACCTGCCCCGCCAGCTCACCATGGAAATCGCAGAAGTACGGAAACGGCTGCGACGCGCCCCATTCCTCGCCCATGAACAGCATCGGGATCTGGGGCAGCAAAAGATACGTGGCAATCAGCGCACGCATCGCCTCAGGCTTGGTGATCTCCGTAATCCGTTCGCCAAAGGCCCGGTTGCCAATCTGGTCGTGGTTCTGGATAAAGGCAATGAAAGCCTCTGGCGGCAGGTGCGCGCAGGATTCTCCACGGTTTTTGCCTGTACACACCGAGGCCTGGCCCTGGAATGCAAAGCCTTCCGCCAGCGCCCGGCCCAGCAGCCCTGTATGCCCCTCGAAGTCCTTGTAGTAGCCCGCATCCTCATGCGTGCCCGCGGTATGCAGCACATGGTGCATATCGTCATTCCACTGCGCGGTGAAGTGCTCCGGCCGGCCCTCAGCATCGCGCGCGAGACGGAATGCCTCATTCTTCTCGTTCTCCAGCACCAGATGCACTGGATAGCCCGTGGCGAGCGCATGGACGCGTTCTGCCAGCTCCGTCAGAATGTGTTTGGGGCTCTCATCGATGATGGCGTGCACCGCGTCCAGCCGCAGACCGTCCAGGTGAAACTCTTCAATCCAGTACATGGCGTTGTGCACCACCAGGTCCCGCACCACCCCGCTCTGCTCCCCATCGAAATTGACCGCATCGCCCCAGTTCGTCTTGTGACGTTTGGTCAGCAGGTTCGGGAAATAGGATGGCAGGTAATTTCCCTCCGGCCCGAAGTGGTTGTACACCACATCGAGCAGCACCATCATCCCGCGCGCATGGGCCGCATCGACCAGGGCCTTTAAATCTTCCGGCCGGCCATAGCTGGAATCTGGCGCATACAGCAGCACGCCGTCATAGCCCCAGCCTCGCAATCCCGGAAAGTCCCCAATGGGCATCAGCTCAACGGCCGTCACACCGAGTGCGGCCAGATGGTCCAGCTTGCCGATAGCGGCCGTAAACGTGCCCTCCGGGGTGAAGGCGCCTACGTGCAGCTCGTAGATCACCGCCTCTTTCCAGGCCCGGCCTGTCCAGGCACCGTCCTTCCACGCATAGCGCCCAGCGGCGATCACCTCGCTCGGACCATTCACATCCCCCGGCTGGAAACGCGACGCCGGATCGGCTACCCGCGTTCCATCCGGCAGGGCAAATCGATAGAGGGAGCCTGCCCTCGCCCGATCGGTCACCAGCTCATGCCAGCCGTCGCCGGAGGCCGACATCGGCAGCAGCGCCTCCTGGACTTCCCCCTGCGCCTCTATCACCAACTGCACGCGGTCCGCCGCGGGCGCAAAAAAGCGAAAACGCACACAGCCGTCGGGCTGTACCTCCGCTCCAAACGGCATCCCGTGCACGCGGGAAAGGGTTCCGTTCTCTGCGCGGTCCCGCTCCCATCCCTGCGATTTCTGCTCAGTTCCATCTTCTATAACGACAGCAGTACCCATGCGCAAGCTCCTGATTGCCCCTGTCGGGCGACTTCGCCTGTTCTAACTAATTTTCTGTTGCGGGATTTCGGCGGCGCGCAGGATTGCGAGCGTCAAGGGTTCCCAAAGCCTGTTTTGTTACTGCTTCAGATGCGGAAAAACGAAAGTCGTATGGGGCCCACGCCCAGACCCGGCCCGATTTTCCGGCAGATCGAGCTCAGGCCGTGCGATTGTGACGGCATTGCAGAGAGTCAATATGACGGCGGACCCATGATCCCCGGCTTGCGCCCAATGCGAAAAAGAAGCTCAAAGCTGCCAATGGCTCGCCGTGCCGTCTCTTAGCCGCTCCACCTCGGCGCTCGGTTACCTGGCCGACTCTCTACCCGGCACGAAAGAGTGCACGGAAGTTTCCGCAAGGACATGCCAGAAGCGCTTGAGAACAGCTACTCTTAACTGACGTTGGGCAGGCATGCCGGCACTTCGCCGATGAAATTGAAGGAGCTTCCGTGGCGGTTTTTGTTCGAAATATCAGCGCACCCGGTTACGACGAAGGCGTCGTCCGCAAGACCGACACCCGGGCGATGGCCGTCGCGACCTCCCTCTTTTTCATGGTGGGTTTTCTCACCTGTCTGAACGACATCATCATTCCCCATCTGAAATCCATCTTTGAACTCAATTACGGCGAAGCCATGCTGGTGCAGTTCGCCTTTTTCAGCTCCTACTTCGTCTTCAGCTATCCAGGCGGCATGATTGTCGAACGTTTCGGCTACAAACGCGCCATGATCGCCGGCCTGGTCACCATGGCGGTCGGTGCCGGCACCTTCGTGCCCGCCTCCTACGTCGCTAATTTCGGGATCTTTCTTACGGCACTCATCATCCTTGCCGCCGGCATGACAATTGTGCAGGTGGCGATTAATCCCTATGTCACCGTGATCGGCCCACCTGCGACCGCATCCAGCCGTCTGAATCTGGCGCAGGCCTTTAACTCCGTCGGAACGTTCATCGCTCCGTTTCTGGGCGCGGCCTTTATCCTGCGCGGTGTCTCGCGGCTACAGCCTACCAACCTCCACAAACTTTCCGATGCCGCCCGGCAGGCCTACCGCGCCACCCAGGCCTCGTCCGTGCGCTTGCCCTACATCGGCCTGGCCTTGATGCTGTTGTTGCTGGCCATTGCACTCGGCCTGATCAAGCTCAAAACGCAGACCGGCGTCTCGCAACACACCCAGGATTTCCGCCCCGGTGCCTTTTCCGAGGCTCTGAGCCACCCGGACAGCATCTGGCGTCATCCCTGGCTTCTCTTCGCCGCCCTCGGCATCTTCTGCTACGTTGGTGCCGAGGTCTCCATCGGTTCGCTTGCCGTCAGCTACATGGGCCTACCGCAGATCGCCGGTCTTCCTGAACAAACCGCGGCCTACTTCCTGCCCGTCTACTGGGGAGGCCTTATGGTCGGCCGTTTTGCCGGCTCGGCAATCCTCCAGCGGGTGCGCACTGGCCTGGTCATTGGCGTCGCTGCTCTTGCCGCCGTGGTTCTCCTTTTCATCAGCATGCACAGCGTCGGCACCGGGCAGGTCTACACCGAATCCTTCAACCTCTTCGGTCCTCACCAGCTCATTCTTCCCCGTTCCACCCCCATGTGGACCCTCCTCGCCATCGGCCTCTGTGACTCGGTGCTCTTTCCCTCCATCTTTGCGCTCGGCATCCAGGATCTGGGCCCGCTCACCAGCAAAGGATCCAGCCTTCTGATTGCCGCCATCCTGGGTGGCGCCCTTGTTCCAGAAATCCAGGGCAAGCTCGCCGATCACATCGGTCTCCAGCCGGCCTTTATCGCACCCGCCCTCTGCTTCCTGTACATCACCTGCTTCGGATTTGCCGCCTCCCGCCGCCAACCCGCTCTGCCCGATCCGGTACCCGAAGGAGACTACGCCTGAAGTGATCTCCTCGATGCCTTTATGGCTTTCCTGGTGATTTCTCCTTTATGCCCTTCCTAAAGCGCGTCGACTTGTCTCGTTCCTCTTCAGGGGGTAGGTGTTGTCACCAGCGTGCAGGTCAGAAACCCTGTCGCTCCCCAGGAAAGCGCAATCTGCAGCGTCTGTGGCTGCCCCTCTACCTGCATAGGCATTACCGAGACCTCGCCACCTGCATCCCCGTTCAAGGTAGCCTGCGCACTGTTCAGAACGGGGGCGGCAGGGCATGCACTCGATCCAGCACCCGATGCCGTACCCGATTTCGGGCAAAGCCCTTCCCATCCCAACACCCTTTGCCAAACCGTGATCGGCGCTCCCTGCAGCGGATCGCCCGCCGCATCCGTTACCAGCACGCGCACCGGCACAAGCGTTCCTCCCAGTGCTACGCTCTGCCCGGCACCACTCACCAGGCCTACCTGCCATTGGGAAGAGTCCACACTTGAGACTGTCCACGTGGCGCAAACCGTCTTCCACGCACACGCAGTCAGCGTTCCCGTCGCACCGGACGCGAGGGCCCCAACACTCACCGTGGCGGCCGCGCTTCCATCTACTGTCGTGGCTGCGGACAAAGCGGAGATCTGCACGCCCGCACCCGCGCTCCAGGTAACCGGCACCCCCGCAGCCGCGGCCGCTCCATCCTGAACGGCATTCAGCCTCACGAGCCAGGTGCCGCCGGTACCCTCCGCAGCCACAAAGGCTGTCGTGTTGGCAAGCGAAACCGATCTCACCGGGTCGCTATCTGTCAGCAGGGTCTGCACCGTCGC
The DNA here is from genome assembly GCA_964236545.1 of uncultured Bryocella sp. Taxonomy (GTDB): domain Bacteria; phylum Acidobacteriota; class Terriglobia; order Terriglobales; family Acidobacteriaceae; genus Granulicella. The sequence goes on from CAXSCE010000013.1 coordinate 19,523, forward strand.
CCCGCCGCTGATCTCCGTCGCAATCAGGGTCACAGGTCCTCCCGCAACGCCGGTCACAGGGCTCTGTACCCGCCCATGGCTGTCGCTGGTCACCCAGCAGCTCCCGGCCGCACCGCAGGCGCCCAGCTGCGCCGTGCCGGTGGTGACGCTCAGCTTCACCGTTGCGCCTGCAAGCGGGGTCACCCCGTCCGCCGCCAGCACCTGCACCGCGAACGCCGTCGAGGCCGTGTCGCCCGTTTGCAGGCTGCCCGGCGCGGAGCTTTCCTGCAGCAGATCGGCCCCGCTCGTATAGGTCAGCGCACCCGCCACGGACGTTGTGCCTCCCGTAACCGGATCCTCGACCGCCACGCCCACGGCCCGGCCTAGCGGCGCACCCACCGACGCCCTGGACGGCACCATCACCGTGATCTGGGTCGCAGAAAGACTTTGTACCACCGCAGAGACGCCATTTACCTTTACCGCATTGCCCTGCTGAAAACCCCTCCCCAGAATCGTGATGATGCCCCCACCCTGCCCCACGGTCGTCGGCGAGATAACGTCTGCGTACAGCATGCGCGCCTTGTACGTGAAGTCCGGTCGCCCCGCGCCAAACTGGTCCCCGACCACGATGCGCATGGCTGAATCTGCCGTCGCCGCGCCCACATGCAGCTGCGTCATGCCAAACACCATCGAGTTGAAAGGAACCGCCTGCCCCGCAACCGTCGGGAGCGTTCCCGTTGCATCTGTCGACCGCCACACCCCCATCACAGGCTGCGCTTTATTGGCGGTCGCTTCGCCCTGCTCGTCGGTCGCCGTGACTTCCAAGGTCCAGGTGTGTCCTGCGCGCACGGTCGCATTCCACCATGAGCTCTGTCCCCAGGCGGCCAGAAATCCACTCTGGAACCCGCTCGGGTCCAGCGCCGCCGGCGCGCCTGCTGTTCCTTCGTCGGTTAGCGCGTCGCCGCTGGCAGCGTCGCTGGCCGTCATCGTGAGGTTTACAAAATCTGTGCCCACCGCCGAGTAATCCACAATCGTCTGGGGCGAGCCGGACGGCGTTGCCGGCGGCCGCACATACGGCGCCAGTGCATACGCGCCAGTGTAGAGCGGGTTGATCGCTTCCGTCGTGAAGTACAGGTTGGACAGCCCATCGATGGGGACCGCCTGAAACTGGTAAAAGCCCTCATTCCCCTCGGACGGCGTTCCGGCATTTGCTGCTTGCATCTGCGTCACCGGGTTCGGCAGCGCCTCTTGGTAGGTAGCGCCTGTCGTGGCGGAGACCAGTTCCCAATCCTCCATCACGCCCTCATGCAGCCGGTGCACGGTTACGTTCACCCAGTCCATGCCCTGTCCACGGGGAAACGTCAGCCGGCCCCAGGAAAATACCGCGTCACTGCCGCTCAGCTGCTTCCCGGCGGTCAGATTGCCGCTTGTGACTGGGTATAGCCCACTCAACGAGCTAAGATCGTCCGCCCGCAACGTGAACGGATGTTGCATGCACTGGTAGGAATATGGGCCGCACAGCACATCGAGCGGGTGCATCAACGGCCAATAGGTCTCCTGATCCGCGGTCACCGCATTGGCTGCGGTGAAGACATTGTCATTGACCTGGGACCACGCCAGCCCCAGCACTCGCCCAAATGCGCGCGTGAGCTGGTATTGCATTTGGGTGAGTTGCGCCGCCGCGGATCCGACACAGCGCCCGTTCAGCAGCAGCAGTGCATGGTGGATATGGCCGTCCGGCTGAATATCATCCACGCTTTCCGTCACGGCGTTCTGCCGGCAGGCCACCGGATCGCTGGCCCCCGACCCCAGCAACAGATCCGTCATGCTGCCATCGGCATCGTAGATCACGGCTACCGGCATCGCCGTTTCATTCGTCACCTGCACATCGGCAGGAAATACAATGCCGTTGCTGCCCAGGTAGGTGTTCGCCGAGCTCACATGCTCCGCCAACTGACCACCCTGCGCCAGGCTCAAGCTGGATGTCGGCACATTCCAGACCGCCGCTGCCGCTGCCACCATCGCATCCGCCTGCATGTGCGTGATCCCGCTGCCGAGCGAGCCGGGGTCCGTGTAATACAGAAGCTGCGAGGTCGCCCAGCCTTCGCTCTGCCCGGCATTGACCCAGATGCCCTGCCCGGTTACAAACCGCGGACCCGCCGCCTGGGCCTTCTGTGCCAGACTCAGAACCAGACCGAACAGGAGCCATTGGCACACCGCGGTAAAGGTACCCAGGACCGCGCACACACACCTAGACCGGCGCGAAACAAAGGACTTAGCGCGCTTCATCGCGCACCCCCACGGCCATCCTTGCAGGTCCGGAAGGGCCAGCTGGCAGCTCCGGCGAACCCGTTTGCCCCTGCAGTCCCCTCACCCGCACCGGTCGCAGAATGGGCTCAGGCCGCAGCGTACGATTGGTTCCTTTTTCCAGTGCGGCGGCAATCAGCGGCAAGGCCGCCGTCAGCTGGATCGCACCGTTCGCCTCGGTCGCCAGCGGTGTACCCGGCGTCCGCAGCAGCGCCGCCAACAGCCGCCGAACATCCAGCAACTCTGTGGCATTGGCGCCCCGCACCAACACCGGCACCACACCTTCGGCGCCATCCACCGGTGACCCGAACCCGGCCGCGCTCGTGCCATGGAGAAAAACAAGTGACCGCTGGCCTACCGTGTAGCGATACTGCCCCTGCGGCCAAAGTCCGGCCCACTCCCGCAGGGTATATTGCGCTCCGATGCCTCCGGCGATGAGCTGTTCCACATTGAACGTGATCTCAACCGCACCGCCGCGGCGGTCAATCGAGATTACCTGTCCAATAAAGATGGTCGCCGCCCGGCTCGCCAGCGAGGCAAACTCATCCGACAACCCTGTCGGAGGCGCTCCCTCCTGAGCCCCGGCCAGAGCGCCACTCAATACCAGACCCGCCGCAAGCACCCACTTCCCGAACCGTCCCAAACGCATGGCAGCTATCGCCTCCATGCACTCTTTCGGCACGATCCGGAATTTTGTTCAGTCCCGCCTTACTTTGCGACATCCTTGCCGCCATCACTCCACCTTCGTGGATCGATGTCCCAACTTGAGACATCGGCACGAGATAAAGGTGTTTCTGTGCCCTAAAAGCGTCAGTGCGAGCCTTTAGATCTCCGGGTACAGGTCGAAAAACGCCTCGACCGAAGTCCGCAACTGCGCCTCAATCTGTTCTCGGCTGCCTTCGAGCACATGCATTGCCACCTGCGACTCGTTGCCATTCTTCAACCGCACCGGCGCGGGTTGCACCTCGGCCAGTTCCTCAGCGGGCAGCAGCCGCATACCATACACCAACACTAGATTTGCCATGCCCTGATGCTACGCTCCACCCGGCAGGCAAAGCAGCATTGAAGTTTTCGCCGAACCCTCACCTGCATCCAAAGCGGTCTGGTGGCAATCAAACCCTAGTTATGTCAGACCAGACTGCGATCCGCGAAACCGTCATCCTGGGCTCCGGCTGCGCCGGCCTCACCGCCGCGATTTACACCGCCCGCGCTAACCTCAAGCCCCTTATCGTCGAAGGCCACGAACCCGGCGGTCAGCTCTCCATGACCACCCTGGTCGAAAATTTTCCGGGTTGGCCCGAGGGGATCCAGGGTCCTCAGCTCATCGATAACATGAAGGAGCAAGCCACTCGCTTCGGCGCTGAGATCACCATGGGCCATCTTGACGGCGTCGATCTCACCAAAAGTCCGATCGAGCTGAAAATGGGCAAGGAGACGGTCCTCACCCGCACCCTGGTCATCGCCTCCGGCGCCTCCGCCCGTTGGCTCAATATCCCCTCCGAGCAGGCGCTCATCGGCTACGGTGTCAGCTCCTGCGCCACCTGCGACGGCTTTTTCACCTCCGGCAAGGAGATCGCCGTTGTCGGCGGCGGTGATTCCGCCATGGAAGAAGCGCTTTTTCTCACCCGCTTCGCCTCCAAGGTCACCCTGATCAATCGGTCCGAGAGCTTTCGCGCCAGCAAGATCATGCTGGACCGCGCCAAAGAGCACAAGCAAATCGAGTTCATGAACAACACGATCGTGGAAGAGGTTCTCGGCGTCGAGGAAAAGGACGTTCGCGGCCTTAAGCTCCACAACCGCAAGACCGGCGAGCACTCCGAACTGCCTGTCAAATTTATGTTCCTGGGCATCGGCCACGAACCCAATGCCCGTGCCTTTGAAGGCCAACTCGACCTTGACTCTGACGGCTACATCAAGACCGATCGCAACGTCTTCACCACCCGCATGGGCTTGCCCTTGCCTGGCGTCTTTGCCTGCGGCGATATTCAGGATCGCCGCTATCGTCAGGCCATCACCGCCGCCGGCTCCGGCTGCATGGCCGCCCTCGAAGTAGAGAAATATCTAGAGGCCTGCGGCCATTAAGGCGCTTCATCACCAGCGATCCGCTCTCATTGCAAGCCGATTGACTCGCAACCATCGCTGACGCGAAAGCTCGCTTTTACGAGGCTATACGGATCTGCAAACCTTTGCAGCACTCCTACGCGGGATCAACATGGGCGCTCCGGTCCGCTCTTCATGGAGAATTTATCGGACATCTGTTGTGCCACAGGCCTGACAGGTGTCCGCACCCCGTATCCAGAGCGATAACCTCGCCTTCCGAAGCAGCTTGGCGGCAGATAACATCCGGTCTTCCTTGGAGAACACTCCTCAAAACAGAAGCCTCAGGTAGAAGAATCCTTAAAGGATTCAAACATAAAAAGGGGTTCGTGCCGTCTGCACAAACCCCTTTTTGTTCTACGTACCGTATGTCAATGGTGCACCAAGCAAAAAGCCAGGCCTCCATCGATCGAGAAGATGATGACCTGGCTAGCACCCTGCTTAAGCTTAGTTCCAGACCGTACTGGCCTTGATGCTCTCGACGTTGAAAACCTGATCGGGCTCGTTCTTTTGCAGTTCCTGCGCAAACTGTTGTGCCTCCTGCTGGGTCGTGAATAGCCCGGAGGAGTACACCCGTCCGCCGCGTGTTCCTTCGCAGCGCCAAAGCACCTCGGCAGCACCCATTCCGCCGACGCCCAAGTTGAAGGAGATGGCCTGAGGCCATGCCTGATCCGTTCCCTGCTTCAGTTGTTGCTTCCGCATTTCGTGCTCCCTTCGGTGTGGCTTACCAGGTAAACGCTCCACGCCCATCCATGGATTTAAATAACTCTATTCGCAAAAGAAGGACGTGCCGGAAGCGGGGGAGACCTTCGTCTCCCCACACTTTGCCCGGCTCCACACCACCGCAACGTCCGGCTTACTTCTCCGCGTCGACGTATTCCGCGTCAATCACGCCCTCGTCCTTGGTGCCGCCCGAGTGGTCCGCCGTTCCGGCGCTTGCCGCCGCGCCGTCAGTCGGGGGCATGCCCGACCCACCGGCATTGGCTGCGTACATCGCCTCCGCCAGCTTGTGGCTTGCCGTCGTCAGCCGCTCGCGCGCTGCGTTTAACTCGGTCGCGCTCGGGTCGCCAGTCAACGTGCTCTTCGCATCCAACAGCGCCGACTCGATCTCGCCCTTGTCCTGCAGCTTGTCGCCCGACTCCTTCAGCATCTTCTCCACGTTGTAAACCATGGAATCAAGACCATTGCGTGCCTCGATCTTGTCCTTGGCTTCCTTGTCCTCGGCCGCGTGCGCTTCGGCTTCCTTCGCCATGCGCTCCACCTCGTCCTTGCTCAGACCCGAAGAACTCGTGATCGTGATCTTCGCGTCCTTGCCCGTGGCATTGTCCTTCGCCGTCACGTTCAGGATGCCGTTTGCGTCGATATCAAACGTCACCTCAATCTGCGGTACACCTCGCGGCGCCGGCATGATGCCGCCCAGCTTGAACTTGCCCAGCGTGCGGTTCTGGCTCGCCATCGGCCGCTCGCCCTGCGTCACGTGAACCTCAACCTCGGTCTGGTTATCCGCCGCCGTCGAGAACGTCTCCGTCTTTTTGGTCGGAATCGTTGTATTACGCGGGATCATCGGGGTTGCTACCGATCCCATCGTCTCAATGGCCAGCGTCAGCGGCGTCACATCAAGCAGCAGCAGGTCCTTTACGTCGCCCGAAAGTACGCCCGCCTGCACCGCCGCGCCGATGGCAACGACTTCATCAGGGTTCACGCCCTTGTGCGGCTCCTTGCCGAACAGATCCTTCACCAACTGCTGGATCTTGGGCATACGCGTCTGACCGCCAACCAGCACGACCTCGTCGATCTTGGAAGCATCGATCCCCGCATCCTTCAGCGCCTGCTTGCACGGTCCAACCGACTTCTGCAATAGATCGTCGACCAGGCTCTCCAGCTTGGCGCGGGAAAGTGTGCGCACCAGGTGCTTCGGTCCGGAAGCATCAGCGGTGATGAACGGCAGGTTGATCTCCGTCTCCTGCGCGGTCGAAAGCTCGATCTTGGCGCGTTCGGCGGCATCCTTCAACCGCTGCAGCGCCATTTCGTTGCCCTTCGCCGTCAGATCCAGACCCGACTCGTTCTTAAATTCGGAGATCAACCACTCCACGATGCGCTGATCGAGGTTATCGCCACCCAGGTGCGTATCGCCGTTGGTCGATTTCACCTCGATCACACCGTCGCCGACTTCCAGGATCGACACATCGAACGTGCCGCCGCCAAAATCATAAACAGCGATGGTCTCGTCCTTACCTTTGTCCAGGCCATAGGCCAGGGCAGCTGCTGTCGGCTCATTCACGATCCGCTTCACGTCCAGACCGGCGATCTTGCCCGCATCCTTGGTCGCCTGTCGCTGCGCGTCATTGAAGTACGCCGGCACCGTGATCACGGCCTCGGTTACGCTCGTGCCCAGGTAATCTTCTGCCGCCTTCTTGAGCTTCTGCAGGATCATCGCCGAAACCTCTGGCGCGGTGTACTCCTTGCCCTGCGCGACGACACCCACGTTGTCGCCCTTGGCCACAACCTTGTACGGCACCATCTTCATCTCGTCATTTACTTCATTCTGGCGGCGGCCCATGAAGCGCTTGATCGAATAAACCGTGTTCTCAGGGTTGGTGATTGCCTGGCGCTTGGCCACCTGACCCACCAGCCGCTCGCCGTTCTTTGTGAACGCCACGATCGATGGAGTGGTGCGTCCACCTTCCTCGTTCGCGATCACTTTGGGCTCGCCACCCTCCATCACCGCCACACAGCTGTTGGTCGTCCCGAGATCGATGCCAATAATCTTTGCCATGCCTAGCTCCTCGCTTTACCTTCCGCAGCTTCTCGCCGCTGATCCTCTATGACTCACTCAATGTCGCATGTGAGTGACTTACTGTCAATCAATATGATGCGGCGGACCACCATAGGATGCGCCAGACCGCGCGCCGCTCTACCCCGTCTGGGTGAGTGACCTAAACCCTTCCCTTTTGGGAATATTTCCCCAGCATCTACCCGGCTCTGAGCGTCGCATCCCGCAGCATCGCTCTCCGCCGCTTGACCTTTGACCCCGGCCCTTGAGGTACCCATGTCGCTTCTTTCCCCGTCTCTTTCCCGCTCGAAGCGAGTTTGCAGCCTGCTCTATTCCCCCTTGCTTCTCCTTCCACTGCTGACTGGTTGCGCGGTCAATAGTGCAGTAAATACAAACTCCCCCCTTCCCGCCTTGGCTACCGGCAACTGGCAGTTCAGCTCCTCGGCCACGCCGGCGGCGCATCTCGCCACGCTCTCCGGCGAACTCTCCGGCAATGCGGGCGCTATCTCCGGCATCCTGCACCCACAGGCAGCGTCCTCCTGTGTGAGCCCCGGCACCGCCATCGAGGTTTCCGGTTCCGCGACAGCTAAAGGCGCCGTGACCCTCACCGGCCCGATCGCTGGCGGTACCCTTACGGTTACCGGCACCCTGGCCGCCGACGGCAAATCCCTCACGGAGGCCGCCTACAACGTCGCGGGAGGCACCTGCGCCTTTGCCAAAGCCGCAGTCGCCACAGCCCAGGCCTACACACCCATCAACGGCACCTACGCCGGCACCTTCTCTGACACAGCCGGCCCCGTCATCACCGTCACAGCCCAACTGCAGCAGTCGGATCTGTCCAACACCACCGGCAACTTCACGCTGAATGGCAGCGGCAGCTTCGGCCAAAATCCCTGCTTTACCAGCCCCATCCAGGTCTCAGGTACGCAGGTCACCGGCGGCAGCTTCACCATGACCTATGCTGACGGCACTACCGGCAACCAGGTCACCGCCTCCGGTACCTTCTCCCCTGACGCCACCACCCTCACCGTCACCTCCTGGCAGCTCACCGGCTCCTGCGGTCCAGACACCGGTGTTCAAAGCACGATGACCAAGCAATAAAAACCCGCCATGCTTCCGGGGCAGCTCCGTGGCCCCGGAAGCGATTTGTTCCACCTTAAAAGTGAGCGACGCCCCTTCATCCACTTCTAATCCGGATCAATCCAGCGCTTTCCGTGACGGCGCACTCGATGGTCTGCGCGGTCTTGCCGTGCTTGGGGTTTACATCTTCCACTATGGTGGAGGTCTCCACTCGGCTCATTCCCTGCTCCGCTTTGCCGGGTACGCCACACAGGCAGGTTGGATCGGGGTCGAGCTCTTCTTCGCGCTCTCCGGCTTTCTCATCACCAGCCTGCTCTGGGCGCATCCAGGTGGGAGCCTGACCCTGGGCGGCTATTTTGGGCGTCGCGCCAGGCGCATCCTGCCGATCTACTACGGCGTCCTGCTGCTGGCAGCGCTTACCGCCCTGCTGTGGGGCGCCTCCGTCGAGAATCTTCAGCCGCTCCTGTTCTACGCCGCCTTTGCGCAGAACATCCCACCGCTCCTGTCCGTCGCCATGCGCTACCCCCCGCCGCTGCCGCTGCATCATCTCTGGACCGTGGCCGTGGAAGCGCAGTTCTACCTCATTTGGCCGACGCTGCTCCTGGCGGTGCGCACCCGTCCACGCGCGCTGTGGCTTTGCGGTGGGTTGTTCCTGGCCTCCTGTCTCTTCCGCGTCGCCGTCTTCTGGCCACGGGCGGGAACCGTCGAAACGGTCGCCAACTGGTCGCCGTTTCTGCTAACCCGTGCCGGCGGTCTGGCCCTTGGCAGTGCGCTTGCCCTGATCGGTCCCGCCCAGGTCGCCCGACTCGCCCGCCGCTGGGGAGCAGCCGCTTTGCTGCTCAGCACCCTGCTCTTTGCCGCGGTCGGATGGCGCTGCGGCAACCTGCTCCTGGCCAGCCCGGCGCAGTTCATCCTCACCCTGCCCGCCACGGAAATCGGCTCGGCCGCCCTGCTCGCTCTAGCCCTGCAGTCCGGCCTCTGGCGAGCCGCCCTCAGCGTTTCTCCCCTGCGCTGGCTCGGCCGTATCAGCTATGGCTTCTACGTTCTACACATCCTGCTGGAGCCCCTCTTTGATCGCATCGGCGCAACGGTAGCCCATGCCCCGGGGGGTTCAACCTATCTGCTGACGCGTGTTCTGATCGCCTTCCCGGTCTCCGCTGCAGCCGCCTGGCTCTCCTTCACCTTTCTGGAGCAGCCGCTGCTTCGCCTGCGCAGCCGCCAGACCTGTTTGCCCATGCGCCCCCACACTGCGCATCGCTAGACCTGTTTTCCTCAGGTAAAGCTCTGCCATCATCCTGACCCTGAGCGAAGCCGGAAGGGGAAAGATCTCTGTATTTCCCTCGCGGCTGCTCCTCACCTACAGGACAATCTTTTGGAAGCGCAAATCCTTCGGGTTGCCTGTCACGCCTGGATTGCGAGCATCGCCGGCATCGGCCATACCCCGAGCCGGAATCTCAGAGTCCCAGCTCGGCCACAATCTCCCCGGCCACTTCGTCGGGGGTGCGGTCATTCACCACACGCATCGCATCGGCAGGGGGCTCAAGCGTGGCCAACTGACTTTCCAACAGGTCGGCGTGCATGAAGTGGTTTTGCCGCGCCTTCAGTCGCTGCGTAAGGATCTCCTTGGACGCATCCAGCCACACAAACGCTATCTTGTCCGCGGCGATGTCCGCCGCCAGCGTCTGCCGATAGCCGGCTTTCAAGGCCGAGCAGGCCAGAACACCACGTTTGCCGTCGGCCACCCAACGCTTCAACAAACCATTCAGCTTCCCAAGCCAGGGCGCTCGGTCCTCATCATTCAGCGGCTGTCCCGCCGCCATCTTCGCCTTGTTCGCCTCGCTGTGGTAATCGTCCGCATCCGCAAAGGTTGCCGAAAGCTTCTTGGCCAGCACCTCACCGATCGTTGTCTTGCCTGACCCGCTGACACCCATCAGCACAATCGCTAAAACACCCTTCCCGTCAGCCATGCAAGCGCCCCTCATATGCCCAAAGCCCAAGCCCTGGGTTGGATACAAAAAAGATCTCCTCACCTTCGACGACGTTCCAGCCGTCTTTCAGCACCGCGGGGTTGTACTTCGCCGCGTACTTCGCCAGGTCGCCGTACTTATAGTGCACGCCCTCAATCTCTTCCCTCGTCAGGTGCCCTGGGCAGTAGCGGATGGTGAACCGGCCCTCGCTGGAGCCGTGAATCAGGTGCGCCGCCGCGCTCAGGTTCGCTGCCAGGTCCGAGTCGCTCTCCGCCGCGGCCAGGGCCGCAGGCGTTCCGCAGTATCCAAACCGGCGAATCAGCGTATCGATCGCCTTGTCCTCGCCAAATTCATGCACACCCGGCGCCAGCACGATCAGTTCCGCCCCATCCGCCAGCGCCATGCGCGTGCGGTACACGCTCTTGTTGCCCAGCCACGTTGACCGGAACTCGTGCGGGTCCAAAAATACCACTGCTTTCCGAATCTCGCGGTCCAAGACCTGAAAGTTGCACTGGAGACTCAGCGCCGCCGCCTGCTCAAAGGCCTGGTCATCGTCGCTCACATACAGCCCACGCACCACCAGTTCGCCCGCCTCATTCTTCCCGACCACCGTTTGCACATACACGATCGGCATGTCCTGCGCGAAGTGTTCGCTGGCATAGCGCAGCACCCGGCGCACCGGCGTGTCGACTCGCCCCATCATGCGCTCCATGCCGTACACCGCGCCCAGGAAGTGCGAGCGATGAATCCCCATCACGCCCCCCGTGCCGACAAAGATGTTTTTCGCTCCATTGGCCATGCCGACCACCTCATGCGGCACCACCTGCCCGATGCTCAGGATGAGGTCATGTCCGCCCTCCCCAGCGCCCTCGCCGACCAGCAGCCGGTTCACCTGCGCCGGCCACGGGTAGCTCAGCTTGCCCTCGGAGACCTCCTCCATGAAGCTGCCCGGCACCTCACCCAGCGTCACGATGTCGTCCCGCCAGTTGTGCACCCGGAACAGCTCGCGCGGCACCTGCCCGAACATCGTCCCGATCTCGGCATCGGTCATCGGCTTATGCGTTCCCAGCGCCGGCAGCACATCGGTCAGCGCCTCGCGATAGAATTCCCACGCCATCTCTGTCAGCCGGCCCGCGCGCGAGTGAAATCGCGTAAAGTCCGGCGGCACGGCAAGCACTCTTTTCCGTGGTCCTAGCGACCCCAGCGCCTCATGCAGATGAGCCTTCAGCTGTTCGTCAGAAAGTTCGGTCGTCGGTGATCCAATGGCAAGGAAGAGGCTCATAGGCAACGTCACCAGCATACCCGTTCGTTCTTTCCGCTGCGTTTCACCTCGGGTTGAGCCGTCAGCACCGAAGCTGTTCTACTGAAAACGATTCCCTCTGGAGCCTTCCTCGTGCCTGACACCGTACCCGCGTCCACCGTCTCCACCGCAAGTCCAAAGGTCCTCGCCACCGGGGCCTTTCACGCCGCCGTACATGCCCTCAGCCCGAAGGTGGCCGTCTTCGATTGCGACGGTACCCTGTGGTCCGGCGACGCCGGTTCCGGCTTCATGGGCTGGACCTTGGAGAAAGGCCTCCTTGGACCCGAAAAATCCGCCCAGCTCAAGGCTCAGTACGACCGGTACAACCGAGGCGAGGTCAACGAACTCGAAATCTGCGGCGATATGGTCACCTGCTACGCCGGGCTCGCGGTGGACACCATGCGCGAAGCCGCCGCCGCCTTCTTCCGCGAACGCATTGAATCGCACATCTTCCCTGAAATGCATCAGCTCATCAATGATCTACAGCGCAATGGAGTAGAGATCTGGGCCGTTAGCTCAACCAACGACTGGGTGATTGAAGAAGGTGTCCTCCGCTTCAACATTCCACGGGAGCGCGTACTCGCCTCCCGCATCGGGGCCGAAAACGGTCTGCTCAACGACCAACTGATCGACGTTCCCACTGACGAGGGCAAGGTCGCCGCCCTGCACCGCGCCGGGGTCACCGCGCCTGACGTCGTCTTCGGGAACTCGGTCCATGACGCCGCCATGCTGGCCACGGCCCGGGGCGCCTTTCCCGTGAACCCCTCGCCGGGGCTGCTCGCCCGCGCCGCCGCCGAAGGCTGGCCCGTCTATTGGCCCGCCTCCGTCACCCCCTCGACCTAAACGCCAGATCCTGCTCGGGCGTCATACACTGGGCATGACGGTGAAGCAGCCCATCCGCAAACTGAACGACGCCGCCCGTACGGCAAACGCCAAACCGCTTCGTCATGTGGTTGCAGCACTTATCCTGCGCGGCGAGGGCGAAAACCGTGAGGTGCTCGTCTGCCAACGTCGCCCCGACCAGCCCATGGGCAGCAAATGGGAGTTCCCCGGCGGCAAGGTCGAGCAGGGTGAAACCGCCGAGGTCGCCCTCGCTCGCGAACTCAATGAAGAACTCGGCATCCACGCTGCCATCGGCCGCCGTCTCGCCATCGTGCGCCACAGCTATCGCAACGGTTCCACCATTGAAATTCAGTTTTTTGTCGTCGACGGGTTCGAGGGCGAACTTGAAAATCGCATCTTCCTCGCCATGCGCTGGTCCCCGCTCTCCAATCTGCCTGATTTCGACTTCCTCGCCGCCGACCTCACCCTCATCCGCGATCTCGCCGACGGCAAACTCCTGTAGCGGACCTCGTCGAAGATCAGACGGCCGTCGCCGGAAATGCTGTTGAAACGATTTATCTTCAATGTGTTTTTGACGTTGTCTTCCTGTTGTCATCCCGCAGCGCAGCGAAGGGATCTGCTGTTCGCATAGCCGCTACATCTGAGAATAAGCGTCTAGCCTAGATGTCCCGACGGCTCAACTTCCTACAACCTGCCCCACCAGCAACACCACGGTCAAAGCAATCGTCAACCCGGTCAGTGACCAGGCCACGATGTTGTACGTCCGCCCGTTCACCAGCGCACCCATCAGGCTCGTCCGGTTCACCAGGATCAGCATAAAAACCAGAACGAACGGCAGCAGCAATCCATTGAGCACCTGCGACAACACTGCGATCCGCACCAGCGGTACATGCGGCACCAGAATAATGGCCGCCCCAATCACGATTAAACCCGTGTAGAGCCAGTAAAAAATCGGCGCATCGCGAAATCTCTTCGTTAGTCCCGACTCAAATCCCAGCGCCTCGCACACCGTGTAAGCCGTTGACAACGGCAGGATGGATGCCGCGAACAGCGATGCATTCAGCAATCCGAACGCAAATAGCAGGTACGCGTAGTCTCCGCCGAGGGGCCGCAGCGAAGCCGCCGCGTCCGCCGCATCCGCGATCGCATGGTGCCCGCTCGCAAACAGCGTCGCCGCGCACGCGATCACAATAAACGCCGCCACCACAACTGAAAACAGCGACCCGACAATCGCATCCGCCTGCGCAAACTTCAACTCACCCTTGCCCGTACCTTTGTCCACCACTGAGGCCTGCAGGTAAAACTGCTGCCAAGGCGCCACCGTCGCGCCAATCATACCCACTGAAAAAAACAGGTAGTTCGAACTGCGCAGATCCGATACATGCGGCAAACGCAGCGTCGCGCGTACGGCAGAGGTCCAGTTCGGGTGCGCCAGCGCCGCCGTCACGATGTAGGCGACATACAGAAACGACAGAATCACAAAAATCTTTTCCAACTTCTTGTAATCGCCAAAAACCACCAGCGACCATACCAGCGCGGCCGCGGCCGGCACCGTAATGAATTTGCTCAAGCCAAACAGCTGCGTGCTGCTGGCCACCCCGGCAAACTCCGCGGTCACATCGCAAAGATTGCAGATGATCAGGCCAAACATCAGGATCGTGGTCGTACGCAGCCCGAACTCTTCGCGAATCAACTCGCTCAGGCCTTTGCCCGTCGTCACGCCCATGCGCGCGGAGATCTCCTGCGCGAAGGTAAGCATGATCGCCATCGGAATCATGGTCCACAGCAGACCGTAGCCGAACTGCGCACCCGCCGTGGCATAGGTATAAATGCCGCCCGCGTCATTGTCGACGTTGGCGGTAATGAAGCCGGGCCCCAGCACGGCGAAGATCAAAACAATGCTGTTGCGCCACCGCTTCCACTGCATCACATTCCCACCACCACCTGTAAATTCAACAGCTTCACCAGCTCCATTCGTTTTAGACCTGTCTACCTCTCAGGTATAAGCTGCGCCGTCATCCTGCCCCTCAGCGAAGCCGAAGGATCTCTGTATTTTCTCGCGGCTGCTCTACACCTAAGCAAACTGCTCTGTCGCTTCCGGGCAACTCTGAGTGCAAGGGTCTCTACGATCGGCCACCGGAACCGTCCAGGTGTACGAAGGCAGTCGGCACATGCGCGGTCACTCCGCCGAAGGCCTTTGCCTTGCTTCTAGACTAACCCGCCACACCGTTCCGGAGGTCACCGAAACGTGCAAGGACGAGGCACCATCGCCGCCACAGGCAGCCTCTGTCTGTATCAATTTAGGTCACAGTGTCAGCTCGCAAAGACGCGGCAGCCGCCCTGCCGCACCCCCGTTACCGCGGAGGCAAGGCTGCCAGAACGCGTGCCACCTGAGCATCATTTCCGTATCCGTCGCGCACCGCCCGGGCATGCCCCGCAGCCGCAATGCGCGTTCGAGCCTCCTCGTCAGGAAGGTAACGCCGGATCTTTGCCGCACATTCCTCGATGTCAGAAAAAAACACCGCTTCCTCATCTTCGGCGAAGCGCGCGAGGTGTCCTGCCGAACGCTCGGCCAGCAGAAACGCCCCGCAACCTGCGATCTCGAAGCTTTTATGTGCAAACTCATCTTGGTTGGAATGCGTCAGAAAGCTCAGATTGATGCGCGACAGCCAGATCGCCTCACGATACGCCGCCCCATACAGCTCGGCACCGGTGAACATTGCTCTCGCAGCGTCGGACGGTAACACCTTTCGCCAAAGCCAGTCCGCTCCGGAGATCACCACGGGCAGCTGGAACTTCTGCCAAAGCTGTGTCAAAAACAAACCTCGCCGATCGTACGGTGTCCCAATAAAAGAAACTCCACGGTCACGCCGGCGATCATCCCAGCCCTCCGGTGGGGGAAAGTGCACGGTCGGCTCAAACGCGGTCTGAATTTTCACCACCTCCCGTGCGCCGCGCGCCCGGTATTCCCACACATTGCTGTCCCGCTGCGTAGCGTGTACGTCGAACTCGGGGATGCACTGCATATACAACCGCCATCCCGGATCGCGCCGCGGGCCGAAGGCGTTATCGATCATATAGCTGACCGTTTGTATGCCCATCGCCCGCAGTTCGATCAGCGTCCCTGGCTGCAGCGATAACAGCTTGTCAGCCCAAAAAACGTCCGGTCGCTCGCGTTGCGCTACCCGGAGCACCTCACGATTTAGTCGCTCGACCCATGGGCCTATCTGCGCCCGGTGCAGGATCTTACGCACAAGCAATTGCCGGGGCTCATAACCGTAGGCGTTCAGAGACACCACCTGATGCCCCAGCCGTTCCAGTGCCCATAAACGGTATTGGGCCGAATCATTAGCAGAGAGCGTCGCGGCGTACAGAATTTTCAGCGGCGACCTATCCAAAACCGGCAAGGGATCCAAGCTAAGACGCCCGCAGCCCGGCGATCACCTGCTCCGCGTGGATGATGCCCGCCACACGACCAAATTGGTCCAGCACCGGTAAGGAACGTAGATTGTACTTGTCAAACAACTCCGCCACGTCGTTCTCATCCGCATCAAGCGAGCACGTCACGTGCCGCCCCTCCGGCGCCAGCGCGAGCACCGGATCCTCCAACTGGGCCAGCAGCAAACGCGCCATCGGCACAACACCTGCAAGATGGTCCTGCGCATCCAGCAGAAACACCTCGGTCACATTGTCCGGATCCCCTGTAAACATCCGCAGTTCTCCAATGGCGTCCGCAACCGTGGCGTGTACCGGAAGGCAGAAGTAACTTGTTGTCATGCGGCCCGCAGCCGAATCTGCCTCAAATTCCAGTAGTTCCTCGACGTCCTGACGCTCCTCATCCCCCATTTCTTCCAGAATCTCGTCTGCCTGCTGATCGGAAAGCTCAGCCAGCACATCCGCCGCTGCTCCCGGATCCATCTCTTCCAAGATGTCGGCTGCGCGCTCCGACCCGATTCCTTCGAGCAACTCCTTCTGCAGCCGCGGCTCGATCTCCTCCAACGTCTCCGCGGCTGTCTCCTCATCCAGACTGGTAAAAATGGCTTCGCGCTCCGCCGGTGCCAATTCCTCGAGTATTTCCGCAATATCAGCCGGATGCAGCTTCGCCAGACGCTCCTGCCCAACCTTCAAACGAACCCGTCGCCCCGGATCGCGTTCGATCAGATCCACGCAGCTCCACGGAATCGCGTTCTGACTCACGTGCTCTGACAAACCAACAACAGCACCAGGCAGACCATGCAGCAAGCGCCGTGCTGCACCACGAAGTCCGACTTCCACCTCGTCAATGCGCAACCCAGCCGCATGGCTTCCATCCACGCCCAACTCCCAGGTGAGGTTCACATCATTGACGCGCACCACCTTGCGGCCGTCCACATCAATAATCTGCTGATCCAACAGGTCGCGCTCCAACAGCAGAGCGTCCTCCATCTCACCCACAGGCTGCGGTTCCACCGTTGTACGCAGCGCACTCCCTGCGCGGCGTGGCAGGTCAAGCCCATGCACCGGCACCGCAGTCCGGATTCCTCCCCGCCGGCGCAGAATCAGCGATGAGACATGTCCCCCATCTCGGGCCACATCTACCGCCAGCTCCTGGACCTTTCCCCAAGAACGACCATCGCTGTCCAGAACTGGCGTGCCCAGCAGGGCAGAGGCGCTGGTCGTGTTTCTTTGTCTCACCTGCATACTCGCCAGGCACCCTCCCCTTTCTGTGGAATGCAACTTCTTCGCCAGTACCCTTGGCTCGGTCTCCGCCTACTGATTGAAGTTCACGGTCGGCGCGTTCACATTTGCAGGATTACCCTTGAAATACTGATCGTCTTTGGAATGGAAGCCGGCCATGCCTGCCCAAACCGAATTTGGGAACTGCTGCACGTAGACATTGTAGGAGCGCAGCGCCAGATTGTAGCGATTACGCGCCACGGCGATGCGGTTCTCCGTTCCTGCCAATTCATCCTCAAGCCGCATGAATTGTTCATTGCCCTTCAAATTAGGGTATTGCTCCTGAAGCCGTTGCAATGGATACAACGCCGTATCGAGACGACGGTTCGCATCGATAGAACTTGTTCTATCCCCGGCAGCTGAGATCACCGCCGCGCGTGCGTTTGCGATGTTCGTCAGCACCGTCTCCTCTTCCTTCACATAGCCCTTCACGCTGGCCACGAGATTGGGGATGAGATCCAACCGTCGCTGCTGCGTAATGTCTACTTGCGAGTACGCCTGATTCACATCCTCATTCAAGCCGATCAAGTGGTTCTTTGTGGAAACGTAACCACCAAATCCAAGCAAAATGACAACGACTGCCAACGCCAAAACAACCAGTCCTACTCGCGATCCCCTCATGCCTTTTCCTCATACCCTCTCAGCAGCTTAACTTCGTGCGATGCGGTGCGGGGTACCCTGCTGTAAAAACCCAGGCTCACCGAATCACCGGACGATCTTCCAATTACCGCTTGCCTACCAGTTGCCGCTTGCGCCCCCACCTTCAGATCCGCCGCCGAAACCACCGCTGAACCCGCCATCGTCGTTACCACCATTACCACCGCTGTTCCCACCGTCGCCACCAAAGCCGCCGTCAAATCCACCCCCGCCCCGCCTCGACCCAAGGAAATTCCCCAGCAAGAACCAGCCGAGCCCACTGCCACCACCAAAGCCTCCGCCGCCTCCGCGTCCCCCTCGCCCCCGAAACAGCAGCCAAAGAAAGATTGCCAGAAACACTATCGGTACAAAACTGAAGCCGCCATTAGCGCGAGCGGCTCTTTGCGGCACTCGTCTTGGCAGGGGGGTCAGCGTTACCCCGGCGTCAGCGGCAATGTCGTTGGCCACCTGCTGCTCCCCGCTAAGGATCGCCTGCCCCACATTGCCGCTTTCCAGGCTGGCATCCATGCTGCGACCGATATCGCCGACCTTGGCGTCGTTGAGAACTCCTTCCAGCCCATTGCCCACCTCGATCCGCCGTTTGCGGTCGTTCATCGCAAAAATCATCAGAACGCCGCGATCTGTTCCTTTGGGTCCAACCTTCCACTTGTCCTCAAGCGCCGTTGCAAATTCATCGATTGGTACCCCGTCAAGCGAGTGGATGGTAACGATTTCTACCGTGGAGTGTGTCTCCCGTTCGAGTTCGGCACCCAGCGCCTCCATCTGCGCTCTTGATGTAGCGTCGATCACCCCGGCAAAGTCCGACACATAGCTCGTAGGCTGCGGCAGATTTCCCACACTCTCCGCCTGTAAACCATCGATCTGGGTAAGTAAGCCCAGCAGCACGAGGACCAAGAAGCCACACTCCTTGATTCGCCGACTGCCGAACCTCCCTCGATCGAACTTTCGCCAAACCTTCACCACGCCATCCTATCCTCTCGCTGGCTCATCCCATGGGGTACAAAGAAGAAATTATTGATTGTTGTGCCATTTCGGGAAGTGAAAATAGAAAGCTCTCATCCGGAGATGAGAGCTTTCTGGGGTCGGGACATCAAGCGCACGTATATCGGATAGGAGCTAGCTATTGGAGTTCGCGCCGCCAAGCTTCTTGGACAGCTTATCGGCCATCGCAGTGTGCTGCGCTACGACCTTTTCACCCTTCGCCACGGTAGGCTTCAACTGCGCATCCGTCGTTGTAGAAAGCTCCGACTTAAATGCATCAAGCGCTGTGTGGTGGCTCGTATCCATGTCGGATATGTATTGCTTGTCAAAATCCGCACCCGACAGGCCCTGCAACTGAGTCAACAATTGCTGATGTTCAGCATTGAGCGCCGTAGCCGGTGGCACACCCATCTGGTCTGCAAAAGGCTTCATTTGTCCTTCTAAATGATCGTGATCCGTAATCATCTTCTGCGCATAGGCCTTCACCTGCGGATTCGAGCTTTTGGTCAAGGCTAGTTTGCTCAACGTGATCTCGGTCAAATCGCTCTGGGAGGCCATGGTGATGAATTGTTTATCCTGGTCAGTTCCCTGCGCCAGCGCAACTGTTGCTCCCCCTACGGCTGCACATCCCAAAACCACCGAAAAAATACCAGATATCCGCATCTTTGATCTCCTGGCCACCAGGCCTGAACCGTCCTGCATGTACACCTATCTGAGGCGGCGCAGACCTGTCCGCGTTGCATCCCAGCCCGGTAAAGACCGTATCCTGTCTGTGAGGATTTGATGAAGCCAACACCTGCTACCCCGCCCGTCGCTGCCCGTGAGCCACATGTCAAGGAACTGCACGGAGCGACGCTCTCGGACGATTACGCCTGGCTCCGCGAAAAAGATGCTCCCCGCGTCACCGCCTACCTGCAAGCCGAAAACACCTATACCGCCGCCGTCATGGCCGGCACTGAGCCCCTGCAGGGCAAGCTCTACGAGGAAATCCTTTCCCACATCCAGGAAGACGATAGCTCCGTCCCCTACCGTGACGGCGCCTGGGAGTACATCACCCGCACGGAGAAGGGCCAGCAGTACGCCCGCTACTGCCGCCGCCCCGTCGATGCCCCAGGTAACGTCGATGAGGCTGCCGAAGAGGTCATCCTGGACATCAACGAGCTCGCCACAGGCCAGCCTTTTCTGTCCGTGGGCGCGCTCGCAATCTCACCCGACGCCCGCCTGCTGGCCTACACCACGGACAACACCGGTTTCCGTCAGTACACCCTCGCCATCAAAGACCTCGCCACCGGCAAACTTCTGCCAGACACGGCGGAGCGGGTCGGCTCCGTCGTCTGGGCCGCCGACTCATCCACCCTCTTCTTCTCCACGGAAGATGAGCAGACCAAGCGCCAGGACCGACTCTTTCGGCGCACGGTGAACAGCGACGCTCCTCCGACCGAGGTCTTTCATGAAACTGACGAGCGTTTCAACCTCGGCGTTGGCCGCACCCGCGACCGGAAGTTTCTCCTCCTCGAAATCGGCAGTCATACCACGGGCGAGGGCTGGTTTCTCGACGCGGCAACGCCGGATGGAGCCTTTACCCTCGTCGCTCCTCGCATCGACGACGAGGAGTATGACCTCGATCACCGCGACGGCTTCTTCTACATCCGCACAAACCAGAACGCCGACCAGTTTCGCCTTGTCCGCGCTCCCGTCGCCACCCCCGGTCGCGAGCACTGGCAGGAACTCCTGCCGGAAAACCCCCAGGCGCCGCTCAACGACGTAGCGCTCTTCCAGAACTTCCTCGTCACCAACTCGCGGGAGCGTGGTCTGCCCGTTCTGCGTGTCTATGACCTCGATCCTGAGGGCGCGCCCGCCAATCCGCGCGATATCCGCTTTCCCGATCCCGCCTACTCCGCTGGGGGCGAGGTCAACCGCGACTTCCATGCATCCACTTACCGCTACAGCTACGTCTCGCTCATCCGCCCGGCCTCGGTTTTCCGCTATGACGTCGCCTCCGGTGACTCCACCCTGCTGAAACAACAAAATGTTCCTGGTGGCTTCGATGCCTCCCTCTACGGCTCCGAACGGCTCTGGTTCCGGGCTCACGACGGCACCGAAATCCCCATTTCCGTCGTTTACCGCAAGGAGAGCTTCACCCGGAACGCGAGTTCTCCGCTGTATGTGTACGGCTACGGCAGCTACGGCTACCCCTTGCCGCTGGGATTTTCCGCAGCGCGTTTACCCCTGCTCGATCGCGGTCTTGTGATCGCCTACGCCCACATCCGTGGCGGCGGCGAACTCGGGGATCCCTGGCATGACGCCGGCAAGATGATGCAAAAACGCAATACCTTCACCGACTTCATAGAAGCCGTCGAGTTCCTGACCCGTGAAGGTTATGGCGACCCCAACCGCGTCGCCATCGAAGGCGGATCGGCCGGTGGTCTGCTCATGGGCGCGGTGGTCAATCTGGCGGTACAAGAGGGCAAACCCACCCTTTTCCGCGCCGTACTCTCCCATGTTCCCTTCGTCGATGTGATGAACACCATGCTTGACGCTAGTCTTCCGCTCACCGTCGCCGAATATGAAGAGTGGGGCAATCCTAACGAACCGGACGCCTTCCGCTACATGCTCTCCTACTCGCCCTATGACAATCTCCAGGCTGGCGCCTACCCCGCCATGCTCGTGAAAACCTCGCTGAACGATTCACAGGTAATGTACTGGGAGCCGGCCAAGTACGTCGCCAGGTTACGAACCCTCAAGGCAAATCCAGACCAGCCCTTATTGCTGCAGATCAACATGGAAGCCGGTCACGGGGGCGCCTCCGGCCGTTACGATTACCTCAAAGAAACCGCTTTCGACTATGCTTTTCTGCTCGGGGAGCTAAACATCGAGGCCAAAGCCTAGCCGACACAGGACTTGGCCGCGCAGAGGAACCACCTCAGCGAAATGCATTCAGGGCCACCCGCATCATCCCAAATCCACCCATCCACCGGGAAATCCCGCCCAGCAGACTTCCCTCCGGCACATAAGCCGGAGCGGAGGCCTGCATCACCGGCCCTACCCCTTGCGCGTCGTCCACCGCTGTCCGCAGCTTGCGGGCCAGACCGAGCTCAAACCCTTCGCTCACCCAAACCTTGCTACCTTCCCGCCGTAGCAAAACGTCACCCTCATTGCTGGAGTACACGCGTTCGTCATCGCCGCTCTCCTCCGCTTGCCGGCGCTTCAACCCGTCGTACTGCCGCGGCAGCTCCTGCTCAAAGACGTGAAAAAAGCTAAGGGCGGAGTCATCGTTCTTCCATCGCGAGTCATACAGCAGCGCCAGGGACGCCGTAGTGTTTTTCTCCGTCGCCGTTGCACTTTTCCGCTGCGCCGCATAGTAAACGCCGCCAGCCCAGTTCGGCGCCAGCGCCTCAGCGAGCGGCTTGCCGCCAAACAACTCCGCCGTCATGCGCACATCCAGTTCACCCATCACGCCCACGTCATAAGGCTCATAGTTCGCGCTCGTCAGCATCGGGTGAAGATCGGGCAAAAGCATTACCGGGACCGGCGTGTGATTTAGATACAGGTCCGGGTGCAGGATCTGGGAACTCGCCGTTGGCGGCGTTTGCAGAACACCCGCAAACGCCTGCTCCGTTCCAGACTGCGTCAGCACCGCATCTTCAAACAGCAGTCCACTCGTGTAAGGAAACAGCAGGCTTTGCTGCAGAACGAGGGGCGCCCGCGCCAGTACCGGGGAGTCTCCCATATCGCTGGATCCACCTGCCAGCATCTGCGCCATCTGGGGAACGTCTTTCAGCGTCTTGCCCATGGGCTTCAGCATGTAATCCGCAAAACTCACCTGCGCCTGGCCCTCCAGCACCGCATCCCGGGCCGTGTCAACCTCATCGGTCTGGATGTGCTTGTTGTCTTCAGCAACGTTTTTTGCCACACCCTCCGCACCGATGTCCTCCCACTTCTTTAAATCCACCTTTTGGTCCTGCAGCGCGTGGGTCAGCTCATGCGCCATCACCGGTTTTTGCTCATCCACCGGCACCCAGTCCAGAAGATTCATCGTTTTGGTCTTGTTGTCATAGAAACCGGCAATCTGCTCGGTTAACAGGCTCAGCAGAAAGGGGCGCAGATTGAAGTCGCGGTCGAGCAGGCCAAACTTCTTCAGCACCAACTCGCTCTGTTCCATCTTCTTATTGCCCTTATCCTCATCGAACTTTTTCCGCAGCTCCTTGCTTACCTCCTCGCGCGAGACGAATACCTTCTTTACCGGGTGCTCAATCGGCAGCCCCGTCGCCTTGCTGGCGAAGCGAAAGATCTCATCCGCGTCCGCCAGCAGCTGGTCCTCCTGCGCCTTCGTCAATCGTTTCGTGTCGATCGTGATGTTGGTCTGCCCCGACTCGAGCACCGGGGGCGTTACGCCGTTCGGCTTCCCCGGCGCGGGCGCGGCGCTCTCTACCCCCGGCGTTCCGGGCGCTGTGGGCACGGGCTTTTCCGGCGAGGTCGCCTGTGCTCCAGCCACCTGGCAAACCGCTCCCAGCATCACCGCTGTCATCCACCTGCCAAGCCCAGAACCCACCCTCACGAAAACCTCCTGCGTCCACCCCAAGTGTACGCAGATCGCTGTGCGCGGCGTGTTCCAAAACAGGTCACGTTGATCCCGATCTGCCCGGAAAGGGGAAGGATCTACCCGGATAGTTCCCCTTCGCCGCACCGCGCCGCGTGCAAGAATCATCCAACGCAACCGATGGCCACTCCGCAAATGCAACTCGATGCCGCGCTGCATCACGCCGCCTTTGCCCTCTTCCCTGGGCGTACCTTCCTCCGCATCACCGGCACTGACGCCACCCGCTGGCTCAACGGCATGGTCACCAACTCCATCCAGGCACTCGTCCCGGGCGAAGGCAACTACAACTTTCTACTGAACTCCCAAGGGCGCATCCAGGGCGACGCCACGATCTATCGCGAGAACACCCTCGGCGACCCGACCTTTCTCCTGGCCACCGACGCCGCCCAGCGCGAGCCCATTCAGGCCCATCTCGATAAATTCATCATCATGGATGACGTCGAGCTCACCCCGGCCCTGGAGAACGAATCTTCCATCCTTCTGCTCGGCCCCCAAGCTCCGCAAGCGCTGGCCAGCCTAGATCTACCTGCTCCTGACGCACTTCGTCTCGCGCACGCCGACACGCCGCACGGCCCCGTTCTGCTCCTCACACCGCACCAGCCTCACCGTTTTGAGATCCGCGCTTCAGCCGCTACATTGAATGCCGTCCAGCAACACCTAGCCGCCCAGAGCCTTCCGGAACTCACCGCCGACACCCTCGAACAGCTTCGCATCCTGCAGGCGGTGCCAAGATACGGCACCGACATCCGCGACCGCGAACTTCCTCAGGAAACCGCTCAGACTCAGGCCTTGCACTTTAGTAAGGGCTGCTACCTCGGCCAGGAGATCGTGGAACGCATTCATTCCCGCGGTCAGGTCAATCGTATTTTCACACCGCTGCGCCTCGAAGGCGCGCTCCCAACGTTACCTGCAATGCTAGAAAGCGAAGGCAAACCGGTTGGAGAGATCACCAGCGCCCTCGAAATTCATCTACCCACCGGTCCCGAACTGCTTGCCTTGGGTTATCTCCGACGCGAGGTTCTCGCTCCGGCCATTTCCGGCAACGAGGCTGGCATGAATCCAACCAACTACACGGGCGGCGTCGCAACACCTCGCAAACTCGCCAGCTCAAATTCTTATTGAAAATCGGTCCAGTTCCTTAAAGTGGGACCGATTTTAGAACTCCACAGCGGCCATGCCATCCTGAAGCTCGGCGATCCGCTCTCGAATAGAACGAAGCGCCTCACCCCTCGCCCCCTCCGAACGCAAAGCCGCCTCCTTCTGCTCAAGACAGTGGAGTTCCCGGCCCAACACCCCAGCCAAAGGACTCGCCGGACGTTTTGCCGGATACGCATAGCCGAAAGAGCTCTCCGGTGTCGCGGGTATCGATGGCTTATTTCGTTGGAGACTTCTGTTGCTGAAGATCCCGATCATATCGCCCCTGACGTCCATGACCCTTCCGTGGCCGAGGTGTTTACCTGCCGGTAGCCTGTCGGCATCCCTGCGCAATTCCACGGCTTCTCAATTCTCAGGGACACCACCTAAAAAAACCGTAAAAGACAAAGGGAGAGGCTGGCCTGCCAGTCCGGTCAGCGACAGCGGTCATCAAATCGCGGACGGCAACACATGCATCCAAACTGCGAGACCGAACCTCAGAGACACCTAATACTCTCAGAAGACTCCAATTTCCCAGGATCCGCGATGGGCTCCAAACGTCCCCGCCAGCAGCCTCGCAAGAGAGAGACCCGATATGCCTGAAACGCCGACCTTTGTTGTCAACGACCGCCGTAAATTCACAACCGAGGGCGAACCCCGTCACGAGGACAAGCCCGCAGCCACTCCGGACACCGCCGCGGCGGCGGACCGGACAGCCGCGCCCGTCCTCAGCTTCCCGCAAGCCACCGCGACGCAGGCGCCGGCCCAGGATGTCCTGGACACCGCCACCCCAGCGCTGGAGCAGCTGTCCGATCTGCCCGAATCCGGCGCTTTCGATCAGGAGTTTTCCGGATCCGCAACAGGATCCATCGCCATACCCTCTGCCGAGAGCGCTCGATCGAACAACGTGTCCAACGACCTGGCCGATGAAGAGGCGGAGGATGCCGAAAACTTTCCTGCCGGCCCCACCGAAGCGGAAGCATCCGACGCCCTGCGTGCCTATGAGGCGACTGTCGACCGTCTTGACACTGCCCTTCGCGCGGCCGACCCCGGCGGCGATCGTATGCCGCCCATGAGCTTTGAGCGCCTCACACAATCACTCTACACACAGGCCCTCATGCTCCTTGGCGGGGGCACCCAGCCCGGTGAGCAGCCCCGCGTGGACATCCTGGGGGCCCGGCAAACTATCGACATGCTTGCTATCGTCGCTGACAAGACGCGAGGCAATCTTTTGCCCGCCGAAGATAAGCTCATGCAATCTGCCCTGTTCGACCTCCGTCTGGGCTTCCTGGAAATCACCCAGGCTCTCGCGCGTCAGGCCGCTCAGCATCAGCCCGCCGGTGCCGCTGGCCCAGGCGGATTTGGCGGCCCAGGTGGATTTGCCGGCGGCCCTCGCATCGTACGCTAATCATCAGCGCTGGCTTTAGAAGGAATCCTCGAACGAATGCACGCCAGCCTCACCTTTTTCGGCACCGGCACCTCCATGGCGGTGCCGACTCTAGGCTGCGGCTGCCAGGTCTGCACCGATGCTCGCCGTCCCGGCTCTCCGAACCGCCGCACCCGGCCCTCCGTTCTGCTCCACTACAACGACCGAAATGTGCTCATTGACACTGGCCCCGACTTCCATGCCCAGGCCACACGAGAGGCGCTGAACCGCGTCGATGCCGTTCTCTACACACACGGCCATGCCGACCACATCCTCGGCATGGACGATCTTCGCCCGCTCAGCTTCGGCAAAGGTGGGGACCTGCCGCTCTATGCTGACTCCAACACCGCCGTTGTGCTGGAGCGTGTATTCGAATACACCTTCCGCAAGGTGGACCGCTATCCCACCAGCGCCCGGGTAAGCCTGCATCGCCTCCCCGAAGGACCCGGCGCCGCGCTTGAGCTCTTCGGCGCCACCTTCCGGCGCATTCCCGTGACACACGGCCGTGACACGATCACCGGCTACCGCTTCGGCTCGGCTGCCTACCTGACTGACATGAACGAGATCCCTGCCGAAAGCCTGCCGCTCTTGCAGGGCTTGGATATCCTCATCCTCGACGCCCTGCGCCGCGAACCGCACCCCAGCCACGCCCACCTCGCCAAATCCATTGAGCTGGTTCAGCAACTTCGCCCCAAACGCGCCTTTTTCACCCACATCAGCCACGATCTCGACCACGAGGCGACCAATGCCTTGCTGCCCCAGCCGATCCAACTGGCACACGACGGCCAGCAACTACACTTCGACATAACCTGAATGTCTACTGATGGCTCGATCTAGCCATTGCCTACATTCTCTCGACTCCATCTCACAGCTGAAAAGCTCACAGCTCAAAGCTCACCATTACCCTGATCTCACCGTATCCCCGAACTCCTGGGCACCCGCAAGAGGCAAGAAGCGCGATGAAAACTTGCAACAACGAACAATCGCCAGAAAAACCTTAAAAGCCATGCAGATTGCCCATTCCCTCGCCGACCTAGGCTCCACTGCCGCTTCTGCCGTCGTCACCATCGGCAACTTTGACGGGGTTCACTGCGGCCATCAGGCGGTGATTGCAGCCGTAAACCGCCGCGCTCGCGCCTTGCAAGCCCGCTCGGTGGTGGTTACCTTCGATCCCCATCCCTCCCAGTTGCTGGAAAGCAAGGTGGGGCCGTCCTTGCTCACGCCGCTCCCGCGTAAACTTGAGCTCCTGGCCGCCACCGGCGTCGATCTCACCCTGGTTCTGCCTTTCACAGAGGATCTGCGTATCCTCACCGCACGCCAGTTCGCGGAGAAGGTCCTCTGCGCCGGTCTGCATACTCAGGAAATCCATGAAGGCGAAAATTTCCGCTTCGGCCATCGTGCCGAAGCCGGCATCGACGGCCTCACCCGTCTCGGCGAGGAGCTCGGCTTCGGCGTGGAGGCCTATGGGCCCATCTTTCGTCGCGGCGCCCCGGTCTCTTCCAGCCGCATCCGCCACCTCCTCAACGCCGGCGATGTTCGCACCGCTCGCGCCCTGCTTGGGCGTCCCTTCGCCGTTGACGGCACACCCGCCTCGGGCCGCGGCTACGGAACCCGCTACGCCGTTCCCACCGTCAATCTCGCTCCGTACCCTGAGCTTCTACCCGCCCACGGCGTTTACATCACCACCTTGCGTATCGGAGAAGGCCCAGCTACCCGCAGTTTCCGCGGCGTCACCAACGCAGGCAATCGCCCTACCTTCGGGGCTGACTCCTACGCCGTAGAAACGCATCTCTTCAACTTCGAGCCCCTGGAACTCACCGAACGCACGCCCCTTCGCCTCACCTTTCTGGATCGCCTTCGCGGCGAACAGCGCTTCCCGTCCCCGGAAGCCCTTCGCGCCCAGATCGGCAAGGACGTGCAACGCGCCCAGCGCTACTTCCAGCTTTGCGACGCACTCCGAATCCAACAGCTCTGAGCGTCAGTCTTCCAGCGGGCAATACCGCCTCGCCTTGATTGCAAAGCTAGTCCTGCGGCGTGGCCACACGGGGCCTCGGTGCAGGGACTGGCGATTGCGGAGTGGCTGTCAATCCTCCAGTCCGTGGAACCCGCCGAGACGTTCCGGACGGGGCGGGCACCGGCGCCGGAACAGTGCCGCCAGAGGGTGCGGTCGGCGACGGCGACTCTTCGGGTGTGTTCTCGGGAGTGGTGTCGAGCGAAGGTGCTGCCGCCGCGGGCTTCGCTTCGTCATCGCTCTCGCGCTCATCATCGCTCTCGGGAGCAGGATTGACCGGCACGGCAATTTGCCGCTTCGGCGCATTCGCTCGCGCAAACTGCTCGTTTGGCCGGTCGGCGATGGCGGTCTCCATGAAGTTGATCCAGATCGGCAGCGCTACCTTCGCACCCTGTTCCTTGTCCCCAAGCGACTGCCGGTTGTCGTAGCCCACCCACGTGCCACAGGTGATTGATGGAGAAAAACCAACAAACCAGGCGTCGGTGAAATTATTTGTCGTACCGGTCTTTCCGCCCAATGCATGGTTCAAAGCAGAGGCCGCCGATCCTGTACCGTGCTGCACCACGGCCTGCAAAAGGATCATCATCTTGCGCGCAATCTCCACCGTAATCACCTCCCGCACTCCCGAGGTCCGCTGCTCCACGGGCGTTCCGTCCGCCTGCACCACGCGGCTGATGTAATGCGGAGCAATCCGGATGCCGTCGTTTGGGAAGACCGAGTAGGACGCCACCTGCTGTTCCAGCGTGATGTCGGCTGCCCCGATAGCCACCGGCAGGAAGTTCGGAAGGGGGCTGGTCACCCCAAATCGCCGCGCCACCTCGATCACCTTCTTAATGCCCACCCGGTCGGCAATGCGCAATGCCGGAATATTCCGCGAGATCGCAAACGCGTCGATCACACTCATATTGCCGGCGTAACCCTTTTCATAGTCGTGTGGCGAATAGGGTCCACTGGCGGTATAGAACGTCGCCGGCGCATCTGAAATCGTGTCATACGGCTTCATTCCCGCTTCGAAGCCGGCCGTGTAGTCGTAGATTTTGAACGAGGAACCTGTCTGCCGCAGTGCCTGCGTCGCCCGGTTGAACTGTGAAAGCGCCCAGTCCCGGCCACCCACCATCGCCAGCACCGCACCATTCGAGTTGTCCATAGCCATCAACGACGACTGCGCGCCTGAGTCCTGCTCGAGTGCCAAACGCAGAGCCGGGGTTCCCGCCCCGCCCACCACCTTCACATAGACGACATCGCCCACACCGGCCAGGTCGGTTGCCTTGTAATGCTGCGTCCAGGCCCAATCCGGCGACGTCATCGTCGCATACACCTGCCCGATGCGCACCGTCATCTTGGTTGGCGAAACCTTCATCACCAGCGCGTGGAAGTACGCTCCGTCCGTGATCGTGGTCGTCCAGTCAGGGTGCTTGTACGTTCCGGGGTTGTACTCCGTGCTGGTCAGCGTCGGCAGCTTGCCCTTCCACCCGTGCCGCCGCTCGTACACCGCCAGCCCGTCCAGCACGGAGCTTTCCGCCTTGTGCTGCAGGTTCAGGTCCAGAGTCGTGTACACACGCAGCCCTGAGCCGTGCACCTCATCCACGCCGTACTCACGCTCCAGCTGTCGGCGGACCTCTTCCACAAAATAGGGCGCTTCCGCGTTGGGCGGCGTTTCCAGGTGCAGTTCCAGCGACACTTCCTTGGCCGCCTGCGCCTGCGCGGAGGAGATCTTGCCATCCCGTACCATTTCATCCAGCACCAGGTTGCGCCGGCGCAACGCCCGCTCCGGGTATCGCACCGGCGAGTAGTATTCAGGTCCTTTGGGCAGTGCCGCCAGCAGCGCCGCCTCGGCCAGCGTCAATTGCCGCGCGGGTTTGCTGAAGTAGTACTCGGACCCCGCCTCAAAACCATAGGTCCCGCGCCCCAGATAGATCTGGTTTGCGTACAACGTAAAGATCTGATCCTTGGTAAAGTGCCGCTCAATCTGCAGGGTAATGAAAATCTCCTGCAGCTTGCGCCCATACGTCTTTTCCGACGAAAGGAACAGGTTCCGGGCCAGCTGCATCGTCAGCGTCGAGGCGCCCTGCGCCTTGCCCTCCCTGTGCAGATCCTCGTACGCCGCCCCCACCACGCGCACCAGGTTGACACCGCCGTTGCGGTAGAAATCCTTGTCCTCAATGGAAAGAATGGCTTCCCGCAGTACGGGCGGGATCTCCGAAAACGGAACGACCACACGCCGTTCCGAAGCGAACGTGCCGAATACTTTTCCGTGGATATCGTAGAGCTCGGTTGTTGTGCTCGGCCGGTAGCGTTCCAGCTCCGTCATTTGCGGCAGGTTGACGGAAAATACAAGCACCAACGCCAGGGTGACGCCGAAGACGGCTGAGGCGCTCAAAAGCAGCAACCAGGCAGCCCGCCCTGCAAAGGGGTGCGCCGCCCCTCTCGGTTCGCCGAAAGGAAACTGCAGCATGGCATCCCACACCGGCGAACGCTTGCCGCGCCGAATGCGGATGCGAAATCCTCGCCTCGGTTCTACCTTTTTTCGTTCCGGCCTGAGTAGGGTGTTCACGTCTTTCCCACCCTATCACTCCCCTCCCGCAGCGCCATGCCCTGTTTTGACACAGCGTTTCAGGCAGCTTTCCCCTTCAGGATCTCCAGTGCCTTATTCAGCTGGTCGTCTACCTGAACGGAAGATTTCTTGCCCGGGGCGGGCGTTGCCGCGCCATGGCCGGCCGTCTCTCCATTCGAGTCTTCATCCTCTGCGTCGTCCTCGTTTGTGCTCGAAGCCACCACTACAGCAGGGGTAACCCCTTCCGATTCAAACGCTTTTCCGGAAGGCGAAGCATACTTCGCAACGGTCATAATCACCGCCCCGCCGTCCGGCAGGTCAAAGGTCTTCTGTTCGCCTCCCTCGCCAAAGGTCCTCTCACCCACCAAATCGCCGCGCTTGTTATCCGCAATCGCGGCGGCGGCCAGCTCAGCCGCGCCCGCCGTACCCCGGTTCACAAGCACCACCATGGGCGTAGTTGGGTCAACAGCCTTTCCTGCCTCGGCCGTGAACGTCTGCTTCGGAAAGCGCTGTCCCTCTAAAGTCGTAATCGTTCCGGAGCCCAGGAAGAGGTTTGCCAACCGAATACCTTCCTTCATGTCCTCCCCGGACACATCGCGGAGGTCCAGAATCACCTTTTTAGCCCCGCCATTCTTCTGCGCTGCCTTTAACTTGGCCTCGATGGTGTTGACGTGCTCATGATCCAGCTGCTCCGGCCGTAGGTCGAGGATGCTGCCGTTTTCATAGACCGTCTCAGTCACCGGAGGCTCGTTCACTACCGTCCGTGTGAGGTCGATCTTGTCCGGAGCCGCTTTGCTGGGTCGCACCACCGCAATCGTCAGCTTGCTCCCTGGGGCTCCTGTCAGCAAATGCTCAATCATCGCCAGCGAAATATCCCGGGTGTCCTTGCCGTCAATTGCCTCGATGATGTCCCCATCGGCCAGGTTCGCCTTCTCCGCCGGGCTGTTCGGCACCGTCGAAACCACGACCGCATACCCGAAACGCTTGGAAACATGCAGCCCCACCTGCGCCTTGCCCACGGCATCGGCCTTGTACGCCTTGTAATCGGCCGGACTCAGGTAGCTGGAATCCGCATCCAGGGACTCCAGCAGGCCACGCAGCGCACCCGAGGTGACCGTCGTCATATTCGGATCCTCGACATAATCGCTCTGGATGTACTGCAGCACCTGGCCGTACACATCGATCTGCTTGTACGCACCCTGCTGCACATCCATGCCCGCTGCGCTCACCCCACGGGCATTTACACCGAGAAAGATCGCCAATACCAACAAAACAGAAAGCGAAAGCAAGGCAAGTTTTACACTCTTGGGCATGGGCGGCGATCGACTCCGGAGGTGGTGCTCAGACAGTCCTGGCCGTTAGACGAAGCCGGGTACTCAAATGATACCTTCAGACCAGCACTGCCGCTGGGAAAGTTCATGGTGGCGGTGAGAGGAATCGAACCTCTGACCTACGGGTTATGAGTCCGTCGCTCTAACCATCTGAGCTACACCGCCGAACGCCCTCGAACCGATGAAATTGGAAGCGACCCGAGGCAAGGAAGCGTCAGGTCAGTCCAAAAGGCGCAGTGCTCATCATAAGATCGTCGTTCCTTGAGGTCAAACCTGCCAAGACATTTCCGCCAGCCCGGCATCGCACACGTCGTTCCCGCGCTGGTGAGCTTCAGCAGCCCGGCTGATCCCGCCTTCACCAGTCGACTCAGCGGCGTGCTGCATAGCTTGTATGTCATCGCCGCCGTGCTCGCGCTTCTTCTCATCCTTAGCCTCGTTGTCGCAGTCTGGGTCTTCCGCCGCAACCGCGACACGGAACCAAAAGCATGACATCCGACCCTAACCCTGAAGTCGCCGTGCTCGGCGTCATTCCCGCCCGCCTTGCCTCCACTCGACTGCCGCGCAAGGTGCTGCGCACCGTTGCCGGCCGGCCCCTGCTCGCCTGGGTCGTCGAAGCCGCCCAGGCCTGCCCGCTGCTCGGCAAAGTCCTTGTCGCCGTTGACTCCGACGAGGTTGCCACGCTTTGTCAGCAACAGGGCTGGCCTTACGAAATGACCTCACCTGCCCTCCCCAGCGGCACCGACCGGCTCCACGCCGTTGCCGGCCGACACCCAGCCAGGGTCTATGTCAACATTCAGGCCGACGAGCCGCTGCTCACCCCCGCACACCTCACCGCCCTGCTCCAGCCCTTCGCCGATCCGTCGGTTGAGGTCACCACGCTCCGTGTACCCTGCCCGCCCGAGGACATCACAAATTCCAACGTGGTCAAGGTCGTCACAGCCCTCAACGGCCGAGCCCTTTATTTTTCGCGCTCCCCCATCCCGTTCGACCGCGACCACAGGCTTGGGACCCCTGACGCCGCCCCCTACTGGAAGCACCTCGGCCTCTACGCCTATCGCGCCGCTGCCCTGGCCCGCTTCGCCGCCCTTCCCCCCGCGCCGCTGGAGGGAATGGAACGCCTGGAACAGCTTCGCCTGT
Source organism: uncultured Bryocella sp. (assembly GCA_964236545.1). Classification (GTDB taxonomy): domain Bacteria; phylum Acidobacteriota; class Terriglobia; order Terriglobales; family Acidobacteriaceae; genus Granulicella. Next base: position 52,416 of record CAXSCE010000013.1, read on the forward strand.
TGGAAAATGGTTTGGCCCTCCACGTAGCCGAGGCAGCCGCCGACACGGTTGGCGTCGATACCGAAGACGATCTGCGCAGAGTGGAGCAAATCCTGCTCACCCGCACGCGATAGACCCGGACCAACGACCTGCACCAAAGCGCACAACAGAAAAGGTCACCTTGGCAGAGATGACCTTCTTGGGAGCCTAAGCTGATTTATGGAGCGGGAGACCGGGATCGAACCGGCGACATTCAGCTTGGGAAGCTGACGTTCTGCCACTGAACTACTCCCGCGGCGGTGAGCGGCCTGCGTCGCTTGCTCACTATTCTACTCTTCTCACAGCATACCGCTCCGATATCGCAACCGTTATGGCGGCTCCGCGCACCAATGCAGCAGAGCAGACTTGTGGAGTATCTCGCACTCAGCGGCAAGTGGCAATCCACCTCCATTCCAAAAGCCAACCAACACCCTCAACCAACGATCCAAAACCAACGCTCCAAGGGCTCTCCATGGGACCGAGGGCGCGCCGGTCTGAGGCACGGAGGTTCTGCCATAGCGACCTTGGCTTCGAGCGATGGGCCGGGCCGTCGTACGCCTGCCGATCACCACCGCGCAAGCTGCGTTTGGTTCAGCCGTCGATGCCACTCAGGCCGTTCCAGGGCGGCCGTTGGGTGCCGGGGCGAGCACAAAACCAACCAGAAATCCCGCTACAAGTCCACCGATGTGAGCGGTGAGATCCGTGTGGCGGTCGGCCAGCCCGTAGAAGAGGTTATAGCCGAGGAAAATGAAGATGGAACGGGAAACTGCACTCGCAGCCTGCCGGTTCACCACGCCTCGATAGCGCAGCAGATAGGCAAGCAGGCCGCCGTACACACCAAAAATCGCTCCCGAAGCGCCGGCCGCAACAACATTGGGATGGAGCAGCAGCCCGACGACATTGCCAGCCACGCCGGCGATAACGTACAGGGCAAGGTAGCGAACGCCGCCAAAGAGACGTTCTGTGAAGTAGCCCACCTGGTACAGCACATACATGTTAAAGCCGATATGGATGATGCCGAAGTGCAGAAAGCAGGCAGTGAGCAGCCGCCACCATTGGCCGCCCTCCGTGAGTGGGCCAAAATTGGCTCCCCAGCCAAGCACCTGTTCCGCCGTGGGATTCACCGGGGAAAAGCCGCGCAGGAGCATGGCCAGGAACACAAGGACGTTCAGCGCGATCAGAACCGTCGTGAGGATCGGCTTCTTCGGAACATAGACAGCCGGTGTCACCGGAGCTTCTGAGGCGCCGTGCGGCGCGTCGTACGGCGCAAGGGGATGTGGATCCGGAGACATGATCATGGTCAGAATAACGCCGCCGGCTACACCCCTTCCGGGCGCCTAGCCGTTCAGCGCCTGCATGCACTCATGCGCCATCTGCAGACCCTCCTCCACCGGCATCGCCCACGCGCTTAGCGGTGAACCAGGCTTTGAGATCAGCACCTGCCCTTGAACGGACCGGTTTGCCTCCTCATCCAGCGCCAGCCCCCAGCCGCGCAAGCCGGGGCAAACCGCAGCCCGCAGCCAGGGGGAGTCCTCCCCGATGCCGCCGCCAAACACCACCGCCTCCGCCTCGCCCAGCGCCGCCAGGTAGGCCCCCACCGCGAGTCGCACGCGGTAGCTGAACATCTTCAGCGCCAGCCGGGCCGGCCCGTCCTCGCGCTTTTCCAGCTCCCGCGTATCCAGCGTCCCGCCCGCGATGCCCAACATGCCGGAGTGCTTGTTGAGCATCGAGAGAACCTCCTCGATACCTACCCCCTGCTTGCCCATCAGATACGGCAGAATGCCGGGATCGATACTGCCCGATCGCGACCCCATCATCAACCCCTCCAGCGGCGTGAGTCCCATCGTCGTGTCCACCGACTTGCCTTTCGCAATGGCACAGGCCGAGCACCCGCTTTCCAGGTGCAGGGTCACAATCGTGACGTCCTCCGGCGGCTTGCCCACCGTCGCCGCATATTGTTCCAGCATGTAGCGGTGCGACAGCCCATGAAAGCCGTACTTCCGTACCGCATAGCGGTCCGCCGTCTCCCGCTCGATCGGGTACCGCCAGGCTACCTCCGGCAGGGTTCGGTGAAAGGCCGTGTCAAAGGCGGCCATCTGGCGCACCCCGGCCAGCTCCTGGTCCAGCACCCGCAGCACCGCCAGCGAGCTCTCATTGTGCAACGGCGCCAGCTCCTCCAGCCGCTCGATCCCGCTCCGTACCGCCTCGTCGACTACAACCGCCCGCTCATACGCCGCACCGCCGTGCACCACGCGCACGGCCGCGAAGGCCAGCCCGTCCATGGCGGAGGCCAGCTCCCCTCGGGAGCGCAGCCAATGCAGCGCCGCGCCCACCGCCGCCTGCATGTCGGGGAGATCGCAGCGCTCAGCCGAGACGACCTCGCGGCCGTTGTATACCGACAGCTTGCCCTCTTTGCCTACGTCATCCAGCGCGACGCTTGCCAGCTTCGCGGCCTGGGCCGCGCGCGTCTGCCCCGGCTTCAGCTCCACCAGCTCAAATTTCAGCGAGTTGCTCCCAGGATTGAAGACGAGCGCGATAGCCATGCGTTCAGCATAAAACCTCAGAGACCAGGGTGTACCGGACCTATCGATCTGCTACATTTGCCAAATCTGCGTCCCCAGATATGTCCTCTCGAGCCAATATGTCGATGCAACCGCTAAACCTTAGCGACCAGCACCGTCAGAGGGCGACCGGCGTGCCGCACAATCGGTCCCTCGCGCGACCGGGACAGGCAGGTTCAAACTTTTTCTCCACCGCCTTCGTCTTTCCTTGTCAGGACTGAGAATAAGCTAGAGCTTGGCGCCGGGCTGGAAGGCGTCGCGTGATTTGTGACAAGGGCGTGAGATGACCGAAGAGCAAAAGGGGGCTCGGGCCGGGGACGGCAGTGAGCTTGGTACGTCCTTTGTGGCGCACAATTCGCCGTCCTTTGGCGGCGACCTGGGAAATCAGTTTGAGGCAACAAATTCCGTCGATCCCAAGCACTACGACGTAGCGCACCACCGCATCGATCAGGGCGCCCAACGGGCGGGGCGCCGCCGCAAATGGTACTGGCTTACGGGAGTTCTTCTTTTCGCCCTCACCATCTTTCTTGTGCACCGTTTCACCGCCAATAGCGACAACACCAAGGCTCCCAAAACCGGAGGCGCCACCGGAGGCAATGGCGGGCAGGCCCAGACCGGGGGCGGCGGTGCAGGCGGCCATGGCGGCGCGGTCGGGCCCGCCGCCATCACCGTGGGCCAATCCAAATCCGGCAATATCGATATCGTGGACGACGCCCTCGGCACCGTAACCCCGGTCAACACCGTGACCGTCTACAGCCAGGTCACCGGCCGGGTGATGGCCGTCTATTACCGCGAAGGTCAGCTCGTCCACAAGGGTCAGCCGCTGGTGGAGATCGATCCCCGGCCCTACCAGGCCACGCTGACCCAGGCGGAAGGCACCCTGAAGCGCGATCAGGGCGTTCTCGCCGAGGCACAGATCGATCTTGCCCGGTACCAGGCCGCCTTCGCCCGCAATGCCATCGCCCGGCAGCAGCTTGAAGACCAGCAGCAGACCGTTGAGCAGGATCAGGGCACCGTCCTTTCTGACCAGGGCAACGTCGACTATGACCGTGTGCAGCTGAGCTACTGCCACATAGTCGCGCCCCTCTCCGGACGTGTCGGCCTTCGCCTGGTTGATTCTGGCAACACCGTGTTCTCTGGCGCCGGCTCCACGCTGGTCGTCATCACTCAGCTGCAGCCCATCACGGTCGTCTTCAACGTCGCGGAAGATGACCTTCCGCAGGTGCAGGCGCAGCTGCGCGGCGCCAAGCCGCTGCAGGTGGAAGCCTATGACCGCTCGGACGATAAAAAGCTCGACACCGGCCGGCTGAACTCCGTGGATAACCAGATCGACACCGCCACTGGAACCGTCAAGTTCCGCGCCAATTTCCCCAATCCGCACAGCATTCTGTTTCCCAACCAGTTCGTCAATGCGCGGCTGCGGGTCACCACGCTCAAGGACGCTACTCTTGTCCCTTCCGCCGCCGTGCAGCACAACGGCACCGCCGCCTTCGTCTATGTTGTAAAGCCGAACAACACGGTTGCGGTGCAGCCCATCCGGACCCTGACCAGCGATGAGCAGGTCACCGCCGTACAGGGTGTTGGTCCCGGCACAACCCTGGCCACCAGCGGCTTTGACCGTCTCGAAAACGGGGCCGCTGTTGAAATCCGGGGCGGCGGCAAGCGCCCCGGACCGCCTGATGCCGCAAAGACGCCCGGTACCAGCGGCGGAAACAGCGCCCCATGAACCCTTCCCGCCCATTTATTCTCCGTCCGGTCGCGACGGCGCTCCTGATGGTGGCGATCTTCCTTGCCGGTGGCATCGCCTACTTTCAGCTGCCCGTCTCCGCCCTGCCGGAGGTCGACTACCCCACCATCCAGGTGCTCACGTTCTACCCCGGCGCCAGCCCGGACGTTGTCGCCTCCGCCGTCACCGCGCCGCTGGAACGCCAGTTCGGCGAAGTCGCGGGTCTCAGCCAGATGACCTCGACCTCCGCCGGCGGGGTCTCCGTCATCGTTATGCAGTTCCAGCTCAGCCTCAACATCGATGTGGCCGAGCAGGAGGTGCAGGCTGCCATCAACGCCGGACAGAGCTACCTGCCGGCCGACCTGCCCGTGCCGCCGGTGTACTCCAAGTCCAACCCCGCCGACGCCCCTGTTCTTACCCTCGCGCTCACCTCCAATGAACTGGAGCTCTCCAAGGTAGAGGATCTCGCCGATACCCGTCTGGCCCCCAAAATCTCGCAGATCTCCGGGGTCGGCCTCGTCTCCATCTCCGGGGGCCAGAAGCCGGCGATCCGCATTCAGGCCAATCCCACGATGCTGGGCTCCTACGGCATCAATCTCGAGGACCTGCGCAACGCCCTCACCAGCACCAGCCTGAACTCGGCCAAGGGCAACTTTGATGGTCCCTCGCAGGACTACACCATCAATGCCAACGACCAGCTGCTGACCAGCGGCGACTACAAAAAGGTCGTGGTCGCCTACCGCAACGGCGCGCCGGTCATGCTCACCGATGTTGCCCATGTAGTCGATGGCGTCGAAAACGCCGACCTGGCCGCCTGGGTCAATGCCACGCCTTCCATCATCCTCAACATCCAGCGCCAGCCCGGCGCCAACACCATCCAGGTCGTCGACAACATCGAGCGCCTGCTGCCGCAGCTTGAAACCGGCCTTCCCCGCTCCGTGCACGTGAGCATCGTTTCAGACCGCACCGATGCCATCCGCGCCTCCGTCAAGGATGTCGAGTTCGAACTGGTTCTCGCCATCGGCCTCGTTGTTCTGGTCATCTTTCTCTTCCTGCGCAGCCTTTCGGCCACCATCATCCCGTCTGTGGCCGTTCCCCTGTCGCTCATCGGCACCCTCGGCATGATGTACCTTGCCGGCTTCTCGCTCAACAATCTCACCATGATGGCGCTCACCATCTCGACCGGCTTCGTCGTCGATGACGCCATCGTGATGATTGAAAACATCTCCCGCTACATCGAAGAGGGGTATGCCCCCATGGAGGCCGCGCTCATCGGCGCAGAGCAGATCGGCTTCACCATCCTCTCGCTGACGGTCTCGCTCATCGCCGTACTCATTCCCCTGCTGTTTATGGGCGACGTCGCCGGCCGGCTCTTTCGGCAGTTCGCCATCACACTGGCCGTCACCATCATTCTTTCGGCCTTTGTCTCCCTCACCCTGACGCCGATGATGTCCGCTCGCCTGCTCCGCTACAAGGCGCCGGAAGACCAAGGCTGGTTCTACAACGTCTCCGAACGTTTTTTCGAGCGGGTGATCGCCGCCTATGGCCGCAGCCTGCGTTTTGTTCTGCGCTTCCAGACCCTGGCGCTGCTCATCGCGCTTGCCACGATCCTGCTCACGGCCTTTCTCTACATCACCATCCCAAAGGGCTTCTTCCCCACCCAGGACACCGGCATCATTCAGGGCATCACCCAGGCCTCGGCTGATACCTCCTTTGCCTCCATGTCTGAGAAGCAGCAGCAGATCGGCAAGGCGATCCTTGACGACCCGGCAGTGGAGAACATCTCCTCCTTCATCGGCCCGGACGGCACAAATACCACCCTCAACAGCGGCCGGATCCAGATCGACCTCAAGCCCATCGAGGCTCGCGGCCTCACCGCCACACAGGTCATCGACCGCCTCGGACCCAAGCTGGCCAAGGTTCCAGGCATCAAGCTCTACATGCAGCCGGTGCAGGATCTCACCGTAGACGACCGCGTCAGCCGCACACAATACCAGTACACGCTGGAAGATCCCAACAAATCCGAGCTCATCAGCGTCACCCGGGACTTTGTCCATCGCCTGCAACAGCTTCCCCAGCTGGCCGACGTCGTTACGGACCAGCAGAATGGCGGCATCGCCACGCAGATGGTGATTGACCGCGAAACCGCCTCGCGCTTCGGCGTCACGCCGCAAACCATCGACAACACCCTGTACGACGCCTTTGGCCAGCGCCAAATCAACACCCTCTACACCCAGGTCAACCAGTACCACGTGATCTTGGAGGCCGAACCGCAGTTTCAGCTCAATCCCGGCAAACTAAATGAGCTGTACGTGCAGTCCACGACCAACAACGGCACAGCGCCCGCGGCCGCCGGCGGTTCCAACACCCAGGGCTCCTCCTCCGGCGCAGGATCGGGCGCAGCCGCCGGCAGCACCAGCCTTCTGAATCAAACCGCCTCCACCGGCGTGGGTACCTCCAGCTCTTCCACCTCGGCCCTGACCTCTACAGGCTCCTCTTCCAACGCCAGCACTTCGTCCAATAGCAGCACCATGTCCGCCAGCAGCACCGCCGCTCTTTCCACCTCGAGCAACACCAACACAAGCGTGTTGGGGAGCACCAGCGCGAGTACCGGGACCTCCAGCAGCGTCAACACCGCCTCCAACGGCACAACCCGTACAAGCAGCACCACGGCGCCAGCCGGCAGCGCCGGCTCGGGGGGCAGTTCCGGCACCGGAACGGCGTCCACCACCGGCTACAACAGCGCCGTCCCACTTGGCACCTTCACCCATATGCAGACGATCAGCGAGCCGCTCTCGGTCAATCACCAGGGCCAGTTCCCCGCCGTGACCGTCTCTTTCAACCTCGCGCGCGGCTATTCCCTGGGCCAGGCCCTCGATGCCATTGACAAAAGCGTCGCAAAAGCCGACTTTCCCGCCAGCGTCGTGGCCAACTACCAGGGCACGGCGGCCGCCTTCCAGAACTCGCAGTCCAATGAGGGCCTGCTTGTGCTTGCCGCGCTCGTCACCGTGTACATCGTGCTGGGCGTGCTGTATGAGAGCTACATCCACCCGGTGACCATTCTGTCCACGCTGCCCTCGGCCGGCGTCGGCGCCCTGCTCGCACTTGAGCTCTTCCACCTCGATCTCGACATCGTCGCCATCATCGGCATCATCCTGCTCATCGGCATCGTGAAGAAAAACGGCATCATGATCGTCGATTTTGCTCTCGAAGCCGAGCGTCACGGCGATCTGGATGCGACCGAGGCCATCTACCAGGCCTCCCTGCTGCGCTTCCGCCCCATCATGATGACCACGCTGGCCGCCCTGTTCTCCGGCCTCCCGCTGGCCTTCGGCACCGGCATCGGCGCCGAGCTTCGCCGCCCCCTGGGGGTCACCATCGTCGGCGGCCTACTCTTCTCCCAGATCCTTACGCTCTACACCACCCCCGTCATCTACATCTTTTTCGACAACCTGGGCGCTCGCCTCACCGGCAGGAAACCCAACAAGAGTACGGCCGAGCACGCCAATCAGCACGCCGAAGGCCAGCGTCAGGCGGAGCACGCATGAACCCTTCGCGCATCTTCATTGAGCGGCCCGTCGCCACCACACTGCTGACCATCGCCCTGGCGATCGCCGGGGCCATCGCCTTTACCGTGCTGCCCGTCTCCCCCCTGCCGCAGGTGGATTTCCCCACCATCGCCGTGGCCGCCTCCCTCCCCGGCGCCAGCCCGGACATCATGGCCTCCTCTATCGCCACGCCGCTTGAACGCCAGTTCGGGCACATTGCCGGCGTTACGGAGATGACCTCCTCCAGCACACTTTCCACCACCAGCGTCGTTCTGCAGTTCGACCTGAACCGCGATATCAACGGCGCGGCGCGGGATGTGGAAGCCGGCATCAACGCCGCACGCAGCTACCTGCCCACCAACCTGCCCGCCAACCCCAGCTACCGCAAGGTGAACCCCGCCGACTCCCCCATCATGGTGCTCGGCCTCCAGTCCGATGTCTACGACATCCCACACCTCTACGACGAAGCCTCCACCGTGATCATGCAGCGCATCTCGCAGGTCAACGGTGTGGGCCAGGTGCAGGTGGTCGGCGCTTCCCTGCCGGCGGTGCGCGTGGACGTCAACCCCGACCAGCTCGCCGGCCTCGGCATCAGCATGCCGCAGGTAGCCTCGGTGATCTCCGGGCAGAACTCGAACTCCGCCAAGGGCCAGCTCTCCAACGGCAGTCTCACCTTTGACATCCTGGCCAATGACCAGATCTCCAAGGCCGTCAACTACAAGCCCCTGGTGGTGGGTTACCACAACGGCGCCGCCGTTCGCCTCGAAGACGTGGCCCAGGTCACGGACTCGCAGCAAAGCATCCGCCAGGCCGGCTTTCTGAACGGCAAGCCCTCCGTGCTTTTGCTCATCTTCCGCCAGCCCGGCGCCAACATCATCGATACCGTGGACGCCGTAAAGGCGGCGCTGCCGTCTCTGCAGGCCACCGTTCCCGCCGGCGAGCACATCGTCACCGTCATCGACCGTACCCTCACCATCCGCGCCTCCGTGAAAGACATCGAGGTGACCCTGCTCATCTCCGTCGCACTTGTGGTGCTGGTGGTCTTCCTGTTCCTGCGCAACTGGCGCGCCACCCTCATCCCCGCTGTCGCCGTGCCGGTCTCCCTCATCGGTACCTGCTCGGTGATGTACCTCGCCGGCTTCTCGCTCGACAACCTCTCCCTCATGGCGCTGGCCATCGCCAGCGGCTTTGTCGTCGACGACGCCATCGTCGTCATGGAAAATATCTCGCGCCACCTTGAAGAGGGACTCGCCCCCATCCCGGCCGCCCTCAAAGGCGCGCAGGAGATCGGTTTCACCGTTTTTTCCATCAGCATCTCGCTCATCGCGGTCTTTATTCCACTGCTGCTCATGGGTGGCATCATCGGCCGGCTGTTCCGCGAGTTCGCCATTACCCTTTCCACGGCCATTCTTATGTCCATGGTGATCTCCCTCACCACCACCCCGATGATGTGCTCCCGCGTATTAAAGCCTGAGCACGAAATCGAGCACGGAGCCGTCTATCGCTGGAGCGAACGCCTGTTCGATGCCATCCTCAACGGCTATCGCCGCAGTCTGGTCTGGACCCTCGATCACCCTTCGCTCGTGCTGATCATCTTCTTCATTACCCTGGGCCTGAATGTCTTTTTGCTGGCCAAGGTTCCCAAAGGCTTCTTCCCGCAGCAGGATGTCGGTGCCTTGCAGGGCGGCATGCAGGGGCCCCAGGACACCTCCTTCTACGCCATGCGCCGGGCTCTGCAACAGGCGGTCAGCATCATCAAGTCGGACCCCGGTGTGCAGAATGTGATGGGCTTTACCGGCGGCCAGGGCGCCACCAATGGCGGCTTCGCCTTTGTGGCCCTCAAACCCATCAACGAACGCGATGCCAGCGCGGCTGAGATCGTCGACCGGCTCAGGGGAAAGCTCGCCAGGGTTCCCGGGGCGGCAACGTTTCTTCAGGCCACGCAGGACATTCGCATTGGCGGACGCCAGTCCAATGCCCTCTACCAGTACACCCTGGAAGCGGAATCCTCGGAAGACCTAGCCAGCTACGGCCCGCAACTGCTGGATGCCATGAAAAAGACGCCGGGGTTCACCGACGTCAACACCGACCAGCAGAACCACGGCCTGCAGGCCTTGCTCACCTACGATCGGCCCACCGCCGCCCGCCTGGGCCTGACGCCGCAAATACTCGATCAGTCCCTCTACGACGCCTTCGGTCAGTCCGAGGTCTCTACCATCTATAGCGAGCTCAACCAGTACTACGTTGTGCTGGAGGTCGCCCCCAAATACTGGCAGTCGCCCGAGGGCCTGAAGCATACCTATGTGCTGCCCACCCAGGGTGGGCAGGCCATCCCGCTGGACACGGCCGTCCAGTATGCCCCGTCCACCTCGCCGCTGGCGGTTAACCACACCGGGCTGTTCCCCTCCGTCACGGTCTCCTTCAACCTGGCGCCGGGTGTCGCACTCGGCCAGGCCACACAGGAGATCCTCGCCATTCAGCGGCGTCTCAACTTTCCGCAATCCGTGCATGGCCAATTTTCCGGCACGCTGCAGGCCTTCAAGGCCTCCCTCAGCACCGAGCCCTTCCTTGTGCTGGCCGCCATTGTCGCCGTCTATATCGTCCTGGGCATGCTCTATGAAAGCCTGATTCACCCCCTGACGATCCTCTCCACCCTACCTCCCGCCTCGCTCGGCGCCGTGCTCGCTTTGCTGATCACCCATACCGATCTCAACGTCATGTCCATCATCGGCATCGTGTTGCTCATCGGCATCGTCAAGAAAAACGGCATCATGGTGATTGACTTCGCGCTGAATGCCGAACGCGTGGAAGGCAAAAACACCCGTGATTCCATCTTTGAAGCCTCCGTCCTGCGCTTCCGCCCCATCCTGATGACCACCGTCGCCGCACTTTTCGGTGCCGTTCCCCTGGCCGTCGGCACCGGCATGGGCTCGGAACTGCGCCGGCCGCTGGGCATCTCCATCATCGGCGGTCTGCTCGTCAGCCAGGCTCTGACGCTTTACACCACCCCTGTCATCTATCTCCTTATGGACAACATGCGCCTCAAGTTCCTCGGCGAAAAGCACACGGAGCAAGCGCCCCAGCTCAGCGAGGCAAACGCATGAAACAGATCACTCCCACGGACGGCAAACACCGCCCACAGCATGGTTCCGCAGGCAAGCCAGGTGGCCGACAGCTGGCGGTTGCCGCCCTTTCCCTTTGCGCCCTGCTCGCTGATGGTTGCCGTGTCGGACCCAAATACGTCTCGCCCCTGCCATCCTCCGCTGCCACGGCCCCGCCCAGCTTCAAGGAAGGCGCGCCAAGCGCATACGCCGGCGTTTCCGACGGTACATGGCGGCCGGCCAACCCGCAGGATGTCAATATGAAGGGCAAATGGTGGGAGATCTTCCATGAACCCGAGCTGAATGCCCTTGAAGAGCAGCTCGACATCAACAATCAGAACATCGCTCAATATTTCCAGAACTTCATCGCAGCCCGGACGCTGGTTCGCGAGGCCCGCTCGCAGCTCTATCCCACTCTCACGACCTCGCCCACCTACGCTCGCACCAAATCCTCCAGCGCCCTCCGCGGCTTCAACACCAACGGCGCCAGCACCGGTTCAGGGACCGGCACCACCGGCACAGGAACCGGCACCGGCGGAACAGGCACGGGTGGCACCGGCACCACCGGCAGCTCCACTGGAACCACCGCCTCTACCGGCGGCACCTTTACCGAACTCGACCTGCCCTTTGATGTTTCCTGGGAGCCCGATCTCTGGGGCCGCATCCGCAACACGATCCGTGAATACCAGTACGCCGCCCAGGTCTCGGCCGCCGATCTCGAAAGCGAGCGCCTCACCGAACAGGCCGATCTGGCCGTCTATTACTTCGAACTGCGCGGGCAGGACGCCCTTCAGGACGTCTTCAACAGAACCATCGAGGCCGACCGCCAGGCGCTCGAGTTGACCCAGGTTCTCGTGCAAACCGGAATCGACAGCCCCGAATCCACCGCCGAAGCCGAAGTCACCCTGCGCAACGCCGAAGAGGGCGGTGCCGGCATCGCCTCCAATCGCGCGATCTATGAGCACGCGATTGCTACCCTCATCGGCCAGCCCGCCCCCAGCTTCGCGCTACCTGTCCGTCCGCTCACAACGCCGGTACCCGCCATCCCCGTCGGCGTACCTTCGGCCTTGCTGCAACGCCGCCCCGATATCGCCTCCGCCGAGCGCACCCTCGCCGAAGCCAACGCCCTTATCGGCATCCAGCAGGCTGCCTATTACCCCAGCCTCAATCTCACCGGGAGCGGGGGGCTTGAGTCCTCGCAGATCACGAGCCTCTTCAGCGTGCCCGCCCTTTTCTGGTCAGCTGGCGCCGCCGCCTCCGAGACCATCTTCGATGCCGGTCTGCGCCGCGCCACTGTTGCCCAGTACACCGCCCAGTACAACGCCGATGTCGCCATCTATCGCCAGACCGTCCTCACCGCCTTCCAGCAGGTCGAAGACTATATCGCCACTCTGCGTGTCTCCTCCGACGAAGACATTCGCGAAACCGCGGCCGTCAGCGCCGCGCAGCGCTATCTCGATATCGCACAGGATCGATACAAGACCGGCCTCGATCCCTATCTCAACGTAATCACCGCCCAGAACACCCTGCTGACCAATCAGCAGACGCAGGTCACCCTGCGCGTCTCCGAAATGACCGCCGCCGTTCAACTCATTCAGGCGCTGGGTGGCGGTTGGTACTCCACCCAGCTACCCTCTGCCGGTGATGTGACGAAGGATGCCGCGGTGAGGCAGGCCGGCAGCACACCCTAAGCCGGCCGGATCCGCTGTCATCTGCCCGACCGACGCACAACGCTCCTACGGCAGGCGCTTCAAATGGAGAAAGGTGAGAACATCATCGGCGAACTCATTCACGAAACCGCCAACCGCCGCTCCACCGATCGACTCACCATAGGTCGAAGCCACATCATGGAAATTGCGATTGCTTGACGGATAATAGGCGGGCGTCAGGGCGGCTGCACCGAGATACCCGAGCAGCAAAGCCCCGTTTACAGTCCTTTTCCCGCCGTCAGTCCTCGTCACCAGCGGCCTCGTCACGGAATAAAAGGTGCGAGTGAAGAAGTTGGCCCCTTCGGGACCCCTGACGTAGTACCGGGGATCCTCATGCAACAGCGGCGCAAGCACGATCTCCGTAAAAACACCCTGCGACGTTTCGCGCGCGGCTGCGGCCCCGAGCCGTTGCCCAAAAGCCGCCGTGTCTACACCATAGTTGGGCTGACTGTTCGCGATGTGCGCATACCCTGCCGAAAACGCGATGGCCCCAAGACTGTCCCAGGAGTAAAGATCGCGGAAGCCGATCACCATCTTGTCATGTGCCGTCAGCGGCTGCGCTCGGTAGCCTGCCGGAATGGTGGAGGTGTAAAGCGGAGCCACGCGCTGCGCCGACTCCGCACTGGGCGGCGTATCCAGCTTGTGCAGCTGCGGCAAAGGTGCCTCCGGCAGCGAAGCGTCAAGCGACGAAGAAGAGCCTGGGGCAGCCACGTCCGTGGAAGCGCCTGTGCCCATCGCGGCTTCTTCAGGGGAGAACAGCGGCGTCGCCGCCGACGCCGCATTCACCTGACTGGCGAGTACTCCGGCTGTCGCTCCGGACGATTGCGCCCTTGCGCCGGAGAAAGCCACGCAAACGCCGCCGATGGCCAGGAAGCCGGCAGAAAGACCGCGGGGTTTTCGACCGCCCAGGAAAGAAGGAAAGATACTCATCATAGGAAACTTCAACCTTCCGGCCAAGATAGTCGCCGGGAGCGGCACTGCTTGCCATGGAATCTTTTTGAAAGGACGCAAAAGTGAAGAAGCCGGTTGCACTTCACCCATCTTAACGGCCAGAGCAGAGAGGTTACCGAGCCGACACGTCCCAATTTGGCGCATTGACTCCTCCCCTTGACGGCCTGATGCTCAGGATGTGCGAGGAACGCGATGAATGAACTGAAAAAAGGCCTGGAAGACCACCTACGCGACGCTGGTGATCGCGTCGAGGAAGAGATCCGCCGCGCCGTCAAATACCTCGACGAAGAAGTTGTGCCGGAGGTGCGCCGCAACGGCTCCGTCGCTCTGCGCACGGCGGCCGGCAAGTTACGCCAGATGGCCGACCACCTCGACGACGAGCGCCGCAAACACGAGGACCGTGGCCTTTGAGTTCCCCCGGCCTTCGCCGCGCCCCGCTTCAACGCGCCCCGTTTCAACGCCAAGCAGCAGCCGCTCTCATCCCCCTCGCCGCAATCCTCTCCTTCCTGCCCCTGGAAGGTTGCCATCATGGGACGCGTCTGGCCCGCTCCACACCTCCGCCGCCCATTGCAAACCGCGGCTCCTCCCGCGCCACCCCTGAACTTGCCGCAGGCAACGGCTTCTTCGACGACACCCGCGCCAAACCGACATTCTCCGAAACCGGTCTCGCCACCTGGTACTACGCCCACGGTCACACCGGTGCGGACGGCCAGCGCTATGACGCCTCCGCTCCCACCGCCGCGCACAAAACCCTTCCTATCGGTTCCACCGTCCGCGTCACCAACATGCAGACCGGCCAAGCGACCTTTGTCCGCATCACCGATCGCGGCCCGTTCTACCCCGGCCGCATCCTCGATCTTTCCGAGATCGCCGCCAAGCAGATTGGGCTCTACCGGGCAGGCATCGCGGAGGTCCGCATCGAAGCCTATCCCCACCCGCAGGCCGATCCTCTCGGCCGTTGGTGCGTGCAAACCGGTCCCTTTACCGCCGTGAACGATGCACTGGATCTGAAAGCCACTCTTCTGGACAGATACCACGGCGCCCGCGTCTCTGAATTCACAGGCCAAACCGGCTTCTGGGTCCGCATCGATCCCGTCACCCGCGGCCGCTCTGAAGCCACCGCAGTCGCCGACTGGATTGGCGCACCCGATCGCAACATCAACTCCTACGTCGTCCGGATCAACTAGACCTGTTTTCCTTCACGTGATCTGTCACCTTAGTCTTGTCATCCCGCAGCGCAGCGGAGGGATCTGCTTTTTAAACGGCAGAGCCCGCCATCCCTGAAGGCGAAACGACTTCAGGCTGCCGGCTTCACCTCGGCATCGAAAACGCCCGTTTCCACTGTGCTTCCATGCTTCATCTGCACAAAGATCCGATAGCGGCCGGCTGTCGGAAATCCATACGGGAACTCCACAATGGGATCCAGCGTTGTGTCAGCTTTCCCCGCCGCCTCCGGCCCGGCACTGTCACCGCCCATGCCATCCATGGGCATCGCCGCGGTACCGCCCATCGCGCCTTGGCCGCTGTTGGCCATCATCATCGCCGGCATCGCGGCGGAGCCATCCGGGTGGGTGTGCGCGAAAACAGACCCGTCCGTCTTCACAAAAGCCGCATGGCCGGCCATACCCAGATACGGGACGACATCGGTCGCCAACTCGCCTCCCTTGTCATACAACTTGAAACGAAACAGTTCCGCGGTGCTCGCCGTCAGCGTTACCGGACGATCCCACACCATCGTGTACCCATCCGGCAGCTTATATTGGCTACCCAGATCGCCTCGGCTCAGCGGCGGCGGCGTGGCCGTCGCGTCATCCACAGCCAACGTCCCGTGGGAAGCACCCGGCGGCACAGCCAGCGTCCCCGTCAGGGTCTCCGGTAGGCCGTTCCGGTGAACGATGTCGCCGAATAGATGGTAGGTGCCCGGCACCATCGACGGCAGCACCGACTGCATCTCTCCGGCCGCCATCTCCGACGGATGGAGGTGATACGCCGCATCCATCTCCGGCCACCGCAGCGCGTACAGGTGCATGACCTTGCCATGGTCAAGCAGCAGATCCGCATTCGAGCGCCGGTTCCCCCGGGCATCCGGTAATCCCGGGTCGATATGCAGATCCAGGGTCGCACCCTGCAGCACCGGATGCATAATCAACGGCCGAAACACGGCATCCCCGTAATCAGCCGCTTCCACATCCCACCACCGATTACCGAACCACACCATCATGGCAATCGTCGCCAGCGCGACTCCCCCCGCAACCAGAGCCCGATGTGTCCTGCTCGCCGGCGCCGCCTCCCCACGCGGCAGCCGCGTCTCACGGACCGCTCCATAGAGAATGCCGGTCATCCCCAACGCCAGCACAAGACCCAGCCCGCCCAGAACCAGCCCCAGAGAACGTCCCACATGCAGAACCGATAACGCCACCGCCGGCACCGGCACACTCGCCTGCGCCGTGCCGCCCGCACCCCCTACCTGAAACCGAATCTGCCAGGAGCCGGTCGCCATCAGCCACACGGAACCCGAGAAGAACCCAGGTTCTGCGGGTGACCTCTTCAAATTGCTGGGCGTCGGCGCGTGCTTTGCCGCTTCCCCCACCAGCGGCACGGGTACGGCACGGATTGAGTTCACCGGCGGACCCAGCGTACGCACCTCAAGCGCCGCCACACCCGGCACCACCGTGGGCGTGCGAATCGTGATAAACAGCTTGTAAGGGCCGGCTGAAACCTGCTCAAAAACATCCTTGGAGCCGATGTGAGCCTCAGCTACGGGCGGCCAGAAGAGCAGCCACACCGTCAGACAAATCCCCAACACCCCTAGACGTCTCGATCGCGACGACCACGCCGCCAGCATCCCTCCCGCTCCGCCAGTCCGCAGTGTGGTCCTGCTCACCGCCGCACCCTGCGCATCTATCGGCCGAAACGCAAACCCATCCATACCTCTATTGTCTCGTACATGGCCGCCTGCGTAAGATCGCAGGTCCGCACAGCGCCTCCATCCGGTCGAAACTCCCGCGGAAGCTTATACGCTAAAGCTGTCCCCTCAAGGGTGTACCGATAGATAGCTCTTCGTCCCCAGACATGTCATGCCCTCATGCGTCTCCTCGTTCCCAACTCGCGGGAGCGCGAGAACGCACCTAAGGGCGCCGGTCGCGTTCTTCCTTCTCCCGTGCAAGAAACCGCTCCATGAACTTCGTATCGAACTGCCCGGAGCGGAACTCCGGGTCGGCGAAGATGCGCTGGTGCAGCGGAATCGTGGTGTGGATGCCTTCCACCACAAACTGGCTCAGTGCCCGCTGCATTTTGTCCATGGCCTCTTCGCGATTTTTGCCGTGGCAGATCAGCTTGGCGATCAGCGAATCGTAGTACTGCGGCACCACACCCTCCGCGTACTGCGCCGTATCCACGCGCACCCCATTCCCGCCCGGCACGTTGTACACGCTGATCCGGCCAGGGCTGGGAATGAACTTCTCCGGATGTTCGGCGTTGATGCGACACTCGATCGCATGGCCGTTGATCGGGGGCCGCTCCGGCACAATATGCGACAGTTTCTCGCCCGCCGCGATCCGCAGCTGCGCCTTCACCAGGTCCACGCCGGTGACCATCTCCGTCACCGGATGCTCCACCTGGATGCGCGTATTCATCTCGATGAAGTAGATCGACCCATCCTCATCCATCAGAAACTCGATCGTGCCCGCATTCCAATAGCCGATCTCCTTGAGCGACCGTTCAATGGTCTTCCCCAGTTGCTCGCGCAGCTTGGGGCTCACCTGCAGGCTCGGCGCCTCTTCAATCAGCTTTTGGTGCCGCCGCTGAATGGAGCACTCACGTTCCCCGAGCGACATCACATGGCCATGCTCATCAGCTAGCACCTGAAACTCAATGTGCCGCGGCCGCTCAATGAACTTTTCCATGTAGAGGTCGCCATTGCCAAAGGCATTCAGCGCCTCCATCGAGGCCGCCTGAAACAGCGCCGGGAGCTCCTCCTTCGTACGGCAGATGCGCATCCCGCGCCCGCCGCCGCCGGCCACGGCCTTCAGAATTACCGGGAAGCCCACGCTGTGGGCCCACTCCAACGCCTCCCCTTCGCTCGCCATCACGCCATCCGAACCCGGCAGGATCGGCACTTTGGCCTTCTTCATCGTCTGCCGCGCCGTGGACTTTTCGCCCATGGTGCGCGTTACCTCAGGCGGCGGCCCGATAAACTTGATGTTGGAGGCCCGGCACACCTCAGCGAAGTTCGCATTCTCGCTCAGCAACCCATATCCCGGATGAATCGCCTCCGACCCCGTAATTTCCGCCGCTGAAATCACCGACGGCACATTCAGGTAGCTATCAGCCGAACGCGGTGGCCCGATGCACACCGCCTCATCGGCAAAACGCACATGGAGGCTGTTGCGGTCGGCCTCCGAATACACCGCAACCGTGCGAATGCCCATCTCCCGGCACGCCGAGATCACCCGCAGCGCGATCTCACCCCGGTTGGCGATCAAAACCTTACGAAACATCTACCCCGCACTTTCGGCGTCGACTCAATACGGAGGACGCACTCTCTTGGTTTGTCATCCCCGCAGGGAATCCGCGGTTGAGCCGCGCACTCCGCCCCTACCGCCGTACGCCAAACAGCTTCTGCCCATACTCCACGGGCTGCCCCGGCCTGGCGTACACCGCCACAATCTCGCCGCTCGCATCGCTCTCGATCTCGTTCATGATCTTCATCGCTTCCACGATGCACAGGACTTTGCCGTTCTCCACCCGGTCGCCCACTTTGGCGAACATCGGCGCACCCGGCGAGGGCGCATCGTAAAACGTGCCGACCAGGGGCGATTGCACGATGTGCAGACTCTCCTCGGCCTCGGGATCCGCGGCGGTTTCGGCCATCGGCGCGGCCAGGACGGAAGTTACTGACTCCGTGGCTGCAATCGGCACCCCCGCACCGGGTGCCGGGGCGCCGCCGCTGAACAGCCTGGCCAGCGCGGCTGCCTCCAGCGCGCTGCCCCCGGCCGCCGCGCCTCCCGGCGCACTGCCTTCAAACTTCAGCCGGACCTTCATCTCCGGCCGCTCCATGTCAAACTGCGTCACGCCGCTGGCTTTCAGGAACTCCACCAACTCGCGCAGTTCCTTCAAGCTACTCAGATCGTTCAGATCCCCTTCAGCCATTACGTCTTCCGCTCCAGCTACAACTGCATCCATGCCTTGGGGCTGGCCGCCGTCAGCACCTCGGCCCCATGTTCAGTTACCAGCATCATGTCTTCGATGCGCACACCCAGCGCACCGGGCAGGTAAACCCCGGGCTCAATCGTCACCACCATGCCCGGCTCCAATACCTGCTCCACCTTGGCCGCCAGCCGCGGCCCTTCATGAATCTCCAGCCCCACGCCATGTCCCGTGGAGTGCGAAAAGTATTTGCCCAACCCAGCCCGCTTCAGAACGGACCGCGCCGCCGCGTCCACCGCCGCGCAGCTCACCCCGGGAGCCACAGCGGCCACCGCGGCCTCCTGCGCTTCCAGCACAGCATCATACACGGCGCGCGCCTCCCGGCTGGCGCGTCCCAGGTGCACCGTTCGGGTCATGTCACTGCAGTAACCGTCCACCACCACCCCAAAATCCAGCGTCACAAAGCCCCGCTTGGGCAGCCGGGCCGCGCTTGCCCGGCCATGCGGCAACGCACTGCGCGGCCCGCTGGCGACAATCGTGTCGAAGCTCATGGCCTCGGCGCCGCGCCCGCGCGCCTCAAATTCCAGCCTCAGCGCGACCTCCGCTTCGGTCACCCCGGGCACCATCTGCCCGGGCATCTCCGCAAACAGCGCGCAGCCCAGGTCCGCGGCCCGGCGCAGGGTGCGGATCTCCTCCGCGCTCTTGATCTCCCGCAATCGCGCCACCAAACCCTCGGTCGCGAGAAAAAACGTCCGCCGGCCCGTGCCCAGCTCTTTCGGCAGCGCCTTGCGCATGGTTTCGAGCGCCGCCACCGTGGTGTGCCGGGCCTCAAACGCGCATCGGCTCGCACCGCGCGCCAGCAGCCATTCAATGCCCAGCTGCACCGCCGCTTTTTTGCCCACCAGCACCCGCAGATCCGGCGCCTCAGCCGCGGCCTGCGCCGTATAGCGGCCATCCGTGCAAAGCACCGCCCGCCCGCCCGCGATTGCGACCACCCCGTTTGATCCGGTAAACCCACTCAGCCAGCGCACGTCGGGCGGGTGTGTCACCAGCAGGGCATCGGCGCCGGCTGCCGTGGCCGCAACCATCGCCAGGCGGCGTCGTTGTTTGGAGAACATCTGTCGATTCTACCCGTTGGGCGGTCTCCTCCTCAGGCCAAACTCCACCCGTTCCACCCGTCGTGACATCCAGACAAATGAAGGAAGACCGATCCCACTCCAAAACAGTATGATGGAGTGGTTGTGCAAAAAAACGTCCCAGAGCTTCACCCAATCGCCGCGGAACAGGACGCGAAACCGGAAAGGATCGCCGATCTCTCCCGCCGCACGTTCCTTCTGGGGGCTGGTGCTGCCGCTTTGGGGCTGGCCACCTACGCCGGAGCCCACGCCCGGCACGAACTCGAAATCACCCATCGCACCTTTCCCCTCCTCAATCTGCCCGACGCCTTCGTTGGCATGCGCTTTGTGCAAATCTCGGACCTCCACACCGAGGAGTTCACCGAGCCCTGGTTCCTCAAGCACGTCGTCGATCAGATCAATCTCCTGAACCCGGACATGGTTCTGCTCACCGGCGACTTTGTCAGCCGCGGCCCCGCTCCGCGTCGCGTCGGTTTGCGCGCCGCCGGCGTAGCCGCAGAGGTCCTCTCGGAGATCCGAGCTCCCCGCGTCGCCATTCTCGGCAACCACGATGTCGGTGTGGGTGCGGACTGGGTCGTCCGCGAACTGGAAACCCATGGGACGCCCGTACTGGTGGACAGCTACCTTCCGCTCGACCGCCACGGGGAACGCATCCTCCTCAGCGGCTCAGACGACGCCGGCACCCGCACGCCCGACCCATTCCTCGCCATCCCCGCCGAACCGCGCGCGCCGGTCATCTACCTGGTCCACGAACCGGACTACATCGACATCTTCCGGAATCACCCACGCTTTCCCCTGGTAGACCTCATGCTCTCCGGCCACTCCCACGGCGGCCAGATCCGCCTTCCGCTGGTGGGCCCACTCGTGCTCCCGCCCATGGGAAAACTCTATTCGGAAGGTCTGTACCGTTTCGGCAAGCTGCAGCTCTATGTCAACCGCGGCATCGGCACCGTAGGCGTCCCTTTCCGTCTCAACTGCCCAGCGGAGATCACCCACTTCACCCTGACGCGGGCCTAGAGGTGTAGCGGCGTGGAGGTTTCGCCCCCAGATGTGTCATCTCGACCGGAGCTGACTTCGTCAGCGCGGTGGAGCGACCCCGTATTTCGGCCGGTGCAGCCACAGGATCTATGGCTGCATAGCGTCGAATGCCTCATCCCCGCTTGGAACAGCTCGCATTCATGCCTGAAGCGTAGCCGATTCATCTTGTGCTCATCCCGCAGCGAAAGCGGAAGGATCTGTATCTACGCTTCGGCCACACCTCCAACCGAAAACCTAACGCACCTTTCGCACCGGTTTCCGCTGCCCTGCAGCCACATCCTCCGGCGGCGCTCCCGCATCCTCGCTCACACCGCCCACGCCGCTCTTCTCGTCCATCCAGGCATCCAGCAGGCTCTTGCGAAAGCGCCATCGGTTGCCCAGCTTGAATGCCGGCACAAAACCCTCAGAGGCATATCGATAAAGCGTGTCCCCGCTGATGCCGAGGTAGTCCGCAGCCTGACGGATGTCCATGACCTCGCGAATTGCGATCTGTCCCTGCCCTGCTCCAGCCATCATGCTTTCTCCGGTAGTTATCTCTGAATCTTTGGGTATATAACCCTTGTATCCCGAGCGTCCCCCGCAAACAAGCCAGACCTTGGGGATCGAACCTGGGACGCCACTGCCATTCCCAAACCTCTCCGTAGCTGCTAACCCTGTTTTCCTTCCGTTGTGGCTCGGACCTCGTCTTTCTCTGACACCGTTTTCTTCTTGTCATCCCGCAGCGCAGCGGAGGGATCTGCTTTCAGTCGAACCCGAACCTTCGAGCAAAGCACATCATCCCTCAAAGCCAACCGAGCCAGTAGCCTTCCACCACGGGGAAGCGACCGGCTTTTCGGCCTCCACCTCGGTGGGCACGCCCGGGGTCGGCAGCCAAAGCGGCCAACCCTCGGCTGTCGCCAGCTCCGAAAGCCTCTCGATTGGCTCGCGCCAGCCATGCAGAGCCAGATTGAACAATCCCCAGTGGATCGGAAACAGAAACCCTGCCCGCGCCGGCCCACCCATCTGCCGGTACGCCTCTGCGGCGCCATCCGGACCCAGATGGATCGAAGCCCACAGCGGATGGAACGCGCCGATCTCCAGCATGGTCACATCGAAGCGCTCGTATCGCGAGGCGATCTCGCCAAAGCCATCCCAAAGACCCGAATCCGCCCCAAAATACACCCGGTGTTGCGGTCCCTCAAGGACAAAAGAGCTCCAAAGCGTTCTGAGCCGGTCCCAGGGCGTGCGTCCGGAAAAGTGCCGTGCCGGCCAGGCATCCACCCGCACCTTGCCGGCCAGCGCCGCTCCGGCGATCTCCACGCTCTCGGTCCAGTCCAGTTCCATAATGCGCTCCGCCGGGACACCGAAGGCCTGCAGCTTACGCCCAACTCCCAGAGAGGTCACCCACCTCGCCCGGGCTGCCGCCGGCAGCTTGGCCAGACGCCGCACCGTCCCTGCCGCAAGGTGGTCATAGTGGTCATGCGAGATCAGCACGGCGTCGAGCTCGGGAAGCCCCTCCAAAGACAAGGTCGGTGGAAAAAACCTCTTAGGCCCCATCCAGCGCAGCGGGCTCACCCGCTCCTCCCACACCGGGTCGATCAGCACGCGAACGCCGTCAATCTCCACAAGCGATCCCGAGTGCCCAAACCAGGTAATCCTGAGTCCGCTCGCCGGCGCTCTGTCGTAGACCGTTTCGTCCGTCAGAAAAGGCCCCAACTGAACCTTCGGCTCCGTCTCCGCCCGGTTGCTCATATAGAGCGGCAGCACCTTGAAAAACACCTTACCGCCGCCTATGGTCGTCGGCACCGGATTCAGGAACATCTTCCCTTCCTTTTCAGCCCTCTTCAGCAACGGCCTTGTCCCTCCACTACCATCCGGCTCATCTGGCCGTACGCTCTTACGTTAAAGCAAACAGAAAGGCCCCGCAGCAAGCGGGGCCCTCGGCGTAACCTGAAACATCTACTTCGTAAAAATCTGTGTGCCCGGATTCTTGCCCTCGTCGGCATGGATGCGGTTCTGGCCGCGTTTGGCGCTCTCCATGGCCGCATGATCCGCATGCTCGATTGGTGTGTCCGTAATATCGGTCGCCTGCACACCTGTTTCTTCGATCGCCTCATGCGACGGACGTGCCGGTGTCTTCGTTGCGTCGAGTCCCTGTGCCATACTTCACCTCGCACACGATGGGACGAGCGGCGTCTCCTCCGGGTTGCTCCGGCGAAAGGACAGCCCCAGCCCCAAAGGTTGCAGTGCCTCCGCCAGCAGCCAAAAATACCCACCGATCAGCGCGATCTGCAACAGCAGAAACCCACACGACCGTGCCTCGCCTGCCAGAAGATACCCATGCAGGGCAGGCCCTTCGATCTGTAGGAATTCGGTCGCCCACACACTGTGCGCCAGAATGGCAATCCAGCTGAAGCCCGCAAACGCCACCAGCCGCCATCGGCTGAACCCTGCAGCCGCGACAGTCATGCACAGCGGAAACAGAACAAGCATCAGGTAGGGCGGCCAGGACTTTTTGGAAAGCAGCAACAGGGCCAGGGCGACCGCCACACACCCGGACATCGTGACCCTCAGCCGCCGCTCCCTCGCAGTTCCTCGCAGGGCACTCCACACCGCCCACAGCATTCCAGTCAGCCCCAGCAGCAAAAAGCCGTCGGCCACCCGGCCCGGGAGACTCACACCGAAGGCAGTTTCCAGTAGAAACGGCAGGTCGCTCGCCGTTCTGGCCTGCCCCTCGGCCCGCAGTGGGTACAGCAGGGGCAGGTGACGAAAGGCGAACGGCAGATACCCCAGCGCTAACACCCCACCAAACCCCGCCAGCCATCGCCCACGCTGCCGGCACCCCACCAGGAGCACCGGCGCAAACAGCAGCGGTAAAAACTTCACCAGCACCACGGCCGCCGCCAGGGACGCACCCGACAGCAGACCGCGATCGCGGTACAAAAAAAGCAGGGCAGCCCCTAGCAGCAGGGCGATCAGCGCATTGTCCTGCCCGTCGATCGTCACAAACTGCAGGCTGATCGGACTCGCCAGGTAGAGCAGGGCGCCCCGCCTCACGTGCGCTTCGCTGAAACAGCACCGGGCCAGCCGCAGAAAAACCGGCAGCGCCAGCGCCTCCACCAGAATCGCAAACAGCACCAACGCCAGCGGCGAATCCCAGAGTCGCAGTACCACCGCGTCTAAAAACGGATGCATCGGCGCATAACTGCTGGCAAAATCGCGGTAGGGCAGCTTGCCGACCAGCACCGCCAGCGCCTCCGGCCGGTAAAAGACAGGGATATCGCCTCGCGGCGAGAGCCGAAGCCCAAAAAAGATTAGGAAGTACAGGCCAAGCCGGCTCAGCAGCAGCGCCCCAAACGCAAACACGTCAAATCGCCGCGGCTTGAAATTGTCAAACTGTCGCATGGAGCCCAGGGCCACGCTACATCCGGCAGCCACCCCGCCCAGCGCCGCCCGCGCCGCCAATGTGTGCGTTCCCGTCATTTCGCCAGGGCGCTCCCGATCGGCATCTCCCTCGATGCCGCCTGGATCCGTTCCACGACGATCAATGCCGCCGCCACGGCCACAAAAACCGAAATATCGCCATAGATTCGCGATTCCAGGATCTGTCCCACAGAAAGCAGCAACAGCAACCAGAATGGCAGCAGCAGAATACTCGCGCGCAACGCCGTGTGCTGCACCTTGGCTCGGTTCAGGTAGACATACGGCAGCAGAAACGCAGATACGCTAAGGATATTCGGCCAAAGCATGGGGTTCAGCAAATGGTGCACATTGCCGCCGATGCGCGAACCCGCCTCGCTCAGGTTACCCGCGTAGTGATGGTGCTGCCACCCGGTGATCGCCCCCCAGCAAAGCAGCAAGACCCCTGCCTGGGCCCAATCCCGGCGTCGAATATTGGTCAACGCGATTCCCGGTCCCGCCATCGCCGCCGTCAGCAGCAGCACCCCGATTAGGAACAGCGTGGTTTCGCGGTTCCATGTACCAAAGAAGAACACCGGCAACAGCGCCCGGAATCGCCGCTCCGCGATGAAAACGATCCCCCAGCCAAGAAACGCCGTCGCCGGCAGATCGTACGGAAAGCTGAACGGCACATCCAGCACAAAATCAAAGAGGCAAACCACAATCAGCAGCGCCGAAGGCAGAAGTGGCAGCGGCGCCCCTGGCAAGGCCAGACGGTAGAGTCGCTCCGCCGCCCGCGCCGCCAAAAACAGCGAGATCGCCGCCGCAATCTCCATCACCAAAAACTCAGGCGACCGCAGCACCGCCCGTTCCGCCGTCGCGTGCTGCAGCCACGGCCAGTGCGCAGCCGCCAGCATCGGCCACCGCATCAGGTCGCGCCCCTGGAACGGCATCCGTTCCAAACCAGCGGCATACCGTGGCAGGTCGATATACGGCGCACGGATTGTGCAGTACCCACGCGCAAACCAGATGCACGCTACCACCAGCGCCAACCGGCAGTAGCGTGCACTGTTCCGTTCCGTCAGGAGACTCTGCCGCACGCCTTAAGTCTAAGTTCCCAAACGGGGAACGCCGGCGGCGAACGGCTATCGAAAGTGGCTGCCCGTCTGCCACTTTCGCGCCATTTTGGCGGCACTCTTCGGTAGCCCTGCTTGCCAACCCTATTTGGCGGCCAGGATCTCCATATGCTCAATATGGAGATCGTTGGTGAACAGCTCCGGAGCTTTCTCCGCCAGGGCCTTGGCGATCGCGCCGCTCTTGTGCGCATCGCGGCCGGCCTCATCATCAAAGGTGTCGAACACGCCGTACACGCCGGGTCCCATCTTCAGGCCGTACCAGGTCACCGTGCCGGACTCCTCGCCCGCCATCTTCGCCCCCTGGGCCAGAAAAGCCTCAATCTCCGACTCCTTGCCCGGTTTCGCCTTCAACATCACCCACAATGCCTGCTTCGCCATCGGTCGCTACCCCCGCGCCGGACCCACATGTATCGAGTCAGTCCGTCGCCTTTCTGCCCACTTTGGATGCAGAGCGCGCCGGAACGTCTTTGCTCCCGGCCACGGCATCTTTTGCTCCCGGCTGCAGATAGCGCTAGCCTGAACAGGTGACGTTTCTCGGCCGTTTGCCCGCCCTCGCCTCCGCTCCCCTGCTGCTCGTTTTCGCCGCTGCCGGTAGCGCACAGACCACGCCCGCTGCCCCGGCACCCCCCGCGCCCACCCTGCCGGCTGCCCCCTCCGTACCCTCCCCGGCACCCGTACCCGGGTTGCCGGACGCCCCCAGCGCCCAGGCTCATGATGCCCCACCTGCCGTCCCCACAGGACCCACGGTTCTGCTGGACACCTCCATGGGCCGCATGACCTGCCAGCTTTTCGACAAGGAAGCGCCCCTCACCTCAGCCAGCTTCGTCGGCCTCGCCACCGGTTCCAAGCCCTGGACTGATCCGGCCACCCAGGAAAAGGTCACCGGCAAACCGTTCTATGACGGCACCCAGTTTCACCGCGTCATTCCCGGGTTTATGGTGCAGGGCGGCGACCGCCTCGCTACCGGCACCGGCGACGCTGGCTTCTTTCTGCCCGACGAGATCTCCCCTGCCCTGCGCTTCGACGTGCCGGGCCGCCTCGCCATGGCCAACTCAGGCCCCAACACCAACGGCTCGCAGTTCTTCATCACCGAGGTGCCCTACCCGCAACTGAACGGCAGCTACACCATCTTCGGCCAGTGCGATCCGCACACCGTCGTCCTGGTCGGTGCCATCGCCCGCGTGGAGCGCGACACCAGCGATAAACCGCTCACGCCCGTTCTGCTCAGAAAGGTCACCGTGGTCCCCGCCGGTCAGCCGATCCCACCGCCTCCGGCCGCCTCGGCCACGCCCGCAGTCCCGGCCACCCCGGCCAACCCCACAATCCCCACCTCACGTCCCCAGTTCTGATCGCGGCGGGCGGGCACGGGAGCCCGCATTTGCATCCAAGTCCGTGGCAAGCACATCGCGGGTACGGCATCCCGAGCGGGATCGCCTCTCACCACGGCAAGTCACAGCAAGGAGACGTAATGCCCACTACCGCCACGTTCAAGACCTCCGAAGGCACCTTCAAAGCGAAACTTTTCGACACCGAGGCCCCGGAAACCGTCGCCAACTTCATCGGTCTCGCTGAAGGCACCAAGGAGTGGAACTCCCGCTCCAAGAAGGGCGCCAAGCTCTATGATGGCTCCATCTTCCATCGCATTATCCCCAACTTCATGATCCAGGGCGGCGACCCCGAAGGCACCGGCATGGGCGGCCCGGGCTACAAGTTCGCGGATGAAACCAAAGGCAGCCCGCATACCTTCAAGGAGCCCGGCAAGCTCGCCATGGCCAACGCCGGCCCCAACACCAACGGTTCGCAGTTCTTCGTCACCGTCACCGACACCGGCTGGCTCACCGGCAAGCACACCATCTTCGGTGAAGTCACCGAGGGCTACGATGTCGTCGAAAAGATCAGCAAACTCCCCACCGGCGCCAGCGACCGACCGCGCAAAGACGTCGTGCTCGAAACCGTCACCATCGAGAAAAGCTAAGCCCGTTTCCCTTCGGGTGTGGCGATGGCATCGCCTCTTGTTGTCATCTCGCAGCGCAGCGGAGGGATCTGCTGTTGGGATAGCCACTAAACCCTGAGGTAAGCCGCTCCAGCGGCTCAGCCCAGGCTGTCAGGAACCCCACCGATCCGGTGGGGTTTTCCTTTCTGCAAAAGCGAGCACACTCAGCCGGTAACGGGTACCGCCGTTCGTCGCCGGCCTCGAAACCATCGATTGATGGGCCGCTCGATGCCCTCATACGCCAAAACGCCCGCCAGCGAGGACAGCACGACACTCGCCGCCACCAACAGCGTCACCTCATACCGCCAGGAATGGCGCAGGTGCACCAGCAGCAGCCCAATGGCGGGCAGTACAAAGGTGTGCACCAGGTAAATGGAGTACGAGGCGTCGCCCAGCCTCAAGGCCCAGCGCGGCACATGCCGTCCCCACCGCGCCTCCAGGCTGAGCACCCCCGCCACGACGGCCACCGCCGGCACGCCCCAGACCAGCCCCCGCATCGTCACAATCGTCAAGTCCTGGAAGAACCACA
The DNA here is from genome assembly GCA_964236545.1 of uncultured Bryocella sp. GTDB lineage: Bacteria > Acidobacteriota > Terriglobia > Terriglobales > Acidobacteriaceae > Granulicella. The sequence continues at coordinate 80,388 of CAXSCE010000013.1, forward strand.
GCGGCCAAAAGGCAAAAGCCACCACGCCCAGCGCCGCCCACCACGGCACCCTTCGCAGCTGCGGCAGCAGTTGCGCCAGCAGCATCCCACCCGCAAATTCCAGCAGCATGGACCGCCGGTAATAAGCCACCCACGGCTGCGACACCGGCACCCGGAGCAGATCGGCAAGCGCGGCCAGAGCCAGCGGCACACCCACAACCCAGAGCGGCGGTTTTCTCACCAGCAACGCCATGACAAACAGCAGGTAGAACGCCATCTCAAAACTCAAACTCCAACCCACCAGCAGAACCGGCGCTTGCACGCTGCCGACGCTGAGACCGGGCACAAAGAGCAGCGAAGCCAAGACATGCTGCCAGTTGCCGATGTCATTCCTGCCCGATCCCGGCCAAAGCAGCAGCGTCGCCACCTTCGCCAGGGTGACGATCCAGTACATCGGCACAATGCGCTCCAGGCGTCGCGCCAGAAAGGTGCGAGCCGGGTGCGGCGCCCGGCGCAGGGGGCCAGACGAAACCGTCATCACAAAGCCGCTGATGACAAAAAAAAGATCGACCCCGCTGCCCCCGTTCACCCAGTTGTGACCCAGGTTCAGCCGCTCCAGAACAAGGATGGAAGAGTGGTGCGCCACGACCATCAGCGCGGCCAGCCCACGCAGAGCCTGGACCAGCAGAAAGACGGGTCTGCTGGCTGTAGGGCCTGCCTGCCCATGTTCACTGCCGCTGCCGGGACTCACCGCTGCGTTTCCGTCCTGCCGGCACACCGGCGAAGCTTCTCAGAGGGCAATGCCAAGCACCTCAGCCGCCCGCGCCCGCGCCGCAGCCACGATCCTCCCATCCGTGGCCAGCGCCTGGCCAAACACCGGAATCAGGTCCCGCATCTTTTCCGCAAAGCCTGGGATCGACGGGGCAAAACTCGCCTCCAGCAGCCCGGTCATCACCGCCACGGCCACCGAGGCCCCGGGCGAGGCGCCCAGCAATGCCGCCAGGCTGTTGTCCGCCGACCGGATCACCTCCGTGCCGAACTCAAGCCTGCCTCCCTTCCGGGGGTCGCGCTTGATGATCTGGACCCGCTGGCCCGCGACCTCCAGCCGCCAGTCGCTGGCCCGCGCCTCCGGCACAAACTCGCGCAACGCCTCCACGCGGGCCGCCGGCGATTGCGTCACCTGCCCAATCAAATACCGTGTCAAACCGACGTTATCCAGCCCGGCCCGCACCATCGGGTACAGGTTGCTGGGCTTCACCGACCCCGGCAAATCCAGAAACGATCCCGCCTTCAGAAACTTGGTCGAAAACCCCGCAAACGGCCCAAACAGCAGCTCCCGTTCGCCATTGATCACCCTCGTATCCAGGTGCGGCACACTCATCGGCGGTGCCCCGACCGCGGCCTTGCCGTAAACCTTCGCGCTGTGCCGGGCGATCAGCTCGCGATTTGTGCAGCGCAGCCACTGCCCGCTCACCGGGAACCCGCCATAACCTCTGCCCTCGGCCACGCCGGAGGCCTGCAGCAGCGGGAGCGCCCCGCCCCCCGCACCCAAAAACACAAACTTCGCCGCAACCGCCCCCTTGCTCCCGGCGCTTTCCAGCTGCACCCGCCAACGCCCGTCCGGCAGTCGCCGAATGCCGGTCGCGCGACACCCCATACGCAGCGCAAAACCCTCGCGCGACTCCAGCGACCGCACCAGCTTTCGCGTAAGCGAGCCGAAATCCACATCCGTGCCGAACTCCGCCCGCGTCATCGCCACCGGCTCCGCCGCATCCCGGCCCGCCATCATCAGCGGCGCCCAGGCCGCAATCTGCGCGCGATCTTCCGTGTACGCCATGCCGCAAAACAGGGGCTGCTCCCGCAATGCCTCAAACCGCGTGCGCAGAAAGTGAACGTCCCGGGACCCGCGCACAAAACTCATGTGCGGTACGGCATTCAGAAACTCCTGCGGCTCCCCGATACGGCCACGCTCCACCAGCGTGCTCCAAAATGCCAGCGATTGCTGAAACTGCGCATTGATCGCCACCGCCTTCTCTATCGTCACCGACCCATCCGGCTGTTCGGGCGTGTAGTTCAACTCACAAAGCGCCGCGTGTCCCGTGCCCGCGTTGTTCCAGGCCTGCGAGCTCTCGGCCGCCAGCTCCGGCAGCGCCTCGATCATCAACACGCTGCGCTCCGGAGCCAACTCCTTCAGCAAAACCCCCAGCGTGGCACTCATGATGCCCCCACCCACCAGCAGCACGTCGACTTCTTCAGCGTAGAGACCCATCACTTCATATTTTGCGCTGAATGCGGCGTTTGCGCTTACCGCTGAACGATTAGCGAATTAGGAATGAAGTTGTAGTTCTCGTTGCACTGAGCTCCTCTGATTGCAATCGAATCAATCGACAGGCGCATGGAAGCTGTATCGAGGATGCTGCCCGCAAGGTCCGCGATCGTACCGTCGTTGGCGACAAAAGTAACCTGAACGCGATTGCCCGCTACCTCGCTGGGCGAAACAGTGCTCGTAATCCCAGAGGTGAAACAACCTAGACCTTTTGCCTGTATCGATCCGCTTAATGCCAGCCTGCTAGCAACAGCAGTCCGCCCTCCTAAACTATAAAGTGTGCCTCCCTGCTGAAAATTGATGCTTACTGCATAAGGTGCGGCTGTAGAACCGGCTGCCGTGGCGGGAAACGTTCCGCTTCCCGAGTAAGTACCGGTAACGTCCTGTACGGCGGTCGCTGTAAACGCGCCAGACTGGTTGACGGTGCAGGGAGGGTTATTGTTAATAGAAGGATTTGTAGAAGAGAACGTATAGGTACCCTTCCAGGGAGCATCCGCACTCGCCGGCACGGTACCTTGTACGGTTAACGTGTCTAATGGGGCGAGGCCCCCACTGGCAGGCGAGGTCAAAGTGAAGGTGCCATCCGAAGCAACTGTTCCGGTAAGTGAAGCGGCATACCCGGAGCCTATCGTTCCGCACGGACCGATCGTAGTAATATTTGCACCAGCTGTTACGTTAGCTCCCGTCACGTCAAAACTAGCGGCTAAGCCCAGCGGCACCGTTGTGTTAGAAACATAGGTAGGCAGCGCGCCGTAAAGCAGCCAGTTGCCCGCCAGAAATGGATTGGGACTTACCGGCACCGGCGACATCGGCCTTGCGCCACAACCACAAAGCCACACAATCAGAAATACACTTGCAACTCCGGGGAACACCCCCTGGCCACGCCACCCTGCTCGCATACGCGGAGCATAGCATGGCAATTCTTTGCTTAAAATGTTACTTCTGTTCGTTACTACCCAACACACGGCGTCCTAAACGAGGACGCCATGTGTTGGAATCACGTGTGACCTAGAACAGGCTCCAAAGGAGCTGGTTATACACATCATGGTGGAATTGGATCTCAGGCGTTTTTATGAGAGTGCCCAGCAGCCGCGCGCATCGGTCCGCCGAGCCCTGCTTCAGATCCGCGTAGCGCCCCTTCACATCGGCGCCCAGCAGTTCGGTCGTCCACTCCGCCTTGCGGAAGTCCTCAATCGCCGTGTAGATGTTGTCCGGCAGGTAGCGGTCCGCCTGGCGCAGGTTGGCGATGTCCGCCTTCTTGCCGTCAAGCCCGGTCTTGAAGATCGAGTACAGCACAAGGTACGGGTTCGCGTCCGGTCCCACCGAACGGACCTCCACGCGCGCTGACTTCTCGTTGCCGATCGGAATCCGCACCATGGACCCGCGATCCGTCGCCGAGGCCTTGATCTGGTTGGGCGCCTCGAAGTGCGGATCCAGCCGCCGGTAGGCGTTTACGCTCGCGTTCAGCAGCAGGCAAAGATCGTTCCCCGCGGTCAGAATCTTGTCCACGAAATCCCAGCCCAGCGCGGAGATCTTCTCCTCTCCGTTCGGATCCCACATCAGGTTCTTGCCATCCTTGGTCACCGACACATTGGTGTGCATGCCCGAACCGTTCACGCCCGTTACCGGCTTGGGCAAAAAGCTCGCCGTCATGCCCATCTGCGTGGCCACCTGCCGGCAGATCAGTTTGTACAGCTGGATCTGGTCGGCCGCGGCGACCGCATCCCCATAGGTATAGTTGATTTCAAATTGCGAGGGCGCCACCTCGGGATGGTCCTTCTCGTTCTCAAAACCCATCGCCCGTTGCACCTCGGCGCACACGTCGATGAAGTCCCGCAGCGGATCACCCGGCAGGGAATGGTAGTAGCCGCCATGGTTGGTGTACTCGAACTTACCGGTCTCGTTGTAGTTCCGCTCGGCGTCGATGCCCTCGAATAGAAAGCCTTCAATCTCGTTGGCCGCATTCAACGTGTAGCCGTTGTTCTTGAACTGCTCCTCTGCATAGCTTTTCAGCAGGCCGCGCACGTCTCCCGTGTAGGGCTTGCCGGTTTTGTCGATCACCTCGCCGAAGACCAGCACCTTGCCCGCACCGAAGATGTCCGCCGGGGCCCAGTAAAACGCGCTCCAGTCGAGACCGAGGCGTAGATCGCTCTCCCGCTGCGCCGTGAAGCCGCGGATCGACGAGCCATCAAAGGTGAGATTGTCAAAGCTCTTCACCAGAAATTTCTTGTCATAATCCAGGCTGTGCAGCCGGCCCTCAAGGTCGGAAAACAGCACAGTTACGGCCTTGATGCCGGGGGCCTCGGCGAGATCTTTCAGGCGCTCCTCCCGCAGCTGAGCCGGATCCACACGCCGCCTGCGCTGTTCCTTCAAAGCCAGGTTGCGCTCCTCCAACTCCTCATACGACAACTCCAGAAAATCGCGGTACTCGCTCGACATAACGCTCCTGCTTCCGGCAGTTCAGTCTGCCTCTGGGAAAATTGGCCGTGTTTTGGTCGCCGACGAGCATCACGCTCGCCCGGCTCTCTTCTGTGTACGTTGAAACCTCGTTAAAAAGTAGCAGAAACTACATCCCGCGACGGTGAGCCCGGCGCCCCCCGCTCACCGTCCACCAAAAAGCTCACCGAACTTCGCATTTCCCTCCCTTCCCTGCTAGACTTGGTCACATCGAGGTGACCATCATGGCCGTAGCTTTGAAACGTACCCCCGCACCGGGCACCATGGCTCTTGCAGAGGCCAAAGCCCATTTGTCCGAGGTTGTGGCCGGCGTCGAACAGCGCAGGCAGCCGGTGACCCTTCTTCGCCGCGGACAACCGGTGGCCCAGATCGTTCCTTTTGTGACCCCGGCTCCCTCGTTGTACGGCTCCATGCGCGGTACGGTGGTTGAGGTGGGGGACATCGTCGGCCCGACTGGCGAGGAGTGGACTGTTGGCGACGAGTAAGCCTCCTCGGCTTCTGCTCGACACCCACATCTGGCTGCGGTACCAGGGCCTGTCCGGCGAACTTCGGCCGGCGGCTCTGCCTCATCTGCATGAAGCGGCCGCGGAGGGTTCCCTCTTCGTCGCCCCGATCTCGATCTGGGAGATGGCCATGCTCGAAAAAGCCGGCAAGCTCACGCTGCAGGCCAGTGTCGCGGTCTGGACCCGGCAGGCGCTGTCCAAACCGGGGATTAACCTCGTGGGTTTCACCTCCGAGATCGCCATCGACTCCGTGCAGCTGCCCGAACCCGTCCACAAGGATCCGGCCGACCGCATCCTGCTCGCCACAGCCCGCGTGGAGCACCTCACCCTGGTCACCCGCGATGAGAAAATGCTGGAGTTCGCTGCTCGCACACATCTGGCGCATCTAGTCGCCTGAGGAACGTATGCCCGCCAAACCGACCCGCGTCGCCCTGATTCAGATGTCCTGCGAACCCTCGCCCGAAGCCAATCTCGCCAAAGCCGTCGCCCGCGTTCGCGAAGCCGCCGACCACGGCGCCCAGATCGTCTGCCTTCCCGAACTCTTCCGCGCGCAGTACTTCTGCCAGCGCGAAGACCACGCCCTCTTTGGTCTCGCCGAGTCCATCCCCGGCCCCTCCACCGCCGCGCTGGGTCAGGTCGTCGCCGAAGCGAAACTCGTCCTGGTCGCCAGCCTCTTTGAACGTCGCGCCCCCGGTCTCTACCACAACACCGCCGCAATCCTCGACCACGCCTCCGACAAGCCGGATCACATCGCGAACGTGTACCGCAAAATGCACATCCCCGACGATCCGCTCTATTACGAGAAGTTCTACTTCACCCCCGGCGACCTCGGCTTCGGCGCACAACGCACCTCCGCCGGTCCCATCGGTACGCTGATCTGCTGGGACCAGTGGTACCCCGAAGCCGCCCGCATCACCGCCCTCAAAGGTGCCGAGACCCTGTTCTTCCCCACCGCCATCGGCTGGCACCCCGCCGAAAAGGCCGAGTTCGGCGAACGCCAGTACGACGCTTGGCAGACGATCCAGCGCGCGCACGCGATTGCCAACGGCGTCTTCGTCTGTGCGGTGAACCGCGTCGGCCACGAACTCGGCGACGTCCTCCTCGACGGGCAACTGAATCGCGTTCCCCCCACCGCCAACGAGGTCGTCGGCATGACCGGCGACTTCACCGTCGGGCCCAACCCGGGCCTCGAGTTCTGGGGCGGCAGCTTTATCGCCGACCCCTTCGGGCGCATCCTCGCAAAGGCCTCCCACGACCGCGAAGAGATCCTCTACGCCGACCTCGACCCCACAGAGGTCGAAATCACCCGTCAGCACTGGCCCTTTCTCCGCGACCGCCGCATCGACGCCTACGGCGGCATCACCAGCCGTTTTCTCGACTAACCTCCCGGCCTGCTTCCGCCGTCGTATGCACGAGGATTCCCTATGCCCCTACCGCTTCTCGCTCTCGCCTTCCTTCCCTTGCTGCAGACCGCCCCCGGGCCGGCCCACGAAGACCCCAAGCGCGACCGGACGCTTCCCCCGCCGGGTGCCCGTCAGGTCGCCCAGGTCCAGGGTCAGGGTGTCCAGATCTACAACTGCACCCGGCAGGGAGAAGTCATGGCCTGGACCCTGCAAGCTCCGGAAGCCACGCTGATTCGCACCTCCGACAACGCGCCGGTCGGCACCCACGCCGCCGGTCCTAGCTGGACCTGGAGCGACGGCAGCTCCATCCGCGGCAACGTCGTTGCCAGCCAGCCGTCGCCGCAGCCGGTCAATGTTCCGTCGCTCTTGGTGGAAACTTTTCCCGCCGGCGTCACCAAAGGCTTTCTCAGCAACGTCATCTGGGTACGCCGCTCCGACGCCGTCGGCGGCATCGCCCCTGCCTACCCCTGCGACGCCAGCCAGGCGCAACCTCCCGTCCGCGTCCCCTACCAGGCCACCTACACCTTCTACGCCGGTTCTGCGGACGTCGGTCAGCCCTGACACTGTATCGATTTGCTTCACCGGCCGCCACGAAGGTGGGATACAGTCACCCTCCTCCTATTGTTTAACCTGAGTAACACTGATCGCCAGGGAGCTTCGGAAGCATGTCCACAACAGCGGTACGATCCTTCGATGGCCTTACGTTGGATGATCTTCAATCCATGAACCCCGAGGATTTTGATCAACTGCCGTTCGGCGTCATCGGGCTCAACCCGGATTTTGTAGTCATCCGGTACAACGCGACGGAATCCCGTATGGCGGGCCTACCCGCCAGCACTGTCATCGGCGAGCAATACTTCCTCACCGTCGCGCAGTGCATGAACAACTACCTCATTGCGCAGCGTTTTGAGGACGAACCGGAGCTCGACGCGACTCTGAACTATGTGCTTACCTTGCGGATGCGCCCTACCCCGGTGAGGCTTCGTTTGCTAAAACAGCCATCGTGCACCACCTCCTATATCCTCGTCCAGCGGTGAGGCATGACTCCTGGCAACAATCAAATTGCTGAATGGACGGACGGCGACGTGGGAGAAGAGAACGCCAATCTTATACGCTTTCTGTATGCCTGTCCCATCGGCCTCTTAGAGATCGGGGCAGACGGCGAAATCTACATGATGAATCCCCTCGCCATGCAGATTCTGCTGCCCCTTGCGGAAGGCGGTCTGATGACCAACTTCTTCTCCACCATGGAGAGGTGGGCGCCTGAGTTGCGCAATCTCGCCGAGATGTACCCCAAGCGCCAGGGCAAAATCTGCGAGGGACACCGGGTCGTCGTCCACCCGGGCACTCGCGAGAACGACTTCTCCGCACAGGTCCTCGCCTGTACGCTGGTTAAGCTCGACAACAGCCGTCTGGCGGTCACAGTCGCCGATATCTCGGCTGAAACCGCCCGTGAACGCCGGCTCAAGCAGGCCGAGGTCTGGTTTGCCTCGCTTCTCGACGACATCAACGACTTTGCCGTGCTCTCCATGGACGCCGAAGGCCGTGTCGAACACATCAACTCCTCCACCACCCGCCAAACCGGGTACACCGCCGAAGATCTGTTGGGGCAAACACCGGACTGCCTGGATGGGGCTGATCCGGGTTCCACCGCGGTCCTGATCGGGGAACAGATCGCCTCCGCCAGCCGCGATGGCTGGCACCTGAGTGAAGGCTGGCAGCGCAAACGCAGTGGGGAACTCTACTGGAGTCAACGGTTGATCGCCGTAAAATCGGACCTGGAGCACGAAGGCGGTCGCACCGTCATGGGCTACACCATGGTCTTGCGCGATGTTTCCCGGCGTCACGCGGAGGCTGGCCAGATCACCGATCTGTTGCGCAAGGACCACCTCACCGGGGCCTGCAACCGTGCCCACTTCTTCACCGTCGCCGAACGCGAGTGCACACGCGCCCGCCAAAACGGCCACCCTCTGGCTCTGATCGCCATCGATATCGACCACTTCAAGCGGGTAAACGACACTCACGGCCATGCCGCGGGCGATAGTGTCCTGAAGTTGTTTACGCAAATCGCCAAGGATCTGCTTCGGCCCGTGGATACCTTCGCTCGGCTTGGCGGAGAGGAATTCTGTGTGCTCCTGCCGAACGCAACCCTTCACGATGCGGTACACATCGCCGAGCGTATTCGCGAGTGCTTCGCCTCCCATCAGCTCGCACCCTATAATCTGTCCGTTACCGCAAGCTTCGGCTGTGCCCAGATGGACGATTCCACAACCGATTCAGCCCACCTCCTGGCGGTCGCCGACCGGGCTCTCTATGCCGCCAAACGAGCCGGCCGCGACAGAACCGTACCCTCCCTTGCCATTGTTGCGGAGCAGCAGACATGCCTACATTGACGCGGGGTGCCCTGCGCCGTGTGCTCGAAAGCTTGCTCACCGCGGAGATCCTCCGCGCCCGGCGCATCGCCTCCCTTCCACCCGTGACCGAAAACGGCGACGAATGGCCTGAATTCCTGGCCTTGGCCGACACCGGCACGCCTTCGCTGGACTGCGACTCCATCGAACTGCTCTGGCTGGCGGCCGCGGTCAACGAGATGTTCTGCCTCTACGACGCACAGGTGGAAGAAAGCCTTCTTTCCGCCGAAACCTTCGGCGACTGGCTCGACATCGTCGAAAGCAGCTGCAGCGGCCAGAACCGACGCATCACCTTCAGTACCTCCGGCTCGGCCGGCTTGCCGAAATCCTGCACCCATGAGCTGGCGCATCTCGAGCGTGAGGTACGCTACCTCGCCGAACGCTTCGCAGGCACTCGCCGCGTGATCGCGCTCACCCCGCCGCACCACATCTATGGCTTTCTTTTCACCGCCATGTTGCCGTCCCATCTGGACGTTCCGGTGCTCGTAGCCCACACACTCTCCCCCGGTGCGCTGCATCGAGCCCTGGGCGCCGGCGATCTCCTTGTTGCCGTTCCACCCCGCTGGGAATGGCTGGCCCGCTCCATCCCCAGCTGGCCGGAAGGCGTTCACGGCGTCACCTCCACGGCGCCCCTGCCCGAGCGGCTGAAGCTCGAGCTCGTCGGGGCAGGCTTGCAACAGTTCACCGAGGTCTACGGCAGCTCGGAAACCGCCGGTGTCGGCCTACGTACCTACCCTGCTACACGCTACACGCTTATGCCGTACTGGACCTGGTCCCCTGCCGGCGAGGAGTCACCCAGCCTCTCTGACAGCGAGGGCTACAGTGTCACCCTGCAGGACCACCTCGACATAGCGCCTGACGGTACATTCCTGGTGAAAGCCCGCATCGACGGCGCCGTACAGGTCGGCGGCGTCAATGTCTATCCAAAGCACCTCGAAAATCTCCTCCGCACCCTGCCGGGCGTCGCCGAAGCCTCCGTGCGCCTCGGCAACGGCGCAGGCAGCGAGCGCCTGAAAGCCTTCGTCGTGCCCCAAGCAAACTACGCGCAGGCCACCCTCGCCGAAGAGCTAGAACGCTGGGCAGCGGGCTTCCCCGCACCCGAACGCATCCGCTCCTTCACCTTCGGCGTCGAACTCCCGGCAACCGCCATGGGCAAACCTGCCGACTGGGACATCCCGCCTGCAGAAGCCAGCCCCCTCTGAGGATGGGGAACCAGTCGCTCGGCTAAAACACTCCAACCCCATGTCCACCTGCAGGCGAGCCACCGCGCAGCGAATCGCTTGCCTGGCCTTTGGAAGGGACGACGCCACGTCAACCCCGAACCCAAACTGCACCACGACGAAGCGATTCGCTGCCAGGGAATCCGCCAACCTGCGCTCTACAGCTTAGAACACGAGAAAGCTTAGAGCACGAGACAGCTTAGAGCACGCGACGACGACGGTAGAAACCGGCCAGCCCGACGAGCCCAGTACCCAAAAGAGCAATGCTGGAGGGCTCCGGCGTAGCCGCCACAGGAGAGAGCGAGAAAGTCGTCGGTTGCAGAACCGCATTTCCTCTCGCGAGGAGAACCTCACCTAAATAAGAGTTGCTGACGTTGTCAAAGAGAATGCCCACCGTGTCGCCCGTGGTATCGGTAAACGCAAGGCCGTTGAAATCCAACTGACCGGCTTGGTCGGGGAATAGCTGGTTGTCGTTGAAGGCGAAATGATCCGGTGGCAACAGAGCCGCCAGATTCGGCCCTGTGAGGCTGGTGGCAGTGAAAGATCCATTGCCATTCGCAGTCGCCGTAATCACTCCAGAGTCACTTAAACCATTGGCAAAGCCAATATCACTGGAGCCCTGGATGCTGAAGCTGAAATTGAAGGTGTCGGCATGTGCGGCGGCACTGAAGGAAAGAAGCGATGCAGCAAGGGCGATAACAGATAGACGCATGGGCCTCCATGGTGAGCTCGAAGCAACACCAAGTAATGATTTGTGTGCAAGGGGTGGAACAAACAACATCGGTTATATTGAGTCATTTGGTTGTTTGTCGACTGCGCCAAGTATAGGTTTCTAATTAGGTTTTATGTCACTAGGTTGTCAGTCTTATGTCACAAGATTGTGAACCACCCATCTTTTTCATTGCGGAAAAATCCCGCGTGCTGGAAACTGAACTGAATCATCATCCGGCAGGCAGCGAGCCAGAATGGGGCAGAAGTGCTTCAAAAAGTGCTTCAGGAGAAACTGCGTTCCCTTGCGACCCTTGCCGCCATCGTCCTCTCGTCATGGCTGCTTCTCAACCCGATTGGCTGCGCCACAGCGGGTACGTCAGAGCAGGTTCAGAGTTATGGCGTTGCAGTGGTGAGCACGGAGGCTACGCGGAGTTGTTCCATACTCGGCTGAACGTATTGACGCAGAAAGACCCTGAAACAGATCGGCCGATAATTTAGAGCATTTGCAGCTTTGCAGCGAAGACGGCCGTCTCCTGCAGCAAGCCGCGTCCGGTGATGTCGCCAGCGTGGATGAAAACATCGCATGAGGGCACGTTCCAGTTCATCCGGCCGTGCGTGTCACTGATCGCGGCAACTCTCACACTGCGTTTCCGCGCAGGGGCTTGGATTGGTAGCCGGCGGCATATCGGACAGAGCTCAGGCTGTCGATCCAGGCGTCGATGTCCGCTTCACGCCAGCCGACGGTGTTCGGGCCAAGCGAGAGCTGTCGGGGAAACGTGCCT
>CAXSCE010000014.1:0-75780 GCA_964236545.1 uncultured Bryocella sp.
AGCGCTGCCCTGTCACGGCAGAGGTCGCGGGTTCGAGCCCCGTCGTCCCCGCCATACACTTAGACCTTTAAGTGGTATGGGACCTGAAATGACGCAATCCAGGAGTAGCAGAATGCAAGGGTCGATCAGGCGCTTTGGACCGTCTCCGAAGCATTAGTGCCAGCGTTTTCGCATCACAGGAGCTGTTTTTGCTCGCTGGATAAAAGCCTGTTCCAGGTTTACATCGGGGAGTGCTCGCAGGTGGTATTCTCTGCCCATGATTCACGGGCTCGCTCTTCCGCCTCTCCTTTTCGTGCAAGGCTTTGGAGCGGCCGGAGAACCTGCCGCTGTCGCCACGCTTTCTGTACCTGCCGGCACGCCTATGTGGCTAAAAACGGACAAGACCATCCCGTTGCGGATAGGTGCGCACGTCCAGGCGAAGCTGCAGTATGGCGTATACGCGGCAAACCAGCTCGTCTTGCCCGCCGGTACGGTCGTGGAGGGCACGATCACCGCCTGGCAGGCAGATAGCGCGCACCGAATGGAATCACGTTTGCGCGCCGACTTCACACCATTCCGGAAGCCGGTGGTGCGCTTCCAGGACGCCATTCTCGATGGCAGAAGGGTGCCGATCCAGGTCTCGGATGCTAAAGATGGCGCTGCGGTTCTGAATCTCACCCCACCACCGCCTCGCAAGGGCGGTTTTTTGCGGGCACAATTCGATCAAGGCATGACCATGGTGAAGGATCGCATCCACAATGTGACCGGTCCGGGCAAACGCGACCGATTGGTCACGCTGCTGTATTCACAACTGCCGTACCATCCGCAGCGGGTGGTGGCCGGTACAGAGTGGACCGTAGACACCACGGCGACGTTGGCGCTGGCGCCCGCACCAGGCTCCGTTGCGCCCTCCCAGCCGCAGGCCGCCGCGGTACGGCGGCCTGCGGCAACTCTGGCCTCTTTCGAGACTCCGGTTCCTTTGAAGACTTCGGTTTCGTCGGACCCCCCACAACCAGCTACGTGGACGCTGCAGACCAGTTTGCAGGAAACGTTGACCTCGGCGAAGAACAAGGTGGGCGACCCAATTCGGGCGGTGGTGGTTGAACCCGTGCTCAACCCTGATGGGAGCGTAGCCGTACCGCAGGGAACTGTACTGGAGGGCGAGATCACAAAAGCCAAGCCGGCGCGGCGTCTGGGCCGGGCAGGCGATCTGCGCTTCGACTTCAAGCAGATGATCTTGCCGGGACAGAGCCAAACCCGGGAGGTCCAGACGACAGTTACAGGGGTGGACGCGACCGGAGACACCAATCTGGCTCTGGACCGCGAGGGGCAGGTGAAGCCTAAGCCGCAGGACAAGGTCGTGGTTCCGCTGCTGCTGTTTGCACTGGCGTCCCGTCCGCTGGATCGTGACGGTCACGCCGACGCCGGCCTGGGTAAAGACGCGGTCGCCTCAAACAGCTTGGGTACCATCGGCTTTATTGCCGGTACAGCCATTGGGTCGTCCAATTTCGCCTCGGGCATTGGCTTTTACGGCACGGCACTGGCGTTTTGGAATCGTTGGATCAAGCGTGCCGACGATACCACCCTGCGGCATGACACGCGCATGGTGATCCAGACGACCGCGCGCCGCTCAGCGCCGCTGCGGTCTTCGCAGATTTCGCAGTCCACCCGATAGATCAGTTACATCAGAGCTTCTCAACACGGAGCCGCACGCCCGTTTGCAGCACGATGCATGAGCGGTGTTAAGAGCGAGGCCGACTTCTTCGGAGGCTAGGCTAAACTCGTCCGCACCATGCAATGATCGTCGCTGAGGTGAAAGATGCGGTCGTTTTACTTGCATTGTGGGAGGACTCACCGGCTGTCCTCGGCTCCAGCACCCCCTCGCATGCGGAAACAGCTCGCCGGGGCTCTTTGCCTGTTCAGTTTTCTGTTCGTCGCAGTGCCCGGACTCTTCGCTCAAACGCGAGAGATCCACATCACGCAGCAATACCTCAACGTACCGATCGGGCGTCAGACCAAATTGCGAACGTTCACCCTTGCTGAAAATGGCGTGGTGAAACGCACGGTTCCGTTGCAGCTGGCCGACGATCACGTGGACTACTGGATCTATCTCGACATCAGTGAGTTCAAAGGACAGACGGTCACGCTGGCAGGTCCGGCGACGCAACCCGCGCTGGAGCGCGTCTACCAGGACCGCAACATCCGTGACGCTGCCACGATGTACACGGAGGTGAACCGCCCGCAGTTCCACTTCACCGTCAAGCGTGGTTGGAGCAATGACGTCAACGGTCCCATCTTCTACAACGGCCAGTACCACCTGTTCTGGCAGTCCTTTCCGTTTGGTGTGGTGTGGGATACCGGCTTCATGTACTGGGGTCATGCGACGAGCAAGGATCTGATTCACTGGACCGAACTTTCCCCCGCCATGATGCTCGACCGGCTCGGTTCCCCCTGGTCCGGATCTTCGCTGGTCGACCACGAAAACACCGCCGGCTTCGGCAAAGACGCTCTTGTGCTGGTTTACACCGCCTATGACCGGGTTACGAAGAAGCAGGTGCAGTGCCTGGCGTACAGCACAGACAATGGGATCACCTTCACGCGCTTCGGGGGGAATCCGGTTCTGGACACCAATGCCGAGGTCGGCAGCAAGGACACCAGAGATCCGCACGTTTTCTGGTACGCACCGACGAAATACTGGGTCATGGTGCTGTTTGAGAAGGACGGTCTTTCGATCTTCAACTCGACAGACCTGAAGCAATGGACGCGAACAAGCCACCTGCAGGGACTGTACGAGTGCCCGGACTTGTTTGAGCTGCCGATTGACGGCGATCGGAGCCGCACGAAGTGGATCATCCATGGTGGCTCTGCGGCGTACTACATCGGCACCTTCGACGGCAAAACCTTTACGCCCGAGAGTGGCGAGTTGCGCTATGCGGAAGGCAAGAGCGACGAGGGGGAAGAGCTGCTGTACGCGGCACAGTCCTTCGCCGAGATGCCCGATGCGAGGCGGATCCAGATGGCATGGGGGCGCATCTGGGAGCAGGGCATGCCCTTCACGCAAACAGTCCTTTTCCCAACCGAATTCAAGCTCGTCACCACGGACGACGGTCTGCGCATGGTAGCCAATCCCATCGGCGAGATCGAGCGCTTACATGGCAAGCAATACGCCTGGAGCTCGCTCACGCCCAGCCAGGCAGATGGGAAGCTGCGCGCGATTCCTCCAGGGCCGCTGCACGTCAAGATGAACCTTAGTCTGCCGCAAGGTAGTGAGCTTACCTTGCAATACCAGGGTAGCTATCTGGTCACGCTCGGCAGGGGTGATTTCAAAGACGGCCAGGGCTCAGTGGAAGTATTGATTGATAAGGCAGTAGCTGAGGTCTTCGTCAACGGCGGCCGCCGTTACATTGTCCGCGAACTGCCAGCCAGCACGGATCCGACCGGCCTGCATCTGCAAGAGGGAGGAAGCTCAGGCAAGCTGAACCACCTCGAGGTGTATGAGTTGAAGTCGATGTGGGAAGGCAAAGCGTAAGCGGTGCGCTGACGAGGCACTACTTCGAGCTGTAACCTCCGCCCTCGTGGATTCCGGTTTTTAGATCCAGGCGGAAGGGAAGGTCGCGGTCGGAGAACATGTTCCAGCCGGTGCCGTGGAGAACACCGTCTCGGACCTCGGCGAGCGTGAGACCTTCCCAGCTGAGGCGCTCGGATTGCCATCGAACACCCTCCAAACCCACGGCGAGCACGGTGTGGAAGCCGGCCAGGAGTAAGACTGTCTCCTCCGGGGCAGGCAGCACGGCGCAAACGGGGCGGATCGACAGGAAGTCGACCCTCTCCGGAGAAGCGGTGTCGAGCAGGTAGGCGTAACCGCCCGCCACCGCGAGCAGGTCCCGGGGATTTGGACAGGACCAAACGCCCGAGGGCAGAGTTGGCTCCCGGAAACCGAGGGCACAGGTGGCCAGAAAGGAGCTGCCAGCCGCGGGTTTCACTTCGATGTACAGGGCGCCGCGACTGAGGGCATCCTCTTCGCCGGGAACCTGTTGCGGGTAGGTGAAATGGCGTGCGGGACGAATGGGTGGCGGTTGCGCCAGGATCTGAGCCGTCCAGCCGTGGGCAAAGGCGTCCGTAGATGTGGGAAGGGTCAACGGAGGTGCTCCCAGCCGCCGGCCTTGAGCTCCGTACGGGTGCCATCGCCGGCGACCGCGGTGATGGTTGGCTGTCCCGCTTCCACCTTTAGAAGTCGACCAATCTCGGTCACGCGCACGCCGGCAAGGCTTGAGGGAATTCCCTGATCGGGAGAGGCCGCGAACAGGAGTTCGTAGTCCTCGCCTCCGTTCAGGGCGAGTTCCAGTGCTGCTTCCGGGCCGAAATGCACGGCGAGCGAATGCAGCGGCAGATCGCAAAGGAAGAGCTCGGCGGCGAGGTTGGAGGCCGCGCAGAGGTGGCGCAGATCGGTGGATAGACCGTCACTGATGTCCATGGCGGCAGTGGCCAGGCCGCGGCGCACCAGGGCCTGGCCAGTGGCCAATCGCGGCTCCGGGAAGAGTTGCGGGTGCGGGTTCTCGCCTGGCGATTTCGCCGTGGTTTGATCTTGCTCCCTCGGTTGGCCTGGGCCGTGCTGCAGCTGGCGTAGTTCAGCGGCGGCTCCGCCGAGCGCTCCCGTGCAGAAGAGGCGATCCCCGGCGCGGGCGCCGCTGCGACGGAGAGCTTTGCCGGCCGGAACGGCGCCGAGCAGAACGATGTCGGCGATCACCTCCCCGCCGGGTGCCTGGGAGGTGTCACCGCCGGCGAGGGTCACCTTTGCTCGATCAGCCAGGCTGAGCAACCCGTCGAAAAAACCGCTCAGCCAGGCCGGGTCGGCGGCCACGGTCTTCGGCAGAGCGAGGGAGAGAAAGGCAGCAACAGGCCGGGCGCCCATGGCGGCGAGATCGCTGAGACCGCGGGCCAGTGTGCGGTGGCCGGCGGAGGCGGGAGGGTGCCAGTCGCGGCGGAAATGGCGACCCTCTATGCAGAGATCAGTGGTTACAACGATCTCCTCGTCGGGACGGGGCCGCAGAATGGCGCAGTCGTCGCCGATGCCCAACCGGACCTCCCGGTTGCGAGGATTGCCGGCGCGCGCTCGGATCCAGTCGATCAGTGCAAGCTCTCCGGAGGGAAAGACAGCTTGACGGGAAAGAGCTTCTTTCGATCCCCCTTCTTCTCTCATTCGAGGCCTTTTGGGATGGTGCGGCCTTCCGGAGTTCTTGGATTTTCCAGGATGCGTTCCAGGATGCGCCATCGCCCCAGCATAGATTGTCTTGCTAGAAGGATCAGTTGCAGTCTGCATTTCGTGGTTGTACCTCTGGACGAGGTCTATTACCATGGAGATCGGTCGAAGTTACCGTGGTGTAGCCTGAACTCCAGCTTCCCGCAGGTGAACGTAACGGCTCCGATTGAGTTCTTTCGCCTTTCCCGCAACGGGCGAGGTAGCCGCAGTGGACCAGCAGAAGCTTCCCCCTCCCGGATTATCAAATGAGCCAACGTTTTATTGTTTACGTCACGCGAGATGAGGGCGGTGAGACCGATCGTGTGTCGATCCCCATGCGCTATGTGTACCTGTTTGCGACCTCGGCCCTGGTAGGCATGTTTACCCTCGCCGGCATGGCGGGCAGCTACGGCCGAATGCTGGTAAAGGTGGAATCTGTCAACCGCCTGCGAGCAGAGCTGGCCTCCAGCCGCAGCGATTACCAGCACCTGGCCAGGACGGCGCATGAGCGCGATGTGCAGGCGGCCAGCTTGAGCTCCCTGGCGGGGGAGGTCTCGGCAATCTACGGGCTGACTGCCGGCAAACTGACCCTGGCGCACGGCCACACGCTGCGCACCGGCAAAGTGGTCGCGGCACAGGCGGGCAAGGCGCCGCTGAAGGATGAGCAGGCGTTCAACGATGACAGCTACTACAAATCACTGGACACTTTCTACGCATTGCGGAACACGGCTGCGGGCGGTATCGCGCCGCCATCGCAGACAGTGAACCCAAATCTGGGCGCTGTCGGTACGCTGGGCGATCTGGCAGCCGGGGTGGGGCTGGAAGCTGATTTGGCTGGTGGCCTGGGCAGCGGTGTGCCCGATATGTGGCCGATCATCGGACCGATCAACTCGGGCTTCGGGGAGCGGGTTGATCCCATTCTGGGCGTTGGCAACGGCGAGTTCCACAAAGGAGTGGACATTGGTTCTCCCGACGGAACACCGGTGCATGCCCCCGCGGCGGGCAGGGTCATCAAGGCAGGCATGGGCACGGGCTATGGCCGGGAGATTCAGCTCGACCACGGCAATAGCATCGTGACGGTGTACGGTCACCTGCAGGGATGGAATGTGACGACGGGCCAGGAAGTCGTCAAGGGCGAGGTGATCGGCTTTGTAGGACATTCCGGACGAACCACGGGTTCGCACCTCCATTACGAGGTGCAGGTGCGCGGAACGGCGGTCAATCCGCATAAGTATCTGCGAGTGACCATGGCCCAGCTCGGAAGCGGACCTGCCAGCGGCATGTGATGGCGCCTGGGGCAGCGCAGGTCGCTATTCCCAACTTCACAGGTGACGCTACAATTCTCTTATATGGCCTTCTTTGAACAGCCGCTGGGCAAAAATGTCCGCTTTCTTTTGCCTTCGCTGAAGCTGAAGCAGCCGTGTGAGGGCGGCATAACCGTGGAGCAGTCCGTCCACGAGTTCCTTATGTCCAACTTCGGTGGATATACGGCGACAGCGGCGAACCTGTTCGGCTACTGGAAGGACGAAGACGGCAAGTTCAGCTACGGTGAACACCGCGAGTTCACCGTGGCCCTGACCGGCGAGCGCGGGCTTACGGAGTTGAAACAATTCCTGGGGGAGACCGCACGCACGCTGGAGGAGAAGTGCCTGTATGTCGATATTGCCGGCGTGGCTCTGCTGCTTTATGGCGATATGACGCACGCGAAAATCACGGTGGGCTTGAATGGTCAGCCGACTGTCACCCAGTGAGTGCCGGGACGCCGATGCTGTTGACTTCGGTGATCCGAGCTTAGCCCTCGGCGAGTACGCGTTCAAACACCGCATCGATGTTGGTAAGCTGGCGGTTGAAATCAAAGGCGTGTTCAATCTGCCCGGGTGAGAGCAGGGCGGTGATCCGCGGCTCGGCTGCGATGCGTTCGCGGTAATTTTGGGCGAGAGGATCGTCAGCGTTCCATGCATCCATCGCATGGCCCTGAACAAGACGGTAAGCATCTTCGCGGCTCATGCCCGCTTCGGCGAGATCGAGCAGAAGCTGGCCGGAAAAGACGAGACCACCGGTGAGCTCGAGGTTTCGCAACATGCGCTTTGGATAGACAAGCAGGCGATCCATGAGCGTGGCCGTTTTGTCGAGCAGGTAGTCGGCAAGGATCGTGGTGTCAGGCAGGATGACACGTTCGGCGGAGGAGTGCGAAATGTCGCGCTCATGCCAGAGGGCGACGTCCTCCAGCGCCGTCTGGGCGTTACCGCGAACGACGCGTGCCAGGCCACAAATCTGTTCGCTCGTGATGGGATTGCGCTTGTGCGGCATCGCGCTCGAACCCTTCTGTTTCGGGGAGAAGAATTCTTCGGCCTCGCGCACCTCCGTGCGCTGCAGATGGCGGATCTCGGTGGCGATTTTGTCCAGGGTGGAGCAGAGCACGGCCAGTGTGGTGATGTAGGCGGCGTGGCGGTCGCGCTGCAGGATCTGCGTGGAGACCAGGGCGGCTTTCAGGCCGAGACCATCGAGAATGGCGGCCTCATGCTCCGGCTTGAGGTGCCCAAAGCTGCCGACCGCGCCGGAGATCTTGCCCACGCGGAGATCCTCAGCGGCAGCTTCGAAGCGGCGGAGGTTGCGGCCCATCTCGGCATACCAGAGAAGCAACTTCATGCCGAAGGTTGTGGGTTCGGCGTGAATGCCGTGGGTGCGGCCGATAGCGGGGGTGTGCTGGAATTCAATAGCCCGGCGTTTCAGGACCTCACGCAGACGCAGGATCCCGAGGCGGATGAGGGCGGAGGCTTCGGTCAGCGCGAGCGCCTGGGCGGTGTCGACGACATCCGTGGAGGTAAGGCCATAGTGAAGCCAGCGAGCCTCGTCGCCGCCCGCCTTTCCGATGGATTCGGCGACGGCGGTAGTGAAGGCGAGCACATCATGGCGCAGTTCACGCTCAAGTTCGTCGATGCGCTCGACGGAAAAGCTTGACCGTTCGCCAATGATGGCGGCTGCTGAAGCGGGGACCACGCCAGCTTGAGCGAGCGCGCTGGTTGCGGCAAGTTCGACGCGCAACCAGCGCTCGAATTTACTGCGGTCGGTCCAAAGTGCGGCCATTTCGGGCCGCGAGTAACGGGCAATCATTTCAGGAAATCCTTCGCTGGGGGCGACCGAGTTACGCTACGCGAGCCTCAGCGGCTCCCTTCGTGCGCACACATTGCAACGATGAAACTTACTCAGGTAGATCATTGCGCTCGATATTTAGGGCTGTTCTACGCCGAGCAGCACGCTCATTTCCTCGTACAGGAAGCCGCGTCCCGGCTTGTAGGGCTGGATCCATTTGCCGTCCAGCACAAACTGCGGAATAGCGCGCTTGCCGGTTTGCGCGATGACCTCATCGGCGGCGCCGGGGGTGCGTTCAATATCGATCTCGCGGAAAGCGATGGCGTGCTGGTTGAGGAAGCGCTTGGCTTCACGGCAGTCACGGCACCAATCAGCGGTGTAGACGAGGAGTTCCATGCGGGGCGTCTCTTTCATAAATTGCCTGTAAAATGTCGCATACTTCACGACACGGTTCGGATCTTCTTGCTCTTATTGTTCGTGGTAGTTGCGCATCAGGCCACCGTCAATGACGTACGTGGATCCTGTAATGTAGGCAGCCTCGTCGGAGGCGAGGAATGCAACCAGACCCGCCACCTCCTCCGATGTGCCCATGCGACCGAGCGGAATATTACGTAGAAGCGGGTCAAGCTTGCTGTGATCATCGAGCAGGCTCTTGTTAATCGGCGTGACGATGGCGCCAGGAGCAACGTTGTTAACCGTAATGCCCAGCGGACCGAGTTCCACCGCGAGATCGCGCATCAGCATGCGGATGCCGCCTTTGGCCGCGCAGTAGGTGGGGAAGTGTGGAAACACCATGTCTTCATGTACGGAAGAAATGTTGACCACGCGGCCGGGCTTTTTCGCATCCCGGAGCTGGCGTACAAAAGCCTGGGTGATGAAGAAGGCGCCTTTGAGGTTCAGGTTCAATACGAGATCATAATCGGACTCGGTGATGTCCCAGAAGTTGGCACCCTTCTCGACACCGGCATTGTTAACCAGAATATCGCAGCCGCCAAGCTGATTAACCGCAGCGGAGATCAGCGCCTGCCCGCCAGCGACAGTGGAGACATCCGATTGAACGATGATCGATTTGCCGCCGCCCTTAGCGGCGATCTGCTTCTGAGTGTCCTCGGCACCCTCCGGATGACTGTGATAGTCCACCACGACGGATGCCCCCTCACTCGCAAGACGGACGGCGATGGACTGCCCGATGCCGGAAGAAGATCCCGTGACAACCGCTACCTTGCCTTCAAACCGACCAGCCATGCCCCTGTCTCCATTTCCTGTTTACCGCACGCTTCGCTTGCGTCTCATTTTTGTTGCTCATACAGAAAAGCGTTTTTACTCTGATGCAGCGGAGCGGCAAATCGACGTTTCAAGGGAGGAAGCAGCTACGCGGCACGCGGCCTGTTTCGCGCGACGACGGCGAAAAAAGCCGCTGAGCATAGCACTGCACTCCTCATCCAGAACGCCTTTGGTGACGGCCACATAGTGATTGAGGGCAGCGTGATTTACTACCGTCAGAACCGAACCGCAGGCACCTGCCTTGGGATCGCGGGAGGCGAAGAGAAGCCTGCCTACCCGCGCATGCAGCAGGGCGCCGGCGCACATCGCGCAGGGCTCCAGCGTGCAGACAAGCGTACAGTCGAGCAGGCGGTAGTTCCGGAGTGCAAAACCCGCGGCGCGCAGGGCAATGATTTCAGCATGAGCGCTGGGGTCATGCGTCCGCAAAACCCCGTTGTTGCCGCGTCCGATGATCTCTCCGGTAGGCGAAAGCACAACGGCGCCGACGGGAACCTCGCCGGCCGCCTCGGCAAGTCTGGCCTCGGCGATGGCCAGTCGCATCCAGGTCTCATCCTGCATGGATGAGGGTACGGAGGTGATTGGTGAAAGCGACGCCATATGGCGAGTTTAGCCCAAATGTTGACCCGCCTCCTCTTCAAGCGCGGTCAGGATAGAGGACAGGAGGGCTCTGCGCGGCTCGGCCAACTCGCGTGCAGCAGGAAGCCGAAGACGGGTGGGAAGCTCCCGAATCGCGCGCTGAAGGGAGCGTTCAACATCCGCGAACAAATGGAAACGGGTGTCGCTGCCAATTTTTGAGGCGGTGCGCAGCAGGCCGATGACGCCAAGCTGTTCGAGAATATCGGCGTCGCGCAGCAGTGTGGCTTCCGGGGTAGTCGGCTCGTCCCCCGGTTGGTGTTCGCGGATGGCCGTCAGCACGGCAGGAACTTTCTCCGCGGGAAAGCCGAACCGCGCAAGCAGACCGGGAGCCCTGCCGCACACATAGGCGACGTGATCCCAGGATTCGAGCAGCGAGGGATCGTCGGGCCGATGGCCAATAAAGACCCCAAGGTCATGCAGGAACGCTGCCGCGTATACAACATCGTCATCGTAGCGAAGTTCGGGTGAACGCGCCGCGATGGCCCGCGTGAGGGCATACAGACGCGGCTGGTGCCCATACTTGTGGGGCGGATCGGCCTGATTGTAGAGGTAGTCGGCCAGCTGTGCGCGCCACGATGTCTCAGTTGTTTCGGTCATGCGCCACGCACCTGTGGCTGGGCGGCAGGCCCAAAGAAACGCTCGATCTGGCCGGCAAGTTGCAGCAGCCCGGGGCGGCGCTCGGCAAGAGCGTCTGCCGAGAGATTGAAGCTGCGCTGCCAGATGCCCTCCAGTAGCGGCATGAGCCGGGATTGGACGAGTT
The DNA here is from genome assembly GCA_964236545.1 of uncultured Bryocella sp. Lineage (GTDB taxonomy): Bacteria > Acidobacteriota > Terriglobia > Terriglobales > Acidobacteriaceae > Granulicella. Next base: position 10,992 of record CAXSCE010000014.1, read on the forward strand.
CCGCCGTCGCGAAATGCTGGATATGCTCGAAAAGGGCCTCGGCCTCGGTTTCATACTCGTCGGCAGGGGCGCCATCTGCGATGAAGCCGTCGACATCGGCTGTAGCAACGAGTTCCTGGATTGAGTCGAGGTCGGGCGGTGGTGGCCAGGGCTTCATGCTGATTTGGTGGTTAGACGGGCTGCTGTTTGGGGAGCTCATACTTTGCTCAGTCTACGCGGGCTCCTGCTGGGTCATGCAATGCAGGGCGCCAAGGCCCCAGATGAAGTCCGTGCAGTGGATACCCGTGACCGTGCGGTCAGGAAAACAGCCCGCCAGCGTATTGAGCGCAACCCGGTCGTTGGGGTCATTAAAGGTCGGAACAAGCACTAGACCGTTGCAGATGTAGAAGTTGGCGTAGCTGGCCGGCAGTCGCTGGCCCCCGAAGCGGACCGGTGCAGGCATGGGCAGAACTTTGATCTCGAAAGGCTGGCCCTCAAGGTTGCGGGCCGCGTGCAGGCGTTCAAGGTTCTCCGCCAGAGGCAGGTGGTTTTCGTCGGCGGTGTTGGACTCAATCGCCGTGACGATCGTATTGGGAGCGACGAAGCGGGTGATGTCATCCACATGGCCGTGGGTATCGTCGCCCGCACAGCCGCGGTTCAGCCACAACACCTGCTCGGTGCCCAGATACTCGCGGAAGGCAGTCTCAAGCTGCTCTTTGCTTACACCCGGATTGCGCGCCTGGACGTCGGACAGCAGACACTCCTCTGTCGTGAGCAGAATGCCTGCGCCGTTCGTGTCGATGCTGCCGCCTTCGAGAACGAGCCGGTGCTCCGATCCGTCGAGGAGTGTAATTTTCGGTTGCACAGCAGGCATGGCATAGAGATGCGCAATGTGACCCGGGATTCGGTCGTCCTGGCGCCAATTGTCATACTTGGCCCAGGCATTGAAATGCCAGTCCGTGATGGCAACCTGCCCGGCAGCGTCCTGCGCCTTTACAAAGATTGGGCCGGAGTCGCGCAGCCAGACTCGATCAGTGCGCCAGGGGTGAAAGTGCAGGCGGGCCAGGTTTGCGCCCTGTCGGCGAAGCATCTGTGTGGCCCGCTTCTCCGCAGCGAGGTCATTAACAAGGATGTGCACATCCTCGGCGTTTGACAACCAGCGGACAATTTCGCAATAAACCCACGGGATTGGCTGAAACTTGCCGGGCCAATCCTCCGGGTTGTGAGGCCAGGCGATCCAGGTCGCCGCATGGGGCGCCCACTCAGCGGGCATGCGGAAGCGTGGTGGAGCGGCAACTTGCACTGACACATGCTACACGGGAGGAATGAACCGAACGTAAGCGGAACGGTGCCTTGCTGGTAAGACTGAGGGAGGAACACGAATGTCCCAGTCCGCACACCATCGGCCGCGATGCTACCCAACTGTGGGATAGCGGATCAGCAAGCTCGACACGATGATGAGGCCAACGCACCGTAGGGACGCAGACTGCCAGGTTGCGTAAGTGGCCATCGCGGCGCGTACCGGGCTCCGTTCACAGATCGTATTCACCAGGGATGTAAGGGTCGCGTATGTTGTTGCAATCGATCGTTGCAAAGCTCGATGCGGAGCTTTACCGCCTGCGGGAGATCCGGCGGATCGTAAATGGGATCTCCTCTATCTCGCCACTGGATGGCTTTTCTATGGAATTAATGCAAATAACCGAGCTACAGCAAGAAACGTCGGGAATGGTGCTCTCGCCCGAAAGCTTCAGTCAATCGAATACCACCGCACCACGAACAACTTTGGTGCCTAAAAACCGATCCCGCAGCAAGTTTCCGGAAAACCGGGCACTGGCGAGCACAATTCCGGCTGAACCGGTGGTTGTGTATGCGGCCCAGGTGGCCAGCGAAAGGCAGCGCCGGGCTCCCGCGAGAGTTGCAGGTACGAGCAAGGGAAAAACGGCGGTCCTTTTCACCAAACCTGGACCGGATACGGCCCAGAGCGTCGAAGTTCTGCGTAAGCGCTGGCTTGCACAGGGTTGATGGAAGACGATCGCTCGGCTATGCACCGTGCTGCCATGCGAACATGGGCTGGTGCGAACCTTCGCCATAGTATTGGGGTGCCTAGCCTGGGCGCTGTCCTGTTTCGACGCGGTAAGTTATTACCGGGCAGGTGGGCAGCAGCAGGCGTTGAGAATGCGACTGAAGGACACTACCGCGACCCTGTCGTCGGCAAGGGCGTATGCAGGCCAGGATAATGCGCACCTCAACGAACGCCTGAAGCGGGATCAGGACGCAGTTGACAAGGATCAGCTCGTGCTGGACAGAGACGCAAAGCAGGGGCTGGGCGATGCACAGGACAAACAGACTCTGGTGGCTGATAGGGCAGCGCTGCAGGCCGATCGAATGATGCAGTACACCGTGGAGAACTTTTCCCACACGGATCCGGATCCGCAGGTGGTGACCGCACTGAACAGGGTGGATTTGGACCGACGATTGTTGGCGGATACCGTCGCCACGAAGAAGCGGGACCTAGAACTCTCGCACGTGCTCATCGCCCTTTGGGCCCTGGTCGCCGGAATGGCACTGATCGCTTTCCGAGCAGGACGCAGGGAAACCGCTGCCGATGATCCACGGGAGGCGGACCAGGTCGATATAAAAGCCGAGTTTTCCGCCGCTGAAGACAACAACGGCTGAGCAGGGAATTTGGCGTTGATGCCGTGCGAACAGGGTGTTTGGCCGCGTGAGCACGCGCAAGGGGAGCTTGCTCCCCGTGCAGGGAAGCGCGAAGCTCTAGATATGACATCCTTTTTCGAGCAGATAAGACGGTTCAGGCCGACCTCTGCTGAGGCCCGCGGCCGCCGCTGGATTTATGTGCCTTATGACCGGTTACACGAGGGCGTCGGACCCCTCGGTGAGACACGGCCGGAGGATGCCGTGCTCGTCTTTATGGAGTCGCGGGCCAAGGGAACACGGCGGGATTATCACAAAAAGAAGTTGACGCTGGTCCTGAGTGCCATGCGGCACTTTGCGCTGGAGCAGGGAAGGCGGGGTTGCCGGGTGGTGTACGGCTCGTCTCCGACAAGCTTTGGCGATGGACTGATGGCGTTGCAGGGGCTTTGGGGATGGAGCGAGATCGTCGTGAACCGGCCGGCCGAGCGCGAGCTGCGGGTCGAGTTACGCGAGGCCAAACAGCGCGGTCTGCGCATTCGCGCGGTGCAGGACACAGCCTGGCTGAGCACGACGGAGGACTTTGAGGCGGTCTTCGGTAGGCCGGAATCGACTGGGGAAGAACGGAATACGCAGCGCGTGAGCGGTCAACGGCAGTACCTGATGGACCGCTTCTACCGGTACATGCGCCGCAAGACGGGGCTGCTCATGGACGGTGCGCAGCCGGTGGGCGGCAAGTGGACCTACGATTCGGAAAACCGCAGGCCGTACCGCGGCGAGGTACCGATTCCGGAGCGGCCGTCCTTCCCGCCGGACGAGATCACGCGCGAGGTCATGGCGTTGGTCGAGGCACAGTTTCCAGAGCACTTCGGCAGTACCGCAGGGTTCGAGATGCCGGTGACGCGCGCGGAAGCGGAGCGCGGGTGGCAGTTTGCGCTCGAGAAGATGCTGCCGCACTTCGGGCCTTGGGAAGATGCCATGAGTGCGGGGAACCCGGATCTGTTTCATTCTCTTACTTCGGCGCCGTTGAATCTCACCTTGCTGCGGCCGATCGACATGGTGGAGGCCACCGCGGGGGCACTCGAGGCGGGCAGGGTCCCGCTGGCGAGCGCCGAAGGCTTTATCCGGCAGCTGCTGGGCTGGCGCGAGTTCATGCGGCACATCCACGAGGCCACGGACGGCTACCGCACGGTGCAGGGGGAGGGAGCGCCGTCTTCTCTGGACGCCCACCGCAAGCTGCCGCCGGTTTACTGGGGTGTGTCCAGCGGGATGCGCTGCATGGACACCGTGGTGGCGCAGGTGGTCGATAAGGGCTGGTCGCACCACATCACACGGCTGATGGTGCTGAGCAATTTGGCGACGCTGTGCGGCTTCTCGCCGCGCGAGCTGACGGATTGGTTCTGGTTCGCGTATGTGGACGCCTATGACTGGGTGGTGGAACCGAACGTGCTCGGGATGGCGACCTTCGGCGACGGCGGGCTGACGGCGACCAAGCCCTATGTGAGCGGCGCGGCTTACATCAATCGCATGAGCGATTACTGCGGCAAATGTGCGCTGGACCCGCGCAAGGCGCTGGGTCCGGGGTCTTGCCCGTTCACCGCGCTGTACTGGAGCTTCCTGGAGCGGAACGAGGCGAAGCTGGCGGACAATTTCCGCATGCGGATGCCGCTGAACACGATGCTAAAGAAGCCGGCGCAGGAGCGAGCCGCGCTGCGGGAGCGAGCGGAGGAGGCTATCGGAATGCTGGAACGGGGTGAGGTGGTGCGGTAAACCGCCCGTGGGCGGTTGCCCCATGGGCCCCGTACTTTTCGTGCAAAGTATTCTGAAAAGGCGACTTAGCCAGGTTTTGCTAGGCACCGGAGTCCTCTGAGCAAAGCCGGGTTCACCGCCTTTTTTGCTGCCTCCCCTTTCAATGTACCGAGATCCGGAGGAAGAAGTGCAAGGCTGCTCACGACGGTCGATTGCGATTGAATTACATCGAGGGGATGGATCTGGTCGCATCGCGAACGGTTTGTCGAAGCCAGCGGTGCTGTGGATCTCGATCCTGCCGAGGGTGCCAGTACATCATGTACGAGAAACCAGCCATTTGTTTCGGTGGACTGATCAGGCGCGTGGCCCCATGATCGGCAATCTTCTGAGCAAGCCGGCGAGGTGCGGTGACGAGAAATGGTGTGGTTTCGACCATCTTGATCGCAACCGTGAAGTACGGCACGGAGATCGGGCATCTCCGTCGCTTGTCGACTACCTTCAACGCGAGGTCGGGAAGCGTTTGCCGGCCATGCAGAACGTTCACTCCGATGTGGTCCTGGGCCAGGTAGTGCGTGAAAGGCGTTCCGGCAGCGGAGAGCCTGGGACCTTACTTTGCTGCGAAGGCCGGCATGGATGCTCTCGCGGTGGCCTATGCCAAAGAGCTGACGCGATGGGGCATTGAAACCAGCATCGTCGTTCCCGGCGCCTTCACCAATGGCACCAACCACTTGCGAACGCCTCCAGTCCCGAGGACGAAGGCAGGCAGGCCGAGTATGAGAATGGACCGTTTCACGGCTTTGGAGAACAGGTGAAATCCGCCTTTGCTTCCATTGTTCCCGAGGACGCGGATGTCGGAACCGTGGCCGAGGCCATGGTCGCGATCGTGAATGCGCCACGCGGAAAACGGCCATTCAGGGTCGGTGTGGATCCGACCAACGACGGTTCCATGGTGGTCAATCCGATGCTTGACCGTGTGCGGGAAGAGATGCTGCGAAGGGTGGGTCTTGGAGATCTGCTTACGCTGCCCACGGGTGCTTGAATAGAATCTTGCAAAATCTCAAAAGCGGAGAGATCAGGATGCACACAGTCAAGGTTGTAGGTGCCGGCGTGGGGCTGCTTGCCCTGTGCGGTTTTGGCGGGTTTCTTCTGAACGGCAGGCGGGGGATGGCGCAAGGAACGCTGGTCTTCCTGCCGTTGTGGCTGGCCGGTACCGGGCTGAACATGTACTTTGGCGTGAAAGACGCCGGCTACAGCGTGCAAGAGGAACTCCCCGTGGCGGCCGGTGTGTTTGCCGGTCCTGCTCTTCTCGCCATGGGTCTCCGTTCGCAGCTTCGCTGAAGGCCAGCTTTGCTGTGACCTAGCCCATGCAGTACGGAGCGGAGGGTCCGTGGTCAGGGGTGAAGGATTGGTAGGTTGCGGGAGTCGCATTTTGTTCAGTGATTCCGCGCCGTCTCTCGGCATCGGGCAAGCGCAGATCGGCTGAGATGGACGGGCACAGCGGAAGCCGTGCCGTCCCTGCATGGAGATGCAGCCTAGTTGAGCATTGCCGCCATCGCGGTGTCCGCGCCGGGGATGTCCGCGCCGGAGGTGATGCGTACCGACAAGGGGGTGTTGGCAGGCAGGACCACATTCTTGCCCTTTTCGAGAAAGGCGCCGTATAGCGCTTTGGTCGCGCCGTAATAACCGAAGCCGACGGCGACGTTTGCCGTGGCCTGTGCCGCGCCGGCTCCCAGCAACCCGAAGCCGCTTTCACCCGCACCCACACGGGCCAGGCCCGTTTTGATCGTGGATGGGTCACCGAGGCCGAGTGAAGGCACAACCAGGCCGGTGAGCGCGAGCCCCTGCTTTAGCCGTGAGTTGGTCTCGCGGAGGTCGCCCTCGCTCGAAACTGTGATGTTCTGGTCACCCGCTATATCCAGGCCGACCAGGGTGGCGGTGATCGGCCGGGTGGACTGACCGGGGAGATGGATCGACGCCAGGTCAAAGCTGAGCGCGCCGTTCTTCTTCAACCAGCCCGCTGTCTTCGTGTACGTAACCTGGCCACCGAGGCGCGTTCCAACGGGATAGAGCAGGGCATGCGAGGCGTTGTAGAACGGCTGCGTCACCTCTGCCGTGACGGCCTCGGTCAATCTGGCCGAGTTGGAATCAAGGCCGGAGACCAGCTTGAGATGCAGGAGGTGTTCCCCCTCTACCGGGATTTCGGAAGCGGTGAGCAGGGGCGCGGACGGTACCCTCAGTTTCACATCATGGGCCAGCACCGCATCGTAAACGGCGCCCGCGTTCAGGTAATTCGGGTGGTACGGCAGCGCCTGCAGCAGAGCTTTGGTCAGCCGTTCCGTCTTGTGAGGCCCGTTGAAGGGCTGCAGAACCGTGCTGATTTGCGCCTTGACCCCCCGCTTTTCTCCCTTGGGCACGAAGTGGACTTCGTGAACGCCGTCCAGGCCGCGGGAGGGCTGAGTGGCGACCAAAACGCGGCTGCCATCCGCGAGTACGAGCGTGTCGATGGCGACCTCGCCCACCCGGACGGGCGTTAGATCGCCCCGCAGGAAGCGGGAAAGATGCTCCCCTTTTGGGCCAGACACAATCCGGATCACATGCCCTTCGGCGCGCGTGCCGGGGGCGGCGACCAAGGTCTGGCCGGCGTACACCGCCTCCGTCAACGTGGCCATGACCGGCTGCCCCACTCTGTGCAGACGGCTGTCACGGTCGAGCATGACGCGCAGATCAGAGCCGGCAGGCAGAGTCACGGCAGCTTTGACCGGAGGAGCCGCCTGCGCTTGAAGAACACAAGCGTTGGCGGCGAGGGTAAGACCGAGAAAGAACGTCGAGCAAGCGATTGGCTGATTCATGATGTGCTGTCCTCTTCCCGCAGTGCGGGCAAATCTGAGGCCGTTAGCCCCTGCGTTCCTTGCGTACAAGTACGTTGCCTATGCATGTAAGATAGCACCCTTTGTGTACATGTACGTTCTGTTTGTGGAGGAAGTCCGGGAGTATGAGCGGATGGTATTTCCGTTCGATAAACTTGAGCCTGCCGACAGTTCTAAGAAGCTGCCTACATAAGGTTTGTGGGTGTAGGTCAAGATTGCAGGTGGGGCAAGGGCGGAACGCTGCGCCGGGGAGCGCGAGCGCAATGAGGCGTCTCCTCGTGGCAGCTCAGAACCCCCTCAAGCGAGGTGAGTTTATGTTCACCGTGCCGGCTGAGCGCAGAAACAAAGATAGGGTAGTCTCGACGTGGAGGCTCATTATGCCCAGCAATATTGGCCCGATCGCAGTGGACCACACGGGTTTTACCGTTTCCTCTCTGGATGAAGCCGTGAGATTTTGGACTGAAGCCATTGGCTTCGAGCTCGTGGGTAAAGGCGAACTTGCCGGGGCGTTCCCAGGAACTGTTACGGGTGTTCCGACTCCTGTTTTGAAAGCAGCTATCGTCAAAGCCCCCAATGGGTACCTTGTGGAACTGCTGGAATTTGCGAGCGACAAGAATGAAGGCCGGGTTCCGGGCAGCGCAGGCGCGATCGGCGCCACTCACTTCGCGATTACGGTGAGCGACATTCAGCACGCTCTGAAACGCGTCGAGGCCGAGGGCTGGAAGGCGAATGGGACACCTGCCGTGATTCCTTCCGGTGGGTACAAGGGCCGAACGGTTGTCTATGTTTCCGGGCCGGACGGCATCATCATAGAGCTGATGCAAAATCCCGCTTGATGCTTTGGGCGCTAATGCTTTGGTTTGCCGGCAGAGGATAGGCGTGGATGCCGGACCGCGGGCCTGGGACTGCGTGCGGTTTCTATGTTTTGGGGAGGCGCAGTGAAGGTGGCGGCGATACAGGGCAACAACTGCGCTCCAGCGGCTCGCAGGAGGCTTGGGTTTCTTGACCGCTTTCTGACGCTGTGGATTTTTCTGGCCATGGCGGTTGGCGTGGCGGTTGGCCATTTCGTGCCGGGGACAGCTGGCTTTGTCGGCCGTTTTCAGAGAGGCACGACCAACGTCCCGATCGCGATCGGGCTGGTTCTCATGATGTATCCGCCGCTGGCGAAGGTGCGGTACGAGAAGCTGGGCGAGGTTTTCCGGAACAAGAGGGTGTTGGCGCTTTCACTGGTGCAGAACTGGCTGATCGGGCCGGTGCTGATGTTCTTGCTGGCGATCGTGTTTCTGCACGGCGAACCGGCGTACATGCGCGGTCTGATCCTGATCGGGATTGCACGCTGCATCGCGATGGTGCTGGTGTGGAATGAGCTGGCCGAAGGCGATACGGATTATGTTGCCGGTCTGGTGGCCCTGAACAGCGTATTTCAGGTGCTGTTCTATAGCGTGTATGCCTGGGTGTTTCTGGCCGTGCTGCCGCGGTGGCTGGGGTACCCGGGAAGCGCGATGCGGATTGGGGTAGCGCCGATTGCCGCAAGTGTGGGGCTCTACCTGGGCGTTCCGTTTGCGGCGGGTGTTTTGACGCGGTCCACTCTGATCCGGGCCAAGGGTGAGGAGTGGTACCGCAGCCAATTCCTGCCGCGGATCAGTCCGCTGACCCTGGTTGCACTGTTGTTCACGATCCTGGTGATGTTTTCGTTGAAGGGTGAGCTGATCCTGCGGCTGCCGCTGGATGCCGTTCGCATTGCGGTGCCGCTGGTGCTGTATTTCGCGATCATGTTTGTGGTGAGCTTCTGGATGGGCAAGAGGCTGGGGGCCAATTACGCGCAGTCGGCCACACTGTCGTTTACAGCGGCGGGGAACAACTTTGAGCTGGCCATTGCGGTGGCTGTGGCTGTGTTCGGCATTAACTCAGGCGAGGCGTTTGCCGGCGTGGTGGGTCCGCTGATCGAGGTGCCGGCCCTGATCGGGTTGGTGCAGGTCGCGTTCTGGATGCGGCGGCGGTTCTTTGGCGGGGTAGGGGCCGGGTTCGCGGTGCATCCGGTGGAGGACGCTCCCTGAGCGCGGCGGTTTCCTGGGTTTCTGCGCTTGACAAGATGCGGGCGGGGGCGTGAGGTGGAGAGATGCCTGAGAGTGTATTCCTGCCGCCAATGCCCGACACCGTAGCCGATGCGCACCCGATGACCTCCGAGGAGGTCGTGCGGATCACACGGGAGACCAACTACGGCACGTGGCGGTTCCAGAAGGGCTGGACGCCGATCCATATTGTCGATGCGGAAGGCTGTTACATCACGGATGCCCAGGGTAAGCGGTACCTGGACCTCAGTGCGCAGCTGATGTGCATGAATCTTGGGCACAAGAACCAGGCGGTGATCGACGCCATTACGCAACAGGCACAGACGCTGGCCTATGCCATGCCGGGGTATGCGACGACGGCGCGGGCGGAGCTTTCCAAGCTGTTGCTGGAGGTGCTGCCGAAAGGGTTGAACAAGTTCTTCTTTACGACGTCGGGCACGGATGCGAACGAGGCGGCGTTCAAGATTGCGCGCATGTACACGGGCAAAACGAAGATCGTGGCGCGGTACCGGTCGTACCATGGGTCCACGGCGAGTTCGATTGCGGCTACGGGCGACCCGCGGCGCTGGCCGGTCGAGCCGCGCGGCAAGGCGCAGGGCGTGATCTTCGGGCCGGAGGTGCATTGCTACAAGTGTCCGATCCGGCACACGTATCCGGGCTGCGGGATCGCCTGCGCGGACTATATCGAGCACATGATCCGCAATGAGAGCGATGTTGCGGCGGTACTGGTGGAGCCGATTGTGGGGACCAATGGCGTGATTGTGCCGCCGCGGGAGTACATGGCCAAAATTCGGCGAATCTGCGATGAAAATGGTGTGCTGCTGATTGCCGATGAAGTGATGAGCGGATGGGGGCGGTCCGGCGCGTGGTTCGCCATGGATCACTGGGGCGTGACGCCGGATATCTTAACCACGGCCAAGGGCATTACCTCGGCCTATGTGCCGTTGGGCTTGTGCGCGACGAGTGGCGCGATCGGGGAGTTCTTCCAGGACCACTATTTCGCGCACGGGCACACCTATGAGGCGCACCCGATGACGTTGCTGCCGGCTGTGGCGACGATCCGGGAGATGCAGCGGCTGGGGTTGGTGGAGCGGGCGAGGGAACTGGAGCCGTTTGTCTACGAGAAGCTGATAGCGCTCAAGGCCAGGCACCCGAGCGTGGGCGATGTGCGCGGCAAGGGGCTGTTCTGGGCGGTGGACCTGGTGAAGGATCCGGTGACCAAGGAGCCGTTCAACACCTATGCGGACAAGATCAGCGGCAAGCCACTGCTGGTGGACCAGATTGCCGGCAAGATGCTGGGCGAAGGGGTGATCGTACAGGCCTGGGTGTCACACTTTGTCATTGCGCCGCCGTTGATTGTGACGCGGGAAGAGATCGAGCGGGGGATTGGAGCGCTGGACCGGTGGCTGCATCTGGCGGATGAGCACTGCACGCCAGTGGCTAAACCGGGTACGAATGGCGTTACTTCTGACGCGTAAGTAATGGGGAATCCCGGCACGTCAGAAGGTGACCAGGATTCCCTTGGGGCGGATAACCAAAGGACAACAAGAGATCAGGAAGGTTGGACGGCGGGGCGTTTCATCATGCGACGAGATTCAATGTGTTCGGCGTCAAAGCTGATAATGAGGGCTTTGGCGGCGGTGTCTCCACTGCAACGGTAGCTACGTTCGGTTTCGCCGGAGACATACATCGCATCCTTCGGGCTGAGCTCGTGGTGTTCGCCGTTGCGTCGCACATCGAGCTTGCCGCGGAGGACGTAAACCATCTCAACGCCGGGATACGGTTCGGGACAGAACGGGGCGCGTGAGGGACCGGGTAAGAACTCAGCCATGCAGGGCCGCAGACCACCTTCTGGAACCAGAATGCCGAAGCTTTCCGCGATGTAGTTGGGGTCAGGGGAGCCCATGGGCAGGCGCACACGGTCCCGGCCGCGCTGGACACGGAAGACACCGTTTTCGCCAGAATCGAAGAAGTAGGAGAGATCCTTACCGAAGACCAGCGCCACGCGGGCGAGGTTGCGCAATGTGGGAACGACGCGGCCGGTTTCCAACTGCGAGAGGAAGCTGGCGGAGAGACCCGTCTGCCGGCCCAATTCGACCAAGCCCATGGAGCGCTTGAGGCGCAGGCGCTTAATGCGTTGACCTAGGTGCGCTTCGCCCAGCAGATCTTCTGCGGCATCGGGATCGACGGACTGGCGGTGAGAGTCTTCCGGGAGTTTGTCTGTCTCTAATGCGATTCCATTTTGCTGAGCCATACAAGATTTTGATGCGATCGCGTAGGCAGCCTGCGGTACCCGCTGGGCACTATTCTTGATCCCGCTATAAAACCCCACCCGACTGTAAGGAACGGAGCAATTTTGGATCCAGATTGCCCCCGGCAGTGCCCATGCGCTTCCAGGGGTCGCGCGCCAGGCGGCTCTTCCAGGAGTCAAAGGCCGCGACGGAGAAAAGGGGCCGTTCGCCGCTGTCCAATTCCTTCCAGTCCAGCGGCACGGAGACGTGGACGCCGGGGCGGGCGCGGGGAGAGAACGGAGCGACGGCGGTGGCGCCGCGTTCATTGCGGAGGTAGTCCAGGTAGATTTTGCCGGTGCGCGCGGCCTTGGTCATCTTTGTCAGATAGAGGCGTGGCCTCTGCCGTTCCATGGAGAGGACGAAGTCGTGCGCCGCGGCCTTGAGCTGGGCGAAGTCGAGTGCGGGTTGAAACGGCGTAACGATGTGCAGACCCTTGCCGCCGGTGGTTTTGAGGAAACTTTCCAGACCGAGGTGTTTCAGGCGTGCGCGGATATCGAGGGCGGCTTCGGCGACGGCCGGCCAGGGAAGTGATTCGTCCGGATCGAGATCGAAGATGAGGCGGTCTGGATGCTCAAGGTCATGGTTCTGTGAGCCCCAGGGATGAATTTCGAGGACACCCATCTGGGCCAGGCCGGCGAGTGCTTCCGGTGTGGCGAGGGTGATGTAGGGTTCGTGGACGCCGGTCTTTTTGTCGGGGACGTCCACGGAGCCGACGCCGGGCGGCAACATGCTGTTGACGTGCTTTTGATAGAAGCAGGGCTGGCCCGCGCCATCCGGGCAGCGAACGAGCGAGAGCGGCCGGTCGGCGATGTGGGGCAGCATACGGGCGGCGACGGCCCAGTAGTACTCGGCGAGCTGGCGTTTGGTGAGGCCGCTGGCCGGGTCCAGGACCTTGTCCGGATGCGTGAGCCGGACCGGCGGTTGGGCCGGGGTTTTGCCTGGGGCGGGTCGCGGGGCGGTTTTGGTCGCCGGAGATGCATCCGTTTGCTGGCTGTTTTCTGCCGTTTTCGCAGATTGCGAGCGGGGGGCTGCCTTGGCTTTGGGCTGAGGCGCCGCCCCTTCCTCGCGCACGACGTCGGCAGGGGCTTTGTCTTCACGCAGGCCGAGGAAGGCGGCCTGCCGGACGAGATCCTCGGCGGTCCAGGTGGCAAAGCGAACCTGCGCGACCAGTTCCGGGCGGACCCAGAGAGCGCCTCGACGAGCTTCGGCGGGAACGCTGCGAAAGGGCGCTGTTTTGGTTTGGAGCGGCTCCAGCTGGGCCCGCAGATCGCGGCGGGTGCGCTGGGTGAAGCCGGTGCCGGTGCGACCGGCATAGATCAATTGGCCGTCGCGGTAGTAGCCGATCAGCAGGGAACCGATGCGATCGGGGCCGTCTGAGGAGAGCATGAAGCCGCCCACGACGAACTCCTGTTCGTGCAGGCACTTGGATTTGAGCCAATCGCCATTGCGCCCGGCGCGGTAGGGTGCCTCGGCCTGTTTGGAGATGATGCCTTCGGCGTGGAGCCGGCAGGCTTGCGCGAACATGGCCGCGCCGGAGGTTTCCAGGTGTTCACTGAGGCGGACAATGGCGTTGTTGTCGGCGGGCAGCAACCCTGCGAGGAGCCCCTTGCGCTCGCGAAGCGGCAGGTTTCGCGGGTTGTGGCCCTCGAGGTGCAGCAGGTCGAAACAGAAGAAGGTGAGCGGATGGCGGGCGCCCTCCTGAAAGGAGGCCTGCAGGTCAGCGAAGTTGGTGGTGCCGTCCGGGGCGAGGACGACGACTTCGCCATCCAGCGTGACGGTTTTGACAGGCAGACGGGCGACGGCGTCGGCGACCGAGGGCACACGATAGGTCCAGTCCAGGCCGCTGCGGGTGAGCATCTGCACGCCCCGGCCGCTTTTGCGGGCCTGCATGCGATAGCCGTCGAGCTTGAGTTCATGCAGCCAGCCTTTGCCCTCGGGGGGCGCTTCGGTGTCCCCGGCGAGCTGTGGATCGAGGAACTCGGGTTGGGTTTCCCGGGCGAGTTTTTTGAGGTCGAGTTTTGGAGGCTCGACGGAAAGCTTTGTCGCTGTTGCTTCCGGAGGGTCCGGGTCAGCGATGAGCTTCGAGGTGTTGAGCGATGAGAGGGACGGTTTTGTCTGCCCTGCACGGGCGGGTGCTTTGGGCGCTCCTGGGGCTAAACCGTGGGAGGGCGCTTCGGCCGAGCTCTCCTGCCGGAACCAGGCCTGGCCGGCGCCGGCGGTCTCTTTGGAGTTCCAGACGTGATCTTCCTGCCGGGCGATCTCCTCCATGGTGCGGCCGGTGAGTGCGGAGTCGGGCTGCTCCTCGGTGACCGGGGGTGCGGAGGCCGGGCGTTCGAACTCGTCGTGTTCCTTGATCAGCAGCCAGTTGGGTTTGTCGGAGCTGCGCCACCGGCCTTTGCCGTTGCCGCCGGGATGCTCGTGCATACGCACCAGCGTCCACTTGCCTCGCATCTTGGCGCCGTGCATTTCGAATTTGAGGCTGCCGGTACGAAGGCCGTCGTCGACGTTTTCGTGACCCGGCTGCGGCCACCAGGTGCCCTGATCCCAGACCATGACCGTGCCCCCGCCGTACTGGCCCTGGGGAATGATGCCCTCAAAGCCGCCGTACTCTACCGGGTGGTCCTCCACCTGAACGGCGAGGCGGCGGTCGCTGGTGGCGTAGCTTGGTCCCTTGGCGCAGGCCCAGCTCTTGAGCACACCGCTCCAGCCGAGGCGAAAGTCGTAGTGCAGGTGGCTGGCGGCGTGTTTCTGGATCACGAAGGGAAGGCCGCCTGCGGCTTCCGTTTTGCTCGGAGAGGTTTGGGCTGAGGCCTGCTTTGTGGCTTGCTTTGCGGCTTGCTTTGTGGCTTGCTTTGTGGCTGGGGCGAGGTCTCCGCTGGGCTCGGCGGTGATGTCGAAATGGCGCATATTGCGGTATTTGGCCAGTTGCTGATCGACGAGATCGGCGGGGGCTTCGGGTACCGTCCGGAGATTCGCCGCGGGTGGAGGGGAGGGTTTCTTTGTAGGTGATTTTGTAGGTTTATTGGAGTCGGGCGCGGTGGAAAGGGCTGCGGTGGCCTTGGCGGGATGGCGATTGCTGCCGGAGTGCGCTGTTTTCTTTGCCGCCATACGGTCGTCTTTGACGATCTCCCCAGCCTGTATCGTTTCTTACCCTGTGTGATGGGCGTTTTTAGGCGCTCTTGCGCTTGGTTCCGGCAGACTTTCCTGCGGTTTTGGTTTCGCGCTTGGCTGGGGTTTTGGATGTGGCTTTGGCTGTGGTGCCTTTGACCAGGGAGATACCGCCGGCCTTGGGCTCGCCAGCGACAACTTCCCCCATGCGGGCACTTGGTTTTTTCCGGGGGTGGGCGGGTGCTGCAACCTCCCCTTCGGCGGCGGGGCTGACGCCGCCAACACTCTTGCGGAGGGCGTCCATGAGGTTGACGACCTTGCCGCGCGCCGGGGCGGGTTCGACGTCCTGGGGGACGGGCAGGTGATGAAGTTTGGCCTCGACGAGTTCTTTGACGGCGACCTCGTAGCCGTCGGTGAACTGCCTGGGATCGAAGGCGGTGTCCTTGCGCGCGATGAGCATTTTTGCGAGTTCGAGCGAGTCGGTGCTGACTTCGACGGGCTTGATGTCGCGGAAGTAATCGACTGCCTCGCGCAGTTCGGCGGCGTAGCGCATGGTGTAGGCCATCATGCCGCCGTTTGCGCCGTCTCCGGCAGGGGCGATGGCGACCACGTGTTCACGGCCGCCGAAGGCGATCTTGGTCAGGGCGACCTTTTTTGTGTCGATCAGGGCCTGGCGCACGGTGGCGAAGGCCTCGGTCTGCGCCTCGTTTTCCGGGAGCACGAAATAGGGCTTTTCGTAGTATTCGGGCGAAATCTGCGCCTCGTCGACAAACTGCAGGATCTCCATGGTGTGCTTGGAGGGAACGCGCAGATGGGCAAGCTCCTCCGGTTCGACGGTGACGTACTGGCCTTTGGAGTACTCGTAACCCTTGACGATCTGACTTTGCTGGACGGGCGGCGGGGCGGGTTCGTCGGTTTCGGCGGGAGGGTTATCGACGGCGCTGGCGACCATTTTCTGATAGCGGACGCGTTCGCCGCTGGCGCGATCGATCTGGTGGAACTGAATCTGGCTTTTGGCCTCGGTCGCCACAAACAGCTTTACGCCGAAGCTGACCAGTGAGATTGTGATCTGCCCGCTCCAGTACGGTCGTGCCATGTTTCACCTCGATGCCCTGTCAAAGGACATAGGAGTGCGGCGGCGTTTGTTGGGATGTACCACGGAGGGAACGCAGGGGGTGATTTTCGGGGTACGTCGCTCGGATGTTTGCATCTAAGTGCACTTTTGTACCGCGAGATGATTACTGTGGTGCTCCGATTGGTTGAGGTGTCGGGGTTTTGGGTGCGCCGGAGGTGTACCCCGGGCGGAATACAGGGGTCTCTCCGCTTCGGCCTGCGGCCTCCGGTCGAGATGACGGGTTGGTAGGGTGTGGGTTTGGTGTTGTCTGGAGTGGTGGTGGCGCTTCGGCGGAATGTAGGGGTCTCTCCGCTGCGGCTGCGCCTCCGGTCGAGATGACGGGTTGGTGGGATGGGGTTTGGTGTTGCCTGGAGTGGTGGTGGCGCTTCGGCGGAATGTAGGGGTCTCTCCGCTGCGGCTGCGCCTCCGGTCGAGATGACGGGTTGGTGGGATGGGGTTTGGTGTTACCTGGAGTGGTGGTGGTGCTTCGAGCGGAATACAGGGGTCTCTCCGCTTCGGCTGCGCCTCCGGTCGAGATGACGGGTTGGTGGGGTGTGGTTTGGTGTGTTGCTATTCGCCTAATAAAAAGCGGCGGATGGCTTGGGCGCGGCCGGTGGCGGCGTCGCATTGGATGAGTGTGGCGGCGAGTTTGGGGTTGCCGCGGGCGGCTTCGAACTTGCCGGGCATGCCGGTGAGGAAGCGCTTGAGGACGAGCTCGGTTTCTACGCCGATAACGGAGTCATAGGGGCCGCTCATGCCGACGTCGGTCTGGAAGGCGGTGCCGTGGAGCAGGATGCGCTCGTCGGCGGTGGGAATGTGGGTGTGGGTGCCGAGGACGGCGGTGACGCGGCCATCGAGGTACCAGCCGAGGGCGACTTTTTCGCTGGTGGCCTCGGCGTGGAAGTCGACGAGGATGACCCGGGCGGTGATGCCGGCGAGGAGTTCGTCGGCTTTGCGGAAGGGGTCGTCGCAGGCGTTCATGAAGACGCGGCCCTGGAGGTTGAGGACGGCGTAGGCGGTGCCGTCGGCCAGCTCACCCTGGTAGACGCCGAAGCCGGGGGTGCTGAGGGCGTAGTTGGCGGGGCGGAGGATGCGACGGCCACGCTCGTGTGAATCAGGCGGTACGGCCATGTAGTCGAAGATCTCGCGCTTATCCCAGATGTGGTTGCCGGTGGTGATCACGTGCGCGCCGAGATCGAAAAAGTCTTCGGCGAGGGCGGGGGTGATGCCGAAGCCGCCGGCGGCGTTTTCGCCGTTGAGGACAAGCAGATCGACGGTGTGGGTTTCGAGGAGCTGGGGGAGGTGCTCGTGCACGATGTGGCGACCGGCCGAGCCGAAGACGTCGCCGACGAAGAGGATGTTCATTGAAGACAGGGTACAAGGAGTGGGGAGTGAAGGAGTGAGTAGTGAAGGAGTGAGTAGTGGAGATGGCAACGCTCGGTGCTGTGTCACTCTTCACTCTTCACTGCTCTTCCTCTGTACCCTCTTAACATGATTGATTTGCAGTACAACTTTCCGTTGCTGCCGGGACTGCCTGCGCAGTGGCGAGGGCGCTTGCGGCGGGCCGTTGAGGCTGTTTCTGATGAGGATTTTCGGGCGATGCGGCCTACGTTTCGGCAGGACGTTTCCGGGGAGACCGCTGTGGCTGCCGGGTGGCTCGGCACACGCCCGGAGTGCACGCTGATCACCGAGGGCGCGCATCACGGGAGTTTGATTGCGATGCTGGCTGGACGCTTTGCGGGCCGGCCAGTGGCGGTGGATGCCGCGGCGTATTCCGGGGCGCTGGAGCAGGCGCGGGCGCTCGGCTGCCCGCTGGTGGGTTGCGCGATCGATGCCGAGGGCATGTTGCCCGAGAGCCTGCGGGGGCACTGCGAGCGGGCCGCGGCGGCGGGCGAACCCATTGCCGGGCTGTTTCTGACCGTGACGGTGCACAATCCGCTGGGATTTGTGGCTTCCGAGGGGCGGCGGCGAGCGCTGGTGGCTGTGGCGCGCGCGTTCGATCTGTTGATTTTGGAGGATGACACCTACGGCTTTATGGAGCCGGCACCGCCACCGCGGCTTGCCGAGTTGGCCCCGGAGCGCACGTTTCTGATCACCAGCCTCAGCAAGATCTATGCCCCGGCGGCGCGGACGGGCTTCCTGGCGGTGCCGGAAGGGTATGTCGAGGCGGCGAAGGCGATGCTCAAGTGTACGACCACGGGAAGCTCCTCGGTGCACAATGCCGCGGCTGTTTCGCTGATCAAAGACGGCAGCCTGGAGCGGGTGCGGGAGGCGAAGCTGGAGGAGGGCGCACGGCGCAATGAAGCGGCGCGGGCGGTGCTGGGCGACCGTTGCCGGCCGGGGGCCCGGTGCGCGTGGCATCTGTGGGTGGAACTTCCGACGGCGGTGACGCCGGCCTGGTTTGAGGAGCGCATGGCCG
Organism: uncultured Bryocella sp.; assembly: GCA_964236545.1. Classification (GTDB taxonomy): domain Bacteria; phylum Acidobacteriota; class Terriglobia; order Terriglobales; family Acidobacteriaceae; genus Granulicella. The sequence continues at coordinate 29,240 of CAXSCE010000014.1, forward strand.
GGCTCGGGGTGGCGGTGAGCGGTGGGAACTGGTTTGCCGTGGGTGACGACGCGCCGCATGGCTTCCGCATCGCGCTGGGCGGCGAGGTGGACGGGGCGGCAACGCAGCGAGGGGTTGCGTCCGTAGCGGAGGAACTGGCGCGGTTGCCGTAGCCGGGCGGGGTGCAGGGGTCGCTCCGCTGCGGCTGAGATGACGGGTTAGTGGAGGGTTCGCTATTGCCTGGAGTGGTTGTGGTGCTTCGGGCGGAATACAGGGGTCTCTCCGCTGCGGCGCTTTGCGCCTCCGGTCGAGATGACGCTTTTGTGGTGGGTGGGGGCGGGTGGGTGCGGTCGAGGATTGGTCTCAGAGAGCGGTGCCGGGTGACAGGCTGATGCTTCTCCTGTTTCTGTTTCTGTTTCTGTTTCTGTTTCTGTTTCTGTTTCTGTTCCTCGTGACTCCACTGCCCGTCATCTCGACCGGAGCCTCACGGCTTTATCGTGAGGCGGAGTGGAGAGACCCCTGTATTTTGCTCGAAGTGTTGAGGTTCCTTAGGTGTGCCCGAGAAGGGCTGGACCGGCCTTCCCCAATCGAGGCTCAGGTCGCGCCAGTCGGGGTTCGCCGCGACGATTCGTTGGATTTTCTTGATCCGCGACCAGCGCTTGAGCTGCTTTTCCCGCGCGATGGCGGTGTCCATGGAGGCGAAGTGTTCAAAGTAGACCAGCTGCTTGATGTTGTAGCGCGCGGTGAAGGCGGCGGCGTAGATGCCGTTCTTGTGTTGCCAGACACGGCGTTCGAGGCTTGAGGTCACGCCGATGTACAAGTGCTTGAAGCCGCTGGCGAGGATGTAGACGTAGCCGTGCTTTTCCATGCTGTCCCTGGCGGTCGGGGCGCCCCGGGCGAGATACAGGGGTCTCTCCGCTCTGCCTCACGATAAAGCCGTGAGGCTCCGGTCGAGATGACGCTTTTGTGGGTGGGTGTGGGAGCGGTTGGGTGAGGTGGTCGCTGTTGCCCGGAGTGGTTGTGGTGCTTCGGGCGGAATACAGGGGTCTCTCCGCTTCGGCTGCGCCTCCGGTCGAGATGACGGATTTGTGGGTGGGTGGGGGCGGTTGCGGTTGGTGAGGTGGTCGCTGTTGCCCGGAGTGGTTGTGGTGCTTCGGGCGGAATACAGGGGTCTCTCCGCTTCGGCTGCGCCTCCGGTCGAGATGACGGATTTGTGGGTGGGTGGGTTGGTAGGTGCGGGTGGTGGGTTAGCTGGGGGAGGGGACGGCGGCTGTCGGGGAGGGTGGTTCGGGGGAGGGTGGTTCGGGGGTGGGTGGTTCGGGGGTGGTGGGGCGTGGGCGTAGGAGGGGGAAGAGGATGACGTCGCGGATGCTGCGGCTGCCGGTGAGGAGCATGGTGAGGCGGTCGATGCCGATGCCTTCGCCGGCGGTTGGGGGTAGGCCGTAGCCGAGGGCGCGGACGTAGTCTTCGTCGACGGCGGCCATGGATTCGGGGTCCTTGTCGGCTACCTGGGCCTCGAAGCGGTTGCGCTGGTCGGTGGGGTCGTTGAGTTCGGAGAAGGCGTTGCCGATTTCGAAGCCGCCTATGTAGAACTCGAAGCGTTCTACCCAGTCGGGTTCGTCGGGTTTGACTTTGCTCAAGGGGGAGACGGCTAGGGGGAAGTCGTAGATGATGGTGGGGTCGATTAGGTGGGGTTCGGCGAGAAGCTCGAATAGATTAGCGATACCCTGACCAAGGTCGCCCGAAGCTATGGGTGTGATGACTTGGACGAATAGATTTTCAGCAAACTTGTCCCATTCAAATTGCTCGAGTTCCGTTCGTCTCACGAGGAGAGCGTCCGGACCTTTGGCACTCGCTTCGCGTCTGAGGGACTCGACTCGGGTCAATATGGCGGAAACATAAGCGAAATCAGAGTCTTCCGGTGGCGAGCATAAGAAGCTCGGCCAGAACTTTATAATTGCCTCGCGCATGGTTAGTTTTGTCCAGCTTTGAGCTTTGAGGTTTATGAGCTTTGAGTTGAAGTGGGTTTCCGTTGTGCCGTTGACTTCCATCGCGACGAACTCGATGAGTTCCGGGGTGAGTTGCATCAGGTCCTCGTAGTTGCTGTAGGCCTGGTAGAACTCGAGCATGGTGAACTCGGGGTTGTGGCGGGTGCTGGTGCCTTCGTTGCGGAAGTTGCGGTTGATTTCGTAGACGCGGTCTAGGCCGCCGACGACGAGGCGCTTGAGGAAGAGCTCGGGGGCGATGCGGAGGTTGAGCGGGATGTCCAGCGCGTTGTGGTGGGTGGCGAAGGGTTTGGCCGCGGCGCCGCCGGCTACGGTGTGGAGCATCGGGGTTTCTACCTCGATGTAGCCGCGGTTGTCGAAGAATTTGCGGAGGGCGCGGAGTATTTGCGCGCGTTTTTCGAAGACGGCGCGGACGTTGAGCGGGGCGTCGTTGTGTTCTTCGTTCGGGAGGGCGGTGTCGGTGACGGGGCTGGTGCCGGGGGGAAGGCTTTCCGGTGGGGTTTGTGGCGCCGCGGGGGAAGACAGGGGTCTCTCCGCTGCGGAGCTGCGCTCCTCCGGTCGAGATGACGGAGTGGTGGAGGGTGGGATAGCGGCCGTTTCGGCTTTGGCTAGGGTGCCGGAGTTCATGATGAGGTCCACGTAGCGCTGGCGGTAGCGCAGCTCTACGTCTTCCAGGCCGTGGTACTTGTCGGGGAGGGCGAGCATGGCCTTGGCTAGAAAGCTGATGGCCGGAGCGTTGCCGAGCGGGGTGGCTTTGAGGGTGAGTTCGCCGGTGCGGGTGCGCATGAGGTGGCCGCGGACGCCGATGTGGTCGCCCAGGTCGAGCAGTTTGTAGAGGGCGAAAACGGTGTCGCCCACATCGTCCTTGCGCACATAGATCTGCAGGCGTTTGCCGCCCCCCTGCAGGTGGGCGAAGCCGGCTTTGCCCTGGACGCGGAGGCTCATGAGGCGGCCGGCTACGGCGACTTCGGGTCCTTGGGCTTCCAGAAGTTCGGCCGAGATGGGGGAGTGTGGGCTGTCGAAGTGCTCCAGCAGGTCGGGGATGTGGCTCAGCTGGATGGGCTCGGTGGCGGCGGGAAAGCGGTTGGGGTAGACGGCTTCGGCGGCGGTGAGGCCGAGCTGCTGGCCGAGGGTGCGGATGGCCTCGAGCTTTTCCGCGCGCTGGCGGTAGAGGTTGGCTTCAAAGGGGTTTTCAAACTGTTCTGACTGGGACAAAAGAGGCTCGCTGGGGTGGGGTCGGGTGGGCAGACGAGGCGGTGCCCGGAGCCTGCGTGGGGTATCTCCAGTATAGCCAGGGGTTTGAACTCGGTGGCGGGGAATACAGGGTCTCTCCGCTGCGGCGCTGTGCGCCTCCGGTCGAGATGACGGGGTTTGTTGGGGTGCGGTTTGGGTGGCGGGGAATACAGGGGTCTCTCCGCTTCGGCTGCGCCTCCGGTCGAGATGACGGGGTTTGTTGGGGCTGCGGTTTGGGTGGCGGGGAATACAGGGGTCTCTCCGCTTCGGCTGCGCCTCCGGTCGAGATGACGGGGTTTGTTGGGGCTGCGGTTTGGGTGGCGGGGAATACAGGGGTCTCTCCGCTCCGGCTGCGCCTCCGGTCGAGATGACGGGGTTTGGAGTGGCGGTCTGCGGTCGAGGTGACGGGGTTTGTTGGGGTGCGGTGGAGAGGAGAGTGGTTTGGGGGTGGGAGGCGGTGGTAGGGTGTGGCGATGGCTCCGAATGGTCCAGTCCGCGATGAGAATGACGCCGAGAGCAACGCCGCGCCGGGGCGAGGAGGTGGCGTGCTGGGCTCGCTGGTGAAGGTGGAGAGCTTTATCCAGGTGGCTATTGCGTTGCCGGCGGGGTGCCTGATCGGGTGGTTCGCGGGCCATGCGCTGGATACGCACTTCCATCAGCGATGGATAGGCGTGGTGGGGATTTTGCTGGGGGCGGCCGGTGGGTTTGTTCAGATTTTCACGACGGCTTCGCGATACCTGAAGCGGGACGAGTAGCGATGACGGAGCAGGCACCTCCTTCGAATCTGGCGAACTTTACAGACCGCGATTTTCGCGCGGTGGTGCTGCGGGCGTTGCGGCTGCTGGCGGTGGTGACGGTTGCGGCGCTGCCGTTTGTGTGGTGGCGCATGGGCGGCTGGCGCAGCGCGACGATGCTGGCGGTGGGAGCGGCGATTTCGGGGTCGGGTCTATGGGAGTGGCTGCGGCTGCTGACGGCGCTGATGCCGCGGCTGGAGGGAGGTGGCAGGGCGAGCCCGACCGGCCTGCTGCTGGCCGGTTTCTTCTTTCGGCTTGCGGTCGTGGTCGCGGTCCTCTATGGTAGTCTCAGGTTTCTGAGAGGCTCTGACATCGCACTGGCTGCCGGTCTCGGTTTGGGCATTTTTGCGCTCACGATCGAGGGGGTACGGCTGGCGAAGGCCTGGACGGTCTAGCGACACCGTTCCTGGCTTGCGGCGGGAGTGCTTTCAGCCGACGCCCGATGCCGACACAGCTGCTGTTTACCCGATTTTTGAATCACCTCTTCGCGCGCCCGGTGACCCTGCTGCTGGCGTCGCTGCACATCACGCCGGCGTATCCGCGAGCGCCGATCACCAATGCGTTTTCGATGGAACTGCTGGTGTTCGTCGTCCTGATCGCCTACTTCCTGCTGGTACGCGCAAGCCTGAGCGTGGAGACGCCGGGCGGGGTGCAGCACCTGGCGGAGATGACGCACGAGTTTGTTACGGAACAGGGCGAGCAGGTCATTGGTGAAGGGTCTCACCGCTTTACGGGTTACCTAACGGCGCTGCTGCTTTTTATTCTGCTATGCAACCTAGTGGGCTTGATCCCGGGCCTGATGTCGCCGACGTCCAAGGTGACCGTGCCGCTCGGATTTGCTCTGGTTACTTTTGTGTATTACCACTACCATGGCATCCGGGTGAACGGGGCAGCGTATATCAAGCAGTTTCTTGGGCCCCTGCCGCTGCTGGCGCCGCTGTTGCTGCCGATCGAGATTATTTCTCACCTGGCGCGAGTTCTGTCCCTGACGGTGCGGTTGTATGCCAATATGTTCGCGGGCGATCTGTTGACGCTGGCGTTTTTTTCCCTCATTCCGGTGGGGATTCCGCTGCTGTTTCTGGCGCTGCACCTGGGCGTGGCGGTCATTCAGGCGTATGTATTCATGCTGCTGGCGGCGATCTATCTCTCGCTGGCGGTTGCACACGAACACTAGAGAGTTTTTGAGATTCCTGCGTGGGGGTGCTCCCTCCACGTGGTGGGTTCTACCGCCGCATAGCGTGAGGGGGCCAGCACGGTGAGCCTCAACCACCCACTGGCGGCGAGATCAACGGGGGCAGGAGTTTGAATATGTCGAAGTTGTTGGGAACGATGAAATACCTTTTTGCCATCATGGCGGCGCTGCTGATTGCATCGCCGGCCTTTGCGCAGGGCGCCGCCACGGGGAACCCGGCGGCACAGTGGGTGCCACTCGGCGCCGGTCTGGGCATGGCGCTGGCGGCCGGCCTTTGCGGTCTGGGACAGGGCCGGGCGACGGCTTCGGCGGCTGAAGCGCTGGCGCGGAACCCGGGCGCGCGGCCTGGCATTTTCACGTTTTTGATTCTTGGTCTGGCGTTTATCGAGTCGTTGGCGCTGTTCACGTTCGTGATCATCTTCATCGTCGTCCGGGTGTAACGGCCGGCTTCGGTTTCAAGAGCAGGGAAGCCTCCGCGGCGTGCGGAGGCTTTTTTGCGTGGCGCGGAATGCGGTGACGGGTTTGAATTTTGACGTATGCTCGACCGGGTACGTCAAACAGGGTGTGCGGACGATGAGAGTTCGATTGGTGTCGTTTGGGCCCTGGCGGTCGTTGCTGCCGGCCGGGGGCGAATGGCGTGAGATGGAGGCCGGGGAATCGGTGGGCGGTCTGCTGGCGAAGCTGGCGGCTGAGGGACGGTTTGACCCGGCGGCCCTGCGATCGGCGGCGGTTGCTGTCAATCAGGAGTACACGGGGGCTCGGCGGCTGCTGGCCGAGGGCGACGAGGTGGCGATTTTGCCGCCGGTGAGCGGTGGGGCGGAGCCGGCTTTGACAGCGGGTCAAGAGCCGGAGCTGATCGCCATTGTGCAGACGCGGATTGAGACTGAGGCGATTTTGGAGGCCGTGAAGGCGGGCGGGGATGGCGCCGTGTGCCTGTTCGACGGCATTGTGCGGGACAACACCCGCGGGCGGAAGACGCTGCACCTCCACTATGAGGCGTATGAGGAGATGGCGCTGAAGCAGATGCATGGGTTGCGCGCGGAGGCGCTGGAGCGATTTAAGGTGCGCGAGGTGGCGTTGGTGCACCGGCTGGGACGGCTGGAGATTGGCGAGACCAGTGTGCTGATTGCGGTGGCTTCGGCGCACCGGGGGGCGGCGTTTGAGGCCTGCCGCTGGGTTATCGATACGCTGAAGAAGACGGTGCCGATCTGGAAGCGCGAGCAGTTTGCTGATGGCGCGGTGTGGACGGATGGGGAGCCGTTTCCGGAGGAGTGGACCGGGCTGACCGACCACCCGGGAGCGCAGGGGTGAGGCTTTGCGGCGCACGAGCCCGAGCCGGTGGGGCGGCACTGTTGCTGGCGGGGGTAGCGGCACAAGTGAATGCGCAGGCGGTGGCTCCGGTAGAGCGGCGTACGCCTCAGACGTCCCAGGGACAGGGCACGCAGGGGTCTGCCGGAACAGCGGCGCCCACGACGACGATCCGGGTGGAGAGCCGGCTGGTGAACGTGGCGTTGAACGTGGTGGATGCCGCGGGTGCGCCGGTGAGTGGGCTTTCGGTGGGGGATTTTGAGTTGACTGAGGATGGCAAGCCGCAGAAGATTGCGATCTTTGAAAAGGAGTCGACGACGCCCCTGAGCATTGTGCTGGCCCTGGACGCCAGCGAGAGCGTATTCAGCGACCGCGGGCTGGAGCGCGAGGCGGCGAAGGGCTTCCTGAAAGGGCTGGTGCGACCGCAGGACCGCGTGGATCTGATGGGGTTTGCCGACAGCGTGGATGAGGTGGTTTCGTTCACGAATGACGTGCGCGCGGTGGACAGCGGGATCGGCCGGATTCAGCGCGGGGATGCGACGGCGCTCTACGATGCGATCTATCTGGCGAGCCAGCGGCTGGGGCAGGCGCCGGCGGTAGCGGGGGAGCGGCGCGTCATCGTGCTGATTACGGATGGCGAAAACACCACGCGGCACGGCAGCTACGATGCGGCGATCGAGCAGGCGGAGCGGGCGGGCGTGATGATCTATGCGCTGATCGTGGTGCCGGTGGCGGCGGACGCGGGGCGAAACGAGGGCGGCGAACATGCGCTGATCCAGATGGCGCATGACACGGGCGGGAAGTTCTATTACGTCGAGGACAAGCGGGACCTGGCGCCGGCGTTTGCGCACGTGTCCGAGGATCTGCGAACGCAGTACACGGTGGGTTACTACGCGCCGCACCATGTGCCCGAGGATGCCGGCCTGCGGCAGATTGGGTTGCGTTTGAAGGATCCGGCACTGGCGGCCAAGTACACGTTGCGGTATCGGACGGCGTACTACGCCCGGCCTTGAGGGGGTCGGCGCCGCTGGGGAATACAGGGGTCTCTCCGCTCCGGCCTGCGGCCTCCGGTCGAGATGACGAGGTTGTGGGTGGTGGGGATTGGTGGCTGGCGGAATACAGGGGTCTCTCCGCTGCGGCCTTCGGCCTTCGGTCGAGATGACGAGGTTGTGGGGGTGAGGTGTCGGCGCCGCTGGGGGATACAGGGGTCTCTCCGCTGCGGCCTTCGGCCTCCGGTCGAGATGACGAGGTTGTGGGGGTGGGGTGTCGGCGCCGCTGGGGATATAGGGGTCTCTCCGCTGCGGCCTTCGGCCTCCGGTCGAGATGACGAGGTTGTTGGGTGGTGTGGATTGGTGGCTGGCGGGATACAGGGGTCTCTCCGCTGCGGCCTTCGGCCTCCGGTCGAGATGACAACTTTTGGGTTAGCTTAGCCTCTGGTTCAGGTGACGGGGCTAGATGGGACCAGTGCTCGTGGAGGGGTTTGGGATTGCCCTTACAATCGAGGTCTATGACCACGAAGAAGCGGTACGGCAAGGGTGTGCCTTCGGGTGAGACCGGGCAGGAGGCGCTGTATTTGAAATCGCTGAGTGAGCGGCAGGTGCCAGTGGCGGTGAAGCTGCGCGATGGTGAGGTGGTCAGTGGGTGGATTGAGTACTTCGACGACATGATGTTGCGGCTGACGCGGGAAGGTAAGCCGAACCTTTTCATCTACAAGGCGCAGATCCGGATGATCACGGAGAGTGCGTCGGTGGGGGCGCGCCGGGGTACGGGCCGTGATGAGTCGGCCGGGCGCTGAGGGTGGGTGGCGGCGGAATCCAGGGGTCTCTCCGCTCCGGCTGCGCCTCCGGTCGAGATGACGGTGTTTGGGTGGGGCGTTGCGCGGAGGGGTGGCGCTTCGGGCGGAATACAGGGGTCTCTCCGCTCCGGCCTGCGGCCTCCGGTCGAGATGACGGGTATTTGGGACTGCGCCTCCGGTCGAGATGACGGTGTTTGGGGTTGCGCCTCCGGTCGAGGTGACGGGTGTTTGGGGTTGCGACTTCGGTTGAGGTCACGGGTGTTTGGGTTTGCGCCTCCGGTTGAGGTCACGGGGTTTTGAGTTTGTTGGATTTTGAGGGGATGTTCAGTGCTGGAGTTTGTTGAGGTTGCGGAGCGGATTGCGCGGGAGGCTGGGGGGTTGCTGCGTGAGTTTCATCGGCGTGGGGTGCGGACGGAGTACAAGGGCGACGTTGATATTGTGACGGAGGCTGACCGGGCGAGCGAAAAGCTGATCACAGAGCGGCTGGGAGCTGCCTTTCCGGAGCATGGCGTGTATGGCGAAGAGGGCACGCGCGATGGGCTGGAGCGGGAGTTCCGGTGGTATGTCGATCCGCTGGACGGGACGACGAATTTTGCGCACGGGTTTCCGGTGTTTTGTGTGGTGCTGGGGTGTGAGCGGCGGCGGCCGGGACTCCCGGCCGAGGAAGACGGCGAGATGGTGGCCGGGGTGATCTATGATCCGCTGCGGGATGAGATGTTTTCGGCGGCGCGGGGGGCGGGGGCTCGGTTGAATGGGGAGCCGATCCGGGTTTCGGCGACCCCCAAGCTGCAGGAGGCGCTGATTGCGACGGGATTCCCGAGCCAGAAGCGGCACCGGAGCCCCAATGCGCACTTCTACCAGGAGTTCACGCTGCGTTCGCATGGGGTGCGGCGGGCCGGATCGGCGGCGCTGGACCTGGCGTATGTGGCCGCCGGGCGCATCGACGGGTATTGGGAGTTCAAGCTGAATCCGTGGGATACAAGCGCGGGATACCTGCTGGTGGAAGAGGCCGGCGGACGGGTGACGCACTTTGACGGAAGCCGGTTCACGCTGGACAGCCGCGAGGTGTTTGCGACCAATGGGCTGATCCATGGGGAGATGGCGGCGCTGTTCGAGGATATGTTTGCGGGGCGCAATCTGGAGCGCATCCCTACGCCGCAGGAGTTTGCGGCGATGCGGGCAGCGAACGGCGACGGCAAGTAGTTTGGACGAAATGCGGGTGCGGCGGTCGGCCCGGGTGTTCCTGTTTGACCCTGGCGGGGATCTGCTGCTGATCCGGTTTGTGGCGGAGCTGGATGGGGCGCCGTTTGCGTTCTGGGTGACACCGGGCGGCGAGGTAGAGCCGGGTGAGGGTGACCGGGAAGCGGCGGAGCGGGAGCTGTTTGAGGAGTTGGGGCTCCAGTTGCCGCTGGAGGGTCCCGTGCATGAGGAATCGGGTGGGCAGTACACGCATCTGGGCGAGACGGTGCGCAATTTCGATGTGTTCTTCGCGGCACGGTGCGAGCGGGGCGCCCCGCGGTTGAGCGGGGTGACGGCGGAGGAGATCGCTCTGATGCGGGAGGCACGCTGGTGGTCAACGGCGGAGCTGAGGGTCACGGAGGAGCGGGTATTTCCCGCGGGGCTCCCGGAGTTGGTCAGCCGGATCTGGCGGGAGCTCTGCGACATGTGACGGTGTTTGGCGCATTCACTTCGGGGTGGGGGACTTGTTGGTTTCCGCGGAGAGATTGTGGGGTGGCTGGCACGATACAGGGGTCTCTCCGCTCCGGCACACTCCACCCCAGCAAGCGAGCTTGCCGGGGACCCCGGATGCGCCTCCGGTCGAGATGACAGTTTTGGTGGCGTGATGGGTTGGGTGGGTTCGGCTTGATTCGGGTAAGGGAAAGGGTGAGTTTGTGGCTTTGGGCTCAGGCCAATTCCTTGGTATGATCTAGGGGCGAACGGACCTGGGACAAGGGACGCGGAACTTCGTTTTTTGATGTTTTGAGGAGAGTTGGATTTTATGGCGTATGTCATCGCAGAACCCTGCATCGGCACCAAAGACCGGGCGTGTGTGGATGCCTGTCCGGTGGATTGCATTCACCCCAAGGGCGATGAGCCCGGGTATGACACTGTGGACCAGCTGTTCATCGATCCGGTAGAGTGCATCGATTGCGGCGCGTGCGTTCCGGTTTGCCCGGTTTCGGCGATCTATGCGGGGGATGATCTGCCGGATAAGTGGACAGACTATGCGCCGAAGAATGCGGCGCATTTCGGACGGTAAAACGTTGTACGTTGTAGGTTCTACGTTATAGGTGAAAACAGCGGCGCGCGGCTTCGGTCGCGCGTTGTTCGTTTGTGTGGGAGACGGGACGACCTTTTGGCTCAGGGACGGCTGATAGCGCACGATGGCGAGGCGATGGTGCTGCGGACGTGGCCGTTCGGCGAGGCCGATCTGCTGGTGAGTCTGTTTACCCGCGAGCGGGGCGTGGTGAAGGGCGTGGCGCGCCATGCGCTGCGGAGCCGGCGGCGGTTCGGCGGCGCGCTGGAGCCCGGGACGCACGTGACGGCGCACTACACGGAGCGGCCGCGCGAGGAGTTGGTGCGGCTGGACAGCCTGGAGATTGTTTGGTCGCCGCTATCGGCCCCGATGGACGCGCTACGGCTGGCGGGGATGCAGCTGGTGACCGAGGTGCTGGAACAGGCGCTGCCCGAGCTGGCTCCAGAGGACAATCTGTTTCGGCTGGCGGCGGCGGCGCTGCGAGCGACCGAACACGCTTCGGTGTGGCTGCCGGTTACCTACTTCTGTTTGTGGGTGAACCGGCTGATGGGGTGGTGGCCGGAGCTGGGGCAATGCGCGGTTTGTGGGCTGGAGCTGCGTGGGGGCGAGGTGTGGTGGTCGCCGGCGGGGGATGGGGTGACGTGCGGGGAGGACCGGCGGCCGGGCAGCCGGGCGATGTCGGCTGGGTCGGTGGCGGAAAGCTACCGGGTGGCGCGGATGGCGTTGCCGGCGTTGCTGGCGGAAGGGGATTGGCCGCGGGAACGGTTGGCCGACCTGCGGGGGTTCGCGATCGGGGTGCTGGAGCGGCATCTGGAGCGGCGGATCCGCAGTGCGGGGAGCCTGGCGTAGGCGTTCGATGTTCCTGCCGGTCAACGACGCCAGGCTTAGGGGCGGCTTTGAAAGTCGATCGGTGGGCGCGGTTGAGCCTCTCGCGCCTTGGCTTCTTCCAGATCGAAGTGGCGCATAGCTTCGTCGTAAGCGGCGCGTTGTTCGGCGGCGCGTTTTGCTTTGCGGGCATGGCGGCGCATGGAGCTGATCGTGAGCAGAAAGACGGAGCTGGCGATGACAAACAGCAGCAGACCCAGGTAGGCGCCCGAGGCCCAGAGGACGGTTTTGGGATCGGAGGGCGCCTGCGGTGCGATGGGGCCGTGGGTGTAGGTATGGGCCGCGCAGCCATAGGTGCAGATGCAGGTGAACAGCAGCGTGAGGGCGGAAAGGATGGCGCAGGTGCGCAGGGTGCGTTGAACCGCTGTGGTGGGCATTGTCCTCCTCTGCGTCTTGCGCTGTGCGTTGTTTTGCGTCCTGGCTGCGCGCTTCCCTTACGAGGGTAAACTGTAGCGGCGATCTGGATGGAGACGATGGAGAAAGCAAGGGCACTTACGTTTCAGGAGCTGCTGTTTCGGCTGCAGGGGTTTTGGTCTGACCGCGGCTGTGTGTCTCAGCAGCCGTACGACCTGGAGGTCGGCGCGGGGACGATGTCGCCGGACACGTTTCTGCGGGTGCTGGGGCCGAAGCCGGTGCGGATTGCGTACGCGCAGCCTTCGCGGCGGCCGGCGGATGGAAGATACGGCGAGAACCCCAACCGGCTGTTCCGGCACACGCAGTTTCAGGTAATTCTGAAGCCGCCGCCGGAGCGGGTGCAGGCGGTGTATCTCCAGTCGCTGGAGGCGATTGGGATCGATCTGCGCGAGCACGACATTAAGTTTGAAGAGGACAACTGGGAGTGGCCGGTAGGCGGGGCCTGGGGTGTGGGCTGGCAGGTAATGCTGGATGGGCAGGAGATCACGCAATTCACGTATTTCCAGCAGTGCGGGGGGATGGATCTGGACCCGATCTCGGGCGAGATCACGTATGGACTGGAGCGGCTGGCGCAGTTTGTGCAGGACAAGGATTCAATCTTCGACATTGTGTGGTCGCGGGATCCGGTGACCGGGGCCGAAATGACGTACGGGGACGTCCGGCTGCATGAGGAGCGGCAGTTTTCGGCGTATGCGTTCGACTATGCGGACGTGGGGCGGCTTTGGGAGCACCTGCGGCTGTATGAAGCGGAGTGCTTGGAGTTGCTTGAGCGGGCCAAGGGTGTGGTGGTGGAGAAGCATCCCGAGGGGCTGGCCGTTGTGCGCTACCCGACGATGGGGGCCTATGAGCTGGCGCTGAAGTGTTCGCACTGCTTCAACCTGCTGGATGCGCGCGGGGCGATCAGCGTGACGGAGCGGGTGGGGGTAATGGCGCGGATTCGGACGCTGATTGTGGGTGTGGCGCGGCTGTATGCGGAGCAGGAGCGGGTTGTGGCTGCGGTTTAGGGTTTGTGGCGGGTGAAGAAGCAGGTTCCCTGCGGGAATGACAGACAGAAAAGCAAGGGCAACTGCAATGCAGATTCCCTTCGGGAATGACAGACAGAAAAGCAAGGGCAACTGCAAACGCGGATTCCCTGCGGGAATGACAAACAAGAAGAGCAACGACGCCAAGCATTTTTAGTGCGATAGAGAGTGTATGCCGGATCTTTTGTTGGAGATTGGTTTGGAGGAGGTTCCCGCGCGGATGATTGCGGGAGCCGAGGCGGAGTTGTTGCGGCGGGTTACCACGTCCCTGGTGCAGCGCGGTCTGCTGTCGAAGTCTGACGTGGGAAGTGCGAGGTCTTTTTCGACTCCGCGACGGCTTGCGGTGTTTGTGCCGAAGGTGTTTCCGCAGCAGGCGGATGCCGAGGACACGGTGGTGGGACCCTCCGTCAAGGTGGCTTATAGGGACGGGCAACCGATGCCGGCTGCGATTGCATTTGCGAAGAAAAACGGGCTGGCGGTGGAGAAACTCGGGCGGTCGATGACAGAGAAGGGCGAGTATGTCGTGGCGACCACCACAGTTAGAGGTCGGTCGGCTGCCGAGGTGTTGGGCGACGAGCTGCCGAAGGAGATCGCGGCGATTTACTGGGCCAAGACCATGTACTGGCGCGCGGGCAAGCCGGAGCGGTTTGTGCGGCCTGTGGAGTGGATGGTTTGCCTGCTGGATGAACAGGTGGTGCCGGTTGAGTTTGGCGGGCGGTCGGCGGCGGGGGTGACGTTGGGGCACCGGGTGCTTTCGAGCGGGGAGCCGGTGCAGGTGGTGTCGCCGGAGAAATACGCGGCGCAGCTGGAGAGCGAGTACGTGCTGGCTGACGTCGAGGTGCGGCGGGAGCGTATTCGGAAGGCGCTGGATCGGGTGACACGGACGGTGCCGGGGGCTCGGTGGTGCGAGGATGAGGCGCTGGTGGATGCGGTCACGCACCTGACGGAGTGGCCGGATGTGCTGCTGGGGAGTTTTGGCGAGGAGTTTTTGGAGCTGCCCGAGGAGGTTTTGGTGACCGTGATGCGGGACCACCAGAAGTACTTCGCCGTGGAGGATGGAGCGGGGGAGCTGCTGCCGTATTTTCTGACCGTGGTGAATACAGAGTTGAACGAGCGGAACGCGGCGACGATTCGGCAGGGCAATGAGCGGGTGCTGCGGGCGCGGTTCAACGATGCACGCTTCTTCTGGCAGGTGGACCGGCGGTTGAGCCTGATCGACCGGGCGAGTGCGCTGGAAAGGGTGACGTTTCACAAGGATCTGGGCAGTTACGCGGCGAAGACGGCGCGGGTGCTGCACCTGGCCGGGCGGCTGGCGGAGACCGCGGCCGGAGCGGGGGTGGCGGTCGACCGGCCGGCGTTGGAAGAGGCCGCGATGTTGGCCAAGAGCGATCTGACGACGGAGCTGGTGAAGGAGTTTACGGAGCTGCAGGGGGTGATCGGCGGGCTGTACGCGCGGCGTGAGGGCAAGCCGGAGGTGGTGTGGCAGGCGGTGTATGACCAATATCTGCCGGCTTCGCCCGAAGATCGCGTGCCGCGGTCAGTGGAAGGGGCGCTGCTGGGGATTGCGGATCGGGCGGATACGCTGGCGGGGCTGTTTGCGCTGGGGCTGGAACCTTCCGGGTCGAAAGACCCGTTTGCGCTGCGGAGGGCGGCCAATGCGGTGGTGAAGATCCTTGCGGAGGTCGAGCTGCCGTTGACGCTGGACGACCTTCTGCGGCACGCGGCAGACACGGAGGCGACCGCGGGGCGGCTGCGTTTGTTCTTTGCGGAACGGTTGAGTTTCTACCTGCGCGAGGTGCGCGGGTTTGCCTATGACGTGGTGACGGCCGTGCTGATGGCAGACGCCGCCGACGTGCGGAATGCGGTGGCGCGCGCCGAGGCCGTGAGCGCGATGCGGGGCAGCGCGGATTTCCTGGCAGTGAGCGCGGCCTTTAAGCGGATGCGGAACATCCTGGAGCAGGCGGAGAGCAAAGGGGAGTCGTTTGGCGAGGGGGCGGCGACGATGGCTGGTCTTCCGCCGGAGCAGGAGGTGTTGGCGCGGACGGCTGCGGCGTTGCAGGGGCGGGTGGAGGCGCTGGTGGCCGAGCGGGCCTACGGCGAGGCGCTGGAGGCGATGGCGGCGCTGCGGCTGGCGGTCGATGCGTTTTTTGACAAAGTGATGGTGATGGACCCGGATCCGGCGGTTCGGGCGGGTCGGCTGCATCTGCTGGCGACGATTCTGCGGACGTTTGCGGGGATTGCGGATTTTTCGGAGATTGTGACGGCGGGGTAGCGCTGGAGTGCTGTGGCGGGACCGGCGGAAGACAGTGGTCTCTCCGCTCCGGCGCTGTGCGCCTCCGGTCGAGATGACGCGGTTGTAGTAGGGCGGTGGGAGTGGGCCGGGTCGAGGTGGTCGGATGAGCCGCGTGCGTTGGATTGCGGTTGGTTATGCTGGCTGCAGGAGTCTTGCCGTACCCTGCCGGCATCTGGTTGTGTATCGAGAATCGGAACGCCGGGGGGATTTGCTGATGGCTACTTTGTTGGATCCGTTGAAGATTGGTGATCTTTTGCTGCCGAATCGTGTGGTGATGGCGCCGCTGACGCGGTTGCGGGGAACGCCGGACCATGTCCCGACCGCGGTGATGATTGAGTACTACACACAGCGCGCCGGCGCGGGGCTGATCCTCTCCGAGGGGGTGCCGGTGAGTGCGCAGGGTGTGGGGTATGCGCAGGTGCCGGGGATCTGGAGCGAGGAACAGATCGCCCAGTGGAAGCCGGTGACCGAGGCTGTGCACAAGGCCGGCGGGCGTATCTTTGCGCAGATCTGGCATGTGGGGCGGATCAGCGACCCGTTTTTCCTGAAGGGGGATGTGCCGGTGGGGCCGAGTGCGGTGCGGGCGCCGGGGCACGTGAGCCTGCTGCGGCCGCAGAAGTCGTTTGAAACGCCGCGGGCGCTGGATGCGAGCGAGATCCCCGGCATCATCGCCGACTACAAGCGCGGTGCGACCCATGCCAAGGCCGCGGGCTTCGACGGGGTGGAGCTTCACGGGGCTAATGGCTACCTGCTGGACCAGTTTCTGCAGGACGGCACCAATCACCGCACCGATGCCTATGGTGGAACGCTCGAAAAGCGGGCGCGGCTGATGCTTGAGGTGACGGATGCGGTGGCCGAGGTTTGGGGGCCGGAGCGGGTGGGGATGCACCTGGCGACGCGTAGCGACATGCACGGCATCAGCGACTCAAACATGCCGGAGACCTTTGGGTATGTGGCGCGGGAGTTGGGCCGGCGCAAGCTGGCGTTTCTGTGCTCGCGGGAGTACGAGGCGCCGGGCTGGCTGGGGCCGCAGTTGCGGGAGCAGTTCGGCGGGGTGTACATCGCCAATGAAAACTTCACGCTCGAGAGCGGCAATGCGGCGATTGGGCGAGGGGATTGCGATGCGGTGGCGTTTGGCAAGCTGTTTATCGCCAACCCGGACCTTGTGGAGCGGTTCCGGGCGAGGACACCGCTGAACTCGCCGGACAAGGAGACGTTTTACACGCACGAGGCGCGAGGGTATACGGATTACCCGGCGCTGGCTGAGGCGGCGGTGTAGGGTGGGCCGCGGTTGTAGGACACCACGGCACAAACTTGCAGGACAAGCTAGGAGAACTAGAACCGAACAAAAACAGTCGGCCCTTGGGAGCTCTTTTGAGCTCTCAAGGGCTGCACTGCTTATGGCTCGACAGCTTATGCCTCTGCAATTTATGGCTCAACAACGAAAACCTGAGCCTTTTCAGACGCGGTCACGAACTTGGCAAAGGTATCCGGCGCCACCTCGGCCGGTGCCGGGGCGTCTGCGGCGACCGGTACACCGCCGGCAATAAACATGGACTCGTGGTAGTACGTCGACACGCTGATGAAACGCCCTGATGACGGGCTTCGGTTCAGAAAGGTATGCGGCGCATTGGCCGGGGCCGTCACGCTGTCGCCCGCACCGCACACGATCCACTCGACCTCGCCCTTCTCATCAAGGCGCGAAAAGCTGATCTCTCCTTCCAGCACCATGAAGAACTCAGCGTAGGGATGCTTGTGCAGCGGTATGCCCATCCCTGGCTCCAGGACCATCTCGTAGATGGAGAACTGGTAGCCGGTCTCGGGTCCCCTCGCCTTCCAGATAAGCCGCAAATTGGCGATCTGTGAAGCCTCGCCCTCTTCCTTTGTATGCTTGATGACATTGTGCCCGGGAAGTTCTTTCATCAACTCTTGATTTTGCATATCCCCTCCACATCCGCCTTTTGTTACGCTGGCAAGAGCATCAGTAAATGGACGATCTTGTCGGTATAGCTACACTATTGTGAGTATAGATGCGATCAGATGATGCCATGGTGCTGCCAGAATCGAAGAAAACTCGTCGTCAGGCGTATGCCGACCAGACGCGAGAAGCGATCGTCGGTTCGGCGCGCTCGTTGTTTGCCGAAAAGGGCTATGCGGCCACGACGGTCGAGGAAATCGCCAGACGCGCGAATGTAGCGGGCATTACGGTGTACACAACCGTCGGTGGAAAGAGCGGTCTGCTCCGGCACCTGATGGACATATGGAGTACCGCACCGGTTGTCGAGAACACCCTGGAGGAGATCCATGCGTTGGGCAACGGCGGCGACGTGGTTCTCGCCGTGGCGCGAGTCTCACGCGCCATGCGGGAGCAATTCGGCGACATCATCTACGTCATGCTGAACGCCGCACCCAACGACGCTGAGGTCGCCGCGAGCTTGAGGATTGCAACGGAACGCTACCAAGCATCCTTCGTCACGGTAGCCGAACATCTCAGAAAGCTGGAAGCTTTGCAGGAGGGGTTGAACGTAGCGACGGCGGCAGAGATCCTCTGGTTTTACTTTGGGTACTCGTCCTACCGCACACTGCATGATGAAAATGGCTGGTCCTACGACCAAGCGGAGGCCTGGCTCGCAGGAGCAGCCAGAAGGGCGCTTCTAGAGACGCTTGGTTGAAAACTAAGTCAAGACAGCGAGTTAAACGGAAGTCTGTAAGTCAGGTGCTGGAAAGAAGCAAGGTATAGACCCCTGATCGAAGCTCCATGCGGATCAGTTCAGTCTTTGCAGGCGGGCGATGAGCTTTTCGGCCAAGGGTTCGCCGCTTTCGGTCCAGAGCAGGCGGCTGGAGATGCCGCAGTGTTTTTCTACGAGTAGGGTGAAGGCTAGAAGTTTCTCGACGTTTTGTTTTACCCGGAGGGTTGCGGCCTTGGCCAGGGGCTGCTCCCTGCGAAGGGGGTTGTTGTCACCTTCGTCTTCCAGGGTGAAGGGGGTGTCGAGGCCGAAGTCGACGCGGATGTGGCCGTTGGTGTCGTAGGTGCCGTGGTCGAATTCGGGGCCGAAGCCGAGGATCCGGACGCGCGTGGGTTCGAGCTGCCAGCCGGCGTCGAGGCGGGCGTTCTGGGAGTCGTCCGGGAAGTCGTCGTTGTCTTCCAGGCCGGGGTCGTCCTCGAAAGCGTCGTCGGAGCTGTTTCCGGGGCCGCGTTCGGGGACCCAGAGGTTCCAGCGCATTTCGAACTCGTAGGCCGAGTCTTCATGGAGCTGTTCGGTGGCTTCGCGGACGGCATTTTCGATGATGGAGGCTTCGGTGTCGCCGGACTCGGCTGCGCGCGGGTCGTTGACATAGACGCGCTGGAAGACGGGTGACTCGGTCCAGTCGATGGGGTAGGCGCTGGCGGCGACGACGCGTTTGTAGGACGCCTCGGCGGCGCCGCCGGCGCCGGCTACGGTCGCGAACTGGCGCAGCACGGCGATCAGGGCCGCGGGGAGGTTGGCGAAGCGGAAGTTGGGGTACCACAGGCTGAGGTAAAGCTGATCTGCCATTCGTTCTATTGTAGGCGTTTCCGTCGGGGGTTCGAGGCGCTGAGTGAGTCTGCGGTTGTTGGGCTGGTGGTTTGTGGCTGGGAGCGAGAAAGCAGATCCCTCCGCTGCGCTGCGGGATGACGAAGAAAGCTGCGGGATGACAAAGAAAGCTGCGGGATGACAAAGAAAGCTGCGGGATGACCAAAGGTGTGGGAGGGCTGGCGACGTAGCTGGCTCGGCGCTCGGGCGGGTGAGGTGAGAGGATGGATTTATCTTCATGCGGTGGTCGGCGAGGCAGCTCCGGTGGTTGAGTTTAGGGGGGGCATTGCTTCTTGCGGCGGTGCTGGCGGCCTTTTTGGGTTTGGCACGGTACCGCGCCGGGGTGGTTTGGCAGCGAATCCTGAAGCGCAACGGTGTGAACCTGGTGCAGGAAAGCAACGGGATTACCTGGTCGCAGTCGGTGAAGGGCCGAACGGTGTTCACTGTGCATGCGGAGAAGTCGATCCCCCATGGCGATGGGACCTATGGCCTGCACAATGCCGTGCTGATCCTGTATGGCAAGGACGGCCGCAACGACCGCATCCACGGCAATGAATTCGAGTATGACGAAAAGCAGGGTATTTTGCGGGCTCTGGGCGAGGTGCAGATGGATCTGCAGGCGCCGGAGCCGGCCGGCAGCGGAAAGGCTTCCGGGCCGGTGACGAACTTCAGCTTTGCGCCGGATGACGAGGCCGCGGCAGATCCGGGGGTGATCCATGTGCGGACGAGTGGGCTGCTGTTTCAGCGCAAGCTGGAGGTGGCGGCGACCACGGAGCCGGTGGAGTTCAGCTATCGCGGGCTGCGGTGCGAGTCCGTGGGCGCGGAATTTGATTCGGGGCAAAGCAGCCTGCACCTGCTGGCCGAGGTGAAGCTGGCGGGCACGCTGAAAGAGGCGCCGTTCACCGTGACGGCGGCGCGGGCGGACCTGGACCGGAACGCGGATACGGTGACTCTGGCGACGGCGACCTGGGCTTCGGGAGACCAGGCGGCGCGGGCGGACCATGCTCTGCTTTCCCTGCGCAAGGAAGGGTCGCTCGAAAAGGCGGATGGAGAGGGGAATGTGGTTCTGCGGTCAGGCACGCGGACGCTGGGCGCGCCGCAGATGCATGCGGAGTTCGGGATGGAGAACAAGCCGCGGCAGGCAGTGTTCACCAGAGGCGTGCAGTTTACGGATCGCGTGCCGGGTACGACCGAGCGGGGCACGGCGGCGGGGTTGACCTTGAGCGCGGATGCGCAGGGGGTTCTAAGGGAAGCGGTGGCGGATGGGAATGCCCTGCTCCACACGGAGCAGGGGGGCGGGCAGGGAAGCTTGGGGCAGGGAAGCGGCCGGCAGGGGACTACAGGCACGCGAGATCTGAAGGCACAGCACGCTGTGGCGGTCTTTCGGACGGCGGCGGATGGAAGGCGGGCGGAGCTGAAGAATTTGCACCTGGTGGGCGGGGCGCAGCTTTTGACGGTATCGGCGGCTGAGGGTGAGGCGGGGGAGACGCACACGGCGGTGCGTGCGGACGACCTGACGACGGCCTTTCAGCCGGGTTCCCGGCAGGAACCCGAGCCGCAGACGATGACCGGGGCAGGACACACGGTTCTAGAGCAGACGGCGGCGGATGGGCGGCGGCAGGTGAGCGAGGGCGACGGGCTGGATGCGCGATTTGCCCAACGGGGAGCCGAGGGGGGCGCGGCTCGAGGGGGATCGGTGGCTGTTTCGACGGCTGTGCAGACCGGGCATGTGGTGCTGCATGCCTGGCCGGCGGTGCGGCAGGCTTCCAAGGCAGGGACGGGACAGGCAGGGTCAGGACAGGCCGGGCCAGGACAGGCCGGGACGAAACAGGCCAGTGCCGGGCGCGAGGGGGCTGGGGCGGAGCCTTCCGTGGGTCATGCGGAACGGGCGGTGTACGAGGCCGCCGCGGGCACATTGACCCTGACGGCGGAAGGCGGGGCGCGGGCGGAGGTGGACGATGGCGGAACGCAGCTTTCGGCCCCGGAGATCGTTCTGCATGAGGGAACCGGGGATGGCGAGGCGAGCGGGGGCGTGGCGCTGACGAGCGTGGGGCAGCCGGGATCGCCGGCGACCCATGCCCTGGCAGCGCGAGCGAAGCTGCGGCACTCGACCGACGTCGCGGAGTTTTATGGATCGGATAGGGAGCCGGCGCAGCTGTGGCAGGGGGTCTCGCAGGTGAGCGCGGCGAATCTGCTGCTGGACGGCCGGCGGCATACGTTGACGGCGCGGCCGGAGGCGGTGGGCGCCCTGGTGCACGGCGTGTTTGCCAGCCAGCGCACGAACCAGGGCGGCAAGACGCTGCCTTCCAGCGGTGGCGAGCTGGATGTGGAGGGGGCTTCGGGTCCTGGGAAGCCGGTCTCTGGAAAATCATCCCCTGGCAAATCGGTCCCAGCGAGATCAGATTTGGCAAGGGGGGCTTCGGCGGCGGGGGAGCTGCGCAATCAGCGGCAAACCGCGGCAAGCGGCGATGCGGTGCGGGTCGCGGCCGAGGCGCTGGATTATAGCGATCCGGAGCACCAGGCGACCTTTCACGGCCATGTCACGCTGCTGGGTGCCCAAGGCACATTGCAGGGGGATCGGGGTGCGGTGTTTTTACAGGACCCGAGCGTTGGGAACGGCTTGGGAGAGACCAAAACGTCCTCTTCCGCTGAGGCGGGAGGGATGGCCGCGACGTCGGGCATAGGTGGCCGGCTGGAGCGGTTCGTGCTGATGGGGAATGTGCACCTCGTGCAGCCGGGACGCACGGGACCGCAGCGTACAGGACAGGGGCAACAGCTGACTTATACGGCGGCGACGGACCGGTTTGTGCTGACCGGCACCCCGGCGACGCCGCCGCGGGTGGTGGATGCCGAGCAGGGGCTGGTGACCGGGGAGACGCTGCTGTTTGGATCGGCGGACAAGAGTGTGGTGGTGGCGGGGATGCCGGCCGCCCCAGGCGTGACGCCGGGGCGGCGCGTCCACACGGAAACGGATATAAAGCGGTAAACGGCCATGCGAACGCTGCAAACGGAAGAGATCGGCAAGACCTATGGAGGGCGGCAGGTGGTCCGCGGGGTCAGCCTGCATATCGGCCAGGGTGAGGTGGTGGGTCTGCTGGGGCCGAACGGCGCGGGCAAGACGACCAGCTTCTACATGATCGTCGGGCTGGTGCGGCCGGACACGGGACGCATTCTGACCGATGGGGCGGACATCACGCAGACGCCGATGTATCTGAGAGCGCGCGAGCACGGCATCAGCTATCTGCCGCAGGAACCTTCGGTCTTTCGTAAGCTGACCGCCGAGGAGAACATCCTGGCGGTGATGGAGACCCAGCACGGCACCTCGCAGGACCGGCGGCAACGGACCGAGGAGCTGATTTCACAGCTGAGCCTGGGGCATGTGCGCAAAACACAGGGGTTTGCGCTTTCCGGCGGGGAACGGCGGCGAGTGGAGATTGCGCGGTGCCTGGCGATCAATCCCGCCTTTATTTTGCTGGATGAACCATTTTCCGGGATCGATCCGATCGCGGTGCTGGAGATCCAGCAGATCATCTACAACCTGAAGGCGCAGGGTATCGGCATTCTGATCACGGACCACAATGTGCGGGAGACGTTGAGCGTGACGGACCGGACCTACATCCTTATCGAGGGCCGAATCTTCCGGACGGGAACGCCCGGGGAACTGGGCCGCGACCCCGAGGTGAAGCGTTTGTACCTGGGAGAGAACTTCTCGTTTGGCAATGGGGCCAATCCGGCCTGAGCTTCGGGCCGCTTTGCTCTTTTGAGCCACGGGGTACCGCACCTTCGTGCCAGTGGCACGGTTCGGGTAACGGAGTAGAGTGAAGGCAATACGGACCGTTGTTTCTCGCCGGGATCGCGCAGCGACCCGAAGCGTCAACCCGAGCCTTCACCAAAGCCCAACCGCAATCCGCCGTTTGCCCTGGAGTCAGCCCCGTTGTTGCAGCAGAGATTGAATGTCAAGGTCGCGCAGCGTCAAGTCCTGACCCCGGGACTTGTGCAGATGGTGGGTGTGCTTGCGCTGAATAATCTCGAGCTAAAGGACATGATCAACAACGAGCTGGTGGAAAATCCGGTGCTCGAGGAGATTGAAACGGCGGGGGAGACGTTTGAACAGCGGGCGGCGAGGGAAGGCGAGCGGGAGCGCAGTGCGGAGGATGTGGCGGGCGAGGCGGAGCGGCCCAAGGACGATCCCTTCCAGGAGGTTGATTTTGGGAGCTATTTTCAGGATTACCTGGACCCTGGGTTTCGGACGCCATCGACCTTTGAAGAGTATGACAAGCCCTCCTTTGAGCAGTTCCTGGCCAATCCACGCAGCCTGAGCGATCACCTGCTTTGGCAACTCGGGGCGACTACGCTGCCCGGGACGGTGCGGCTGACGGTTGAGTTGATGATCGGCAACCTGAACGAGGACGGCTACCTGACGGCCAGCGATGAGGAGATCCTTGCGCTGGGGGAGGGGCATCTTTGGGGAGCGCAGGGGGAGGGAAGGCCTTGCCTGCCGGAGGCTCGACGGGTGCTGCAGGCGCTGGATCCGGCGGGGGTCGGCGCGCGAGATCTGGCTGAGTGCCTGCTGCTGCAGATTGCGGCGCTGCGGGGAGTGACCGGAGCGCGGCAACAGGCTGCGAACGGCGTGAGCCGGCCTGAGGCGAATGGCGTAAACCGCCAGGGGCCGCCCTGGGATCTGGCCGAGGCCATCGTACGCGAGCACCTCCTGCTGCTGCAGCGGCGGGACCTGCGCGAGTTGGGGAGGCTGTGCCGGCAGCCGGCCGAGGAGGTGCAGCGCGCGGTGGACGCCATACGTCGGCTGGACCCGCGGCCGGGGCAGCGGTTCCAGGAGGCCGAGACGCGGCTGATTGAACCCGATGTGGCGTTTGTGAAGCGCGACGACGGGTTTGCCGTGGTGATGAACGACGAAGGGGTGCCGTCGTTGCGGCTGAACCAGGGGTATCGGCGCATGATGAAGGCCGGGGCGGCGGAGCGCGAGGTACGGGATTACGTGAAGGACCGTTACCGCTCGGCGATCCAGCTGCTGCGCAATCTGGAACAGCGCAAGAACACCATCCTGCGCACCTGCGAGGCGATCGTGCAGCGGCAGGGTGACTTCCTGGAGCGCGGCGTGGTAGGGCTGCGGCCCATGATGATCAAGGAGGTGGCCGAGGAGATCGGGGTGCATCCTTCGACGATCAGCCGGGCGGTGGCCAACAAGTATGTGCACACGCAGCAGGGTGTGTTTGAGCTGCGATTTTTCTTTTCCGAAGGGGTAAACGGGCCGGAGGGCGGCGATCTGCCCCTGCCCCTGCTGAAGCTGAAGGTGAAAAAGCTGATCGAGGACGAGGACGCGCGAAAACCGTTGACCGACGACGCGCTGACGGCAGAACTGCAGCGGCAGGGAATCCAGGTGACCCGGCGGACCGTGGCCAAATACAGGGAGGATATGGGCATTCCGAGCACGCATCAACGCCGCCGGCGGTAACCGCATCGTAACGGTGGGAAGGAGCCCTGCATGCACATTGAGTTTGTCGGCCGTCACTGCGAGGTATCAGCCAAGCTTCGGGCGTACGCGACGGAATATCTGGAGCGCATCATTGAGATTGTCCCTAATGCGACGACCGCGCGCATCATGTTGACCGAGGATAAGTACCGGCGCATCGCGGAGGTCGAGTTGATTCTTCCAGGCGGCGACCTGGTGGCGAAATGCGAAGAGAAGGAGATGGAACAGGCGCTGCACGATGCGCTGCGGCGGTTGGAGCAGCAGGCGGTGAAGCACAAGCAGCGGGACCAGACCCTTCGCGACCATCCGAAGCCGCAGGTGGACGAGGCCGGGGACATCCGCGGCGTGGCTGAGGTGCTCAAGACGCAGTAGATGGGTTCGGGAGAGGGTCCGGTGCGCCGGGCCTTTTTTCGTTGGAGGATGCTGCCGGTGCTTCTTGTTTCCTTGGAGCGTATCGACGCTTGTGGGGAAGACAGAGATCCTACGCTTCGCTCCGGGTCAGGATGATGGCGGTTTGGACTGCGGGCTGGGTCGTTTGGGATGTCGAAGGACTGTACACCTGAACGAAAGCAGCCTTAGGATGCACCTATGGCCTCACGCCGTACGAAGGAGAAGGACGATGTCCCCGCCACCCCGGTCTCGGCGGGGGAGGAACGGGAGCTTGTGATCCTGACCGGCATGTCCGGTTCGGGCAAGGCCTCCGCACTGAAGACTTTTGAGGATCTGGGGTACTACTCGGTCGACAACCTGCCTTTGGAGCTGATTCCGCGCTTTGCCGACCTGGTGGCCAAGAGCGCGGAGATTGCACGGGCGGCGCTGGTGATCGATGTGCGCGAGGGCATCCGGCTGGAGCGCTTTCCGGCGATCCTGAAGAACGTTCGCAAGGTCCTGCCGACGCGGATGGTGTTTCTGGAGGCCGGCGACGATGTGCTGGTGCGGCGGTTTTCCGAGACGCGGCGGCCGCACCCGCTGGGACGCAGCGAGACGGTGGTGGATTCGATCCGCGCAGAGCGCAAGCGGCTGGATCCGGTGCGCAATGTCGCCGATATTCTGCTGGATACCTCGAAGTTCAATGTGCACGAGCTGCGCGCGCACCTGAACGCGCAGTTTGACCGGTCGGAGGGGGCGAGCGACCGCAATCTTACGCTTTCGATTACGAGTTTTGGGTTCAAGAACGGCGTGCCGACCGATGCGGACCTGGTGTTCGATGTGCGTTTTCTGCCCAACCCGCACTTTGTGCCGGAGTTCCGCAAGCTGACGGGCAAACATCCCAAGGTGGCCAAGTACATCCGCCAGTTTCCGCAGACCAAGGAGTTTCTGGACAAGGTGACGGACATGCTGACCTTTCTGCTGCCGCACTACATCAAGGAAGGCAAGAGCTACCTGACGATCGGGATCGGATGCACCGGCGGGCAGCACCGCTCGGTGCTGATCACGGAGGAGTTGAAAAAGCGGTTGGCGGCGGCAGGCTACCGGGCCAAAGCAGGGCATCGCGACATGCCACGGAAGGCGTAATGGCAGGCTTTCAGCTTCCGGCGTTGTACCCCATTGCGGATATGGAGACGCTGGCCCGGCGGGAGATGAGCGTGGCCGCGTTTGCGGGGCAGCTGGTGGCGGCTGGCGCCGGGGTGGTGCAGCTGCGGGATAAGCTGGGGTCGCCGGCGGAGGTGCTGCGGCATGCGGCGGAAGTGTCGGCGGCCCTGGCGGGTAGCCGGTGTTTGCCGGTGATGAACGACCGGGCAGACCTGGCGGTGCTGGCCGGGTGGCAGGCGGTGCACGTGGGGCATACGGACATGCCACCTGAGGCAGTGCGGCTGGTGTTTCCGGCAGCGGTCCGTGGGCAGGTGGTTGTCGGCGTTTCCACGCACGATGAAGCGCAGGTGCGCGCGGCTGAGGTTGGAGACGCCGATTACCTCGCCGTGGGACCGGTGTTTGCGACAGGAACCAAGGCCGATGCGGAGGCTGTCGTCGGCCTGGAAGGGGTGCGGCGAGCGCGCGCTTTGACGCGGAAGCCGCTGGTGGCTATTGGGGGCATTACGCTCGAGAATGCCGTCGCGGTACGGAGGGCGGGGGCGGACTCCGTGGCGGTCATCGGCGGGCTGTTTCGCCCGGACGCGAGCGTCCAGGCGGTTGCCGCGGAGTTCCTGCATCTGCTCGCGGATTGACCCAGGGAGAGAGAGCGAAGGCAGCCGTGCTTCTACATCCCTCGATCACGGCGAGGTGTACGGCGACGCGCACGGAGACGCACACGGCGACGTGGGTTGGACGGTATGATGGCGCTGCCAGGAAGTGTTGTATTGTTGCGTTACATGCTCAGTTCACATGGTCGTTCGTAGCCTTCTGGCCCCCGCGACCTAGTACCAGCTTCTGCGCTCCCGCGAGCCGGCCGGCTGAGGTGTAAGGAGACGGACGGGCAAATGGCCAAACTCTTTGCGAAGAAGTCCATGAATGTGTTGTTGGCCGAGGCGAACGCCACCGGCGAAGGCACGCTTCACCGCTCGTTGGGAGCTTTCCAACTCACGGCTTTGGGCATTGGGGCGGTGATCGGGGCGGGCATTTTTGTGCTGGCCGGTCTGGGAGCGCATTTCGCCGGCCCAGGCCTGATGCTGTCATTTGTTCTCAGCGGGCTGGGGGCCGGTTTTGCCGGGCTCTGCTATGCGGAGTTCGCGGCAATGATTCCGCTGGCCGGATCGGCGTACACGTATGCCTATGCCACGCTCGGCGAGATCGTGGCCTGGATTATCGGCTGGGATCTCACGCTGGAGTACGCTATGGGCGCGAGTACGGTCAGCTCAGGCTGGTCCAACCACTTCGTCGAGTTGATGGAGCTTTTTCACATCCAGTTTCCGCTGTGGCTGGCATACGACCACTGGACCGCCGTGAGCGTGGCGGTGGACAACGTTGCACGGCAGGTAATGAAGGCGAAGTTTCCGCAGCTGGCCCTGGGATCGCAGGCCTATATCCAGCAGCTGGGCGCGTTGAAGGCGACGCCCAGCTCGGAGATGGTGGCCAGGGCCCACGCGCTGCTGAATGCACCGGTGCTCTTCGGCCATGAGATTGGATTCAACTTGCCGGCGTTGCTGATTGCGCTGGTTGTGACCTCGATTCTGGCGATCGGTATCCAGGAGTCGGCAAAGTTCAACTCGGCCATCGTGGTGGTGAAAGTGGCTGTGGTGTTGTTTGTGCTGGCCCTGGGTTCGCATTACGTGGACCGCGTGAACTGGGGCCATTCCTGGCACCAGTTTGCGCCGTTTGGGTTTGGCGGCATCGGCGCCGGCGCGGCCTATATTTTCTTTGCCTATATCGGCTTTGACGCGGTGTCGACTACGGCGCAGGAGGCCAAGAACCCGCAGCGCGATCTGCCGATCGGCATCGTTCTTTCGCTGATCATCTGCACGGTGCTGTATATCGGCGTGGCGGCGGTGCTGACGGGCATGGTGCCGTGGCAGCAGGTGAACATTGAAGCGCCGATTGCGCGGGCCTTTCAGGACCGCAACCTGGGCTGGGCGAGCGACATCATCACCGCCGGCGCCCTGGCCGGGTTGACCAGCGTGATGCTGGTGATGCTGCTGGGGCAAACGCGGGTGCTGTACGCCATGGCCAACGATGGGCTGCTGCCCCGGAAGTTCTTTGCCGAGGTGCATCCGCGCTTCCGTACACCCTTCAAGAACACGTTTCTGGTGGGCACGATTGCGGGTATTGTGGGCGCGCTGACGCCCATTGATGACATCGGCAAGATGGTAAACATTGGGACGCTGCTGGCCTTTGTGATCGTCTGCATCGCCATCATGGTGCTGCGGGTGCGCGAGCCGGGCAGGGAACGGCCGTTCCGTACGCCGCTGGCCTGGCCGGTCCCGCTCATCCCCGTGCTGGGGATTCTGTTCAACGGTTACATGATGATCAAGCTGGGCTGGATAAACTGGGCGCGGCTGATCGTTTGGCTGCTGATAGGGCTGGTAGTGTACTTTGCCTACGGGCGCAAGCACAGCCGTGTGCAGCTCGGGGTGGATACTCTGGACTCAGACGCAAAGGAGCCGCTCCGGCAAACGGCGTAGGTGTCGCTGGCCACGGTTGGAAACCGATCCCCTAAAGGGGACAGGAGGCCGCGGTCAAGGGATAGGTCATAAGGGTGGGGGTCGTGCGAGGCTGCTGGGTAGTTGCCCCGGCACCGGTGTCGTTGATGACATGCGTGATCTCGCCCAGGTTGTCTAAAGCCACCGTTGTCATGTGTTCAAAGCAGACGTTCGGCGTGCGCGGGACTTCGATGGCGTGGCTCAAGACAACATCAGGATGGCGATAGACACTGTATATCCCGAGGGCCCAGGCCTCATGTGAGGTCACCCTGTCCCCGACTTTGTAGGAAGCCCATCCGTTTGTGTCTGCGTTGCTCTTCCAGCTCTCCTGCGTGGGCGGATCGTAGGGGATCTCCGATTGGTAGAAGTAGGTGCGCCCTTTCTCGCCGTTCCACAGCACCTGAAACTCCTGGTGGTGCTCGACGAACAAACCGTACGCGCTGACGCGGTCTCCATTCACGACGAGGCCATTCGCACTTGTGTTGGCCGTCCAGCCCACCCCCGCGCCATGGTCCGCGCGCCAGATCCAGGTGTGGTCGATGATCACGTCGTTGGCGTTTACGACTAGATTCGCGACCGTCTTGCCCACCCCCGCGCCGCCCACACGAAAGAACACGTCGTGCAGGGAAACGGGATCCCCTGCGTGATTCAGAGCGCTGCGCCCCGGACCGATCTGCAACAGCACGGGTGAGCGCATGGGGCCGGCATCGAAGAGCAGACCGGAAACCGAGATGCCGTCCACATCGGCGACGAGCATCGCGGCCGTTCCTCGCGTCGGATGCAGTGTGGCAAATCCTAGTCCCAGAACCACCGTATCTTTGCGTGTGACGTGCAGAGGTTTGGTCAGGTCATAGATGCCCGGAGTGAGCAGCAGGTCTTTGCCGGAGGCTAACGCCGCGTTGATTGTGGAGGCGGTGTCCGTTTCTGGATGTGCGATGTAGAAGCGGCTCAGCGGAAGGGAGCGTCCCTGCGCTTCGCCATGCGTCCAGGTTGTGCCTGCGGTGTTGTGCAGCAGGGCCGGCACAAAGACGTTGTAGCTGCCTGCCTTCTCGACCCTGAGATAGGGTTTCTCGCTTTCGAGCGGCATCCTGTCGAGGGTTGTGTAGGGAGGCTTCGGCCAGGTCCCGGCTGGAGCGTGAAGCGCCCCGACAAACATCATGTTCCAGTTGGCGCCTGTCCAGCTCTTCCACTCCGTGTTGCGCGAAATCCACTGTTGTTGTGAACCTGAATCGACGTTCCCGTCCACCTCGGTGTCGGACATCCAGCCGCCGCTTGCCCAGCCTCGATGCTGATGCAGAACCATGTCTCCCAGCACGTGCATGCGGCGGAACGACACGCCTTGCGAGACGGCCCACTGCAGCGGACCGCCGGAAGGTGTGACCGAGAAGCCCTCCGCCGCGCGCCAGAAGGTGGTTGTCGCGTTGTTGTTGCCGAGGGCCGCATCGGCGTGTACGTCCCCGCTTACATGAACCGCATCCGGCGTCTCTCCAAGCCCGCCAACCTCGGTATAGAAGCCGATCGGCAGATCGAGATGGTACTCGCCGGGACGCAGCAGAAAGGCATAGCGGCCCGTGCCGAACTCGCTATGCGCCTGCTCCGCGTAGACCGTGTCGATCTTCGCCTGCATCGCGTCCGACGGCATGCCCGGATCGAATACAAAGACGTGAGAGCCGAAAGGAGACGGCGCGTCTGAGGATGTTCCCGTGTGGCTCGCTGCCCCAGCCGATGCAACGCCGGGTAGAACCAGGGGCAGCAGAAGGGCACAGCGGTAGAGCTTCATGAAGGGTGGTTGCCGCCAAGATTTTGCCACACTGCCTCCTATAAACAAATGCAAGTTGAGATGAGCGTCTGTTAACGTCCCTGGACCGTGACGGTGAAGCGGTTGTCTACGGCGGGGCTGCCGCCTTCCTTCAGCCGGTAGAAACGGTCAGCGGGCAAATCGTGAAAGCTCTGCTGTTTGCCATCCGGCCAATGCACGGTGACCTCGTCCATGCGAGCGGAGGCGCCCAGCCCGAAGTGCAAGCGCAGATCGCTTTGGGATAGGTAGCTCCCGCCGCTCAACACCTCCTCCATCTGCTGTAGACCCGCACTTCGCACAGAGACACGCGCATTCAAGGCCAGCCGGTTGGAGGGGTTGCCCTCGAGCTGAAAACTGGCCCAGTGGTTTGCCGGGTTGCTCTTAGCCTGCAGCACCATGGGTTCTCCGGTAAGGTTTTCGATGACCACGTTCAACCGCCCCGTGTTGAAGAGATCGGCTACGGCCAAGCCGCGGCTTACCTGCGGCACACGCAACGCAGGCCCGGCTTCGCGTGTGACGTCACGGAAGGAGCCGTCCCCGTTATTCCAAAAGAGCAGCTTCGGTTCGCGATAGCTCATGCCGAGTTTTGCTGCATCCACCTGCGGATAGACGTGACCGTTGACCATGATCAGATCGAGCCGTCCCCGATTGTCGGTGTCCAGAAAGGCATCTCCCCAACCAACATAAGCAGGGGTGGATTGCGCCACGTGCGCGCTGTGCGCCACATCTGTGAAGCTCAGGTTGCCATCGTTGCGGTAGAGGATGGCGTAATCCTCGCTGAAGTGCGTGATGGCCACGCTTTGCCGGCCTGTGTTCGTGTAGTCACCGAGAGCGATGCCCATGTTGGCTTGTTCATTGCCGTCCTCGCTCAAGGCTATGCCGGCCTCATTGGCGATCTCCTGGAAGTGGCCGTTGCCCAAATTGTGGTAGAGGTAGTTGGGCTCGCCGTCGTTGGCCACAAGCAGGTCAGGCTTGCCATCATCATCGAAATCTGACCACACAGCCTGCAGGCCAAAGTAGCCGTGCGGATCATCCACACCGGCCTGGTGACTGACCTCGGTGAAAGTGCCGTCCCCGTTGTTGTGGTAGAGGCTGTCCGGCGATCCCTTGAGGCCACGTGGCCCACACTGCACCGCAACCTCGTGATAGGTGCAGGTCTTCTCCCTGCCAAAGACGGGCAGATGTGCAAGGTCGAGATCCACATAGTGCGGAACGAACAGATCGACGAAGCCGTCACCGTCATAGTCCCCAAACGCAACGCCTGTTGCCCAGCCTTTGTCCGCCGCCAGGCCTGACCGCTGTGTCACATTTGTGAAGGTGCCGTCGTGATTGTTGCGGTAGAGCACCACCCCGCCGAAACAGCTGACGGTAAGATCGGGCCAGCCATCGTTGTCGATGTCGCCGACGGCGGCTCCCATGGCCCAGCACGGATAACCCACACCCGCCTTGTCCGTCACGTCAGTGAAGGTGCCGTTGCGGTTGTTGTGGTAAAGCATGCTTTGCGCCTGCGCGCCGGCACGGGACATGTTCACGCTGGGCGCGTTCGTGAAGTAAAGATCGGGCCAGCCGTCTCCGTCATAATCCAGCACAGCCACACCTCCGCTCATGGACTCCACGATGTAGCGCGATTCCGGACTGGAAAGATGATCGAAGTGAATGCCTGTGGAGGCGGTGATGTCGGCCATCTGCGGCACGAGGGGTTTGAGAACGCCTGCGTCATGGGCGGCCTGCGCCGCGACGCAGCACGGGCACAGCAGAATGCAGAGCCAGAGCGCCCTTGCTGCCGGCGAATCAGTTTTTGGCATCACGTTTGACGGGGATAGCGGGCTCGCGGGCTTCTGCATCGTCAGCAGCGGATGGCTGCCCTGAAGCGACCCGCATGTCTTCAAAGATCTTCTGTAGCTTGTCTTTCATTCCCTTGTATTTCTGATACTCCGCCGTCTGCTGTTTGGCCTGCTCAGTCTTGCCCTCCCTGCGGTAAAGCGCGGCCAGGCGAAAGTGTGCGAGGTAATCGGTGGGATCGATCTGGATCGCACGCTCAAACATCTGTTTTGCCTGTTCGGTCTCCCCCATGGAAACGAGCACCTTGCCAAGCTCCGTGCAGGCGTCCGCATCATTGGGCGCGAGCTCAACGGCGCGGGTATCGTCGGCGTAGGCGGTCTTGAGATCCGCGCTGCCGGCGGCGATCAATCCAAGATCGAGTTCCGCCCTTTCATCCCGCGCATTCTGGACCAGCGCAGCCTTGAACTCGGACGCGGCCTCCGCCTGAAGCGCCGGATCGGGGGAGTGGTAGAGCAGGTCGCCCAGCTCGGTGTGCAGGCCGGGTAGTTGCGGATTCAGCTTGAGGGCTTCTCTGTAATTGGCAATGGCTGCTTTGGCATCGTCGTGACGCGCCAACTCTCGCGCCATCACCTGATGCATTTCCGCGGTGTTGGGCGCACTCAGCGCCAGGGTCAACATGGCGCGGCCGGCGAGATCCGAGTAGAGGCGATACGAAAGATAGAGAAGGGACGAATCCGTCGGACGAATCGTCAGCAAAGCTGAAACGACCGTGGCCGCTTTGTCGAGATCTCCGCCTGCGGTGTAGGCCTCGATCAACGTCTTGCCCACATCGAGCTTGAACTGCTCATCGGGAAGATGAGGGAAGGCCGCTTCCAGATCGGCGCGGCCCTGCTCGAGATCGCCCACCTGGTTCTCGCCGAGTCCGAGCAGCCCCTGGATCCGCCAAAGGTCCGGCTTCAGTTTGAGAGCCGCGCGCAGCTGCGGAACCGCCTCTTTGTAGTTGCCGCGGAAAAACAGCAGAACTCCCAGATTGCCATGCGCGTCGATGTTGCCGGGGTCGAGCGCTAACACTTTTTCAAGCTCCGGAATGGCCAGTTCAGGACGATGCTGGGCAAGATACCCCTGCGCCAAATGGGAGTGCAGATCAACGTCTTTTCTGGTGTCGGGGGTGGTCTGACTCCGCACCGGAGCCCCAAGAACAGAGAAGAAGAGAGCAGGCAGCAGTGCGGCTTTGGCGAACATAAGGATTACATCATAGCTTCCGTAGAAAAAAGCTGGGAAGAGCCAGTGTGAGCGACTCTTCCCAGGTGAGGTGACTCCATAAGGAAAATTAAAAGGTGATCTTGCCGTAGATCTGCATGCTTCTTCCACCTACGGTGACACTGGTGATTGTGGCGGACTCGCCCGGCCCGATGGCGTTGTTGCCGGGCTGGCCGAAGCTTGGATGGTTGAGCACGTTGAACGCCTCGCCACGAATCTGCAACCTGATGCCGCGGTCGGGGTAGAGGTCAAAGGTTTTGCCGAGGGAGGCGTTCACGTCTGTCAGTGGTGGACCCGTGACCGTGTTCCGGCGGAAGTTGCCATAGGTGTACGCGGTGGGCACGGCGAGCGCCGAGAGGTTATACCACTCGTTTAAGCGGTGATACACATTGCCCGGCTCCTGCAGATTGCCCACCAGATTGGCGTACTGCGTGTACGCGCCTGATTGGTTGTTGGAGTTGTTGTTGCCTCCCGTGGTGATGCCGATTGGGTTGCCATCCTGAACCACAAATGTGCTGGAAACCTGCCATCCGCCCAGCACCTCATCGGCGAGGAAGCTCTTGTTGAGGAACAACTGGTTTCTGCCAAAAGGCAAGGCGTAGATTGCCTGTCCCTTGAACGCATTTCTGATGTCGAAGTTCGAGTTGCTGTAATTCGCCCCGGGGTTGTAGGCGTCTTGATAGTTCTGGTATCCCTCGCGGGCGCCCTCTCCTGAGGAGTCCAGATCGTCGAGGAAGTGCGACCAGACATAGTTGGCCTCAAACTCGAGACCACGACTCAGACGTTTCTTGAGCTCCGCCTGAAGCGAGTCGTAATTAGAGATGGCGTTGTTTGTGCTGCCATTTACCGAACCGTAGGTGGGATAGGGCTTCGCGCCCAGATCATTGGAGCCAAGCTGACTCTGAGGCACCTGATCGATGTCGACCGGAAAGTTCAGGTTGGAACCGTGGTTGCCGACATAGGCCAGGCTGGTGGACCAGTTGTTGTGGAACTGCTGCTGTAAAGACAGGGTCCATTGATAGTTGGTCGGAACAGGAGTGTGATACATGGTGTACGTCACACCCTGATTCCCCGCATTGCGGGCATCCGGCGTGGTGGGCGCATTCAGGTACTGCGAGTTGATGCTTACCCCGTTGTAGCTGCCTACACCGCAACCGGGATTCACCATGTCAGGCGTGTTTCCCGTGCCGCTGAACTGCACCACCGGGCAGAAGCCGTTGGTCGCATCGCCCACATTGCCGCTGCTGCCGAACTCGCCGCCCATGCCACCGCCGTAGGTGTCCTCGCTGAGCTGCGAAGCATACAGGCCGAAGGCACCACGAAGCACGGTGTTCGGTACCATCGACCAGCTGAAGCCCACGCGCGGCAGCCAGATGTTGTACTGAGGCGCAACCAGCTGCGTTCTTCCGTTCGCCTTGGTGGTGCCGTACCAGATGGCGCCGGGGGTGTTCGTGCCCGGGTTCTGAACTGTTGGATCAAAGACAGATTCGTTGCCTTTTACCTCAGACCAGCCGGTGTTGGCCTCCCAGCGCAGACCGACGTTGACGGTGAGGTTCGGACGCAGCTTGATGTCGTCCTGCGCAAACAGCTGCGGACTCTTTTGCCGGGCGCCATACTCCGGCGTGACGCCCGCACTCCAGCCCTGCGACTGGCCGAGCAGGAAGTCCGCATAGGCAAAGCCGGAGCCGTAGGTTTGCTTATTCGCCAGGGTGACAGCGGTCTGCCCGTTGATGGAGGTGTAAGTGCCGTTGAAGTTCACGCCGCCGGCGTTCAGGTTCCCCCAGGCGGTTGAATCTGCCCGGCTGATCAGAAACTCACCGCCGAAATGCAGCACGTGGCGGCCTCGGATCAGCGTGACCACATCGGATGGATCGAAGACGAATTCCTTGTAAACCGCATTGCTGGAGGAGCCCAGCCCGTAGTAGTTGGTGATGCCCACATTGGGGAACTCATCGGCCTTGGCGTATTGCCAGCCGATCTGGCCGGGAAGGCCCTGCCCGATCCCAAATGGGGTGAAGAAATTCAGCTGGTCGGTGAAGCCGAAGCGAGCTTCATTCAAGAAGTGCGGGTTGATGGTCCATACATCAGAGATCTGCGCATTGTTGCGGCCCACATCGCCGGTCTGGCAGTTGATGGGACAGATGCCCTGGTTGAGGAAGATAGCGGGATTATCGCTCTCCGTCTCAGAGATGGTCACCCGGTTGCGAGCCGTTACGTCGTAGTCCAGACGCCCGAAGTATTTCGTAAACGGGTTCTTGCTAGGCACGTTGTAGAAGTAGTTGTTGATGGCGACCCCGTTGCTCATCGCGGGGTTGCTGACGTTGGCTGCAGGGAAGAAAGCCTGGACCTTCGCTGAGACGGTATCCATCAGTGCTGCCGGAATGGCATTGCTGCCGTATTCCGAACGGAAGGTCTTGCGTATAACGCAGGGGCAGGGCTGCTGGTAAGGACCGGCTGAGGTGGCATAGGTGTAGGTGCCCGTCTCCTGAATTGTCTGCGTGGTGGGATCGTAGAGATCGGGGATACCGGCTGCATTGAAGTTGCCGCTCCTTACCGCCGCATCAGGGACCGTGATGAAACCATTGGAGGCGCCGCCGTTGTCGATCGTCTTGTCGTAATCGAAGAAGAAAAACATCTTGTGGCGCAGGATCGGACCACCGATGTTGAACCCGAAGTCGTTGTAGCGCAGCACCGGGACGGTCGTCTTTTGTCCGAAACTGTAGGGTGCGGCGTTCAGGGCGTTGTTTTGGAAATATTCATACCCCGATCCATGGAAGCGGTCCGTACCGCCCTTGGAGATTTGGTTATACACAACGTTGCCGATGCCGTACTGGGCTGAAAACCCGCTGTCGCTGATCTTCACCTCGGCCGTGGTCTCAAAGATGGTCACGTCGGAGTTCTGGCTCATGGGCAGAGTGGTGGTTGCACCATCGGCCAGCACCGATTCAAACGGCAGGTTTCCGTTGATGGAAGTTTGGCTTGCGTTCGGCTGCACGGCGGTGCTGGAATTTTCCGGCGTGCCTGCGGCGCCCGGCTGCAACCAAATGAAGTTCTGCCAATCCGCGCCGATCTGGGGCAGCTGCTCCATTGTTTGCGCGGTCAGGGTCTGCTCCTGTGCGCCGGACTCGGTATCAAGCAGCGGGGTGTCGTTGCTGATCGTGATCTCCTGGGCGCTGCTGCCCAGCTTCAACTCGGCATTGATACCCTGGACGCCGACGTCCAGGGTGATCGGGCCTCGAATGAGGGTATCGAATCCGGTTTTGGTGAAGGTCAGCTTGTAGTGGTCCGGCACGATGGAACCCGTATCGTAAAGCCCGGCCCCGTCGGTGGTGTAGGTGCGGGTCACGGCCTTGTCCACGTCCGTGACGGTCACGGTAACGCCTGGAACCACCGCTCCAGTCGGGTCGGTCACCGAGCCCCGAACATCACCCGAGTTTGTATTTTGTCCGAACGCTGAAAAGCCCGGTAGGAGACTCGCGATGAGCAAGCCTTTGGCGATGCATCTCATACCAACTCCCTCCAAACATGTGCTTCACCGGCGTCGTCGACTGCATGTCGTCTCGGATTCGCCTCTTTGTAGCAGCTTCGTCAAACCTGACATCCCAGCAGCCTGGTTTTTGGCCTGTGCGCCAACCAGGCTTAGGGAGAAAAGTGCACATTGGTGACGGCCCATGAAAGGGGATGGATCTTACGTCTGTCAAGCAAAAAGACAGGAGCCTGCCTGAAATTGTGTGTGGCAATCACAAAGTGGTAGCTTGCAGGACCCAATGCCTGCCCAGGTCTCTCTTGACAACCCGAGACCCGCACATGCCTAATTTGCCCTCATCAAGAGGCCTGCGGGCACTCGGGACGGTGGCCAGCGCTCGGCATACAGGCCTCTTGGCGAAGATCTTCAGAGGAGCTTTACGGTGCGCTCTGCATTTGTCACGCTTCAGGCTGCTTCGCCGATCATCCATCCGCTCCATGCGGAGCCCACTACTATTATGGTTAACGCATCACGTGCATCTGCCCGCCCAGGCTGTAGCCCTGTTTCCGCGGACACTTTGGGGAGGGTGGAGCTTGACGTGCAAGCGGTGTCGTGTCGCGATGATGGAGTTGAAGGGCCACATCTACCATGGCAAGCGGAAGTTTCGCTGTCCGCTCTGCCAAAAAACAAAGATGCAGAAGCCCAGCAAGAGCAAGGCTGGTTCCTGATCAGGCGCAAAGCGGCTTGTTCCGCGTGTTCTGGGCGGCCAGCACCCAACTGGCGTTATTTTGCAGTCGTTAGGCTTTTTGTGCAGGGTACGTATCACTTTGGAAGTGAAGCGGGTGCTCGTCGTTGGAGTCACTCAACTTGTCAGGTTTCGCAGTGCCCGGCATGTCACGGTTTTTGCGGGGTGGATAGGTGGAGACCTTCGGGATTTTCGAAGCGCAGGATGGCTCCCCAGCCGTAGTAGTTGATGGTAGAGGGGTTGTCGTGGACGGCGCTGTTCAGCACAAGGGTGATCTGGTTGAGACCTTTCTGTAGGGGGATGCGGAAGCTGCCGTTTTCGACCGAGAGTCGGCCATCGGGTGCGCGTCGTTCGTAGTCGGGGTCATAAAAGTTTGTTCCCTGGGTGATCAACTTTCCGTTGACGAACACCCAGACGTAGCCGAGCCAGCCGAGTTGGACGAGTTTTTCCTGCGTAGCCGAAGAGATCACTGCCGTGCGGAGCCAGGTGAGCGAAGGCGGTTGGTGGATGAGTTCGTATTCGCGGTTCAGGTTGACGAGGCCGAAGCGCCCGGCCGTGATGGGTTTCCAGTTGGTGCCGGAGGGTGCTTCTGAAAAGGTGGGATCCTTGCCGACTCGAGCGGGGGTCTGCGGTCCGAGCTGCCACTGGCGCACCAAACCCGCATCTGCGGCGGTGGGGTCTGGCGTGGGCTGTGGGTTGAGGCCTTCTACGGCACCGGGATTGACCGTGAGATTGGCAAAGACCGCGGGGCCGCGCAGCTGGATAGCGCCTTCGGTGGAAGAGCTTTCAAGGTTGCCGACAGTGAGGATGGGCTGCGTCGAGTTGTTGATGTAGACGTTCATGCGGCGACCGCTGACAACGAGTCTGAAATGGTTCCAGCCGTCGAGGATGAGTGCCTGTGTCTGGTATTGCGGGTAGACGTTCCAGAGCATGAAGCCGTGGATCACGGGCGCGTACTGGATGCAGTCGTCCGAGGCGCGGCACTCGGGAAAGCTGCGCAGGTAGAACTCTTCGGCATCCTGATGGCCGGGCTCGCCGTGGCGACGAAACTGAATGCCGGGGATGTCCTGGTCAGTCGCTTTCATGTCGAACTCAATGGTTCCGTCTCGAAAGCTGAGATCGCGAAGCGCGACGGAGCCGTTTTTAAGAACGATGGCTCCCTGCGGAAAACCCTCATGACCGATGAATTGGACATCAGGCTTGGCGGGATTGTTCGCGTCCTGAATGGGCTGCCAGTGGTCGGCGGTGAGAGGGACTTTGATGGGCGAGGCGGCGTGGAGAACGGGTGCGGCGAAACAGAGCAGGAGCGTGGCGGCGCGGAGGTGACGCATGGATGAGAGTTGCTTCCTTGTCGTGGGCTGTCATTTGGACGCGAGGGTCCGGCGGCGGGTGTGTCTCACACCGGCAGCAAAATTATTTACCTGTTCTGGCATTGACGTCTCGATGCCGAGCGGTAGCAACGGACGATGCTGCCGCAGCATAGCGAGCGCGGTCCTCCACCGTTGGAACCTCCGTCGATGGATTTGCGTCATATCGCAATCTTAGTGCAAGGGCGTGAAGTGTTTGCCCCGCAGACAGGTTGGTATGACCGCGAAAGACCGAACGGCCAGACCCACTCCCGATTTGTAATCAGGTGTCGTACAACATTCGATCAAGCCAGCCCGATTGGAACGGCCAGAATCGGGCCAGCTTCCTTAAATGGCGTTTGTCGACACTTGTACATCGGCTGTTGAAGCCTGCTGAGCGGATGCTATGCAGTGCAGCCGCAGTACCAGCAGGCTCCCATCAGGCCTTTGGGCAATCGCTACCAGGGCATCGGTTGGTCGAAGTGGAAGAAGGTTCCGGTGGGTCCGTCGGCGTTGAGCAGAGCAGCCTTTACGCTCGTCTTCGCGCCATCTTGGACGCTCATGGGAGCCAGATCTGTCCCGAGTTCCGTCTTGA
This sequence comes from uncultured Bryocella sp., assembly GCA_964236545.1. Lineage (GTDB taxonomy): Bacteria > Acidobacteriota > Terriglobia > Terriglobales > Acidobacteriaceae > Granulicella. Next base: position 68,528 of record CAXSCE010000014.1, read on the forward strand.
CCCAGCCTGGAAGAACGGAGTTCACCCTTATGCGGGTGTCCTTCAGTTCCTGCGCGAGATGGATGGTGAACAGGTTGAGCGCTGCTTTGGAAGCGTTGTAAGCGAACCGCTTCGTGTGTGCAATCATGGCGTCCTGATTGGCATGCATGGTGAGTGAGCCGGTGATGCTGGAGACATTCACAATGCTTCCGGAACTGCTCTTCTTCAGAAGCGGAAGAAGATCGTGCGTCAGCAGAAGAACAGAAAAGACGTTTGTGTCGAAAACATCTTTCAACTCTTTCTCGGGCGTGGCGCTTGTCAACTGGGCGATCAAGGTTCCTTCCGGAGCGCCAAGGGCAGCGTTGTTGACCAGGATGTCGAGATGGCCGAACTTTTCCTCGATCTGCCTTGCAACTGCTGCCCGGTCCGAAGCGTTCGTAACGTCCAGCTGTACGGGATAGATGCCCTCCAGGTGACCGGCCTTCAGATCTGCGGCGGCTTTTTCAGCTGATTGAAGGGTACGAGCCGACAGGAAGACTTGTACGCCCTGCTCGGCCAACTGCTTGACCGTTTCCAGTCCAATCCCTCGGTTTGCACCCGTAACGAGCGCAATTTTCTGTGACTCTGACACGTGTCTTTCCTCCAGGGATGAGGCTAAGCCAAAGTGTTACGCTTGAACAGTACGCACATTCCTCGCCAGTAGGCACAAAAAGGATACTGTCATGGCCAAAACAAGACACTCTCAATTCAGTCGTATTCCGGGGTGTTCTATGGAGGCGACACTCAGCCTGATCGACGGCAAATGGAAGGGCGTCATCCTTTTTCATTTGCTCGATGGCCCGGTTCGCTTCAACGAGATCCGGCGGCGCATTCATTGCCTGACACAACGTATGCTCACGGCGCAGTTGCGCGAATTGGAGGCAGATGGCCTGGTGGTGCGAACCGTCTATCCCCAGGTACCGCCAAAGGTCGAGTATTCGCTTTCTACGTTGGGCGAGTCGCTCACTCCCGTCTTCCATGCTTTAGGGGCGTGGGGAGAGGCCCACATGCACCTTTTCGGCCCACAGCAGGCCGCGACTACAGATTCAAGGGAAGCCCGCGACTAGCAGAACGATGTGATGCACTTCTCGCGGTCATGTTTGGCATCGGAAAGTCGCGCCATGTTGCCTGATTCAGGCTACTTACGCAATCGGAGCCGGCCGGTAAAGATCCGCTAGCTGCGGCAACCGTGTTTCCGTTGGCGACCACTTCGGGCGGATCTTTTGCGGAGCCGAGGTGCCGATGATCTGCAACTCGGCCCGCAACTTTTGTTGAGCAGTATCAGGCAACAGCGACGGCACCGCCATCCATGATGTAATTTGCGCCGGTCAGATAGGCCGCGGCCGGCGAAACCAGGAAGCCTACAAATGAGGCAACTTCTTCCGGTTCCGCCATGCGGCCCATAGGAACGCCACCCATCCTGTCGGTCAGGTCCTTGAAGATTTCGTTCACGCTTGCGCCCGAGCCGGCACCAAGGTGCTCAAGAATCTGGATCATCGGCTCTGTTGCTACGCTGCCCGGCGATACGGTCAGTACGCGTATGCCCTTGCTGGCAACTTCATTCGCCAGCGCCTTGCTGTAGGAATTCAGAGCCGCCTTCGAGGCTGCATACGCCATGTTGAGCTGCCAGAGCGGGACCCTGCCTGCGACGCTTGACATATGAATGATGACGCCACTCTTCTTCTCGATCATGCCGGGGAGCAGTTCACGGTCGAGACGGACGGTGGACAGGAAATTGAAGCGCAGTTCCTTGTCCCAATGCTCGTCGGTAAGTGCACTGAAACCTCCTCCTGGAGTGGTCAAGCCACCCACGTTGTCGATCAGGATGTCGACTCCGCCGAACCGCTCAATCACTTCTTTCACCACGGCGCTTGTGCCTTTCGGTGTCGCCATATCAGCCGCGATGAAGTGATGCTCCGGGTTTACGTCAGCGGGGCGGGTTCGTGCCGTGACGATTACCCTGGCGCCCGCTTGCGACAGGTTCTCCGCGATCGCTTTGCCGATGCCCTTGGAGCCGCCAGTCACCAAGGCAATTTTGCCTTCCAGAGTTGTTTGCTGCATTGCCGATGTAGCCATTGTTTTCTCCTATCTGAAGTGATTGTTTTAAAAAAGTCCACGGTTTTGAAACGTTCGTCGGTTTAAGCAACCGCTTCCTTGAGCGGGGATCAGTGTGAGAGTTGCGCTAAAAGGTATTCACCCATCCTCTGGATTTTGGCGGCGTCCCGATTCAGGATGAAGGATTCGTGCCAGCCCGTGTACACGCTGAGCAGGTAGTCGGTGAGCAGTTCCGGGTCTTCCTTTCGGATTTCACCCTTGCTCATGGCACTGGCAAGAAGCGAGCAAAGAAAGCGATACATGGCATCGCCATCGGCCTGCAGAATGGCCTTGATGCGATGGTCATCCGTGGCCACTTCAAAGGCGGTTTTAATCGCCAAACAACTGTGCTGGCCTGCTGTGATGTTGGTCACGGCGTCATGGATAAAGGCCGTGATGGTCGCCAGCGGCGATACAGAGGTGGAGGTGTGCCGCTCGATGTACTCTCTGCGATCGTCCGTATAGCGCTGCACGCATCGGATAAACAGCTCATGTTTGTCTCCGATGGTGTTGTACAGACTGCTCGGGTTGATCTTCATCGCCTCGGTCAGATCACGAAGGGAGGCGCCTTTATAGCCCTTTTCCCAAAAGACTTCCATGGCTCGCCGGACGGCTACTGCCTCATCGAATTCGATGCTCCTTGCCATGGATACGAATTCTAAAACACATGCTTCAGAAACGCTACCAGGGCTTAGATCAAGGTCATACACCCGCTCACCTTCCGTATCCGTGAGTGCTTGACGTGTTACACGTCTGGTCCTTTGCCCGATGTTGAAGAAGCCGATTTGGGAGTGTTGAGGGTGTGACGAAGATAGCGGTTCCAGTACATCAGCAGGCCGGTAAGGGTAAGGGCGGCTAGGCTCAAACCCAGCAGCGCCCAGATCAGTTTGAAGACAGGTCCCCAAAGCGTGCCGAAGTGCAAGGGATGCATGGACCACAAGAGCCAATCGCCTAGCGAGTGCCGTTCGCCATAATGCCAGACACTCAGGACCTGAGCGTCGGCGGTGCGTAGCCGAACGATGTCTCGATGGGAAAAATCACCGGGGTTGCGCAGATCCAGAAGTGCATAGGACTCCGGTCCGCGCAGGGAGGGATCGCTCAGGCTCCAGAGACGACCGTGCGGGGAAGCGGCCTGTGCCGAGGCAAGCACCTGGGCCAGCGAAGCCTTCGCGCCCGGAGCCGCGGCGGGCAGTTTGGCCGCAGCGGGCGTCACCATACCGCGCAGCGGTGAGAACCTCGCGACCACCGCCGACACCTGACGGTAGCAGCCGAAATATATCCCGGAGAACGCCCACCAAACGACGATGGCCAGTGTCCAGAAACCCACCGCATTGTGCGTGTCGTAGTTGATGCGACGCCAACCGGCGCGGAGATTGACGCGCAGACCGCGCGTCCACAGACGCACGCCGGGCCACCAGAGGAGGATGCCGGTTGCGGCCAACAGGAGCAGCACGGCCGCGCCGCAGGCATTGACCTGCATGCCCCAGGCAGGTGGAAGCAGCAGGTAGTCGTGCAGATCATGCACGGTGTCGATCCAGGTGCGGGGCGCTGTTTGCAGGGCGCCGGTGAGCGGGTCGCCGATCCAGCGGCCGGGCCGCCCCGTGCTGTCCGTGCCTTCGAGCACAAAAGCGGGCAGCACGGGCGAGGGAAGCTGGAGATTGTTGATATGACCCGCCGGTTCCCGCCCCGCGAAGCGCGCCATCACGTCCTCTGGTGCGGCCGTGTGCTGCGTCTCAAACGAATGCAGCGTGGGTGGTAGAAGCCGGCGGGTGAGCTCCTCCTTGTAGACGAGCACGCTGCCGGAGAGCGCGATGAGGACGAGGTAGAGCGCCAGACCCACACCGGCCCAGAGATGGAGCTGGAAAATCGCACGCCGCACCCAGAGACGCCGTGGGTGGTGTACGAGGTCGTTGCGAAATGCCATCCGCTTCAGGCCATCCCCCGATCAGAACTGGTACCGCGCTGTGCCCACCACGTTGCGTTCATAGCCGTAATAGCAGGCTGCCGTGCTGATGCAGGTTGCCACATAGCGCTTGTCGGCGAGGTTGGTGGCGTTCACGCCGAAGAGGGTGTGGTGATAGGTAAAACGCAGGCTCGCATCGAGCAGAGCGTAGTTCGGCACGAAGAAGGAGTTTGCGCTATCGGCTGCATTGGTGCCCACAAAGCGGATACCGAGGTTGCCGCCGACTCCGGCCAAGCGTCCATGACGGAGTGTGTAATCGGCCAGGCCGGAGACCTGATTGCGTGGTGTTTGCGGCAGCCACTTGCCGAGGTTCGCGGCTGTGATGTCGTGCTCGTCCTCCGTGGCGGTCAGGGTGTAACCCACATGCAGGTTCAGCCCGTTCGCCACGCTGGCCACGCCCTCCAACTCCACGCCGCGGGAGCGCACCTCACCGACTTGGAAATCAAAAAACGCGCTGTTCGGGACGAGCACGTTTGTTTCATTGATCTGAAAGATCGCAGCGGTGAGAAAGCTGTTCCAGTTGCGGGGCTGAAACTTCAAGCCGCCTTCCACCTGCCGCGCGTTGGAGGGCACGGCGGGTATATCGTCCAGCCCCGTGACGGCGTTATAGACGAAGGTGTTCGCGTTGGGTAGAAAGCTTGTCGAAAAGGAAAAGTAGGGCGCCAGGCCGGAAGCGGTCAGATAGGTTATACCGGCGCGACCGGTGAATTTTTCGTCCAGGCGAGCGTAGTTGCCCGTGGGTGAGAGGAAATCCGCGACAGTGTTGTTGGCGAAGTCCTGGCGGCCGCCCAGGGTGAAGACCAGATGCTGGCTGAGCTTGATCTGGTCCTGCGCATAGAGGCCGTGTTGATTCAGGATTGAATCGTTATCAAGGTACGGTGCGCCCGTGGGGATCGCTGTTTGTCCGTAAGTGGGATGAAAGATGTTTAGATCGCCCACACCAAACAGAAAGGAGGTTGTGGCGCGCTGCTCTACACGCTGGTAGTCGTAGCCGAAGAGCACCGTCTGTTCAAATTTTGAGCCCGTACCGAAGCGGCGCAGGGCACGATTGTCGACCGTGTTGATGTAGTTGGTGTTGGGGGTGGCGAAGACGTAGCGCGCCACCTCGGTGGTGCTGTTGCCGTCGAGGCCGTCGCCGGCTATGGTTTGACCCTTGAAGTCGATGTACTGATAGCGGTAGTTTGAATGAATATCCCAGCCGTCGCCGAAGAGATGATCCGCTGTGTACGCGGCTGAACCCTGATCGCGGGTCACGTTGTCAAAACCAGGCTCGCCGAGAAAGGTGCTCCGCGGAATGATGCCGCTTGGGTTGGGGGTCAGTGTCCCTTCTGCGGGAAGAAACTGGTCCCATTCGGTGTGGTCGTGCTGGAAGTCGGCAAGAAGGGTCACGTCCGTGCGATCGTCTGGATGCCAGGTGAGCGACGGAGCGATCAGCCGGCGATTGTCCGGGGTGAAGTTCACCTGGGTGCCGGAATCCCGCACCAGCCCCAGCAGACGGTAACGCCAAACCTCCTTGTGATCGAGCGAACCGGTGGTGTCGAGATCACCCTGGCGGCGACCAAAGCTTCCGAAGACGCCGCCTATGTCGGTGGAGCGCTCCGGCTGCGGACGCTTGGTCACCTGATTGATCAGGCCGCCGGGGGGCGCCTCGCCGTAGAGCACCGAACTCGGCCCTTTCAGGATTTCTACGCTTTCCAACTCGAAGGGATCGAGCTTGCCGGAGAGCGAGTTGAAGCGCATGCCATCGCGGTAGATGCCAAAGGTCTGCGCTGGGAAGCCGCGAATCTCAAGCCAGTCAAAGCGCTGTTCGACCCCATACTGATCCGCCTGCACTCCCGGTGTGTAGCGCAGCGCCTCGTTCACGGTCAGCACGCCGCGCGCCGCAAGTTCGCGCTCGTTCACAATCGAGATTGACTGCGGCACCTCGACCAACAAAGCGTTTGTTTTGGAACCGGCGTTGGAGGCAAAGGGGACGAAACCCGTGTCGGCACTGACGTTGATGACATCCGTGGCGGAGCCGACAGCCATTTCGATGGCAAACGGTCCGGTGGCCGAGGGCAGATCGGCCGTGCGGATTGTGTCGACAAAGCCGGGCTCTCGCGTCAACACCGTGTACCTGCCGGGACGAAGCTGAAATTGCACCTCGCCGCGCTCATCGGTGATGCCATTCTGTGTAAGGTTGCCACACCGGACTTCCACGGCTGCATGCGGCAGCAGAGCGTGCGAGGCGTCGGTGACCTGGATCAGGACAGCTGTCGGCGTGGCACTCGAACTCACCACGCAGGGCGAAAAGTTCCCCGGCTTCTGAGCTTTCATCGTGGTAAGTGATGCCGCGAGTAAGCAGCTTCCGAAGAACAAGCTGGCTGCATGAGGACGCAAAGGTCCCTGAGAAGTTCTACAAAACATCGATCGTCGTAACCCTTGTCTGCGCGCGGGTGGGCTCGCGCGCAGAGACTGTGCGTTATGGTGCCGCACTGCTTCTAAGTGGAAGGCAGCGCTGGTAGAACGCGCGAAGCTGTGCGTCCCCGGCTGTGTTTTCTTGGCCCACTGCCAAAGTACGACTTCTTTGGTCCGAGATCAAGTGCTGCAAACAAATGGGATCTCGGAAGATGCACCGCACCCAAGCCGTCTGTTTTGGGTGGCCGCGTTTTGCTTCCCGAGCTTTGGCGCGGGCAGCCTCCATACGGTCTGCTCTTGGCCCGTGGGTCTGCTGTGCTCTTGATCTTCTGACGGAGGTGCTTTTCCAGGGTGCAATTCGGATTTCGCCATTGCACATTCGCTGAAAAGCGAAGGGACGCCCAGTGTATGACCGGGCGCCCCAAACTGCGTGAAGTGCGAGTTGATTTACTACTGCGCTGCCGGGGTATCCGGAACCACGACGGCGATCGGAGCCGCTGTAGCGACCACAGTTCCGCCATTGACCAGAGGTCCGATGACCTTGCTCAACTGAGTCACGAAGTTGGGGGAGAGACCCAGGCTGAGCGTGGGCAGCGTGAGAACGCCATTTTTCACCTGTAGCGGAAGCGACAGGTCGGGGTTGCGGTTGACAACAAAGATTTCCTGACGCCCAAGCAGTTGCCCATTCTCAATGACATCACCCGTGATCGCTGACGCGGTCTGGCTCGCATGGAGGATCAGGTTTTCGACGCGCACCGTCGTTTTGCCGAGATAGACGGCC
>CAXSCE010000015.1:0-75279 GCA_964236545.1 uncultured Bryocella sp.
GCGATCTTGTAGAGAATTACTTAGCGCGATTGACCACGTAACTATTGGCCTGATCTACGCAGGTTAATAGGACGGTCTGAATCTGCACATGCATCGGTCGGGTCGCTGTCCATACAATCGTCTCTGCGATGTCCTCCGGTGTAAGCGGAACCAGGCCCTCATAGACCTTAGCGGCTTTCTCCTTGTCGCCGTGAAAGCGCGTGTTGCTGAACTCAGTTTCAACCATCCCCGGATCAATCGACGTCACCCGGATTTTCTTGCCGATCAGGTCGATGCGCAAACCATCGGTGATAGCTCGTTCCGCGGACTTTGTCGCGCAATAGACTGACCCGCCAGGATACGCCCCGTGGCCGGCCGTTGAACCCAGATTGATCACGTGCCCCCGGTCGCGCTCTACCATGCCCGGCACAACGGTTCGTGTCACATACAGCAGGCCCTTGGTGTTGGTGTCGACCATCTCCTCCCAGTTTTGGATGTCCTCTTCCCAAAACTTGCCCAACCCACGCGCCAAGCCTGCGTTATTCACCAGAATATCTATTTCCCGCCAGCGATCCGGCAGGTTCTTAACTTTGTCCTCTACTGCGCGGCGATCGCTTACGTCCAGTTCAAAGTAAAAGACGTCGGATGTGCCCTTGTCGCGCAACTCCGCGTCCATGGCTTGTAACTTGTCCAAGCGGCGTGCGCAGAGCAGCAATCGTGCACCCTGTTCGGCAAAGGCCCGCGCCGTGGCTGCTCCAATACCCGAACTCGCACCGGTGATGAATACGATCCTGTCCTTCAAACTCTCGGCCATGCTTAGACCCTCACTTACGATGCTGCACACCACCGCTCAAAACATAGGACTGTAAAGAGCCATAAGTAAGTAACGGCTCTTTACAGTCCTGGTCCGTTATTGTGAAGGAGTGCCTGCGGAGGCATCCGGACCTGCCGTGGTCTGAACGCCAATCGCCGAGCCTGAAACAACCAGCTCTACCCGGCGATTTTGCGCCCTCCCTGCTGCCGTTGAGTTGTCCGCTGCAAAGTCTGTCGCGCCGTACCCTTTCGCGCTGATGTTTCCCTGCGGTACGCCGTTGTTGACCATGAAGTTCTGCACGGCATCCGCCCGGTTCTCGCTCAACTTCTGATTGGTGGCGGGTGAGCCGGTCGAATCGGTGTAACCCTCCACCTGTACGCTCAGACCCTGGTAGAGCTCAAGAATCGTGGCTACCTTTGCCAGCGAAACCTGCGTGTTTTGCTTCAGGGTGTACTTACCGGTGTCGAACAGCACGTCACTCAGGTTCACTACCAGGCCGCGAGGGGTTTCCGTCGTCTGCAGCACGGCATTCAGCTGCGCCAGCAGCTTCGCCCGCAGGGCTTGCACATCCTGCTGCGCAGCCTCTGCCTGACGTTGGGAGTTCGCCGCGGCCGCACGGGCGTTCGCGGCTTCGGCGTCAGCCTGCGCACGTTGTGTCTCGGCACGCGCCCGGTCTGCCGCCGCCTGATCAGCCTGCGCCTGTGCCTGCGCCGCCGCCAATTGTGACTGCTGCGCCTGCAGTTGCGCCTGCTGCGCCTGCTGCTGCGCCTCAACCTTTGCGTCCTGCGCCTGCTGCTGCCGTTCCGCCGCTTGCTTCCGCAGCGTGGAGATGCGTGCATCTTCCGAACGCTGCACGGCGTTGCGCGCGTAGGTGAACTCCATCTTCACATCGCGGTGTTTGCCGTCCTGAATCTGTTGTGCGTTCGTGATGTCGGTGCTCACTTCGCTCATGATGTCCGAAGCATATTTATCGGCGCCGGTATTGATAGCAATCCGCTGAGCGTTGTAGGCCTCATAAAGTGCCAGCGGCGTATGCTCGCGATCCGTGATCGGGTGCATTTGGGCCTTGGAGCCCTCGGTATTCGCATACAGCCCACGCGGCAACAGCGTGTAATGCACATTGACCTGCTGCTGAATACCCTGGGTGTCACCCGAAAAGAAGTTCTTTGCCACGACCACATCAGAGGGAACGGACACCGCGTAGTACGGCTCCGCGGTCACGATCATACCGAAGCTCTGGAAGCCGGTTGTCACATTCAGCGACGCTTTGCCGCCCGCAAGTTCAAGCTCGCCCAGGTTCTGTGGCCGCCCGTCGGCCGAGATCGCCCAGAGCACGTAAGTCAGGTACTCCGCACCGAAGCCGTTCGCCGGCGTCAAGCCTTCAAGATGCACCGAAATGTTCGTCTTGCCGGTCACCGCATCGACCTTTGCATCGCCCTTGATGCTTGGTTCCAGCTCGGTACCCTTGAAGTCCACCTTGGTTGAACCGGAACGGTTCAGGTAGTTGACCGCGTCCAGGGAACGCTGCACGACCTTGATGTGGTAGATATACACGCCGTTCTGCGTGTCCGCGACAACATCCGCCGAACGTGCTCCTGGCGCAACTGCGGTGGGGTTGGCCACATCCTGCGCGCGGATGGAAGTGGACAGGCCGGCCAATCCCAAAGCAATGAGGGATGCCGGTAAGCTGAATCTGTTGTACTGCTTCATACTGCTTTCTCCTTAAGCACCAATAGGGTGCCCAGCGCTGCCAGCACGACTGTGCCCGATACTGAAGTAGATGCAGGGATGAAACCAGAGATAGCTTCCACTTTTCGCGTGAAACTCACACAAAGGTGCTAGAAGTCTCGAATTTTCGCAATCTTTGTCTTAATCTGACCTGTGTGGCCCTTCACAGAGCTTCAGTAACGCCTGTATGGAAGAAACTTACCCGACATGCTGATCTTGACGCGGTCGCCCGCCGGATTCGGTTCACGCTCAATCTGCATGTTGAAATCGATTGCGCTCATGATGCCGTCCCCAAACTCCTCCTGGATCAACTCCTTCCAGGTTGTGCCGTAGTTCTGCACCAGCTCATAGAAGCGATAGATCAACGGATCGGTTGGGGGCATCACGACGCCTTCGCCGCGGGTGGGCGGTTCAGTCAACAGCACCGCATCGGCCGTGTCCAGCTCCAGCAGCGCAACCGCCTTCTCCGCCTCTTCCTTCGTCAGCGGGAACTGACCCAGCAGGGCTGCGGTGTAGACAATAGGCGAACTCGCGCCCAGGGCGGAGGCGATGGTTTTCCAACTAAGACCCAGACGACGCTTGGCGGCCAGGACGCGGTTCGAGAGCTCAGCACGAGGGGTCATTGAAACTCCAGGACAGGAGATAAGCTCACCCGTCCGTTTCCGCACAGTTTTGAGAAGTACAGAGGTCAACAAAGCTCTGCCGACACCTCGATATCCCCTTTGCGCTGAGCGAAATTTTACTCCAGCGTGTTTCCGCCATTCACCGCAAGTTTCTGGCCTGTGACAAACCTGGCTGCCTCGGAAGCCAGGTACACCACCGCTGTTCCTACGTCCTCTGCACAGCCGGCCCCCAAAGGCACACCGCGCAGGTAGGTCACGCGTGCGTCACCCTCTGCCTCCACCGTGCGCTCGGTGGGGATCCAGCCCGGCGCTACCAGGTTTACGGTCACGCCCGCGGGCCCCAGTTCACGCGCCCAGGAGCGGGTTTGCCCCAGCTGCGCTGCCTTGGCCGCCACATAGTTGGCAAACCGCGGGTTACCGAGCTCCACCACCTCACTGCCGATCTGGATGAATCGACCGCGCCCTGTCCTCCGCCAGTACGGCAGCGCCGCCTGCATCAGCAGCAACGGCGACCTCACAAAGAACTCCATTTGATCCAGGTACGATCTCCAGGTCTGCTCCTCGACCGTCAGAAACGGCTGATGCCCCGTTGCATTCGCGACCACGACGTCCGGCTCGCCCAGCACGGCACGTACCTCTGCAAACAGCCGTTGGACCTCGACCTCATTCCGCACATCCGCCTGAAAGGCCTGCACCTTCAGGCCACGAGCGCGGAGCTCCGCGCACAGTGTTTCGGCCCGGTCCCGGCTGGCAAAGTAGTTCACTGCTACGCTGCACCCGGCCTCGGCCAGTGCGGCCGCAATTGCCGCCCCAAGCCCGCGCGAGGCTCCCGTTACCAGCGCCACCCGATCCTGCTGCATCGCCGTCATCTCTGTCTTCATTGCCCTAAAATCGCCACGCCCGCCAGTTCCTGCGAGTGCGCAATTCGTTCCTTCCATTCCGCCGGTCCGGTGACGTGCACACTGTTGCCTATGGCATCCACCGCGACGGTCACCGGCATATCCACCACTTCAAACTCGTAAATGGCCTCCATGCCAAGGTCCTCAAAGGCCAGCACCTGTGCGTGCCGGATCGCCTTTGACACCAGGTACGCCGCGCCGCCGATCGCGATCAAATACACCGCCCGAGTGTCGCGAATCGCCTCGATAGCCGCAGCACCCCGTTCCGCCTTGCCTACCATCCCCAGCAGCCCGGTCTTTTCCAGCATCTGCCGCGTGAACTTGTCCATGCGTGTCGCCGTTGTGGGCCCAGCCGGCCCGACGGCCTCATTGCGCACCGCGTCTACCGGCCCGACGTAGTAGATCAGCCTGTTCGTGAAGTCAACCGGCAGGGTCTCCCCGCGGCTCAGCATATCCGTCATACGCTTGTGCGCGGCATCGCGCCCGGTCAGCAGCCTGCCGTTCAGCAGCAGCACGTCTCCCGGCAGCCAGTCCCCGACCTCTTCCCGCGTCAGCGTATCCAGGTTCACCCGTCGTGCTCCCGAAGCTAGTGGATCGTAGGTGAGCTTCGGCCAGCTCTCCAATGCCGGCGGCTGGAGATACATCGGCCCCGAACCATTCAGCACGAAATGCGCGTGCCGCGTCGCAGCGCAGTTCGGAATCATTGCAACCGGCAGATTAGCCGCGTGCGTGGGCCAGTCCCCGATCTTCACGTCCAGCACCGTCGTCAGCCCACCCAGTCCCTGTGCGCCGATCCCCAGCGCGTTCACCTTGTCGTAGATCTCAACTCGCATCCGCTCGATGTCCGTCCGCGGTCCACGTGCTTTCAGTTCCCCCATGTCAATTGGGTCCATCAGTGATTTCTTGGCCAGCAGCATGGCCTTTTCCGCCGTGCCGCCGATTCCGATGCCCAGCATTCCCGGCGGGCACCAGCCAGCGCCCATGGTCGGCACCGTCTTCAGCACCCAATCCACCACGGAATCGGAAGGATTCAGCATGACGAACTTCGACTTCGCCTCCGACCCGCCCCCCTTGGCCGCCACGGTCACGTCCACCGTTCCGCCCGGCACGAGCGAAACTTCAACCACCGCGGGCGTATTGTCCTTCGTGTTCCTGCGGCTGAATGCCGGGTCCGCCAGAATGCTCCCGCGCAGCGGATTGTCCGGATCCAGCCACGCCTCGCGCACACCTTGGTCGCAGATCGCCTGAAGGCTCATCGTCGGCGCCCCATCGCCCTTCCGAATCTGGCAGTCCATGCCTATTTTCAGGAACACCGTGATGATCCCCGTATCCTGGCAAATCGGCCGGTGCCCCTCCGCACACATGCGGGAGTTCACCAGGATCTGCTTGATGGCATCCTTGGCTGCGGGCGACTGCTCCAGATCATAGGCCTTCGCCAGATTCGTGATGTAGTCCACCGGATGGTAGAAGCTGATGTATTGCAGAGCCGCTCGAAGGCTTTCGATGATATCGTCCTGCTGAATGTTGACCATGGTTCGCGCCCATCTGACAGGTCGATTTTACGCCCGGGCCAAGATTCAGAACGCTCCCACAGGCGAGCTACGCGGAGGCCGGATATGTCTTGCTTCAGTACACGAAGTGACGCCGGCTACAACGAAAGCCCAAGATCACACTTGCGGATCGAGCACTGGGAGGGAACTCCCATTTATTCTGGGTGAGGGAACAGCGGGGCTCTTTGAGCAAAAACATCGTAGAAATCCGAGGCCTGCGCAAGGTCTACAGCGGCAAGGAACCCGTCACCGCCGTTGACGGCATCGACCTCACCGTAGCTGCCGGCGAGCTTTACGGCCTCCTCGGCCCCAATGGCGCCGGCAAAACCACCACCATCTCGGTTGCGACCACCCGCGTCGTGCCCACCTCTGGCAGCGTTCGCATCGCCGGCGTGGACGTCGTCGGGCAGCCCGCCCGCGCCCGGCAGTCGATCGGGGTCGTGCCCCAGTACAACACGCTCGACCGCGCGTGTACCGTCGCCGAAAACATCCAATTCCACTGCCGTTACTTCGGCATGAGCGGCGCCGAAGGCCGCGCGCGCACCGCTGAGTTACTAGACCAGTTCCGCCTCACGGACCGCGCAAAGGCCTACCCACAGCAGCTTTCCGGCGGCTTGGCTCAGCGCGTTCAGATTGCCCGTGCCATCGCCCACCGCCCGGAGGTTCTTTTCCTCGACGAGCCCTCCGCCGGCCTCGATCCGCAGAGCCGCATCGCGATGTGGGAGGCCGTGCGCGGCCTCCGTGAGCAGGGCATCACCGTCGTCCTCACCACCCACTACATGGAAGAGGCCGACGAACTCTGCGATCGGCTCTCCATCATCGACGCCGGCCGCATCCTCGTCGAAGACACCCCCGCCGCCCTCAAAGCCACAGTGGGGGGCGACAAGATCTACGATCTCCGCCTTCGGGAGCCATCCGCTGCGCTGCAGGCCAGCCTCCAGGCGCTTGCTGGCATCACCTCTGTTGAACCCACCGCTACCGGCCTGCACGTCCTAGCCCGCGCCCAGGACGGCCTGCTCGCCCAGGTGGTCACCCTTGCCAACGGCTTCGGCCTCCGCGATGTCGCCACTGCCGAGCCAAGCCTCGAAACCGTCTTCATCCGCCTTACAGGAAGGGAACTGCGTGAGTAACCTCGCCGCTCTACCCCGTCCCAGTCAGACCCGTTCCCGTCAGACTGCGGGCCGCGTCAGCAGCTATGCCACGGCCTTCGGCGGTCTGCTTCTGCGTGACTTCTACGTTCTGCGCCGTGAACTCGCCCCCTTCATCGTCCGCGTCGTCATGAACCCACTGCTTTTCCTGTTTGTCTTCACCTACGTGATGCCGCACATGACCGGTGCCGCCGCGCAATCCAGTCCCGCCGCGCGCATGGCCGGCATGGGTTCCGGCGCTGGCGGCGGTGGTTTCGGCACCGTGCTCCTGCCCGGCCTGATGGCCGTCGCCATCATGTTCTCCGGCATCGCGGCTGTGGCTCTTCCACTGGCCACCGAGTTCGGCATCACTCGCGAGATTGACGACCGCGTCATGAGCCCGCTTCCCATCGAAGGCGTAGCCCTCGAGAAGGTCGTCTTCTCGGCGCTGCAAAGCATTGTGGCGGCCGGTATCGTCTTTCCGCTGGCGTACTACATCCCGTCCACGCCCGTCGAGGCGCACGTTTCCAGCTGGCCCTTTCTGGCCGTGGTGCTTATCCTGGGCAGCTTCGTCTCCGGCGCCCTGGGCCTTGTGATCGGCACAAGCGTCCAGCCCAAGCAGATCGGCCTCATCTTCGGCGTGGTGGTTATTCCCATCACTTTTCTCGGCTGCGTGTATTACCCATGGGCCGCGCTCGGCGCCATTAAGTGGATGCAGTATGGCGTCCTGATCAACCCCATCGTCTACATCAGCGAGGGTCTGCGTGCCGCTCTTACCCCGGCCATGGGCCACATGCCTGACGCCCTGATCCTCGGCATGCTCACCTTTTTTAGCGCGCTGCTCATGTGGCTGGGCATGAGGGGATTTCGTCGCCGCGTCGTCAGCTAGGCGATCGGTCGAACTTCCTGGCACCCGCTCGTATTACCAAGTGACGCCTGGAAAACACACACCTATCCCAGAACAGGCCTGAAGCTCGTTGGCGATTTCGCCTGGCAGTTGGAAAGGATTGTAAGGACTGTCCACTACCGCGAGCGGCTCGGCTCCGTGATGCGCGTTTCCAACGTCGCGCAGTTCTTTCTGCGACACGTTAGAGCAAATATCTCTTATTTCTTACAGGGAGCGAATCTGCCAATGAGGGCCGGTTCCCAATTCAGTGCCGGTCCTCAGAGAAACGGCACTGAATTGGTTGACTCGCTCTACCTCAGCAGATGACTTGCTATAGCCTAAAACTAGGCATGATCGGCGACCACGTAGACCTGATTGTTCTCCATGGACTTGAAGAGCTTCTCGAAGTCCGCTGGGGCAAGCTGTGCCGGCAGGTAGTCCGTCTTGCCGCCCGGGTACACAGCGTCTTTCAGCATCTTTTCGTGATGATATGTGGAAACGCTCAAAAATCGCGCTGGTTTGTCACCCTTGTTGAAGAAGGTGTGCGGTGCATTTGGGGGCGCCAAAACACTGATGCCCGCACTACACGCCTCCCACTGGGCAACGCCTGCATCGTCCCAGCGGCAAAAGTCGAGGTGACCCTCAAGAAGATAGAAGAACTCCGGGTAGGGATGCTTGTGCAGCGGAAGACCGTTGCCGGCAGCGAGGGTCGTTTCATAGATGGAGAAGGAATATCCTGTATCCGCGCCCTGAGCCTTCCAGTTCAGTTGCCACTCGCCAATCTGGAGGACTGGACCTTCATTCACTTCAGTTTTCAAAACATTATGGCCGGTCGTCTCTTCAAGATACGTGGTGGGTTGCAACATGGCGCCACTCTCCTTCACTCTGTCCGCGACGAAAGGCAATCTTGCATTCCGTCGTAGCGCAACTATATCGAAAGCCAGCCTGAATGTCCAAAAACGAGAGAAATGATGAAGAAAAGGGCAGCAGGCAGGAGTCAGCGGCGCAGACGCGGCGCGACATCATCGCGGCTGCGCGCAAGCTGTTTGCTGAACAGGGTTACTCGCAAACCAAGGTGAACGAGGTGGCTCGTCTTGCAAAGGTCGCGCCCATTACCGTCTACACCGTTGTTGGCGGCAAGGTTGGGCTTCTACGTATTCTCATGGAGATCTGGAGTGCAGCTCCGGGAAACGAGACGTCGCTCGCTGAGATACGGGCTCTGCAACAACCGCAAGCGATTTTGGAGACCGTGGCGCGGGTGGTGCGATCCATGCGCGAGGAGTTTGGCGACATCACCTACTTCATGCACGATGCAGCGCCCCACGATCCGGAGGTGGCCGAAAGTCTGGCGATCGCTACGGCTCGCTATCGTCGATGGTTTCTGATCGTGGCGCAGCATCTTGCAGGTTTGGGGGCATTGCGCCCTGGTCTCGCCGTGCGGGACGCTGTTGACACGCTCTGGTTTTATTTCGGCTACTGGGGCTACTACACCCTGCACCATGAGAACGGCATGAGTTATAAGCGCGCAGAGCAATGGCTGCTGAAAGCAGCTACCCAGGCTCTTCTGAACGAAGCCGCTGAGTGATCCGAGTGAAGTAATCCGGCGGAGCGATTGGGAGCGCTTTGTCTCGTCGTTCGTGTGCCCCGGCCATCTCAGCAGGCTCTACTCCGCGGCCACCGTGTATGCCGGTGCCACCAGCTTCTCTCTCATCCCATGCCCCAACTTTTCCGCCAGATCTCGCGCGATCAGCGCTCCATGGAAGCGGCCGTTTTCGATGAAAACCTCATTGGTCCGCTCACCCGCCACCACCACACCTGCCACGTAGATCCCCGGCACATTGGATTCCAGCGTATCCGGATTCATGATCGGGCAGCGGGCATTGTCGGGGTCCAGCACCACGCCCAGCGACTCGATGAACGCAAAATCTGGATGGTAGCCCGTCAACGCAAACACAAACTGGTTGGGCAGCGTTTTCTCGCCCTCAGGTATGGCCAGCGTGACCGTATCCTCGGTGATTCCGCTTACGGTTGTGTTGAAGTACGCGGCAATCTCACCATTCTTGATGCGATTTTCGATGTCAGGCTTGATCCAATACTTGATGTGCCTATGCAGCTCCGCGCCACGATGCACCAGCGTGACCTTGGCGCCGTGACGCCACAGATCGAGCGCCGCAATCGCGGCTGAATTCTTTCCGCCAATCACGAGCACTTCCTGGGCAAAAAACGGGTGTGGCTCGTTGTAATAGTGCGCCACCTTGGGCATGTCCTCACCCGGGATGCCGAGGTGGTTGGGCAGATCGTAGTAGCCCGTGGACACGATGATCTTGCGTGTGCGATGGATGTGTTCGCGCTCGAAGCGATCGATCGTGTGCACTCGAAAGTCACCGTCGATCCCGAACACCTTATCCACCCGCTCGTACTGCCGTACATCCAAGTCGTAACGGAAGGCCACCTTGCGGTAGTACTCCAGCGCCTCCGCCCTTGTCGGCTTCTGGTTTGGAGAGGAAAACGGCATACCGCCAATTTCAAGCAGTTCCGGCGTTGTGAAAAAGGTCATGCCGGCCGGGTAATGGAACAGCGAGTTGGTCAGGCAGCCCTTGTCGATAATCAGGACATCGAGCTCTTCATTCTGCGCGTCGATCGCGCAGGCCAGACCGGTCGGTCCGGCGCCGATCACCAGCACATCATGAATTGCTTCATTCGGTTCAATCGCTCTGCCCATCGTTTCAGCCCCTGACATCAAACTATCTGTCCCTACAGATGGATGCTTCGCTGGCCCGAGAGATGCGAAGGCCCTCTACGCGCTCAACACCCGCACCGAAAATCAACGTCGCCATCCCCCAAAAGGCGTAGCTGTGGGGTAAGCCAATTGGGTCATTCCCGGAGGTAAACTTGGCTCGAGTCACGGAGGGCCATCTTGATTTCTATCCTCATCACTGCGCTGCTCCTTCCTCAGCAGGTAGCTAAGCGCGTCCCCTCGCCTTCCGGCGTGCAGACCGCCTCCGCCGAGGTCCCGCAGTTGCGCGACGCAGCCCAGACCGACGAGTATTCCAGCTCTCAGGTCACGTTCTTCAACGGCGCACGGAACAATGGCGACGGCCGCGTGGACGTGATGCACTTCCAGGATGGCAAAACCGCCATCACCGCCGGCAAGGACTGGCGCTGTTCTTATGTCAACGACCCGGTCCAGCACCGGCTTGCGATCGTCTGCGACGCCGCGGCCGGCAAATAGTCCCGAAACTGGTCCCACAACCGGTTCCGGCACTGGCCGAGTCGCTCGGCAGCACAGAAGACGTTCAGCCGCGAACCACCTCCAGCTCGGTTTCCGCCCACGCCAAGGACTCCGCCGTGCGCCGGATCACGTCCCAGACCGCGGCCACGTCTGCTGCCTCGGTATTGAGCGAACCGATGGAAACGCGCACCATCCATCGGCCATCCAACGTCGCCGGCGTAAGGTAAGCCGCACCGGACTGGTTGACGGCCTCGGCCCATGCCTGGGTGTGGAGGTCCATCGTGCGCGCATCCATTGTGCGCGCATCTATCGTGCGCGCATCCAGCGTTTCGCCGGAAGGGAGACGGGGTTCGTGGCGAATGCAGACCGTCTGCAACGGAACCGGCGCCAACACCCGCCAGCCTGGCGTCGCGGCCACCTGCTCCGCCAGCCAGCGCGCATTGACCATGTCGCGCCGCAACCGGGCTTGCAGGCCGGCAACACCCTGTTCCCGAATCAGGAACCACAGCTTCAGCGCACGGAAGCGGCGACCCAGCGGAATACCCCAATCTCGCAGATTGCGCACCTGCCCATCCATGGAGGATTGCAGATATGCAGGATTCGTGGACATAACCCGCACCAGATGCTCCGCATCGCGAACATAGTAAAGGGAGCAATCAAAGGGCGCACCAAGCCACTTATGCGCGTTGATGACCAGGCTGTCTGCCCCCTCGATGCCTTCCCACATCCACCGGCATTCGGGCAGGATCATCGCACTGCCCGCCATGGCGCAATCGACATGCAGCCAAAGGCCATGACGTGCCGCCACGTCCGCTATGCCGGCGATGGGATCTATGGCGGTGGTAGCCGTCGTTCCGGTTGTCGCGACAACCGCGCAGGGCACCCTGCCGGCTGCGAGATCTTCGGCGACCAGCGTCTCCAGGGCGTCGGTGCGCATGGCGTAGCTCTCGTCGCAGGGGACGATGCGCAGGTTTTCCCGCCCAAAACCCGCCAGCAGCGCGGCTTTGTCCACGGAGCTGTGGGCCTGGGCGGAGACATAAATCGTCAAGGGCAGTGGCTGCGCCTGCAGACCGCCGCGGTTAAGGGCGTACCCGGTCTTCCGTTCGCGGGCGGTAATCAGCGCGACAAGCGTGCTGCTGGAGGCGGTGTCCCCGATAACACCCTGCCAATCCTTGGACAAGCCGGTCATCCCCCGTACCCAATCCAGCATCACGGTCTCAATCTCCGTGATGGCGGGGCTTGACTGCCAGGAAATGCCGAGCACCCCCAAACCGGTGCTGAGTAGATCGCCCAGAATGCCGGCGGGCAACGCGTTCGAGGGAAAGTAACCAAAGAAGCGCGGGTGCTGCCAAAGTGATAAGCCGGGAATCACGATGCGATCCAGATCGGCGAGGATATCCGCAAAGGGCTCCGGTTCGGCGGGCGGTACGGAGGGTAGCTGCGCGGCGATCTCCCCTGGGCGAACGACACTCATCACCGGCCTTTCGGCGAGCCCTTTGTGGTAATCGGCCAGCCAGTCGATCAGCTGGTGGCCGTGCTCGCGAAACTCTTCAGGCGTCATAGGCACTCCCCGCTAACGCAAATTGCCGCGTCAGCGCTTCCCTGTGCTCCTATTCTGCCCTGAATCGCTGCCGAAGAGCACTCGAAGGCACGAGGCGTTGAGAAGTGCATTCCCGAAACGGAACCAGTGCCAAAAACGGCAGAATTTACCCGTTCCACACAGTCCGTCCTAAGATAGGCTGCGTAAAGCTACTGTGACGAGGGAACGCTACAAAACGCCTAAGACGGATGTTTCCGCCGAGTTTGACCGGGTTTGTCAGCTCTTTCAGCAGGCCCTGCCGGGACCTTCGGACCGCCTCGTGTTTGAGTGCCTGATGAATGAGGCGAGCAGCCTAGGTTTGAGCTGGGTGGATGGCTTGCAGTATGTGGTGGAGAAGCGTAATCGCCTCGGCGGATCGGAAAACACATGTACGGCGGCGACACCGGGATAGGACCTGGCGCCGGAGAGCCCGATGTAAAGAGGCAGAGGGCACTGGAGGCGAATGGAGCTCAGCCCAGTACCGTATCCCTCCCCGACTCCTGAACCGGTGCTGGAAAGGGTTGTGACGGTAAACCCTCTTCTCCGTCCTTCGTTCGCGCACGTGCCAGGAGAATGGCCCCAAGGAAGTTAAGCATTCCTACCATCATCAAAAGAACGCTGTCGTTGATTGGGATCATCTGCTGTTTGCTCCTGCCACTTCAAGGTAAGCCGCTTTCGCACGAAGCCGAATCGCACCTTGGTTCAAGAGGGCTGCACAAGAGCTGTAGCTTCCCTGAAGGCATGTACCGAAATGGAACAAACGCGAGCGTCGATAGCCCCGGCATGGCCTGAGTTAGAGGGCTTTCAGTTCGCTGATTCGCTGTTCCACGACCTCCACAAAGGCCTCCCGCTGGTCGTCAGGAAAGCCGCCAGCACGGAACGCATCTTCGATCTGTTCGTGACTCAGCTGCGCCAGCAGACTGCCCATCCACCGCGCATCTGCAACCGGGATGTCGTGGCCGATCCAATCAAGGGCCGAACGCCGAAAGGCTTCTCCGACCAGGACCGGGCCTTCATCAAACAGAAACTTGCCGGGAAATGCGGGCGTGCCGAAGGTGACCTTGCCGCCATCGTTCTTGACGATGAATTTGGAATGCTTGTAACTCTCCACGTTGGCTTTGTCGGTGTCGTGGGTGCGATGTTCATCGTTGGCGCCGAAGGTCGCGCCAATGTCATGAACGAGAAAGATCTGCCGGCCCTCTTTTTCGTCGCTGTAGACGGCGTTATTCACATCCTTGAGGTCCCAGTTGTTTAAAACGGCCATCATCACGCGAAGACCGTTGAACTCCCGCGTGCCGGTGAACGGATTGGTTCTCCAGCGCCAGTCCGCGATCTTTTTTTCTTCTTTTGGTTTGCGGTCGAAACGGGCGTCGGTGATGAGGCCGCCACTGTGAACAAGGTCGGCACCGCGTCTCAGATGCAGACCGGCTACGGTTGCCGTGGGCAATAGGTAGTCATCATCGGTGAAGTAGCCGACGGCCCAGAGCAACCGCGAGGCCGTCACCTCGGGCCGCGCCTCCACACCGAGCTTCACACGCCATTTCTTGCCGTCAGCGTCCCGCGCATCGAACTTGGGATTGGTGCCGTTCATGTCCTCTGCCTCGAAGGTGAACGGACCTTTGGGCTGATGGTCCGTGCCGCCCAGGCCATACAGCAGGTTCTTTTCCGGGATGCTGCCAGGGTCCTGCCAGAGCACAGGATTTTTGATCTGTGCGGGAGCCAGCAGGTGGTCTTTGGCCTTCACATGGCCGGGTTTGCTCTGGGAAGCGCCGTCCTGGGCCGTGGCGAGCCGGCCGGGGCCCAGGCAAGCGGTCGAGAGTAGAAAAGCGGCAGGGAGGCAAGGACGCAGGCGAAACATCGGGATCTCCAATACTGTATGTGACCACTCTTTGCTACCATACCGCGCTTCGAGGTGTCCTCAAGCGGTGCGGGGGCGGGACAAACATCTCCGGTGACGGGTCCCGCATCTTTCAGGGCAGCCTCTGC
This sequence comes from uncultured Bryocella sp., assembly GCA_964236545.1. Classification (GTDB taxonomy): domain Bacteria; phylum Acidobacteriota; class Terriglobia; order Terriglobales; family Acidobacteriaceae; genus Granulicella. The sequence goes on from CAXSCE010000015.1 coordinate 14,404, forward strand.
TGTCGCCAGCGAAAGGACCTCGTGAGACTCCTGATTCAGCCGGAAGACGGCATTCAGCCCGTGGTGAATGCGCTCAACAGCGCAAAAAAGAGCATTCAGATCCTTATATTTCGCTTTGATCGCAGTGAGATCGAACGGGCTCTGGTCGAAGCTGCCCAACGCGGCGTCTCCGTTACCGCGCTGATTGCGCATACCAACCATGGCGGGGAAAAGTACCTGCGCCGCTTTGAAATGCGCTTGCTGGAAGAGGGCATCACGGTCGCACGAACGGCCGATGATCTTGTCCGCTACCACGGCAAAATGTTCATCGTGGATGGCAAAGAGTTGTATCTGCTGGCGTTCAACTACACGCATGTAGACATCACCCTGAGCCGCTCATTTGCAGCCGTCATACGCGATCCAGAGGTGGTACGTGAGGCACAGCGGCTGTTTGAATGTGATTGCAAAAGAACACCGTACGTTTCTGAGAACGAGAATCTGCTGGTCAGCCCGGTAAATGCGCGGCAGCGATTAAAGGCCTTCATTGCGGGAGCGAAACGGCAGCTGCTGATCTATGAAATGAAGCTCTCGGATCCGGAGTTCATCCGCTTGCTCAATGACAAGGTCTCCGCGGGTGTGGATGTGCGGATTATCAGCCGTGCTCCGGTGAAGAACGCAGCCCTGGCGGTCCGCATCTCGTCTATGCGATTGCACGTACGAGGGATGGTGCGCGACGGTCGTGATGCCTTTTTGGGCAGCATGAGCCTGCGCCGGCTGGAACTGGCGGCACGTCGCGAGGTGGGCGTCATCTTCCGTGATGCGAAGGCGGTGAAGACCATGGCAGCCACCTTCGAGAAGGACTGGCTCATGGGATCGCCGGCCTACTCCAACGATCTGATTACCGCCGCGCTCGACGCGCCCGCGAAGAAGGTGGCGAAGGTGCTTGCGCGCCAGATCCACATGAAACCGGTCGTGCAGGACATGCTGGACAAGCTGATCGACCCGGACAAGGAGCTTACCTTTGAGCCGGAGGCGGTAGCGCAGACGGTGCGCGATGCGTTCCGCGACGAGGTACACGATGCGGTTGTGCTGGCACTGCGCGAGGTGATGGCCGGCACCGTTCACGAGGACCACGTGATCGAGGCTGAGCATACGAAGGATCGCAAGCACCGCCATCCGGTAGCTCCACCGAATCGTCGCCAGAAGCGCTGATGGCGCGTGCAGCCTGCAGCATCAGCGCGTAGCGTGCAGTGCATGGGTAGACGACGGTACGGCCCCCCAAAACTCTTTGTAACGTTCGCCGCCACGCAGGAGATCAAGCTGAGCGAAGCCCTGCTTGCGGGCGTACTCCCAAACGGCGTGCAGGATCAGGGTGCCGGGGCTGAGATGGCTGCGGCGCATGTCGATGCCGATCAGGTAAAGGTATAACCGGCGGAGGGGGCGATCAACGGGATCGGCAAGCGCATAGAGGACTGCCACTGTACCCTCCCCGCAGCGGAGGCGAAATAGCCGTAGCAGGCCAGCTTCCAGGAGAGGCGGCAAGGCCTCCCGATGGTGCTCCAGCACACGAGGATCGTTGAGCACACCGGCTTCCTGGCGGGTTTCCCATCGTTCCCGGTGCAACCGGACCAGTTCCTCGAAGAACTCTTCCGCTTCGGCCTGACCGGAAGCGACCGTAAAAAGCAAGGGACCTTCGATCTCTGCGCGGCGGCGATAGCGGCGAATGTTGGCGTCCACCTTTCCCGGCAACGCCTGTTCCACGAAGACGATGGCGCAGCTCTCCGCCTCGGAACTTGCTAGGCTGCCCATGCCTCTCCCTGCCTCCAATAGGGGCGAGTCGATGCGCAGTTGCGGCAGATCGAGCCTGTTCCAGGCCGGGATCTCCGTCAGGGCAAAACGAAGGGCTGCTTCGGCCAGAGAGGAGGCCGGTATAGGTTGGAAAACGCCACCCAGGTAATCCGTGGTGCCTGTGCCGAGCAGCAGCAGCTTGTGGGTGCCTTGGGAGGGGTCGCGGTAGGCAAATAGCGGGAGCAGGCCGAGCAGGCGCCCTTTATCGTCGCGCTGTTGCACGGCCTGCACCACGCCATCCGGCCCGAACTGGCGGGCCCACGAAAGGAGCCAGGCGGGGTGTTGAAAAGGCGTGGCCGTCGGATCAGCCCGCCAAAGCTCGGCCCAGGCGGTCTGCAGGCCTTCCAGCGCCTCAATGCCTATGAGAAGCGTTGTGTGTGGCTCTTTGTCTACCTTTCCGTGTACGTTTCTGTCCGGCTCTGCAGCTGCGTTTTTTTTCCCATCGGGCGATCGGTTGTTCTCCGTCACCCGGATGCTTTCCACGGAGCGCGGGCGGGCCAACCGGCGGTACAGAGCGGCATAGGTCCCCAGCATCTTCGTGACAGAAAAGCGAGCCTCCGCCATAGAGCGGCACAACGCACGGTCCAGCGTTCTAACTTCGCGCAATGCCGACGCAAGGTTCGCAGCGACATCGCCGTCAGGGGGAACGAGCAGCCCCGTGCGGCCGCTGTCGACGATTTCCGGGATTGCGCCCGAGGCGACGGCCACGACGGGAACTCCTGCCGCCAGTGCTTCCATGGCGACCAAAGAGCTGGTTTCGGGCGCGAGCGAAGGCAGCAGCAGGCAAGCGGCGCGGCGAAGCAGCCGGCTTTTTGCCGCACCGGTTACTGCACCCAGGAAGCGGGCATCGGCGGCTGGGTGCGCTTCGCGCCGGCGGTCGGCGTGGGTGCGGTTCGGTGCGGTGAGTCTGGGCCGGATTTCTTCGGCGAAGTAGCGAAGGTGATCGGGGTAGGGAAACACTTCACCGGCAAGAATCGTGGGTACCCCCGCGAGCCGGGCAGCCTCGAAGCCGGTATGGAGATTCTTTTCCGGGCAGATGCGCGCAAGCATCAGCGCATACCGACCCTCGGGGCGCAGATCGGCCCGGTCCGGCATCGGAACGCCATTGCCGATCACCTCCATCCGCTGTTGCGCAGACGCCGGGCAGGCGCTTTTCTGTGTCTCCGAGACGCAGACGAGGTGATAGCTGGGCGGCAAGTGCCAGATCAGGTCGGGGTACCAGCCGGGCGGCAGGTGCACGGTGACGATCACGGGCATACCGGCGGGAAAGCGATACCGGTGGAAGTCCAATCCATGCATGTGCACGACAGACACCGGATGCTCCTCGAGCGCACGGTCAATATTGGCCTGATGAGCGGCTTCGGCCAGCAGACGGGCAGCGTCGTCGATTTCGCCAGCAGGGGCGGGGGTGGCGTACAGCGTGCCGACCGGCGCCGAGCCCTCCCGCGCCACCACGACGGACCGGAAACCGAGCGTTGGGAGCGCCGCCTCGATCTCCGAAAGCACGACCTCGGCCCCGCCCACGGCTCCGGGTCCTACGACCGCGAAAGGGAAAGCCACGCTGAGCACGACAGGCGCGCCGCTACGGCCTTCAATGGAGGACAAGGGGGAACGATTCTGGCTCAACGGATGTTTTCCGTGGAAGAAGGGGATTCCGGGTGCAGAGCAAATGCCTCGCCGAGCAAATGACGTTGCGCGTCGCAGGCAAGGGTACGGAATTGGTCCCCCGTCATGCCCCAAGGAAAGCCTTCGTACAGCAGTTCGCCTTGATGGGGCGGGCGAGAAAAGTCGTAATCCGGGGCAGGGCGAAAGGCCTCGTATTCGACACTGAACTGCCCCAGCGTCTCTGACTGGGTGGGAAAGCAGGCCAGACGCACTTTCTTGTTCGTTCGTTCGCTTGGGGAGAGCTGCAGTTCCAGCGCGGGAAACCGGTCCGCATCCAGAAACTTTCCCGTGCGCATGCCGCCGTTGCCATCCCAGTGCCTGTCCCTGTGATAGAAAGGCGCTTCCAGCAGCAACGGCTGCGGTTCTGAACCGGCGTCGCCCACGGACTGGAGCCGGCGCAGACGCATCGCCGTGTGGACGGCGAAGGCGCAGGCGTCGTGGTCCGGATGCCCGCCCTCGTAGGGGTGGGTCAGCACGGCCTCCGGTGAGAATTCGGCCAGCACTGCAACCAGGCCGCGCGTGAGAACTTCGAGGTGCATCGCGGCTGTCTGGTCCGGCACGGGCGGTAGTGCAGGGAAGGGGCTCGCGATGCTGGGGGAAAGTCCGGCGTGGGCCAGCGCCGCTGCAATCTCCGCCCGTCTGGCTGTCCGATAGGCTTCCAGGGAGGCAAAGCCGTGATGGGAGGCGTCAGCCCCATTCTGGGGCGCGCCATCGGTAAGCGTAACGAGGCGCGCTGCAGAAAGACGCTCCAGGCGGGCGCCCAGGGCGAGCACCTCGTCGTCAGGATGAGCCAGAACCACCAGCAGTCGCGGCGGAGGCAGCGTGCTGCCTGCCCCTGCAACCACGCGGTCCCAGGCGATGCGCTCCCTAGCCGTCATGATCCCGGCAGCACGATCCGCGGCAGGGTTTGCGGCAGCTTGCGCGGCCGGCTGGTTAGTCCCTTGCGCCTTGTGGTCCATGGTTTTTATGAGAGGCTCGCGTGGTCGGCCGTGGCCAGGTCTTCCACGCTGATCCGTAGCGCGGTGCCGAGTTTGTGGAAGCTTTCGCGCCAGTCGCGGGCCCAATAGCGGCTCTCCGGGCGTCGCAACAGGTCGTTCCATATGTTTTGCGCCTGCCAGAGATTGAAAGACGCCGGCAGTGTGCGAAGGCTTTCCGCGATGCCCAGCGCCTCGGCAAGAACCCCAGCCTTCTGGGTGCTTGCGGCTTGTTCAACGGCAAGCATGGCGCGCTTCATGCGGGTGTCGGCTGCATAGCTGAGTGTGGCGGTGTCCAGAGTCACGTTATCCAGGTCCGCCCGGCGCAACAGGCGTGCAACCTCGGCGCAATCATAGCTGTCGGCCTCGAGCGCATGACGCAGGCTGGCGTTGATCGCAAAACCGGCCGTGAGCGCCAGTGCCGGGGGAGCGGGCACGTTGGATTCGCCGAGGAAGTGCAACAGCGTGGCGTGCTCCTCGTAGATGCGCATCAACGAGTTTTCCACCTCGGACAGTGTCTGGTTGAGGATGCTCTTGAGGATGCGGTGCTGCTCGTCGGCGAAGAGGGAGGTGAGCGAATAGACGGTGGAACCGAAGAAGCCGTCGATCAGGCGGATCAGCTGGGGCAGGTTCGCCCGGCGAATGGCGATGCCGGCGTTCTCGCTGAACTCTTCCCAAGCTGGCAGCTCGCCTGCGCCGAAACGCTTGACTGCGGCGGACAGGTTCTGGTCTCCCAGGTGCAGCACCGCAAAACAGATCTCCTCCGTTTCCTCCGTGATGCGCGATTTCAGCCGGGCGCGGCCCAGCGCCACGCGGCCGCTGCCGGAGGTGAGCACATCGTAGCTGTGCCGTTGCACGTCGAAGCAGAAGATCTCTCCGGCGTCCGGGTAGGCGCGGAACATGGATGAGATCGCGTAGTGGGCCCCGACGTGCTCCAGATCGAGTCGCGCATCTTTTACCCATTTCCGGTATACGGCGCCGCCATCCCCGTGCTCGCAAACATTGCTTTTAGCCTTTTCGAGTACCTCCAGGAAGTCGGCTTCGAGCGCTTTTCCGGCATCGCCGAAGAGCTTGGCCGCCAGCTGCAGCACGCGGCCCGCGTAGGCGATGATCTGCACCGTTTCAATGCCGGAGATCTCATCGAAGAACCAGCCGCAGCTGGTGTACATCAGCTGGGTGTGGCGTTCGAGCTCCATCAATTCAAAGACGGTGACCCGTTCCACCGGGGTGAGTGCCCGTTTGCTGTGCGCCGCCAGAAATCGTTCAAGGGACGCGGGCTGGCGATCCAGCACGACCTGAATGTACCCATCACGGGCCGCCCAAAGATCTTTCAGCAGAGGTTCGGCGATCCCCTCCGCGAGGGGCGCCGTCCGGTCGCGAAGCAGATCCAGCGCCTCCCGCAGCGGAGCTCGCCATGCCTGGTTCCAGCCCGGTTTGCCGCCATTGCAGCCGCAGTCGGCACGCCAACGTTCCACGCCGTGGAAGCAGCTCCAGGAGCTGTCGTCGACCACCTCGGCCTCCCAGCGTGGCGGAAATTTCGCGAGGAACTCGCTGTAGTTGGTGGGCTGCGCCAGGCCCTGCGCTTCGATCCAGTGCAGAGCGTAGCTCAGGGCCATCTCGCCGTGGCGGTGGTGATGCCCGTAGCTTTCACCGTCGGTCGCCACGTGGGCGAGTTGCGGTTCGCCTTCTTCGTGCGGCCGCAGGCTGCCGAGAATGCGCCTGCCAAACTCTTCGCCCGAGTTCAGCAGACCCTCAAAGGCGATGGCGCGCGAAGCCGGCCCGTCATAGAAAAAGACCGCGATGGAGCGACCCTCGTCCAACTGCACGAGGTAGGGGCGGGTTGGATCCACAGTCGCATTTGCCGTCTCGGTCCAGTGATCGCCGGGCGACGAGGCAACCGGAGCGGATGGTTGCGCCGCCGTTTTGCCCGGCTGTTCCGCCGCTTGGTCTTCCACAGCCTCAACGTCGTCGACATGGAGCGGCTTCGGATTTACCGGACTGGGCAGCTTTCGTACCCGTGCACACTGGTGCGGAGCCAGGAGGGTGAACTTGATCCCTTCTTGGGCCAAAAGATCCAGCACACTGCGGGAGACCGCGGTTTCGGCCAGCCACATGCCCTCCGGCTTACGGCCAAAGCGGGACTCGAAGTCGGCGACCCCCCAGCGGATCTGTGTGCGCGCATCCCGCTCCGAGGCAAGCGGCATGATGATGTGGTTGTATACCTGCGCCAGGGCTGACCCGTGGCCGCCGTAGCGCCGTTGGCTGTCCCGGTCGGCATCCAGGATCATGCGATAGGCCCGGGATGCGAAGATTTCCAGCCAGCTCAGCAGCGTAGGGCCGAAGTTGTAGCTCATGCGCGCGTAGTTGTTCAGGATGCGCGTGATCTGGCCTTCCTTGTTCGTAATTCGTGAAGCGCCGTTGGGGGCGTAGCACTCCGCCGTGATGCGTTCGTTCCAATCATGAAACGGGCTGGCGGAGTCCTGAACCTCTACGGTCTCCAACCATGGATTCTCCCGGGGAGGTTGATAGAAATGGCCGTGCACGCACACATAGCGTTGCGCCGGAGGGGGTGTGAGCGGGCCGGTGACGTCAAGGGAGGCAGCCTGGGGCAAAGACGACATAGGCCTATCGTACCGGGACCGTTCACCCCGTGATATGCCCCGGGCGGCGGCGGGTGTGTCAGATTGGACCAGAGGCGGAGATCGGCATGTTGGAGCGGGGTGGGGGGCCGTTTGGGAGCGGCTCTACTCCGGCTGGATGGTTTTGCCCGCGGCGAGATCGCAGGCGCGCCAAAGATACCAGCTCGCCACCGAGCGCCACGGCGCCCAGCGTTTTGCGCGGCGCTCCAGAACCGCGGGTGAGGGCAGCAGATCCGGGGTCACCTTGGCGTCCGGGGCAAGCCCCCCAAAGGTCAACGCAAAGCCCTTCCGCACCCCGTAGTCGCCCACCGGCAGCACGTCCGGCCGTCCCAGGCGGAACATCAGCAACATTTCGACGGTCCACCGGCCAATGCCGCGTACCCCCGTCAGATGAGCGATGATGTCCTCATCGCTCATCCGTCGTATGCGGGCCAGCGAGGGTACCGTGCCGTCGAGGGTCTTTGCGGCCAGATCGCGGACGGCCAAGGCTTTGTTGTGGGAAAGGCCGGCGCCGCGCAGCTGTTCGTTGGGGCAGTCCAGGACGTGCTGCGCTGAGGGGTGCACACCGAGGCCGCACACCGGTTCGAAGCTGGCCAGGAGCCTGGCATGGATTGCGGCCGCGGCTTTGCCGTGCAGCTGCTGATAGAGAATGGCCCGCAGCAGTGCCTCGAACGGGGACTGCTGCGCCGGCAGCCGGAGGGTGAACGGGCCGGCTCGTTCCATCAGCCGGGCGAGCTTCCGGTCCGCGGCAGAAAGCGCGCGAACCGCCTCAGCGGTGTCATAGGGCAGCTTGCGCCTGCGCGGTCGCGATTCAGCCATGGCGTGATGATAGAGCGGCCGCGCTTTTAACGCCTCCTCACGTCAACCCGTCTGCGACCTGCTCTCGCACATAGGGCTGCTGAAGGATGTGCCGTTACCGCGTGATCGCCGGGAAACGGCGTCTTTGTTTGCAGAATCAAGCAGATACGGGAGCGGTTGGAGATGGCCCTGGATTTCGCGGCAGGGGACGCCTTGCGCATACAGCAGAGATCGTGCTTCGATAGTGGCCATAACCCATTGCTGAGTTCGGCACGTTGTAAGCAGGCAATGATTTTTTCAGAGTGGGCGGGTCGCGCCAGACCCCTTTTGGAACTGTTGAGCAACAACGCTGGACGAACACACCACGCACGGTGTACAAAGCGGGCGACGGTGGTAGAGAGCACTCATGGCTCAGGTATTTGACCGCAGTTCGAATGCGTTGATTCGCGCAAGCCTTGTGTTGGTGGGCTTGATCGTGATTATCACGGGTGTGACCCTGGATGAGCTGCAGCGCTCGCCGTGGGTGACGCGGCAGGGCCAGCGGCCAGATCAACCCGTGCCGTTCAGTCACAAACATCACGTGCAGGGGCTGGGGTTGCAGTGCCAGTACTGCCATACCTCGGTGGAGAAAAGTTTCTACGCCGGTATTCCACCGACCAAGACATGCATCAATTGCCATTCGCAGATCTGGACCAATGCGCAGTTGCTGGAGCCGGTGCGGCAGAGCTGGGCGACGGGGCAGTCCATTCCCTGGATCCGCGTGCACGACCTGCCGGACTACGTGTACTTCAATCATTCCGTGCACGTGAACAAGGGGCTGGGCTGCGCGAGCTGCCATGGCCGCGTGGATGAAATGCCCCTGATGTACATGGAAAATACCCTGCAGATGGAGTGGTGTCTGAACTGCCATCGCAACCCGGTACCGGCGCTGCGGCCCACAAGCGAGATCTACAACATGGCCTGGGCCGGGCCGTCGGAGACGCACCCTGTGTGGTGCAGCCGGCTGAGCACCGGGGGGCCTACGGCTGAGCAGGTCTCCTGCGTGACCAAGGACCCGAACAACAGCAATCCGGAGCTGGCGATGCTGCAGGTACCCTCCACGCCCGGCAACACGAACGGCGGGATGAACGGCGCGCAGGAGGGAAGGGGCCTGGGCGACGATGGCAGCCCGGAACAGGGAAGTCTACGGAACCGCACGTCGCAGCCGCAGTCCGGCCCGAAGCATGACATAGAGCCGTTGCCCCAGAACGGCTCCGGCAACACGGAGTCGAGCGTTCCGGTGATCCGCATGCCGGCCAGTTACGAGAAGTTCACCAGTCAGAAAGCGCTCGGCAAGTTTCTGGTGGATCGTTATCACATTCGCTCGCCCAACCAAATTGTCAGCTGCGAAACGTGCCACCGGTAACCGGAAAGACCATGGAGTGCAGGTAGGGAATGGCAGACGAACAAAGATCCAAGCACAACCCGATCCAGCCGCCGCCGGCAACCCTGGCGGCCGCGCTGCCGTCGCAAGCCGAGCCGCAGGCCGCGGGCATGCAAGGAACGCAGCCGGTCCAGGTAGCTCAGGTAGTCACGCGCATTACGCCTGCCGGCAAGATGACGTTGGCGGAGGTGCGGGCCAAGCTGGACGGCCGCACCGGCAAGAGGTTCTGGAAAAATCTCGATGAGCTGGCCGACACGCCCGAATTTCAGGAGCTGATGCGGGAGGAGTTTCCCCGCCAGGCCGGTGCCGGCGAGTGGGCCAACTCGGTCTCGCGGCGCGGTTTCATGAAGGTGATGGGCGCGAGTTTTGCCCTGGCCGGTCTGGCTGGCTGCACCAAGCAGCCGGATGAAGCGATTTATCCCTACATCAAGCAGCCCGAGGACATCATCCTCGGCACACCGACGTTTTTTGCCACGGCACATCCGTTTCCCACGGGCGCCATTCCGGTGCTGGTGAAGTCGGATGCCTTTCGCCCGACCAAGCTCGAAGGCAACCCGGAGCATCCGGTGTCCAAAGGCAAGGCGGATGCCTTTACGCAGGCGTCGCTGCTGGACCTGTACGATCCGGATCGCTCGCAGCATGTACGTTTCCGTGGCGAAAACGACGAGTGGCCCCGCTTTCAGGAGCAATTCGAAAAAGGCGTCGCCCAATTGCCTGGTGGCCAAGGGCTTTACTTTCTGAGCGAGGCCACGACCTCACCCAGCTTCGCCGCGCAATGGAAGCAGGTGCAGGCAAAGTACCCGCAGGCCAGGCTGGTGCAGTACGAGCCCGCTGGCGGCGATGCGCACCGGGCTGTCTCGAAGGCGGCCTTCGGCGACTATTACGACACCCAGTACCGTCTGGCGGATGCGGATGTCATCCTGACGCTGGATGCGGACTTTCTCGGCGGCATTCACTTCCCGGGGTTTCTGCCCCTCTCCGCGGCCTATGCCGAGCGCCATCGTTTCGAGCGCGGGAAGACGATGAACCGCATGTACTCGGTGGAGACAATGCCTTCGGTAACAGGCTTCAAGGCCGAACATCGGATTGCGCTCCCGCCGAGCGAGCTGGATGCCTTTGCCCTGGCGCTCGCCTCCGGCAACACGGGTGCCGTCGGCGGCAATCCCGATGTGGCGAAGTTTGCGGCAGCGGTCACCTCTGATCTGAAGAAGGCCAACGGCCGTTGCGCCGTGATCGCCGGCCCGCAGAGCAGCCCGGCCTGCCAGGCTGCGGCGATGCAGCTGAACGCCGCGCTTGGTGCGGTCGGCAAGACGGTCTTCTACACCATGCCGGTGCACTCCATCCCAAGCGAAGGCAATGCTGACCTGAAGGCCATGGTCGGCGACATGAACGCCGGCAAGGTGCAATGGCTGGTCTTTCTCGGCACCAATCCGCTCTACAACGCGCCGGCCGATCTTGGCTTCGCGGCCGCGTTCAATGCCGTGCCGAACACGGTGCATCTCGGTTCGCATGTCGATGAAACCGGCTTCTACTCCACATGGCACATTCCCCGGGCGCATTACCTCGAGAGCTGGACCGATTGCCGGGCCTATGACGGCACGATCTCGATCGTGCAGCCGATGATTGCTCCACTCTATGGCGGCGTAACCGCGCATGACGTGCTGGGGACGCTCGTTGATCCTTCGCTGAGCGCCTATGATGTGGTCGTAGCCACGGCCAAAACGTACATACCGGGCGATTTCCCCACAGGCTGGCGCAAGGCGCTCCATGATGGCTGGGTGGAAGGCACTGCCTTTCAGCCGGCGGCTGGCGTTGGCACCCCAAAGGCCATGCCGCCGGTGGCTTTGGCGCGGACGGGCAAAGGCTTGGAGATTCGCTTTCTCGCCGATCCCTCCGTCTACGACGGCCGCTATAGCAACAACGGCTGGCTGCAGGAGTTGCCGCGGCAGGTCACCAATCTTTCCTGGGACAACGCTGCGCTGGTCAGCCTCCAAACCATGGAATCGCTCGGAATAGAAGAAAACGAAGCGGTGGAGCTTGAGGTGAACGGGCAGCAGCTTCTTGTGCCGGTGCTCATGGTGCCGGGCCACGCGGACGGCGCAATCACCCTGCATTTGGGCTCGGGCCGCCGCGCCGAGGCAGGCCGCGTGGCCGCCGGCGTGGGCGTGAACGCCTACAGTCTGCGCACGCTGGAGCAGCCCTATGCCGCAGGCGGTCTACGGATCACCGGAACCAAACAAAGGTATGACCTGTGCGTGACCAAGACGCACAATATCGAGCACCGCGGCCACTACGCGCAGCACGATCTCGAAGCGAAGAAGTTCGACACGGAGGGCACCTACTCGCTGCAGGGCCATGAGGCAATGGAGCGCGCCATCATCCGCTATGCGACCTACGAAGAGGCGATGAAGGATCCGAATTTTGCGCACGAGGGGGCCAGCGGCACACTCGTCGATAAGATCGGCTACAACCCGGAGGGCGAAGCGCCCGAGGACAAGGACAGCATGTGGTATGGCGCGTGGCGCTACGACCACGTCGATCCTTCCTCGCGGGAGCTGCAGAATGCCTGGGCGCTATCGATTGACCTGAATTCCTGTATCGGCTGCAACGCTTGCGTGGTGGCCTGCTACGCGGAAAACAACATCGCCGTGGTGGGCCGGGAGCAGGTAAAGATCGGCCGCGACATGCAATGGCTGCGCATTGACAACTATTTTGAAGGCGATCTGCACAACCCGCGCGCACACTTTATGCCCATGATGTGCCAGCACTGCGAACAGGCCGGCTGCGAGCAGGTCTGCCCGGTGGGTGCGACCGTGCACACCCCCGAAGGCCTGAACACCATGGTCTACAACCGCTGTGTGGGTACGCGGTACTGCTCCAACAATTGCGTGTATAAGGTGCGCCGCTTCAACTTCCTGCTGTACTCGGACTACGAAACGGAAAGCCTGAAGTTCATGCGCAATCCCGATGTCACCGTTCGCTCCCGGGGCGTGATGGAGAAGTGCACCTACTGTGTCCAGCGCATTGAAGAGGCCAAGTTCACGGCGGACAAGGAAAATCGCGGCATTCGCGATGGCGAAATTGTGACCGCCTGCCAGCAGACCTGCCCGACGAACGCGATTGTCTTTGGCAATAAGAACGATCCCAAAAGCAAAGTGGCCGCGCGCCGGGCCTCCGAGCGCGACTACCAGGTCCTGGGCGATCTGAACTATCGTCCCCGGACCACCTACACGGCCGGCGTCATCAACCCGAACCCGGAGCTTGCATAGCATGGCGACCCAGGGACCTATCCACGACCCCAATGCCGAGTACGACACCAGCTTTGACCCGCTCATTGATCCACGCACGGGTGAGTACGCGGTCATCGCACCGGGGCACAACTTCCGCAGCGTCACGCAGAAGATTTCCGGTATCGTGCTCACAGCGAACACACCCTGGGCCTGGTTCGGCGGCTTCTTTGTCGCCTCCACCATCGCCACGGGCGTGCTGATCGCGGTCACCTGGCTGGTGCTGAAGGGAGTCGGCATCTGGGGTATCACCATTCCCGGCGCCTGGGGCTTTGCCATCATCAACTTCGTGTGGTGGATTGGCATTGGGCACGCCGGCACACTGATCTCGGCCATTCTGCTGCTTTTCAAACAGAGCTGGCGTAACTCGATCAATCGCTTTTCGGAGGCGATGACGATCTTTGCCGTGGTCTGCGCCGGCATGTTCCCTCTGCTGCACATCGGCCGGCCGTGGCTGGGCTACTGGCTGCTGCCGTACCCCAACACGATGAATGTATGGCCGCAGTTCCGCTCGCCCCTGGCCTGGGACGTCTTTGCGGTTTCCACCTACGCGACCATCTCCATCGTCTTCTGGTACATCGGCCTCATCCCCGACTTCGGCACGCTGCGCGATCGAGCGCAGGCGCCGGTGGCCAAGTATTTCTACGGCATCCTTTCGCTGGGCTGGCGCGGTTCCACGCGCCATTGGGTGCGGTATGAGTCAGCTTCCCTGCTGCTCGCCGGCCTGGCCACGCCGCTCGTGCTTTCCGTGCACACCACCATCAGCTTCGACTTCGCCGTTGCGGCGATGGCCGGCTGGCACACGACAATCTTTCCGCCCTACTTCGTGGCCGGCGCCGTGTACTCCGGCTTTGCGATGGTGCTGACGCTCGCGATCCCCATCCGCAAGTGGTATCACCTGGAAGATCTGGTCACCGTACGCCATCTCGACAACATGGCCAAGGTCATGCTGACGACCGGATCCATTGTGGCTTACGGCTACGGCATGGAGGTCTTCATGAGCTGGTACTCGGCCAGCCATTGGGAGTTCTTCATGATGTGGAACCGCATGTTCGGTCCCATGGGCTGGGCGTACTGGACGCTCATCCTGACCAACATCGCCATTCCGCTGACCACACTGTGGAGCCGCCGCCTGCGGGTCTCGCCGGGTTACCTCTTCTTTCTCAGCTTCGTGGTGAACATCGGTATGTGGTTTGAGCGGTTCGTCATCGTGGTCACCTCGCTCTACCGCGACTACCTGCCATCCAGCTGGGGCACCTACCGTGCCACCAAGTGGGACTACATGTTGTTTATCGGCACCTGGGGACTGTTCACGACGCTGTTCCTGTTGTTTGCCCGCCTGGCGCCCATGATCCCGATGTCGGAGATCCGCATGCTGTTGCCGCAGACCAAAACCCGCCCTGGCGGGAAGGATGCCGAGATTCTGGCTGGGGAGGCGCTCTGATGCCGCTTGTGGAAGGAGTCTACGGCCTCGTTGCCGAGTTCAATACGCCGGGTGAGCTGGTGCGTGCCACCGAGGAGGCCTACCGTGAGGGCTACCGGCGCATGGAGTGCTACACCCCGTACCCGGTCGAGGAAGCCGCCGCCGCGCTGCACTTTACCAAGACCCGGGTCCCGCTGATGTGTCTGATCGGCGGCATCATGGGGCTGACCACGGCCTGGTTGATGGAGACCTGGATGAATATCTGGAGCTACCCGCTGAATATTCGCGGGATGCCCCTGAACTCCTGGCCGGCCTGGGTGATTCCGTCCTATGAATGGACGATTTTATTCGCAGGCCTTTCCGCTGGTTTCGGAATGCTGGCCCAGTGCGGTTTACCGCAGCTGTACCACCCCCTCTTCAATGCGGCAAACTTCCGCAACGGCGCGACCACGGACAAGTTCTTTCTTTGCCTCGAGGCGCACGACCCGCGCTTCTCGTTGCGCGAGACCCGCGCCTTTCTGGAAGGGTTCACACCGGTCTCGGTGGTGGAGGTTGACCACTGATGCGAAAAACAGGGAACTGGGGTGAGAGAACAGAAACGGCGATTCGTGCCGCAGGCAAATCGAGTGCCGGCGCCATGCTGATGGCCACGCTGTGGCTGGCCGGCTGCCGGCAGGATATGCACAACCAGCCGAAGTTTTATCCGCAGCGTGGCACGTCGTTCTATATCGACGGCCGGTCGGTGCGTCCTCAGGTGGAAAATACGGTTTCACGCGCGCAGCTCCATGCCAACACCTACTTCTACACCGGCCTGGCAGGTGGCAAGGAAGGCGATGGGATGCCTTTGCCTGTGACCGCGGATCTGTTGGCGCGCGGACAGGAGCAATACAACATCTTCTGCACGCCCTGCCATTCGCGTGTGGGCAATGGAGCGGGCATGATTGTGCAGCGCGGCTACCGGCCGGCGGGCAACTTCCATACGGACCGCCTGCGCGGTGCACCGCTCGGGCACTTCTACTCGGTAATCGCGAACGGGTATGGCGCCATGCCGGAGTACGGCTCGCAGGTGAGCCCGGAAAATCGATGGGCCATTGTGGCCTACATCCGGGCGCTGCAGCTCAGCCAGGATGCCACGGAAGCCGCTCTGCCGGCGGGCCAGCGCCCCCAGGAGCTGCATGAGATCGCCAGCCAGCAGGGCATGCCACCTGGCTTTGCCGACGCCTGGCAGCTGCCCAACACTGCCGTCTATGGAACGCCCGATCCGAACGCAGGCATTCCCGGGCAAAGCATCAACACGCCTCCGACGGGATCATCGGCCCATGGCAGCGCGGCGGCAAGCTCGAACTCTGGCACACGAAACTCCGGCGGGGCGCCGGAAGGAGCTCTGGATGCGCAGGCTCCCGGAAGTTTAGATGGTCGGCAACACTAGGTAACCCGGCTGGGGAATCACCACTTGGTCAGCAGGGATAAGCGGTTAGGTACAGCACCAACGGAAGAGCAAACCATGGCAATGGATCACGTACAGCACGGGGAAGGACAGGGCGGCGACGGCGGACACGGCGCCTCGCACGGGACCAATCTCCTGCCCGGCATTCTGGCGGCTCCGGCCTTCATCACGGTGTGGCGGCTCCGTTCGCTCGCAATGGCCGGCGTGCTGGCGCTGGTCTCGGTCATCTTCTTCTTCCTGCCGGAGGGCCCGGAGCACGTACTCCGCGCGTACCTGATGGGGGTGATGACGTCGTTTAACTTCGTCGGCGGTTCGCTGGCTTTTTTGCTGGTCCAGTATCTCTCCGGCGGCAAGTGGGGCTTGATCCTGCGGCGGCCGCTCGAGGCGATGACGCGGACCTGGTGGGTGGTCGCCATTCTGATGGTACCTATCCTGCTTCTGGCGCCTCACCTGTACCAGTGGGCGGCTTACCACACGACCCAGCAGACCTCGGCGGCGTACCGGGCCGGAGTCCTCACGCACGAACAGCAGCTTTGCATCAACGCCAAACATTCCATGCTGAATCCCGTGGTGGATTGGGTGCAGGCGGTGCTGGTGCTGGGATTTATGGGCCTTGTGATTACGCTGCTGAACCGGTTCTCGCTCAGCCGCGAAGCCGATCCCCAGGCAGGCACGATGCATTCTTTCGACCGCTGGAGAATTCTCTTTGAAAACGTCTCCGGCCCCGCGATCTTCATTTATGTGGTCGCCATGACCGACTTTGTCATTGTTTTCGTTAAGTCGCTGGACGTGACTTGGTACTCCTCGATCTATGGCCTGCAGTTTCTGGTCGCGCAGGGATACGGTGTCCTGGCCCTGGGGATGCTCACTCTACTCCTGCTCAGCCGGTACGAGCCCATGAAGACGATGTTCCGCATGACCGAGCAGCACGACCTGGGCAAGTTGGCCTTTGCCTTTGTCATGCTGAACATCTACTTCACCTTTGCCGAGTTTCTGATCATCTACTCCGGCAATGTGCCGGACGAAATCCCTTGGTACCTGCACCGCATTCGCGGCGGTTGGTGGACCATCACCACGCTGGACGCGCTATGCCACTGGGTGATTCCGTTCTGCCTGTTGCTTAGCCGCGATTTCAAGCGCTCCCGCAGCCGCATGTTTGCGCTTTGCGTCTTTATGATCGCTGCTCGCCTGATCGATATGTTCTGGCTGATCGAGCCGAACTTCAAGGACGCGGCAGAGAACCTCCATCTGACCGGGAACTTCAGCATCTTTGCCTACATTACTGTCCCGCTGGCAGTGCTTTTCCT
The DNA here is from genome assembly GCA_964236545.1 of uncultured Bryocella sp. Taxonomy (GTDB): domain Bacteria; phylum Acidobacteriota; class Terriglobia; order Terriglobales; family Acidobacteriaceae; genus Granulicella. Next base: position 31,194 of record CAXSCE010000015.1, read on the forward strand.
TTGGGCTGCTTTCTACCTAACCGAGCTTGGCCGCCGACCGCTCATTGCCGTCAATGACCCGCACACGGCGGAGATCCTGGAGCCAGAACATGCCCACTGATAAAGGCAGCGAGAACCTCCATCCTGACAGCAGCAAACCTCAGCCGAGTCGCAGCCGCAGCGCGGAAAATCCCGGCTATGAGGTGCAGGACGTCAACGTCGGCGGTATGGTTACGTTTTTGGCCGGACTTACCGGCTTTCTGGCCATCTTTTTCATTTTCTGCTGGGTGATGGGCAAGGCGATCAATACGGGTCTGCGCCATACAGATGGGGACCGGGACAAGTGGCACGAAGCGCAGACGGTGACCAACAACAGCCTGGGCCGTGCCAGCGAAGGCAACCTCACCTCGAACACGGTGTTGGAGCAGCAGGAGTTTGCCGCCATGACCAAGCGTTTTCCCACGCCGCGCCTGCAAACCGATGATGGCAATCAGGACATCGCCGACCTCCATGCCCGCGAGGATCTGCTGTTGGATTACTACTCGACCGGCTCGGGCCTGGCTCCCGGCAAGGTGCACATTCCCATTGACCGGGCGATGAAGCTGATTGTGCAACAGGGACTGCCGCAGCCAACCGGCGGTTTGGGGAGTGTAGGAACGACCATGGCGGGGGATTCACATCCGGATCTGTCCCAACCGCTGACGAGCGGCTTCGCCCGCACCAGCTACGAACTGGATCAGATCAGTGCCCGGGAGCAACGAATGCAATTTAATCAGGCACAGGCACGACCCTAGAGCCGGGTCTGTTTTGAACACGGGCGCAGGACGAGAGCGCGCCTTTCGACGTAGTAGAAACATTGGTCAGATACTGGGAATATATGCAGATTTTCAAAGCGCCGACGATACAACTTATAGGAGAGACAGCTGGTCCGCGCTCGCTTTCCTTCCGGCGCTGGGTATCTGTGTTGGCGCTTCTCTCCGGTCTACTGTTCGGTGGGGTGCAGTCCGCCTTTGCCCAAGTGGCAGGCTACGGCGAAAAGACGATGGGAGAAAACCGCGGCGACGAGCTGCCCACCGTTCTTCAGCGGGTGCAGGTGTCGCAGCACCTGAATCAGCAACTGTCTCTCGACGCCACGTTTATGGATAGCGCGGGCGAACCGGTCAAGCTGGGTGACTACTTTGACGGCAAGCATCCAGCCATCCTGTCCCTGGTCTATTACAACTGCCCCATGCTGTGCTCGGAAGAGATGGACGGTCTGACCAGCGCGCTTGAGATGGTCAATCTCAAGCCGGGGAAAGACTTCCAAGTGGTCGTGATCTCCATCGACCCAACCGAAACGCCGCAGCTCGCCGCACGCAATAAGAATTTTTACCTGAAGCGCTATGGTCACCCGGAGACGGCGGCCGGCTGGCACTTCCTTACCGGACCAAAGACCTCGGTCGATGCCGTGACAAACGCCGTCGGCTTCGGCTACGTCAAGGTTCCGGGACCGGATGGCAAGCTGACGCAGTTCGCGCACGCCAGTTCTATCGAGATTGCCACGCCTGGGGGCCGGCTGGCGCAGTACTACCTTGGCGTGGAGTACTCGCCCAAGGACATCCTCCTGGGTCTGGTGGAGGCCTCGGGCAACCGCATCGGATCGCCGGTTGCCAACATTCTCACGTACTGCTATCACTATGATCCGCAGATCAATCGCCACTCGCTGATCGTGGCGCGCGTTGTGCAGCTCGGGGGCATGTTGACTGTCGCCGCTCTCGCTTGTTTCCTCTTTGTCATGTTCCGGCGCGACCTCCGCCTCGGCCGGGAGCAGATCCTTCCTCAGTATGATTACCGCCGGCGGATTGGGTAAAGGGTAGCGCATGGGTCTGAGTCCGGTTCTTTGGCAATTCCTTATAAGGTGGCTGCACAATTCGGCTCTGTTTCCGGCCGAAGCCTCCACGATCGCGCCCTACACGGACGCGCTCTACATGTTTCTGCTCGGCATGACGATCACGGGCGTCCTGCTGGTCGGTGGACTCATTCTTGTCTTCGGCATCCGGTATCGCCGCGCCCGCAACCCCGTGGCGACGCCGGTAGAAGGTTCCACGTTGCTGGAAGCAACCTGGACAATCATTCCGCTGGGCGTTTTCCTGATTGTTTATGTATGGGGAGCCCTGCTCTACTTCCGTATCTACAATCCGCCGGTCAATGCGATGAACATCTACATCATCGGCAAGCAGTGGATGTGGAAGGCCGAGCATCCGGGCGGGCAGCACGAAATCAACGCGCTGCACGTGCCCACGGGACGTCCTGTGCAGCTAACCATGATTTCGCAGGATGTCTTTCACAGCTTCTTCATTCCTGATTTCCGCATCAAGCGTGAGGTTATCCCCGGCCGCTACACAACAGTGTGGTTTCAGGCGACGCAGCCCGGCGATTACCACCTGTTTTGCTCACAGTACTGCGGCACGGAGCATGCCGGCATGATCGGCAAGGTCACGGCGCTTACGCCAGAGGATTATGAGAAATGGCTGAAGCAGTCCAATAGCGGGGAAAGCCTCGCGCAGAACGGCGAGCGTTTATTTGCCTCGCTGGGGTGCATCTCCTGCCACAGTGGCAATGCGGCGGCTCGTGGACCGAGTCTGGCCGGTGTGTATGGCTCGCGTTTGACGTTGACGGACGGAAGCCAGATCCTGGTCAACGATGCGTACCTGCGTGATTCGATCCTGAATCCGTCCCAGCACGTCACGGCCGGCTTTGCTCCCATCATGCCGACCTATCAGGGGCAGATCAGCGAAGACGGGTTGATTTCGCTGGTGGAATACATCAAGAACCTGCAATCCAACTACCGGGTGCAGCAGACGAATGTGACCTCGGACAGCAACCAGGCCGCGCCTACTCTGCCGGCCACCCAAGCCAATCCATCCATGCCCGATTCCTCTGAAACGGTGAAGCCATGAGCAGCGCATCCACGATCGTCTCCCTTCCTGACCAGACCTCGGCCAGGCTGCCGAAGAGAAGCTATCTCAATGATGAGCACGGCCTCCTCAGCTGGCTGCTCACGCAGGACCACAAGCGAATCGGGATTCTCTACCTGATCTCGATTACCTTCTTCTTCTTCATCGGCGCGGCTTTTGCGGGCATGATCCGGCTGGAGCTGCTGACGCCACAGCCGGATCTGGTGGCCTCGGATACGTACAACAAGTTCTTCACCATGCATGGAATCATCATGGTGTTTATGTTCCTGGTGCCGTCGATTCCGGCGGTGCTGGGCAACTTCCTGATCCCGATCATGATCGGCGCCAAGGATCTGGCCTTTCCGAAGATCAATCTGCTCAGCTGGTACCTGTACATGATCGGCGGCACATTCTTGCTGGCCGCGCTTGTGCTGGGTGGTGTGGACACTGGCTGGACCTTTACGACGCCGCTTTCGACACACTACCTGAACACCCACGTACTGACGGCGGCGACCGCCATCTTCATCGCCGGCTTTTCTTCCATCTTCACGGCGTTAAACGTCATCGTCACGCTGCACCGCATGCGCTGCCCCGGCATGACGTGGTTCCGGCTGCCGCTGTTCTGCTGGTCGCTCTATGCCACGTCCTTGCTGGTGGTTCTGGGGACGCCGGTTCTGGCGATCGCGCTGACGCTGGTCGGTCTGGAGCGCGTTTTTGGGATCGGCGTTTTTGACCCATCCAAAGGCGGGGATCCGTTGCTGTTTCAGCATCTGTTCTGGTTTTACTCGCACCCTGCCGTCTACATCATGATTCTGCCTGGCTTCGGCGTGATCTCGGAGGTGATCTCCACGTTCAGCCGCAAGCGCGTCTTCGGCTACACGGCTGTGGCTTTTTCGTCCGTAGCCATTGCCCTTTTCGGCTTCTTCGTGTGGGAGCACCACATGTTCATCATGGGTGTGTCCAACTATTCGGCCCTGATCTTTTCGCTGTTGACCATGTTGATTGCTGTGCCCTCGGCCATCAAGATTTTTAATTGGTCGTTCACCCTGCAGAAGGGCTCGGTCACCTTTGAGACGCCCATGCTGTACGCTTTGGGCTTCATCGGCTTGTTTACCGTCGGTGGTCTGACGGGGATCTTTCTCGGCTCGCTGGGCATGGACATTCACCTGACCGAGACCTACTTTGTTGTCGCGCATTTCCATTTCGTGATGGTCGGCGGCATGCTGATGGCCTTTCTAGCGGGTATCCACTTCTGGTGGCCCAAGATGACCGGACGCATGTATCCGGAAACGCTCTCAAAGCTGGCCGCGGTTACTACGTTCATTGGCTTCTTCCTCACCTTCATGCCGCAGTTCGTCCTGGGTTACCTGGGCATGCCGCGCCGCTATCACGCCTATCCGCCTGAATTTCAAATCTTGAACGTGCTTTCCACGGCAGGGGCGACGGTGTTGGGCGCGGGCTATGCGTTGCCGCTGCTGTACTTCGGCTGGTCGCTGAAATACGGTGCGGTTGCAGGGGATAATCCGTGGCAGGCAACCGGTCTCGAGTGGCAGATACAATCGCCTCCGTTGAAAGAGAACTTTGTCGAGACGCCGATCATGGATCATGAGGCGTATGACTATGAGTGGTTAGAGCGCAAACAGCACGAGTTGGTGAGCCTTGGATAACGCATTGGCAGTTGGCATCAGGCCGCATACCGCGACCTCCACGGCGCACCACGCCGAGCACGAGCATGAGAACCTTCCGCAGCTACGCCACCATTTCGAAACGGAGGCACAGCAGCGCGAGGCGGTCAGCTTCGGCATGTGGATCTTTCTGCTCACCGAAATCATGTTCTTCGGTGGCCTGTTTGTGTCCTACCTGCTCTACCGCAACTGGTACTATCCCTCCTTCGTGGCGGGCTCCAATACGCTCAGTGTGGTGTGGGGCGTGGTCAGCACGGTCCTGCTCAGCGCCTCGGGGCTGGCGATGGCGATGAGTGTATGGGCCGCGGAGGTGCGCCAGCGTACGGTCCTGCTTGGCGGCCTGCTGGTGGCTCTGGTGCTGGGCGTGGCCTTTGTCGGGGTGGAGTTCTCTGAGTATCACGATGCCTATGTTCACCACCATGTTCCGGGGGCGACCTTTGACATCGCGGAGTTCGTCCGGCCGCCGCTGTCGCATGGAGCGCCCACGGCGAGGCCGCTGCCGCCGGACTCCGCGCAGCGCACACAGGTGTTCTTCTTCCTGTATTTCGCGATGACCGGCATGCATCTGCTGCACATGAACATCGGTCTGGCGCTGATGCTGTGGATCCTGTGGCGGGCGTGGCGAGGTGAGTTCTCCTCGGGGTATGTGGCGCCGGTGCGGAACTTCGGGCTGTACTGGCACTTTGTCGATATTGTCTGGATCTTTCTGTTTCCGCTGCTCTACCTTGTCAATCGTCATCCGCTGCACTAGAGCAGGCACACGCGCCGCATGGCGAGAGGGGTCAACATGAACACCGAAGATCTAAGTGATCTAAGCCGTGATCTTAGTCTCACCGCGGATAACGGTCAGCAGGGTGATCCGGCGAACGTCACCAACCCGCAGCACGTGCACGATCACGTCATCAGTCCGCCGGTGCAGGTGCTCATCTTTGCCGCGCTGCTGGCAATTACGCTGATCATCACGCTTACTTCGTTTTTGCCGATGGGCATCCTGAACCCGATCGTGACTATCGGTGGAGCGTTCGTCAAGGCGTCTCTGGTGATCCTGTTCTACATGCACGTGAAGTCGCAATCGCGGCTGATCAAGGCCACGGTGTTTTCGGGGTTCTTCATTCTTGGAGTGCTGGTGGTAATGTCGGGCAGCGACTACATCAGCCGTGCCTGGGGCATGTGGTAGCCCCCGTACTTTTTTCGCAAAGTCTCTGGATGCAAGAGTTTAGAGCGGTTTACCTTAGGGTTTAGCGGCCAGCCCAACAGCAGATCCCTCCGCTACGCTGCGGGATGACAACAGGAGAGGCGATGTCATAGCCGCATCTGAGGTTAGATGCCCCATTTGAAGGTAAACAGGTCTAGAGTGTGTCTTTGCAGTGAAGGCCAGCCTTTATCGGGGCTGGTTTTCGCTTTTGTAGAAAGCTTACCCGAGCCGGTGGGGAAGGTGTGCAGGGCTGGGAACGCTGTGGGCGTTTTCACTGCAAATGCTGGATCCGCGGTGTACGCAGAGTTTGCGCGGTGTTGCTTGTTGCCCGTCTGAATCAGCCGGGCTCCCCTTACGGCGTGTCGGCTGAGGGCTGCTCGGGGTCGGGGCGTTCCAGATGCTTGAGCAGGCCCATCCAGGTGGCGGCTTCCTCGCGGGTTTCGCCGAGGCTGGCGGTGAGCCGGCGTACGATTTCGAGGCGGGCGTTAGCAGGGAATCGACGGGCGTAGCCGGATTTCTGCATGAGCGCGAGCAGAAGACCGGTGAGGCGTTCGCGGTCGGCGGAGGTGGCTGCCGCTGCCTGCCCAACGGGCAGATCGCGCGCGCCCTCGAAGCCTTCGCGGGTGAGTTCATAGAGGCAGACCGCCACGGATTGACCGAGGTTCATGGACAGGTGACGGCCTCCTGGGGTGAACAGCGGGATGGTGAGCAGGAGCGAGCAGTGGCTGAGTTGGTCGTTGGTGAGGCCGGTTTTTTCGGAGCCGAAGAGCAGGGCTACTCGGGTGGAGTCGAGGGTTGCCGGATCTTGGGTTGTTGGGTTTTGTGTTGCGGGGTCCTGTTCAGCTATGAGCTTTGAGCTTTCGAGCTTTGAGCTTTCGAGCCTTGAGGGGGTGCCGAGGGCGTTCCTTAGTTGCGGCGCGGTATCCCGGAGGGTGTGTATGGGCAGGCGGAGGCCGCGGTCGCCGATGGCGGTGGTGCCGGCGATGACGGTGCAGTCGGCGATGGCTTCAGGCAGTGAGGAAAAGAGGCGGGCAGAACGCATGACCTCGCCGGCGCCGACGGCTGATTTTGCTTCAAGCTGGGCGGCTTCGAAGGGTGGGGCAAACTCGTTGACGACGCGGAGGTCGGAGAAGCCGAAGTCCTGCATGGCGCGGGCGGCGGCGCCGATGTTTTGCGGGTTGCGGGCGCCCACGAGGACGATCGTGAGGCGGCTGCGGGCCTCGGTGGTGAGCATGGGATCATTTTAGGGGAAGGGCCGGTTCAGACTTCGGCCAAATGCCTGGTCTCTAAGGCTGGGGAGGTAGATGAATTCCAATCGCTTCGTTCTCTTGGGGAGTGGCCAACCAGAGTTGGTTTCGTTGCGCCGCTTCGACGACCTTGGCCATGACAGTTGCATCTGGAGCTTGAGCCGGATGCGTACCGTCCACCGGCCTTCCAATGTCGCGGAAGAACCCATACACAAACGGTCCGGTGACCATGAGTGCACGGCATGGAACCTGACTGTTGTTCCGCCAGGCGTGTTTGGCAGAGCCGGGAATCACGGCGAGCTCGCCCGTACGCACCGTCCGCCAACCTGAGGTACTGCCGTCCTCAAGGTAGAGTTCCATCTCGCCCTCTAACAGGTAGAAGCTTTCAGGGTCCGGGTGGGTATGCAGCGGTACCACGATGCCGCCGGGGAGCGTGCCTTCCATGATGCATTGAGCGCTCCCACGAAGCTCCTCCGGCGTGGCGAGATAGCGGACAATGCCGGAGATAACGTCGAAACTCGGCATCTTTTGCGGCTCAATAATCAAGTGAACTCCCCTGCTGTGATCTATGCCTCTGTACATCGCCTCGGTAGGTCTGTACCTGGTACCGGCAATTTAACGCCCTGTCAGGACGAAGCGGCTTCGATCTTTGGAAGGTTTGGCCGCGGCGAGAAGAAAGGCCAACGTAGCTTCTCTTCGGGAATGACAATAAAGGAGGGCAACGGTGGCAGGGCAACGGTGGCAGGAAGACAGACCGCCCTGCCGGGGAGGGCGGTCCGGTTCGCGGCTGAGGTTGAAGTTTACCGGTGTTCGCGGTCGTTGTGGTTTTCGCGGTTTACCTGCCGGCTGTCATGGTTCTGTTCGCGGTTGACCTGTTGGCGTTGCTGTTGGTTGAGCTGGCCGCCGTTGGCCTGGCGGTCGTTGTGGACCTGCCCGGCGGTGTAGGCCTGGTTGGCGTTGGCGCGGGCGGCTTCGCCGGAGGTCATCTGGCCGCTGCGCAGGCCGTTGGCGGTGCGCTGCTGCTGGTTGGCTTCGCGGTTGTCGACGGCGTTGGGGGCGACGGTGTTGGCATTGTGGTTGTCGTTATAGATCCCGCGGCTGGCGTTGTTCTGTTCGCCCTGGATCTGGCCGCGCTGTTGTGGGGTCAACTGGCCGCCATTGGCCTGGCGATCGTTGCGGACCTGGTTGTCGATGCGGCTCTGCGTGGCATCGGCGCGGGCGGCTTCGCCGGAGGTCATCTGGCCGGAGCGGAGGCCGTTGGCGATGCGCCCGTCCTGGTTGGCCTCACGGCCGTTGGGCGTTGGGCGGGCGGCGGCCTGGGCGTTGGTGGGGTTGGCGTGGAAGGCCGCAACCGAAGCGGCAGCGGGGACGCCGGGACGGCCGCCGTTCACGCTGGCGAACTGGGCGCGGTTCTGCGAGGCGAACTGCTGATGGCTGAGCTGGTTGGGCGTGGGCTGGAAATGCTGCTCGCGGGCGAAGGCGGCTTCCTGCGAGCTGGGACGGTAGTTCACGCCGCCGGGACCGCCATTGTAGGCGACGGTGGTGTGGTTGTTCACGATCACGGTGCGGTTGTAGACGTTGGTGACATTGGTGACGTTCACGTTGGAGACGGAGCGGTTGTAGAAGAACGAGCCGCCGCGCCATTCGCCGCCGCCGAAACCTACGCCGCCGTAGCCGAAGCCGTAGTTGATGCCGCCGTAGTAGCCGACGTGCGGTCCCCAGTAGCCGGCGTGGTAAAGGTAGGCGCCGTTTTCAAAGCCCCAATACGAGGGGGTCCAGAGATAGCCGACGGTGGGCGGTTCCACCCAGACGCCGGGAACCCAGTAGTAGCCGATGTCGCCGTAGGCCCAATAGCCGGGGGTCCAGATGTAGCCGGGGTTCGGGCAGATGGGCTGGGCGTAGACGGGCAGCACGGGCGGCGCGAAGTTGACGGAGACGAAGACGGCGGCGCGGGCCTGCCCCGTGGGCGCAAGGGCCATCGGGAGCGTGAGGGCGGCGGCGGTGAGGGTGTTGCGAAGGACGTTGCGGATCTGCATGCGATCTCCCTGGCCGTGGCGGTGGAGAGTGCCAGGCCTGCCGCGAGGGCGAGTAACGATTGGAGTAGACCCGGGTCGCTCGCGGGTGTTGCTCATTCCCTAGCAAGAATATGAGCGGGGGATCTGCGCTGTCGATGACACAGGAGGTGCACAGGATGGGCAGATAGACTGAATTCAGCGAGTGCGCCGTTGCCGAGGGAGGCAACAGCAACGGCGAGAAGCAGATTCCCTTCGGGAATGACAGCAAGAACGGCAACGGCCAATGCAGATTCCTCCGCTTCGCTGCGGAATGACAACGAAGTAGTGGAGTGATAACAAGATGGGGGAAGGGATGGATGGCTGATAGTTTTGCGCAGACGGTGAAGCAGCAGACCGATATTGCCCGGGTGTTGGGGGAGTACATCAAGCTGCGGAAGTCGGGTGCGAACTGGTCGGCGTTGTGCCCGTTTCATAAGGAGCGGTCGGGGTCGTTTTATGTGTATCCGGGGACGGGCAGCTATTACTGCTTCGGCTGCCATGAGCATGGGGATGTGTTTGCGTTTGTGCAGAAGATTGAGGGGCTGAGCTTTCCGGAGGCCGTGCGCGCGGTGGCGACGAAGATGGGGATCGCCCTGCCGAAGCGGGAGTGGAACTCGCCTGAGGAGGCCAAGGAGGCCGGGCTGCGGCGGCAGCTGATCGAGGTGTACGAAGCGGCTACGCAGTATTTTCAGGGCAATCTGCAATCGCCGGAGGCGGCGCGGGCGCGGGAGTATGTGGCGGGGCGCGGGTTGTCGGCGGAGACGGTGAAGCTGTTCCGGGTGGGGTATGCGCCGGAGAGCTTCAACGACATGCGCGATAAGCTGCAGAAGTTCTTTTCGGCGGAGGTGCTGCGGGGCAGCGGGCTGTTTCACGCGAAGGAGAACGAGGACGGCAGCCAGGGGCAGATGTATGCGCACTTTCGCAAGCGGGTGATGTTTCCGATCTGCAATGAGAGTGGGAAGCCGATTGCCTTTACGGGGCGATTGCTGGACACGAACGATCCGAAGGCGGGCGGGAAGTATGTGAACTCGCCGGAGACGCCGCTGTATACGAAGGGGCAGGTGCTGTTCAACCTGGACAAGGCCAAGCCGGGAGTTAAGGAGACCGACAGCGTGATCCTGGTGGAAGGGCAGATGGATTGCCTTTCGGTGTTTGCCGCGGGGATCGGGAACGTGATCGCGACGAGCGGGACGAAGTTTACGGAGCACCAGGTGCGTCTGCTGGGGCGGTTCACCAAGCGCGTGGTGCTGAGTTTTGATGGGGATGATCCGGGCATTGCCGCGGCGGAGAATGTGCTGGGGCCGCTGGTGGAAGAGGGCTTCGAGGTGCGGGTGGTGGTGTTGCCGGATGGGCTGGATCCGGATGCGTTTTTGAAGGAGAAGGGGTTGCCGGCGTATGCGGGGATGCTGCGCGGGGCGGTGCCGGCTACGGATTTTTTGATCGATCGGGCGCGGTCGCAGTTTGGGGCGCGGACGCCGGAGGCGCGGGTAAAGGCGCTGAATTTTTTGCTGCCGCATATCCGGCGGATTCCGAACCGGATTGTGCGCTCGCAGGTGGCGGAGAATGCGGCGCAGAAGCTGGGCATTGAGAGCTCGCTGGTGCACCAGGAGTTGAAGCAGGCGGCGGAGCAGCGGCTGGAGAGTGTGCGCGCGCCGCAGCCGCAGGCGGTGACGGAGGTGGAGCGGATTTTGCTGGGGGCGCTGGTGTTGCCGGAGGCGGATTCGTCGCGGCGGCTGGCGGCGGACAAGCTGGGGGCGCATCCGGAGTGGTTTGCGGAGCTGCCGACGGCGGCGGTGCTGGAGTCGCTGGTGAATGCGCCGGCGCCGGAGAATCCGCTGGAAGCGGCGCCGGATGCGGCGTCGCGGGCGCTGCTGGCGAGTGCGCTGCATGTGTCGAGCGAGGTGAACGGGGCCGAGCATGAGAGCTCGGCGTTGCAGGTGGAAAGCGCGCTGGCGACGCTGCACGGGCGCTGGCTGGAGCGGCGCGGGCGGGATCTGCGGGTGCAGATGGGGGAGGCGCAGCGGCGGGGAGATCAGGCCATGCTGCTCGAGCTGATGCAGCAGAAGCTGGTGCTGGATCGGGAGCGGGCGCGCTGAAGCTCTGGGCGTCCAAGAGCTCTGCGTTTGTCTACATGCAAAGTGGTAGGCGCGGTGCGAGGCGACGAACGTAGGCTGAGGCCAGTGCTTTCAGCGGGGCTTCACAGATGCGCGATTGGTCAGGCAGGGGAATATCCGGGGTTGCCAAAAGCAACACGGCCCTGCGCGAACAGGGCCGTCATTTCCTGCTGAAAGGAGGAAGAAGATCATGTTCACCATCAACATGCGCTTCAACCTTGTGGTCCGCCTGCCCTGCCGGTGGATCGCCGCTCTGGTCTACCTGCTCCGATAAAGCACGGTAGATCAGCCCAACCACTCCCGGCGGTGTGAAGCCCCGCCGGGAGTTGCGAATAGTATAGATCAAGTGGGCATCCCCCGTTCGGCGCATCGCGCCCGACGTTTGCGATTGCTAGACTCGGGGCAATCATGAGCAGGAAAGGCCCCGGGCCGGCGAGCAAGCAGACGGAGCAGGTTGCAGTTGACGGGCGAACACGCCGGCGCTTGATGCTGGGACTGGTTTCGAACTGGATCAGCCGCATGGCGGGCTCGGTGGTGCAGCTGGTGCAGGTACCGGTGTTTCTGCACTTCTGGTCGGTGTCGCTATATGGCGACTGGCTGCTGGTGAATGCCATTCCGAGTTACCTCAGCTTCTCGAATATCGGCTTCGGCTCGGTGGCGGGCAATGAGATGACCATGCTGATGGGACGCAAGGACCAGGCAGGGGCGCTGCGGGTGTTTCAAAGCTGCTGGTGGCTGATCGTGCTGCTGTGCGGTGTGGCGACGATTCTGTTTACGGGCGTGCTGTACGTCCTGCCGCTGTCGCGATGGCTGAATTTGACGGCGATGTCGCCCTCCGATGCCAAGTGGGTCATTTTTTATCTGGGGCTGGCGGTGCTTTTCGGACAGCTGGAACAGCTGATCGGCGCGGCCTACACGTGTGTCGGGCGCTACCCATACGGAACTTTTGTGAAGAGCGTGACGACACTGTGTGCGTTCGCGCTCACCATGCTTCCGGTGATGCTGGGGTATGGGGTGAAGACGACGGCGCTGGTACTTTCCTGCGCAAATGCCGTGGGTACGGCTGTGTTTTGCGCGATGGTGCGGCGGGATATCCCCTGGATCCGTTATGGCTGGCAGGAAGCAAGCTTCGCGGAGCTGCGGCGGCTTTCGGGGCCGGCGGTGGCGTTTATGGGGTTTCCAATCGGCAATGCGCTGAACCTGCAGGGGACGCTGCTGGCGGTGGGGCACGTGCTTGGGTCGACCGATGTGGTGATTTTCGGGACGGCGCGGACGGTGTCGCGGATCGCGCTGCAGATGGTGCAGATGGTAAACCAGACCTTCTGGCCGGAGCTGGCGAGTGCGTTTGGTGCGGGTGATCTGCTTCTGGTGCGGGCGCTGCACCGGCGGGCCTGCCAGATGGCGCTGGGTATCGCGGCGGTGCTGATTGCGGCGATGATGACCGTGGGGCCGCCCTTTCTGGCGCACTGGACGCGGCACAAGGTGCCGCCAAGCCCGCAGCTGCTGTTTTTGTTGATGGTGAGCGTGTTTTTCTACTCACTTTGGTCGACCAGTTCGACGCTGCTTACGGCCATCAACAGGCATCGCAGGCTCGCTGCCTACTACCTGCTTGCCACAAGCCTGACGATTATCGTCACGGTGGCCGCGACGCGATTTTATGGGCTGATGGGGGCTGCCGGATCGCTGATCCTTTCGGAGGTCATCATGGACAGCTATGTGCTCCCGGCATCGTTGCGGCTCTGCGGAGATACGTGGCCCGGGTTCCTGCGGGCGCTGGTGCATGTGCCGCATGCCGTGCGGCCGCGGAGCCTGCGAACGCGGCTGCGGGGAACCGGTACCGTGCTCCTGGCGCACCCGGAGCCGGAAGGTTGAGCTGAGGTGAGGATGCGTTTCGGGCCGGGTCGCCGTATGCTGGAGGCACCATTCCCCGGAGACGCAAATACCTGATGAAGCTTCGCCCCACCGCCGCTGCCGTACTTGCCCCCCTCTTCCTAAGCGCCCTCCACGCGCAAAAGGTGTACACCACGGAGGACTACCGCAACGCCGAGCGGTGGATGAATTACAACACGCAGCCGCTGGTCAAGCACACGATTTCCGGGATCAATTACCTGCCCGATGGACGCGTGTTTTATCGCGATCCGGATGGAACCGCGACGCACTACCTGATCGTCGATCCGCGGACCGGCAAGATTGTCCCTGCGTTTGACAACGCCAAACTCGCAGCGGCGTTGAGCAAGGCAAGCGGGTATGCCGTGGAGGCAAATCACCCGGGTATTTCGGCCTACACGCCGACAGCCGAGGGGTTCACGGTAGAGCTTTACGGCGCCACCTACCAATGCAACCGTGATGGGGGCGTTTGCAGGACACAGCCCAAGCCGATGGCGCAGCAGCCCGCGCAGACCCCCAGTGGACAGCCGCGAGCGGCAGGCATCAGCGCGACGCAGGGTACGGGCAACGCGCAGATGAATGGCACTCCCACGGACGCCACACGCACAGCGAATACGGCGGTGCGTCCCGGGGTTACGCGGCCGGCGCGGCCCGCTCCCAGTCGCAGCAAGGCGCCCAATGACCTGTCACCGGACAAGACGACCGCTGCATTTATTCGCGACTGGAATCTTTGGGTGCGCGATGAGCGGACCGGCGAAGAACGGCAGCTGACGACCGACGGCGTGAAGGATTTTGGGTATGCCACGGACAATGCCGGGTGGACGCATACGGATGCGCCCATCCTGGTGTGGTCTCCGGATTCAAAGAAGATCGCGACGTTTCAGCAGGACCAGCGCAAGACCGGCTTCATGTACCTGGTGCCGGTCACCAACCGGCATCCGGACCTGGAGCAGTGGCGGTATCCGCTGCTGGGCGACAAGGACGTGACGACGATTCAGCCGGTGGTCATCGATCTCGTCAGCGGAAAGACCACGCGATTCAAGATGGATCCCGAACAGCACCGCTCCACGCTGTGCGATGACGTGAGCTGCCGCGGCGGCGCGGGTTGGGATGATGTGCAGTTTGCGCCTGACGGCAAGCACCTGGCGCTGGTGACCACCAGCCGTGACCACAAGGATGAGACCCTGCGCGTGGCCGACACCGAGACCGGCGAGGTGCACGACGTTTTTCACGATCACGCGGACAGCTACTACGAGAGCGGACAGGACAAGGTGAACTGGCGTTACCTGCCCGGCACCAATGAGTTTCTTTGGTACTCGGAGCGGACGAACTATGGGCAGATATATCTATACGACCTAACCACCGGCAAGTTGAAGAACCAGATCACGCATGGGTATGGGCCCGTGACGCAGGTGCTGCGCGTGGATGAGAAAAAACGCGTGATCTATTTCCTGGCTACGGGCAAAGAGGCCGGGCAGGATCCGTACTTCACGCACTACTACCGCGTCGGCTTTGATGGGCAGGGGCAGACCCAACTGACGCCGGAGGTCGCCGACCACGCGATCACGCCGTCGGAAGATGGGTCCACGTTTGTGGACGTGTACTCCACCGTGAACACGCCGCGGGTGGCTGTGCTGCGCGACAACACTGGCAAGGTGATCGTGCCGCTGGCCAGGCAGGACATCTCCGCCTTGCAGGCCGCGGGATGGAAGGCGCCGGAGCCTTTCACGGTGAAGGCGCGCGACGGCAAGACGCCGCTGTATGGCTTCCTTTGGAAGCCGACGAACTTCGATGCCTCGAAGCAGTACCCAATTGTGGATTACATCTATCCGGGGCCGCAGGCGGGTTCATGCGGGTCGCGGAGTTTTTCACCCTCGCATGGGGATGATCAGGCGCTGGCCGATCTGGGCTTCGTAGTGGTGTGCATCGACGGCATGGGCACGCCGCTGCGGTCCAAGAGCTTCCATGATTTCTACTCGCATGCGGAGACCATGGGCGACAACACAATTCCGGATCAGGTGGCCGGGATCAAGGAGCTGGCCTCGCGTGATGCTTGGATCGATGTCAACCGGGTCGGCATCTGGGGGCATTCGGGCGGCGGCAACGCAACGACGTCGGCGATGTTCGATTTTCCGGATTTCTTCAAAGTGGGCATTGCCGAGAGCGGCAACCACGACAACCGGGAATATGAGGACGATTGGGCCGAGAAGTGGGGCGGCCTGGAGGTTCATAACGACACGCCGCAGGACAATTACAACGCCCAGGCGGCACAGAATTATGCGAAGAATCTGAAAGGCAAGCTGATGCTGTCACACGGGACGATGGATGACAATGTGCCGCCCAACAACACACTGCTGGTGGTGGATGCGTTGATCAAGGCCAACAAGGACTTCGACCTGGTGATGATCCCCAATGCGCACCATGGATATGGTGCGGCCTCGCAGTACATGATGCGGCGGCGCTGGGATTATTTTGTGAGGAATCTCGCGGGAGGAACGCCGCCGGCGAACTACCAGACCAAGCCGTATACGGCCGTGATTGATGCTTATTATGCCGATGGGCCGTCGGCTGATGCGGGGATGGACGGGCAGGATTAGGGAAAGTGGAACGCAAAGTGCGCGGAGGGACTGCTGGGTAAGGATGAGGGCTCCCGGCAGAGGGCCCTTGATCTCCTACCGCCGGGTGAGGGCTTGCTTATCACTGGACGATGTTGCCGTCCGTATTGGATGTGCCGGCCGAGCCTGCCTTTACGACCCAGCCGTTCGGGGTGTCGGTGAGCGTGGCCGTGGAGGCGCCACCGGCGAGGTCCCGCCCCACGTTGGGAAAGGCGGTCTGGACGCCGGGGTTTCTAGCCCAATCCGGCACTGACGAGAAGCCGTAATGGTAGGCGACGGCGGCGGTTGCGCCGGGCTGGTTCCCGCTGGCCTGGACATTGTCAATCGAGCTGACCTCGCGATGGCCGTAGCAGAAGTTGCCGCTGCTGGGGTCGCTGTCCGAGGCCGTCCAACTGCCCCTGCCCTTGGCGGAAAGGTCGTAGTTGGTGACCTGCTTATTTATGAGGCCGAGCAGTGCTTTTTTATCGCCGCTGGTGCGGTCGAGCAGGCCTCCGTTGTAGAGGGCGTCGTACTTTGCGGCTTTGCCTGCGTCGGAGGTGTCGATCTGGACGGGGAACTTTTGCGGCTCGGGCCACAGGCAGCTTCGATTGGTGCCCAGATAGTTGTTGATAGCGGTTTTGTAGTTGCCGGTGTTGTCGGCAGTCTTGTTGCAGCCGGCGATGAGCAGCATGGCGACGGCGAGCAGCGTGGTGGAGCGAGCAGTGGTCATAGGTTCTCCCCAGGCGCTTGGGATGCGGCTACATAGCAACACGTTGGCGCACACCGGAGGCCGAAACGCCGGCCTCCCGCAGGGCGCGGAGGCTGAGTGCATCGTGGCGTTTGGCCAAACGCCGGCCTGTGTCATCGCGCCAGAGATCCGTGTGGAAGTAGGCCGGTGTGGGCAGGCCGAGAGCGCGCTGCAGGAGAATTTGGCGCGCGGTGGACTTGAGCAGGTCGCGGCCGCGCACGACCTCGGTGATGCGGCAGGCCGCATCGTCGACGGCGCAGGCGAGTTGGTAGCTGGGCAGGCCGTCCTTGCGCCAAAGGAGGAAGTCGCCGAAGTCGGCGACGGGATCGCAGCCAGCGGTGAAGCGCTGCGGGCCGCAGTTGGCGTCGAGGAATGTAACCATCTCGCCGTCGGGGACGCGGAAGCGGTAGTTGATGCCGGGCTGTAGTGGAAGCGCGGAAGGATTTTTAGGGCGGCAGCGGCCGTTGTAGACGGGTTCGTCGTCGGTGCCCTCGTGCGGTGCGCTGAGGGATTGCTGGAGGTCGCGGCGGGTGCAGGTGCACGGGTAGGCAAGTCCGGCTTCGAGTAGACGATGGAGAGTCTGGTTGTAGAGGGAAAGGCGGTCGGATTGGCGGATTTCGGCGTCCCAGGTGAGGCCCAGCCAGCCGAGATCCTCCCGGGCGGCTTCGAGGAAATGTGGTCTGAAGCGCTGGGAGTCGAGGTCGTCTATGCGGAGCAGGAGGCTGCCGTTGGTGGTGCGGGCTCGGTTGTGGGCGATAAGGAAGGTCGCCGCGTGGCCGAGGTGGAGCAGGCCGGTGGGTGAGGGAGCGAGGCGGCCTGTGTAGTTGGGGAGAGCGCTCACGGTTTGCGGGTTTTGGATGCGGCGAGGAGGTTAGGACAAGGGGTAGAGGCGACGTGGAAGGTACAGAGTTGTCTGGTGGAGCGGCGGATGCGAGGGCTGGCGCGATCCGCCGGGGGTTTTCGGCAGGGCAAACGTGCCCTACCTCCTCAATCCTCGATAAGGCGTCGGGGAGCAGTGAGTATAGCCGGCCCTTACCGGTACGTGCGTTTTTTGCGCCCTCCTCAGCTACTTGCGGTGATGCTTGTTTCCTGTGCCGGTGGGCTTGGTTCCGGGCGGTGTGATTCCGTTCGGGGAGCCGCCCAGAATACCCTGCACTCCTGTACCGATGGGGCTGCCCAGGCCGGTGCAGGCGTCCCAGCCGGGGCCGGCGTTGAATGCGCCGTTCGTGCCGGAGGTGATGTCATGGAAAGCTGCGGCCTCCCCGGCGGCGTAGAGGACAGGGTTGATGAAGCCGCTTGTTCCGTTCTTGGCGGCGTTGATAACGGTAATGAGGCCAGCCCAGAGCGGGGCGACGGCGCTGGTGCCGCCGATGACGGTGTTTTCGCCGTCGACCCGAACCTGATAGCCGGTGGACGGGTCGGCATTGCCCGAGACGTCCGGGGTGCCGCGGCCGCCGGCAACGACGGTGGGGGCGGGAACATTCGCGTTCGCCTGCCAGGCCGGCAGGGCAAAAAGCTCGGAAACGCCGCCACCGGTGGCGCCTTCGTTGTTCGCCAGCTCGTTCCAGACAACCTCACTTATTATGGTGGCACTCGCGCCGGACCCGCTGCCGGTCAGGGTTGTCCCTCCACAGGCGAGGACGTGGGGGCTGGATGCGGGGAAGTCCACATGATTGGCGCCATCGGTAACGCCGTCTGTGGAACCGGAGTCGCCGCAGGCGACAGTGATGGTGATCCCGAGCGCAGCCGCAGCCTGGCAGGCATCGTCCATGGCGGTGACCGCCTGCTGCGTCCAGGTGGATTCGGGGCCGCCCCAGCTGATGGAGATCACACCGGGTTTGCGGGCGGTGTCGTGGACGGCTGTCGTGATGGCATCGGTAAAACCCTGATCCGTGTTGGGCGCAAAGTAGACCGCGATGGCGGCCCCGGGCGCAACGCCGCCGGCAACCTCGATATCGAGCAGTACCTCGCCGTCGGCGCCGTTGGCCCCGGAAGGCTTGTTCGTTGCCTTGTCTACGGAGACCGCACTCACTGTCGGCGGATTCTGGCCGAGCGCGCGGAAATACGTCTCGAGATCGGCTTCCTTGTAACCGCCGCCGAGTTCAATGAGACCGATGGTCTGGCCAGCGCCGCCGGTCGTAGGAAAGTTGTAGAGTGCGGCCACCTGCATCGGGGTGTAGGAAACATCCGCCGCGCGCGGGACCGCACGGCGGTAGTGCGGGACCGCCTGTGGGCGGTTGTCGAGCCCCAAGACGGCGACGAGATGGGGCGCAAGCTCTTCGGGTACGGTCAGCTCGCCCTGGCGTAGGCGCAGGCTGCCGAAGTCGGTCTCCTGTTGCATGAGGGTGATACCGAAGGCCTTTTCAAACGCCTCCACGGTGCCGGTGAGCTGCACCGTGCGCCGGGCCTCGTGGATGTTGGGCTCGACCTGAAGGTCGAAGGCCTCCGCGAATTGTTTTACGGCATCGATGGCGGCGGGATCGGCGCCGTGCCGCGCGGTGAACTGTTCCGGTGTCAGTACCTCGGCGCCCAACGTGGCTGGATCGAGCGGATTTCTACGTTTCACGAGAACGGAGATGGTGAAGTGCCGGCTTTTCGGCAGAACCTTCACGGATGCGGGTTCCGGCGTGGCGAAAGGCAGACGGGGATTGCGCTGAGTGGTGAAGGGCTTGCGTTCGCTTCCCGGCAGCGGGACTCGGCGTTGCTCGGCGTAGGGAATGCTGGGCATTAGGTTAGGCCTCCGAACTCTATGATGCGGCTATGTGGCTTCGCCATATCTTCGCCTTTTGGGGGATTGGCTGTCCAGCAGATTTTTCAGATAGTGGATTTGCGGGTCAGCCAACTCAGGAAGGGGAAAGGGCAGAGGCGAGGAAATTTTCAGCGGCGGTGAGATTCCGCCCGTACCACCTGCGTGACCTCCAGTAGCTGTGACCGGCGTTGGTGGCGGGAAAGGGGGTTACGGGGTCATTCATTTTCTGAAGCAGGGCGGTAAAGTCTGTCGCCTGGGAGTAGGGAATCAGGTGGTCGTGGGTTCCGTGTCCTACAAAGATGGGTGGAGCACCGGCTGCGACGTGATTATCAGGCGAGGCGTCGTCGCAGACCTTTGGGACCTGCGAGCAGCGCCCGCCGAGGTAGCGGCGCAGCAACCAGGCATTGGGGTGAAGGTTGTAGCCGCCGTTGAAGAGAACGGCTGCCTGGACCGGGATGTAGCCGTCCGCTGCAACGGGTGTTTCGACGGGTTGGGTGATGGGGCCTACGGGAGCCACCGCGAGCAGTGCCGCCAGTTGACCGCCCGCGGAGGTACCGAGCACGGCGATGCGATGCGAGTCGAGGTGGTATTCGGCCGCATGATTGCGGAGAAAGATGACGGCGGAGCGGGACTCCTGCCAGGAATACGGAAAGGAGTGCGGATGGGTGTCGTAATCAATGGAAAAGCACAGGTAGCCCTTTGCAGCTAGATCCTTCGCGAGGCGCTTCAACTCGGTTTTATGGCCGGAGCGCCAGCTGCCCCCATGGATGAGAACAACTGCGGGAAAGGGACCCGTGCCGACCGGGGTGTAGAGGTCAGCACGATAGGAGCCTGTGCTGTCAGTGGTGTAAAGGAGATCGCGAGCAACGGTCGGCGCTGCTGGAGCCGAGGGCGACTGCGCGGGCAGTGCAACGGAGAGCACGGTGAAATACCGTAGAAAGCAGGTAAAACTCGAAAACTTTCTCAAAATTATTGTTCCTGAAGGACAGAACGCCCGGCGGGCCGCTGTTCCACAGCCTACATATATTCCACGCCGTACTGCACGGGAATCTGGGTAAAGGCGATGCGGGTGGGGGCGGAATCGCGCGCCGGAAGCATGCCGGCGAAGTGCACGGCCGTGTGGCCGAAGCGGAGATTGAGCTTGTCCATCGTCTCCGCAAGCTCCTTTCGATGGCCTGGTTCGTCGAACAGGGTTTGCGGGAGTTCGCTTTCAGGGATCAGGTTGCGCATGGTGATGCCGACAAAAAAGGGCCGGGTGTGCTCCGGGCCGGACGGCTGCTGCGACCAGACGCCGCGCAGGATTTCGAGCAGCGAGAGGGTGTCCTGGCACGGGCGGAAACGGGCTTCCATGCTCCAGGCGGTTTCGGTGATGCCGCTGGTGTGCTTTTTTACTTTGGCTTTGCGGTTGGCGGGGGCGAATACAGGGGTCTCTCCGCTCCGCGCTCCGCGCTCCGGTCGAGATGACAGGTGTTGCGCTCCGCGCTCCGGTCGAGATGACAGGTTTTGCGCTCCGTGCTCCGGTCGAGATAGCAGGTTTTGGTTTGCGCGCTCCGGTCGAGATGACGGGTGTTGGGCTGCGTACTCCGGTGGGGATGACAAGTTTTGGGCTGCGTACTCCGGTCGGGATGACAGGTTTTGGGTTGTGTGCTCCGGTCTAGATGAGAGATGGATCGAGTTGGCCTGCTCGCGCGTGAGCGAATATTTGATCGTGACGGCGATCGTGCCGGCGTGGAAGTGCTCCATGCGCAGGCGCATAGCGGCCTTATGTAGCAGCTTGTGGGCGACGGCCCAGGCGCCTTCGGCGGAGCGGTGCGTGGGGCCGAGGACGTGGGAGTGGCCTAGCGATTTCTGTGTTTCGTTGGGGACGGGGGCGCCGTCGTCGCCGGTGGCATGGCCGCGCAGCCAATGGTACAGACGATCGCCCCAGACGGAGTCCCAAAGTTTGTGCATGGCGGGGCGATCGAGCGCGAGCAGGTCGGGCATGGAACGGATGCCTTTTTTGTGCAGGCGCTCTTCGGTGCGCGCGCCGACCCCGGGCAAATCGCGGAGCTCGAGGTGAGCGATGGCACGGGGAAGTTGGCTGGGCAAAAGGCCGATCAGGCCATCGGGTTTCTGCATGTCCGAGGCGATCTTGGCAAGATAGCGGTTAGGCGCCATGCCGATCGAGCAGCGCAGGGTTTCCCCGACGTCGTCCCGGATGGCCTGTTTGATGGCGAGAGCGATTTGGCGCGCGCGCGGCGGTTCCCCTTCGCGGCCCATGAGTTGGCAGACCATCTCGTCGATGGAGGGCGTGTGCGCGACGGGGCAGACGCGTTCGATGGCGGCGGCGATGTCATGCGAATACTTCGCATACACCGAATGCGAGCCATTGACGAAGATGATGTCAGGGATCCGGGCGCGAGCTTCGCCTACTTTGGTCAGCGTTTTGACCCCGAGCGCCTTGCACTCATAGCTGGCCGCGATGATGGTACCGGTATCGGCCATGGTGCCGACGACCGCGGTGGGTTTGCCGCGGTATTCGGGGTGGAGTTGTTGCTCGACCGAGGCGAAGAAGCTGTTCAAGTCGATGTGCAGGAAGGCGAAGCGGTCGTCGGGCGGTTTGGCTTCGATTTGGGAAGGCAGGAGCATCGGTAGAGTCCGAGGTGATTATATTTGCCTCTTCTTCGCCTCTGCCAAGGTAAAAAGGGCAGGAGCCGAAGCTCCTGCCCTTCCAGCGCGTAAATCGCTACTAAAATTCAAGCCGAAGTTGGAATTCCGTAGTGCGTGGCGCGCCCTGGTTGTAGGTTCCTGATTGCCGTGTCACACGATAAGGGTTGATTACCGTGAACCCGGTTGGTCCATTGAGGTAGCCTGCAGCCTGCGCGCCCAAATCGCCGTTATAGGGTGCGACGTTGGGATTGCCGCTCGATCCACCAAAGTTGGCTAGGTTAGCGACGTTATAGAACGCGATCTGGGGTGTGAGCATCGCCGACTCACCGAGCGTGTGTACATAGTGCCCGAAGCGGATGGGATACCCAAATGTCGCGTCCACCTGCCGGAACGCCGGCTGCGCAAGAGCCGAAGCCTGGGGCAGGGTGGGAAATGTTTGCAGGACGCCGCCCAGTTGAGAGAGCTGGCCCTGAGTGAAGAGACCGGCGTTGACGAGGGCTTTACCGGCGGGGCTCAATTGACCGCCGTAGGTACTGTTGTAGTTTCGGATGAAGGCGCCGAGTGTACCTGGCTTGACCCGATGCATGTAGTCACCGGGAAGTGTGCCGGGAACCAGGTCGCCGACCGTTCCGTCACCGGTTACGTCCGAGGTGAAGATTTCGGAGTTCGGATCGGAGGCGTCCAGCGTTAGATTGGCAGGTTGGGCGGAGAAGAAGTGACCGATCAGCCCGATCTGCGGGCCGTATTTGGTCACGAAGCTGCCACCGAAGGAGACTTCGTGCTTGCGATCCAAGCTGGCGCGGCCGATGTATTCGCTTGGATTGTCATTGTCGAAGGAGCCGTTGCTGAAGAACTGGTCTGAACCACCGGCTGAGGAGGAAACGATGCGGGAAAGGTTATAGGACACCTGGAAATTTGAACGTTCGATACCCGGAATCGGGCGAGAGGTCTGTTCACGGAAGACGACCTGCAAGGCGTCGTAGCCGGAGCGACCGATGGGAAGGAGTACGTTGCCGCTACCCAGGTTCGGGTTTAGCCCGGGGAACGCCGCTCCGGTGTTGACTGTGTAGCCTTGGTATGTGGGGCTGTAGCCGGAAAGAAACTGATTGCCGGAATCGAGGCCATTCTGGGCGAAACTGTCAATCGTGGCCCCGTTCGCGATGGCGCAGTTGATCGAAGCTGCACCGAAACCCTGAGGGCAGGTCGGGAAACCGGCTACCGTCTTTGTGATCGCATTTTGAGCGGCCGTTGTGTTCAGGTACCGGGCCGCTCCCACATGGTTAACATCCAGGGCCTGAGAGATCTTCAACGTGTTGTTGTGTACGTAGTCGGCGGCAAGGGTGCCCCCTTTGAAGAGCTCCCGTTGGATACCAAAGTTCCATTGCTCAGCGTAGGGCGTACGGTAGGGCGGAGCGTATACGCCTGAGGCGCTACCGGTCAACCCGATGTATCCGCCGTTTTGGGATGTTGTGTTGGCGGCCGTGTTCTGCTGATATTCATTCTGGAGTGCAATGACATAAGGTGCAGCGGCTGCAACCGATCCCTTGCAAATCTGGGCTATGGAACGCGTGACTCCGTTGTACGTGGCTGAGGTGATGATGGTTCCATCAGGCTGAACCAACTGATTGGAGCCGCAAATCGACTCGGAATTAAAAAACGGACCACTTGCAAGAAGGCTGGTGCGCGCATTGGTTGTGTTGTTGAAGACATCGCCTTCGTGGAAAATGCCGAAGGCTGCTCGAAGCACCGTTTTGCCTCCGGGGAGACCATAATTCAAGCCGAGTTGCGGGTTAAAGTCGGCATAGGGCTGGTGGACCGGCGTGTTGAAGTCACTGCGGAACTGGGCCAGGGTGGGATTTGTCGGCAGATCCTGGTTTGCCCGGTCTGTGTCAACGCCCCAACGCAGGCCGCTCACAATAGTTAGGTTGGGCGTGATTTTCCAGGAGTCAGCAATATAGGCCGCTTCGCGCCAATCGTGAACACCGCCGCCAATCAGACCAAAGCCGGGATTTTGTGTAAAGAAGCCGAGGCCGTTGCCAAGGCGAATGGAACTGGAATAATAGCCATTGATCGGATCAGAAGGGCAGGGACCGGTGACGGCCGGATTGGCGCAGGTCGCCAAGACTGTAGCGGCTGTTTCGCGGACACGAGGTCCAATACCGAAGAAGTTAGCAAAGCCGCCACCTAGAATGTAGTTCAACTCATACCCATACCGGACCGTGTGCGTTCCCTTGGTCCAGGAGCCGTCATAGCGGAATTGCTTGTCGCTCTGAAACGTTCCCTGGGGCGCGAGATCATTGGGTCCAGTCTCAAGACCTTGTGCGAGGTTTTGAAAGGTGACTCCCGGCAGCAGGTTAATGGGTGCCGCAGCTGAATCATCAGAGATCAGATTGTGGAACTTCTCATAGCTTCCACGGAACGAGTGAGTGAATCTGCCGAACTGGTAATCCGCGCCGCCCGCGATGCCGGGGGTGTTGTCCCGGTTTGCATACACCTCGAAGACGTTCCCACCGTTACTGGCGATGGAGTTCACGTTGTAGTTGCCGCGAACGAAGTAGTGGCCACCGAGCGGGCCGTTGTAGTCCAGGCGAATGGTCGAGTAGGTTTCGCGGTACGGGGAGGGGATGGAAAAGCCATTGAACTGCGGAAAGGTTGAGCCGACCTGTGCCGGTTGAGAGGTGTCCTGCTTAATGCGCTCGGAATTGCCAAAGAAGAAGAGCTTGTCTCTAATCAGGAAGCCGCCGAGCGAACCGCCGAACTGGTTACGCTGAAACGGCGGGGCTTCCGCAAATTCCGTCGCAAACAACGCTCGAGCGTCCTGGAAGTTGTAGAACGCTTCACCGTGAAACTGGTTTGTGCCGGATTTGGTGGTGACCAGCACCTGTCCAGTAGAGGTAATGTCTCCCGAGACGTCCTGCGTTGAGCGATTGAGTTGAAACTCGCCAATCGCGCCTTCCGACACGTTGAAGATGGTTGTCCCGACTGTTTCATCGGTGATGTCTTGCCCGTCGAGGAGGATGCGTGTGGTACGTCCGGATACACCGGATACAGAGAGCGCGGAGTAGCCGGCCTTGGTCGGATCAAAGGACCCGCCAGCCTGAAGGACAACGCCAGGCTCGATCTGAGCAACGTCCAGGAAGTTTCGTCCGTTGATGGGAAGGCTTTCGATCTGTTGCGATGTGAGTACGTCACTGACACCCGCTTGATCCCGGTTGAGCTGAACAGCTCCGGTGGTGACCTCAACGGTTTCCGTGGCCTGACCTATTGTCAGCTTGAAGGAGCCGGGTGTCGCGGTTCCGACCCGAATCACAGTGGAAACGCTGAGGCCCTCAAAGCCCGGGGCCGTCACATTGATCTTGTAGGCACCTGGATTTAGGGGGCCCACGGAGTAGTACCCCGCGCCATCCGCCTGCAATGACCGGGTGAAGCCGGTGTCGGTGCCTAGGATTGTGATGGAAGCTCTGGGGACTGCGGCTCCGCTTGCGTCGGTGATGGTGCCTTGAATGGATCCGCCGCTTGTGGATACAACCTGTGCCCTGGAAATGGCGAGTGCGGGAGCCAATAGAACAATTGAGACCAGTTTTCTCATAGCCGTCCGGAACTTAGGATGAATGACGTTTCCGAGGCTAATGCACGTTCGTTGCCAAACTTGGTTTTATAAAAACCAGTCGCTTTGTCGCCTAGCGATGAAAAAGTTCTCTACTCAGGACATATGGATATGAATTTTTGAAGACAGCGCTTGCGGATTCTGCTTTTCGGCAGAGTTACAAATGATTTGCGCAGGTGAAGAGCACGGGTGGATAGCGAACTTTTCCCAGGGTCGGATGGTGTGTGTAAAGCTGGTTTAAGCATCTTCCGGCTCGGGGCCGCGGGTGGGGTTTGCGGGTGGTTGTACTTTCATGGCGCGGCCGGTGCGGGCGGATTGGTAGATGGCTTCCATGAGGCGTTGGTCCTGGAGGCCCTCTTCGCCGGGGGTGTGCGGTTGCTGGTTGCGCAGGACGCAGAGGGCCATGTGGTCCATCTCCAGCGCGAACTGGTCTTTTTCGCCGATTGTGGGCTCGAGTAGGGTGTTGTGGGCGTCCATGAGCCTGTTCGAGCGCAACTTTAGGCCCTTGTAGGCGAAGGCGGGGGCGAGTTCGGCCCAGCTTTCGGCACCCTCCAGGCGGGCCCATTGCGAGCTGTGCGCGGCGTAGCCGCTGTTGCAGCTGGCGAGCAGGCCGGAGGGGAAGCGCAGGGTGAAGTTGCAGGTGGCTTCGACCTCCGGAAAGCGCGGGTCGCCGGTGGGCTGGTAGATCTGGCCGAAGACCTCGGTGGGTTCTTCGCCGGACCAGAAGCGCGCGGCGTTGAGGCAATAGACGCCGACGTCGGGCAGGCAGCCGCCGCCGGCGAGGGCGCGCTTGAGCCGCCATTGGCTGGGGTCGCCCTGGTTTTGCGAGTTGGTGGCGAGAAAGCTGCGCAGGGGCCCTAGCTTGCCGGACTTGACCATTTTCACGATTTCGCGGTTCATGGGCTCATACTGCTGGCGGTAGGCGATCATCAGCTTGACGTTCGCGCCTTTGCAGGCGGCGATCATTTTTTCGCACTCGGCGGAGCTGACGGCCATGGGCTTTTCGCAAAGGATGTGCTTGCCGGCTTTGGCGCCGCGTAGGGTGTATTCGAGGTGCATGCTGTTGGGCAGCACGATGTAGATGACCTTTACCTCGGGGTTTTCCGCGAGGCGGTCGTAGTCGTTGTAGCTGTAAAGGGAGCTGGACCTGATGCCGTACTGCGCGGCGATCTTCTGCGCCTTGTCCGGTTCGCCCGAGACCAGCGCGACCGGTTTGCAGTATTTGCTGGAACCGAAGGCCGGCAGAATCTGGTCGATGGAGAGGCGGCCGAGGCCGACGATTGCAAAGCCGACACGCCTGTCCGGTGCCTGGAAGGGGCCGGGCGCTTTTTCCGAGGCCTCGGTCTGGGTGTCGTGGACGGGCGAAAGCTGAACGTAGTTTGCGCCATTCGGGGCCTGGGCGGCACCTGCTGAGCTTTGCCCGGCGGCCAAAGGGGCGAGACCGGCTGCCGCCAACAGGCCGCCGGCACCCTGGAGGAACTGACGCCTGCCGGCCGCAAAGGCCGCGGAGGCGGTCGGGGACGGCTCGGAAGGGGTGCTTTCCAGGGAGTGGGGAGGGTTGCGCGTCGGTTGGCTCATACCGTTGTCCGATGCGCGTTCAGCGACACGTACGGGGGCTGCTGCGTTCTACAAAATGCCCAAAAGTTTGTGTTGTTTTTGGGGTTCCAACTTTAGGGTGAAGACGAATTTGGTGTGGCTGGAAAATTGGCTGATGAAGCGGTGCTTCGATTGGATACCGTTCAGCTCGGCCCAGACGTCGTAGTCCGTCTGCGGTGAGATGTTGTTGAAGTGGAACTCGCCGGCGGGGCCGGTGAGATAGCTTTTTATGGTCAGGCTGGTGGGATTTTCAAGGTAGACGACCGCCCCGGCGGCAGGCGACCCGCCCCGCACGACCTTGCCCCCAGCCACGATTTCGACGACGGCCTTGGGCTTGTGGGGGTGCCTGGATGCATTTGCGGCAGGAGCAAAGGGCAGGGCGGCGAGCAGCAGAAACGCGGCGGCTTTGCCCGCGAAACGCCGCCTGGGTGGGCGCATGGGGAGGGAGAGAGCCGCAATTAACTCCAATAGGTCGTTCATGGGGCGAGACTCGGAAAGGGGGTGGGGGACAGGGTAAAAAGGGCAATCACGGAGATTAGTCTTCGTCCTCATCATCGCTACCGTGGCGGAGATCGGCCTCATCTTCATCATCGTAGCCTTCCGTGTCGACAGGAGCGATCTCTAAAGGATCAGCCGAGACGATTTCCAGGTCTGTCCCACATTCGGCGCACTGGACCGTATCGCCTTCTTCCACTTCGTCCACATCGATCTCCAGGGGGTTATCGCACTCCGGGCAAACCACAGCCATGATGCATTCCTTCTGCCGCGGGCGGCGGCGACTACACAATTTTCTCGTGAGATGCAGGGTTGCCGAAGGTTTGCGCCGGGTTCGGAAAAAAACAGCGGCCCCGGCTCCCGCCCGTATCAAGACATCAACGAACTGGCCGGAACCTGCTTTAGTAGGATAGAAGTTAGCGGCTCGGGGCGGCTTTGTTCAGCGGGAGCGGCGTGACTCCGTCCGTCGGCGCGGGATGCCTCGACCGGCGAGCGTTTGGGTTGCGTGGAAAGAATGTGACGATGCGGTGGATGATGCGGCGGGTAACTGGAAGGGCCTTTGTGGCCGGTTATGTGGTAGCCCTGGGTGTCTGTGGAGTGCCGCAGTCGGTGCAGGGGCAGGCGCGAGCGCCGCAACCCGCCCCACTGGCCGAAGGCGGGAATGCTCCGTTGCCGGCGGGGGCGCCGGACCCACGGATTGCCGCAGCCCTGGCGGCGATCTCGCCGGGGAACATACAGGCAGACATCGCAAAGCTGGTGTCCTTTGGGACGCGCAGCACGCTTTCCAGCAACAGCACGGATCTGCCGCCGGGGCAGGGTATTCTGCCGGCAGCGGACTGGATCGAGAGTGAGTTTCGGAGGATTTCCGCAGCGTGCGGGAACTGCCTGGAGGTTCGGCGGGATGATTTTGTGGAGCCGGCCGGAACCGACCCACGCAGCCGCATCACGCAACCGACGCGGCTGGTGAATGTATACGCGGTGCTGCGGGGGACGGCGGAGCAGAAGGGAACGGAGGAGAAGCTGGTTCCCTGGGTGCTTGTCACGGGGCATTATGACTCGCGCGCGACAGATGTGTTGGACCCAAAGGCGGGCTCGCCGGGCGCAAACGACGACGCGAGTGGGGTAGCGGTGTCGCTGGAGAGCGCGCGGGTGCTGAGCAAGTTGAAGTTTCCGGGCACGATCGTATTTGCGGCTGTGGCGGGCGAGGAGCAGGGGCTGTATGGATCGCGGCACCTGGCGCAGCTGGCCAAAGGCGACGGCTGGCCCCTGGAAGCCGTGCTGAATAACGACATTGTGGGCGGCGATACCACGCCGGGGACGGCCGTTGCAGGCGCTTCCGGAGCGGCAGCAGGACAGATCCACGCGGCCCAGGACAAGCACGCGGTGCGGATCTTCTCCGAGAGTGTGCCCTCGTCGGCGACGCCGCAGGTGCAGGCGCAGATGCTGGGCCTGGGTGAGGAGAACGATTCCCCCTCGCGTGAGCTCGCGCGGGAGATTGCGGAGCTGACGCCGGCGTACTTCGCGCCGGGTACATTCCGGCCGCCGGCGCGCGGGGGCGTACGCGCGATGTATATCGGCGTGACCCCGGCATTTCACCCGGTTCTGATTTTGCGCCGCGACCGCTATCTGCGGGGAGGCGACCACAGCAGCTTCAACGCGGAAGGCTTTGCCGCCGTGCGTTTCACCGAGTGGCGCGAAAACTTCAACCACCAGCACCAGACGCCGCGCACGGAAGGCGGCGTGGAATATGGCGACTACCTGAAATTTGTGGACTTTGAGTATGTGGCGAATGTAGCGCGCATGAACGCGATGACCCTGGCCTCGCTGGCAGAGGCGCCCAGCCAGCCGCGGGAGGTCAAAATTCTGACGCAGGGGTTGGATAACTCGAGCGAGTTGACCTGGAGCGCGAGCGCCTTTGCACCGCCCGGCACCACCTATGAAGTGGTGTGGCGCGATACCGATGAGACCCTGTGGACGCACGCGATGAGCGCGGGCACGGCGAACCGGCTGAAGCTGGACGTCAGCAAGGACAACGTGCTGTTTGGCGTACGCGCGGTCGGGGCCGACGGACACCGTTCGCTCCCGGTGCCGCCACTGCCGGCACGGTAGGAGATTTCATGGCTTTTCGCTCCAACGGACCCATTACCGTTTCGTTGCCGCCCTTTCGAGGGGTGACGCGCCGCATCATCCTGACCGCGGTTGCCGTGTTCTTCGCCTTGCTCATCCTTGGCCTGTTTTTGCGGCAGGGGGCGGACTTGGCGGCGAGCCTCTTCTCGATCAACCCGGCTACGGCGTACAAGCTGATCTGGCAGCTAATCACCTATCCCTTTGTGAACGGCGCGATCTTCTCGCTGCTGTTTGCGTCCATTTCGGTGTGGTTTTTCGGTTCCGCGCTGGAAGACGAGCTCGGCTCGCGCTGGATGGGCGAGTTTTTCCTCCTGACGACGATTGGCGGCGGCGTCCTGGCGATGGTGTGCGTTCTGGCGCTGGGACGCGTGCTCGGCATCGCCTCGGCCTCTCAGGCCTCTGGACTGTGGCCCTTTTCGCTGGCGCTGCTGGTGGTTTTCGCGACGCTGCACGCCGATCAGGAGCTGAATTTCAACTTCATCCTGCGCGTCAAGGCAAAGTACATCGCTATTATTTACTTGCTGGTGTACCTGGCCGTAGCCCTGGCCTCGCATGAGCGCTTCGATGCCGTGCTGGTGCTGGCGAACTCGCTGGCGGGCTGGCTGTTTCTGCGCTTTGCGCCGCGGCGCGGCCTGCAGTTCGGTGCGAACGAGGCGGTCTATGGCTGGAAAAACGCCCTGATCCGCGCACGACGCCGGCGAGCTGCTAAGAAGTTCAGCGTGTACATGCAAAAGCAGGGCCGGGAGGTGCATTTCGACGACAGCGGACGGTATGTGGATCCTGATGGGAAGCCGCGTGATCCGAACGACCGGCGCTGGATGAACTAGTTTCAGCCGGTCTGGCGGGTGTCCAGGGGAGCAAAACCGGTGCGGTACAACGAAAGGGTTGCGGAGGGCTGAAGCTTTGAAAAACTACGAATGGCTGGCCATGCTGTTGGCGCTTTCCCACGTGGTGACCATTGCGCTGATCGTGTTGTGGTTCAGCCTGGAGAAGCCGAATACCCGTGCGGAGGCCTGGAAACGTTTCAAGCACGTGTACTTGAACCTGTCCCCGCCGCGCTGATGACTTGAGCCTATGCGGTTCGTGCGCATCTCATGCTCTACGAGGAATGCGGGATGCAAAAGCGCAAGCTGGGGAAATCGGGGTTGGAGATCGTGCCGTTGATGCTGGGCGGCAATGTATTTGGGTGGACGGCGGATGAGAAGACCTCATTCGATCTGCTGGATGCCTTCACGGATCGTGGCTTCGATGCAATCGATACCGCCAACGTGTATTCGGTGTGGGCGCCCGGGCACCAGGGCGGCGAGTCTGAGACGATTCTGGGTAAGTGGTTCGCTGGGAGCGGCAAGCGGGACAAGATCATGCTCGCCACCAAAGTCGGCTTCAAGATGGGGGACGGCGGCCAAGGCCTGCGGAAGGCGTACATCCTGAAGTCGGTGGAGGAGTCGCTGCGGCGGTTGCAAACGGATCGCATCGATCTGTACCAGTCGCACACGGATGACCGGGAGACGCCGCTCGAGGAGACGCTCGAAGCCTATGGGGAGTTGATCGCGTCAGGCAAGGTGCGGGCGGTAGGGGCTTCGAATTACAACGGGCCACGGCTGACAGAAGCGATCGAACTGGCTGCCGGGGACAGGCTGCCGCGCTACACGACACTGCAGCCGGAGTACAACCTCTGCGATCGCGAGGCTTATGAAAAGGATCTTGCGCCCGTGGCGGAGCGGTTTGACGTGGGGGTGATCCCGTATTTTTCACTGGCTTCAGGATTCTTGACGGGCAAATACAAGTCCATTGAGGACACAAAGGGTGTCAAGCGGGGATCGCGGGTGGAGAAGTACTTCAACGAACGCGGGATGCGCATTCTGAAGGCGTTGGAGCAGGTGAGCGGGGAGACCGGCCACGCTCAGGCTTCGATCGCGCTGGCCTGGCTGCTCGCGCAGCCCACGGTGACCGCGCCCATTGCCAGCGCCACCAGCACAAAGCAGATGGAGGCGCTGTTCGCGGCGGTGGATTTGCAGCTTTCGACGGAACAGGTGGGAACGCTCACTGCGGCGAGCGCGTACTAGCCTGCGTGGGGACGGCTCGCGACGGCGTTGCAGGTTCAGGTGCTGTGCCGATCGCCTGAACCTGGTTGTCGCTGCTGACGCGGTAGCGGTAGATCTGTCGCGCGGGAGCGATGGTCGGACTGGGGGCACTCGGGTTGCGTAGGCCCGGGGAAGGCGCAGGCGGGACCAGTTCAAAGGTCAAGGTATCCTCCGTGGTGCCAAGGCGCGGTGTGTCGGCGCGCCGATAGGACCGTTCCATGTGCCAGGCTACCTGCGGGTGGGTTGGGTTGTTACCCGGCTCGAGCAGATCGAGGTCGAAGCGGCTGCGGTCGTCGTTGGCCGAACACCCCGGTTGACCGTGCGCCACCACGAAGCGCCAGTTGGGTTTTGCCGGAGAGCCGGGAAGGAGCGTGAGCAGGATGAAGTCACCGAAGGCATCACTAACCTCCTTGTAGTCGGTGGCGTCCCAGCGCAGAACCTGCTGCCAGTTGGTGCCGTCTGCGTTGTTTTCTGCTCTGCCATCCGCGAGTTTATAGACGAGAAGGAGATGGTCGTCGCCGCACTCGACGTTGTAGCGGAAATCGACCTCCAGGTAGCGCGGCGTATTGGAAAGTGGCAATACCTGCACGTTGAGGTCGGAGCCGTAAGCGCCGAGGTCCTTCCCGGAGGCGGTGACTGGCTCGGTTTCACTTTCGGCAGGGAGGTTGGCGTGAAGTGCAGCAGCCAGCTTGGCTTGCAGGGCTTCCGGTGTGGTCGCGGGGCCGGCGCAGGCCATTGCCGCCTCGGCTGCCTGAGCCAGGGCGTTCTTCAATTGCGCGAGTTTGGCTGCAATGGTGGCGGGCACGGCGGGATCGAGCTCACGGACAGTTTCCATGTGCAGTCCGTGGCGCACCGTCGCGACGGCCTTCGCAGCTTCGGGCAGAGTTCCCCTGTCGCAGGCCTGTGCCTTTGCGGAACAGGGGAGCACGCAGCTGAACAGTGTGGTCAGGACAACTCGCATGGTCGCAAGCGTACGCATGGGCTCAAGCGTACCGCTAAGGATGGGCGCTGGAAAGAGCCGTCGAGCATTCCCCGGTCATTAAGGCGGAGGCCCTGCGCACGGGGCCTCCGCCTCCCGAGTGGACAGGACGGCTTACTTCAGTTCGGCGATCTGTGCTTTGGCCTGCTCCATGGCTGCCTGGGCCTTTTCCGGGCCATAGGCGACGCCTTCGGCAGTGATCACCTTGAAGTCGGTGACGCCGAGGAAGGCGAAGACATCCTTGAGGTACTTCTGCTGGTGATCGAAGGCTTCAAAGGGAGAGCCCGGGCCGTAGAGACCGCCGCGGGTGGAGATGACGATCACCTTCTTGCCGCCGCAGAGGCCTTCGGGGCCGTTGGCGCCGTACTTGAAGGTGGTGCCCGCGACACAGATCAGATCGATCCAGGCCTTGAGCTGCGAGGGGATGCCGAAGTTGTACATGGGGGCGCCGAGCAGGATCGTGTCCGCACCGACGAACTCGTCGAGGATCTCCTTGCCGCTTTCGAGCTCGGCCTTCTGCTCCGGGGTGACCTGTTCGAGGTTCACGCCATTCTGGCGAAGCACCGCGGTGTAGTGCCGCAGAGTGTTCTTGACCACGTCGCGGTAGACGTACTCGGACCCTGGATTGGCTCCCTTCAGCTGCTCGGCCGCTGCCTTGGTCAGCGGACGGCTCACGGAGGCCTCGCCGGTGACGCTGGAATCGATGTGCAAAATCTTCATTCTGGTAGTCCTCTCAAAGGTTCGGCGCTCGGCTGCAACCGCGGGCCGTCCAGAAGTTACTATAAGTAAGCGGGCGCGGGTTGGCGAGTAGGCACTCGGGAGTAACCGCGTCCCAAGGGCGTTCGTAATCCAGCGGGCTGCTCTTGGGAGGATCAGACCATGGCGACACACATCACCTTGCCGGCTTCGCCGGTTGCGGAGCTTCCTTCCGTTGCAGGCCTGCCGAGCGGCTGCCCCATGAGCGGGTTGCTGGAGTGGCTCACGCGGCCCTGGACGCTGCACATCATCTGGCTGCTGAGCACCAAGGGGCCCATGCGCTTCGGCGCCATGCGCCGCCAGATCGACGGCATCTCGCCGCGGCTGCTGACCCTGCGCCTGCGCACGCTGGAAGACGAGGGCTTTGTGCGCCGGACGGTTGTGGCCGGCAAGGTGCCGGAAGTGACCTACAGCCCCACCTCGCGGATCGAGGACATGCGGGAGTTCATGGACCATCTGCATGGACTGAGTGCGAAGTGGCGACGTGAGGATGAGATCCGAGGTTGAGCCTCAAGTTGGATTGTCTTCGTACCCCCCCTCTCCCCCCCCCTACTTCTTTGTGTAAAGTATTCCAAAAGTAGGAGTTAGATTCGGACTGGAAGCGCGTTTTGTCCCCTTGTTCCTTTCGTTGAGGGAGGACTGAGAACAGTGTAGGCGGTTGCACGGTAAAGATGTGCAAGAGAGACTTACCTGGTTTTCCGTCAGGGGTTCATGGGGAGGCCGAGGGTGGGCAGGTCGGTGACGATCCGGTTGGTTTCGAGCGAGACGGTGATGACTTGGCCGAGTAGGCGGAGGATGTACCGGGGGGTCGTCCACACGATTGGGATCGTTGGTGATGCCGGAGCGGGGGGCATTGGTGACGCGGTATTGGTCGATCACCTACTCGAGAGCGGAGCGGTTGCCGAGGCGGTAGTTGTAGACGTCGAGCGGGATGCCGCGGAGGGTGAGGAAATCAGTTTACTTGAGCTCGGAGCGGTCCTTCTTGTTGATCACCATGCGGGTCACGCGGAAGAACTTCGGCGGTTTCGCTTTCGATCTGCTGGAGCTCGTACTCGGGCTGCTTTCGTAGTCGATGTGAAGTTCCATCAGGCGCTTGCCGGCCTGGGCGAAGGCGTGGTAGTCGGGTGAGTGCGGATGCGGGAGCGCTTAAGGTTGGCGGCGTAGCGGGTCTAATAAGGCCTGCATTGACGGACCATATTAGACAGTGTGCATCGAGTCCCAAATCGGGAAGACGACTCTGAATTCAACAGGGACAAAGACGGTCAAGTGCCGAAGATCCAGTAATCTGGAGTTGTGAGATTCCCTGTGCCGCATCCGATCCCCTACCAAGGAAGCAAGCGACGCCTTGCTGAAGCGATTCTTAGACAGGTACCGGGGGAACGTTTCCAACGATTGATAGAGCCTTTTGCAGGCTCTGCGGCGATCACTCTTGCATCAGCATCACGGAGATTATTTGGTAGGTATCTCATAAGCGACGCTCTACAGCCACTAGCGAATCTTTGGCAATCTGTCATTGTCGATCCAACAGTAATCTCTGACGGGTACGAGGCGCTGTGGTTACGAGAGAGGGCAAAGCCTGTAGATGCGTATTACGACATTCGTGCTGAGTTTAATGTCGACGCAGAGCCCTGCAAGTTACTTTACCTGCTTGCTAGATGTGTAAAAAACGCAGTTCGGTTCAATCCTGCAGGTAAATTCAACCAATCTCCTGATAAGCGGCGAAAAGGTACGAATCCAAACCTAATGAGAGCAGAATTGTTAGCTGCAAGTTGCCTTTTGCGAGATCGCACTGAGGTGCGATCAGAAGATTTTACAAATGTATTAGCGCAAGCGACTCGCGATGACCTGGTGTATCTGGATCCCCCATATCAGGGTACGAGTTCTGGGCGAGATAGTAGATATGTTAAAGGAGTTTCGCGGGAGGCTATCGTTAGTTCCTTGCGTGAACTAAATGACCGAGGTGTAGCGTTCATTCTAAGTTATGACGGATCGAGCGGTAACCGTACTTATGGTGAAGCGCTGTCCAGCGATCTTGCATACCAAATGCGCTTGGATGTTGGGCGCTCGAGCCAGGCGACCCTAAACGGAACCGTTGAAAAAACTATCGAGTCCTTGTACGTTTCCCATGAGCTTGCCGACAGTACCCTTCCTAGCGACTTATGTTTGGCTGACTTTCGTAGTCAGACAATTCTGTTCTCATAGATCTATCATCATCCTAAGTTCTTCAGCTACTGTTCTGCCGTGAGCTCGCGCTCGTTGACGAATAGTGTCAAATTTACGTGTGTCGACACCAAACCAAACCAAATCCACTCTTCTTTCCTGTCGCATAGCGACGTGCTCATACTCGGATTGATCTGCCCAGTAACAATTATGACAGATAGCTGGATCCCTGATGGTCATATTCTCGCAATGTTCGCAGGCCCACGACTTAGTTCGGTTGCATGATCCGCATAAGACTTGGTAAGGATTAACTTGTCTTCTGTCCGATTCGCCAGCTATCGCATAAGGAATCTTGTGATCGATTTGTAGATTGTGGTCAGCGCTGCAGATATCACAGCGATCATTGCTCTCAGTTAGAAGCTGTTGCCGCAGCTTTTTAGGGAATTGTCTTCGCCCTTGCTTGTGAGGCTCCAGCGGCTCGTCAGCGAAGGTGTAGCGCGCCATACGGCCACCTGCGCTATCTCTTACTATGGTCGTCTTTAACCTGATTCCATGCTCCCGTACGTCCGCCGCTGCCCGTGGTGCGTGGTTATAACCAATTTCTTTGAGTTCGTCGGTTGTGATACCTCCATTAGCGACGATTCGATCAAGAACGGTCTTAGGTCGTTTTCCTGTAACCGCAGAAATACGTTCCAGAAGGGCTGCGGAAAGCTTATTGATCAAGCTTCCTCCCATCCAGCATTTCTGCTGCACTCCTGCCAAAGCTCTTAGCAATCCGATCGAGCGTATCGAGTGTTACATTTGTTGATCCTCTTTCAATCGCCCCAATGTAAGTCCGGTGTAGACCACAACGATGAGCCAACTCCTCCTGTGACCATGAACGTTCTTTGCGAAGAGCCGCGATGGTCGCGGCAAAGATTCGATTTGCTGACGAGAGCACTCGAAGAGCATCCCAGAATGATGTCTATTTATCGACAGACTAAACCTAGCAATCCCAGGGCGCTGAATCCCAGTATCCGGCAAGCGAAGTCTACAAAGGGCGACGTCTTGCTTTTGCGTGTCGTCGGGCCGCATTCGTTGTAGGCGATACGGCGACCTTAGTAAAGGACGTCGTGGCTGGGGACCAAAAGAGGATGTTGGTGAGGGGGGAGCCAGCGTCGCGCTTGCGCTTGATTTCTTTGGTGAGGTCGTCGTCGGCGTCCTTGGCTTCCCAGAGGCCGTGGACGAGGGTTAGGTCGTCGGCTAGGGCGCCGTCGGCGCGGAGTGGCTTCTTGTTGGTGCCTTTCAATTGGTACTCCTCGACGAGGTGCCAGCCGTAGGTGGGGCAGCATTTTTTGAGGAGGTCGGCGAAGGCGGAGCGGGTGTTGCCTTCGGTGGTGTGGCCGTTTTTTGAGAAGGTGGCGAGGGCTTCGAAGTAGGCCTTGAGGGGCTTGTGGGTGGGTTTTAGCGGGAAGGGGCTCATCGGCTTGGGATGAGGGTACAGGGTCGGGGTTTGGGCAGGCGAGGGGGTGGTGTCTGGATTGCTATGGTTTGTGGGTTGGCCGCGGGTTCGGTGTGGAGGACGGGAGGGCAGGGCGGATGCGGATTTCGTTTGGGATCACAGAAACGGCAAGGCAGAAGCAGATTCCCTGCGGGGATGACAGAAAGAAAGGCAACGGCAACGGCAACGGCGAACGCAGATTCCCTTCGGGAATGACAACAAACGGAGACAAGGGCAAGGGCAGAAGCAGATCCCTGCGGGATGACAAGCGGAGGGTTGGTAGCAGAGGGCTAGCGGTAGAGGGTTGGTGGCAGAGCGGTGGCGGTAGAGCGTTGGCGGTAGAGGGTTGGTGGCCGAGCGGTGGCGGCGGAGGTTGGCGGGGGCTGGGATAGTGGCATCCAAGAGGTTGGGAGCCGGGATGTTGGCTGGCTCTGGGGGAGACCTGATGGCTGGAAGCGGTAAGGGGACGATTGTGTTGGTACATGGCGCGTGGTGTGACGCCAGTGTGTGGACGAAGGTGTTGATGCCCTTGGCGCATGAGGGGTTTGGGGTGCGGGCGGCGCAGATTCCTTTGGAGACGTTTGCCGGGGATGTGGCGGCCGTGAGACGGCTGCTGGAGCAGGTGGAAGGGCCGGTTTTGCTGGTGGGGCACTCGTATGCGGGGACGGTGGTTTCGGCGGCGGGCAACCATGAGAAGGTCAAGGCGCTGGCGTATGTGTGCGCCCTGGTGCCGGACGAGGGCGAGGTGTTCGGGGCAATTATGAGCATGAACCCGGCGGCCGAGCAGCTGAACCTGACGCCGGATGCGGAGGGCTACCTGTGGCTGAATGCGGAGTTTGCGGGGAAGGCGCTGGGGCATGATCTGCACCGCGGCGTGCTGAACCTCGCGGTGACTACGCAAAAGCCGACGCATGGCGGGTTGTTTGCGGAGCGGCTGGAGAAGCCGGCGTGGAAGAGCAAGCCGAGCTCCTACCTAGTCACGACGGAGGACCACATCCTTGCGCCGAAGACGCAGCACGCGCTGGTAGAGCGGCTCGGCGCGCGGGTGGAGGAGGTGGCGGCGAGTCACCTGGTGGTGCTTTCGCAGCCGGAGGCCGTGGCGCAGTTCCTGCGTACCAGTGCAGAGGCGATGGTGGGGTAGATTGGCGGGTGAGTAGGCGGGGTGGCGACGGCTCGCGCGGATTACCCGTGCGGCCCGTGCCTTTCTGTGTGGGATGACTGTGGAAGCAGGTCTCTCCACTGCGCGGTCCTGGTTGCTTCGTGTGGTCGCTCCGGTCGAGAGGACAGACAAGGGGGAGCTGGGTCGAGACGGGAGCGGTGAGCCTTTTTCTTCGGGTCTCGCGGCTGTCGAACAGCAGATCCCTTCGCTGCGCTGCGGGATGACAACAAGAAAGATGAATGGTGGGGTTACGCCCGAGGGAAAGCGGTTTTTGGCCCATTGAGGTCCAATGCGCTGTGGTCGGTTAGCGCTTCAGGCGTGGGGTGAAGTCGGACCATTGCTCTACGCGGAAGGCGCGGATGTCTCGGACCGCGGCGGGGAACCAGGGGAGGGCTTTGAGGGCGGCGAGGGCGTCAAAGAGGTTGCCTAGGTCTTCGGTGTCGCAGGTGTAGACGCTGCCTTGGCGCCAGTCGAAGCTGAAGCGCTTTAGGGTGCTCCGGATGTCGGCGTAGGCCTGGGTCACGCTTTTGGGGTGAGCCCGCTCGGTGTCATTCGTGTCGAGGTCAAAGGCAATGGCAAACAAGAGCTACTGCGCCTCGGGATCTTCCAGCATGGCGTCGTAGCCGTAAGTGGTTTCTTCCCCGGTACGCACAAGAACAATACGCACTCGTGCTTTGCCGTTTTCCGGTTCGGCGTGGCCGAGGATTTCGTACTCGGGGCCGTAGGGGCCGAATTGCTTGACGAGACCGATGGGCAAGGGTTCGGGTTTGGCGAGAGCCGCCATGGCGTACCTCCTGATCTTGCGATTTTACTTCAGCCTGGGCGAACGCAGATTCCCTTCGGGAATGACAAAGAGAAACGTTGGGCTAGGGCCTTTTCCTATAGGTGTAG
Organism: uncultured Bryocella sp.; assembly: GCA_964236545.1. GTDB lineage: Bacteria > Acidobacteriota > Terriglobia > Terriglobales > Acidobacteriaceae > Granulicella. Next base: position 70,365 of record CAXSCE010000015.1, read on the forward strand.
AGCAGCCGCGGGGGAATACAGAGATCCTTCGCTGCGCTCAGGATGACGGCGGAGTTAGATTGGGAGGAAAACAGGGCTAGGGGCGGTGGTGGATGCGCAGGTTGAGTTCTTTGAGCTGGAGGTCGGTGACGGGGGAGGGGGCGTCGACCATGAGGTCGATGGCTTTGGCGGTTTTGGGGAAGGCGATGACTTCGCGGAGGGAGCCGGCGCCGGCGAGAATCATGACGATGCGGTCGAGGCCGAGGGCGATGCCGCCGTGGGGCGGGGTGCCGTAGTCGAGGGCGTCGAGAAAGAAACCGAAGCGCTGATGCGCTTCTTCGGTGGTCATGCCAAGCGTGCGGAAGATTTCGGTCTGGACATCCTTACGGTGGATGCGGATGGAGCCGGAGCCTAGCTCGGTGCCGTTGAGGACGATGTCGTAGGCGAGGGCGCGGACGGCGCCTTTGTCGTTGTAAAGCGCGCCGGAGCGGATGTCTTCCTCGTGGGGGGAGGTGAAGGGGTGGTGGGCGGCGTCCCAGCGATGGGCGTCCTCGTTCCACTCGTACATGGGGAAGTCGGTGACCCAGAGGAAGCGGAAGTCGCGTGCGGTGTGGGTGGGGGTGAAGAGGCCGTGTTTTTCGGCGTATTTTCTGGCGAGTTCGAGGCGGAGCTGGCCTACGCGCTTGGGGATCCAGTGGGGGTCGTTGTTCCAGCGGGCGGGGGTGTTGGGTTTGGGGGTGATGACGACGGCGAGGTCGTCCTGGGTGAAGGGGCCTGGGGCGGCGGTGGCTGCATCGGCGGAATGCAGGGGTCTCTCCGCTGCGGGCTCGCTTTGCGAGCCCTCCGGTCGAGATGACGGTGTTTGGTGGGTGGAGCTGAACACGAGTTGTTCGGCGTTGAGTTTGGCGGCTATGGCTTCGGCGAGTGGGGTGAAGGCTTCGTTGGTGCGGAGGCGGGTCAGGTCGAGGAAGTCGAGTCCGGTGTCGCCGAGGGTCCGGCGGATTTCGTCGAGGAGAGCGCGTTTCTGGGTGCCGCTCATGCCGGCGGCGGCGCGGGGGACCGTGAAGCCGTAGATGGGGAGTGCCGGGTCGATTTTGAGGGTTTCGCGCAGGGCGGGGGTGAGTTCTTGCGAAAGGTTCACCATGGCGGGGAGGCGCATGTCGGGCTTGTCGATGCCGTAGCGCTCGATGGCCTGATCGTAGGTCATGCGGGTGAACGGGTCGGGGGGGAGCTCAATGCCGGCGGCTCGGAAGGCGGCGTGGAGGAAACCTTCGGCGACGGCGAAGATCGTTTCCTGCTGCGGGAAGGTCATTTCCAGGTCGATCTGGGTGAACTCGGGTTGGCGATCGGCGCGGAGGTCTTCGTCGCGGAAGCAGCGGGCGATCTGGAAGTAGCGATCGAAGCCGGAGATCATGAGGATCTGCTTGAAGATCTGCGGGGACTGCGGCAGGGCGTAGAAGTGGCCGGGGTGGACGCGGCTGGGGACGAGGTAGTCGCGGGCCCCTTCGGGGGTGGAGCGCGTCATGAAGGGGGTTTCGATTTCGAGGAAACCTTGATCTACGAGGTAGTTGCGGACCGCCATCGCGACGTTGGAGCGCACGACGAAGTTCTTCTGCATCTCCGGGCGGCGGAGGTCGATGTAGCGGTATTTGAGGCGGGTTTCCTCGTCCTTGATGGCGTCTTCGGCGGGCGAGAAGGGCGGGGTTTTGGCGTCGTTGAGCAGGAGCAGCGTGCTGCCGACGAGTTCGATATCGCCGGTGGCCATCTTGGGGTTGGCCATGCCGGGTTCACGCCGACGGACGGTGCCGGTAACGGCGACGACGAATTCGGGGCGGGCGGATTCGGCCTTGGCGTGCGCTTCGGGGGCGACGGATTTGTCGAAGACGACCTGGGTGATGCCGGAACGGTCGCGCAGATCGAAGAAAATGAGGTCGCCGTGGTCGCGACGGCGGTTGACCCAGCCCATAAGGATCACGAGGGTGCCGGCTTCTGTTTGGGCGTCGGAAGTTCGCAGGGCGCCGCACCCGTGGGTGCGCTGCAGCTGGCCTAGAAAATCAAGAGTCACGATATCTCTATTGTACGAAGTTTGACCTCTTAAGCGCTGCCTTGCGAGTTGGCGGGAGTTGGGATGGTCGAAGCGGGCGTGCGGCCGCCAGTATGGAGCAGGGGACCTACCTGCTTTGCGATGAAGTCGACCAGAAGGGCCAGGAGGCCGCCGAGGGCGGTGTTGATCAGGCGCAGATCGGCAGCCGAGCGCTCCGAAAAGCCGCCAAAGGCGAACAGGAAGACGGTGTACAGGGTCAGCACCCCCGAGAAGAGAGCGTAGTTGACGGCCTGGAGGGCAAAGCAGAGCCAGGCCGTCGCAACGATCAGCAGAAAGTAAGACCAGTGGTGGAGGGCTGGGTGCAGGGCCAGCATCGCGCAGAAGCCCGCGCCGACCAGGGTGCCCGCCAAGCGCGCGATGCCGCGGCTGAGGGTGTTGGCCCACTTCGGTTTCAGAACCAGCAGAGCCGTCATGGGCGCCCAGTAGCCGTTGTGCCAGTGCAGTGTGCGGTACAGGGCCGTGGTAATGCCCAGGGTGATGAGAAGTCTGAGCACATAGCTGGTTGTGTCGGTGCCCCAGCGCAGCTCCGAGCGCAGCGCACGCCAAAGCTGGCCCGAACGTGTGCCCAGTTGGCGAAGCAGGGGCGGTGGGGCGGAACTGCGCGTCTTGGGTTGGCGTCCCAATCGCTCCCAAGCGGCAAAGGTGAGCATCTGCAGGCCGCCGCCGAGCAACACCATGCCGGAGCGGCCCAGGGCGTAGTGCAAACCGTTGGCGAAGTAGCTGGAAACGATGACAAAGACGCCGCACTGTTGCCCGATCCAGCCGGAGGTGTTGCCCACGCCCGCGAGCAGTCCGTAGTTCACCGCCGCCAGGACACAAAGCAGCAGAACCACCGGTGTCCAAAGGGCGCCCAGGCTGCCTATGAGGGTAGCCGAGGCGATCCCCAGCGTGAGCAGGAGCATGCTGAGGAGCGTGGAGGCGAGGGCTTCGTGAAACACCGCAAAACCCACGGTGAAGGCAGCACCCGCGGCGATGGAGCCGGCGCCCTGATGGCCTGTGAACTGCCCCAGCGCGAGGGCAACTGCCACGGGGACGGTGGAGGCGAGCGCAGGATGCAGGGTGCGCTTATTCCACGGAAAGAGGACCGTGTCTTCGGAGATGTCACGCAGGAGGAGCATGTGGCAGGTCTGGACTCGATGCTGAGGCAACCGGCGACTGATGCAAGGGGCGGACCGGGCTACACCCCCAGAGGGGCGACCGGGCTAGACTCTCCACCCCCAGCTCGTCCACACAGTATGACACCGCAGGGGCGACTGTGTGGAGTCGCTAAGCTGCACCAGGTACTGAGGTCACCGAGTACTCAGTAGGCGCCAGATACCTCCAGAGCCATGCCGAGTTCCCGGCCGGGGGGAAGTTCCGGGGTGCCCAGGGCTGCCGCGGGTAGCTCGGCGATGCCTTCCATGGTGGCTGCCGGGGTTGCGGCGTGGAGCGAGGGGGAGCGAGAAGAAATACCGCTTCCCAGGGCGGCGACCGGGTCGAGGACAGAAGGCAACTTCTTCAGCTGGAAGCAGGAGCGGCAGAATACGGGCCGGCCCTGGGTCGGTTTGAAAGGAACGGTGGTTTCGATCCCGCAGGCGGAGCATTCGGTGCGGGTCTCGGTGCGCGACAGCGGCAATGCAGCGATCGCCTCCGCGGGACCATCCGCGACGCGTCCCAGGCCGGCCCGTTTGGCTTTGCACAGCTTGCAGCGTTTGGGGTCGTTTTTGAACTGGCGGTCGAAGAAGAACAGCTGTTCACCCGCGGTGAAGATAAAGTCGCTTCCGCAATCGGAGCACTTCAGTATGCGATCCATGAATTCCATGGCACCCTCTCCCAAATCTACGGAGTTGAAGCTGTGCCGTGGCACCCTGTCCCGCAAGGGAACCCTGTGCCGCAGCCCAGCCTGTACAACTTTGTAACAAGGGCCCGAAGACAGCCTCGGAACGTTTCGTACCGTTACCGGAGGCCTTTAACCGAACGAAGAGGGAGCCGGTGAGCTCCCCCTTCGGTGTTCCGTATTGCGTAAACAGCGCTTGACCGCATCCGCCGACATGCTTCCCGTGGAAAGAACGGCGGCCGGGCTTACTCCTGTTCCTTGCGAACCTTCTTGCGATTCCGCTTGCGTGCGAGTGCCTCTTTGACGCGGCGCTTTTCGCCTGGCTTCAGATAGAAGGAGTGACGCTTCACCTCTTTGATGATGTCCTCGGTCTGCACCTTGCGCTTGAAGCGCCGCAGTGCATTTTCAAGGGGCTCACCCTCCTGAACACGAACTTCTGCCAATGGAAAACACCTCCAAACCTGCCAACGTGGCGACTTTTAGAATATCGCCGTAAAGAGGTTTTCCAACACTTTTCTTTCGCACGAAGGTAACCCAATCCGTGTAGCCGAAATCCCCATCCTGGGCCGCGTCGCTACACGAAATGGGGTTTGAGGTGCTTCGGTGCTGCGGCCCTTTGGTGGAAGATGGCCCGTGGTGGCTTATAGCTGCTATGGGAAGAGTGAAGAGTGAGGAGTGAGGAGTGAAGGGGTGAGCAGTGAGCAGTGATCAGTGAAGAGGGAAGTAGTGAAAAGTGAAAGTGAGCAGTGAAGAGTGAGGGGAAGCCGTGAAGCTGAGCGACGGTAGGGAATGTTTGATCCACGCTGGATAGTTCATTCTTCCCCTTTGCCCGCATGATTTGCCCTTACTGTCCCACTTCACTGGTCACTCACTCACTTTTTCACTGTCTTAATTCTTCACTGTCCTTAATGTGGCTGCGTTTGCTGTGCGGCGTTTGTTGCTTTGTCTTGCGCTGTGACAGCTTTGGCGTTGGCCTTTGCGGCTTTGGCGTTAGCCTTGGCGGCCTTCTCTCGCGT